>CAJUCM010000006.1:0-15909 GCA_910585235.1 uncultured Christensenella sp.
AGAACTATCAACAGCCGCAGATGCAGTACGACGATATGAGGAGCCTGCTCGCGGAGACGGTTTCGGCATTGCTCCCCGCCATGTCGCAGATGCAGGCGCTACCGCCCGCGCAGAGCGATGCGAACGCGTACGGCGCACCCCAGCCTCAGCCTCAGGCGGGCTACGGCGCGCCCCAGCAACAGTTCGGCGAGGCTTCGCCCGAAACGGAGGCGTTGCGCGCGCAGATGGCGCAACAGCAGGCGCAAATGGCGGCGCAACAGGCGCAGATGGCACAGCAACAGGAACTTATCAACCAGTTGTTGCAGAATCAGACGCAGGCGGCTTCCGCGCAGGCGTACGACGAAGCGGCGGCAGCGGCGGACGAAGCGTTCTGGATCGACGAGAGCGAGAAGATCGTATCGCTCGAAGAGCTGTACGGAAAACTGAGCGACGATGCGAAACGGTGCTATTACGAGATCGGCAGTTATATTATGAACAAGCCGAGGACGATGCAGAACGACGGAAAGTACGCAGTACTGTTCAAATACCGCGGAAAGACGCTGTTCAAGCTGTGCATTAAAGAGGACGCGCCCGTACTGTACTACTCGACGGATGACGGAGGCAAGAGCGAAGTCAGGATCAACGGTGCGGAAACGCTGGAAGCCGCAAGAAAGGTCGTCGATCTTCGGATCGCTCAGACGGACAGCGAACTCGGCGCAATCTGATTTTGCCGTAAAAAAGTTCAAAACAGGGATAGCTCTCCGCCTTGATCAAAGGCTGTGCGGGCTATCCCTATTTTACATTTTTGAAAAATTGTGCTATAATCATCAAAAAGCGTCCGCCGCCGTGCTGAAATCGACACTTCCGCCCCGCGGTGTTGTTCCGTTTTTTTCTTTTGTGTGCTATGATCGATTTGAAGTTCAGCACAGGAGGGTAAAAAAATGAACACGGACAAAATTTATGCAGAGGCAATCGCAAACGAGTATTCGGTGAAGAATACTTCCAAGGTCGTACAGCTGAAAAAGCTGGACAGAAAGGTGAAGAGACCGCCCCTTGTACTTGCGATCGTTCTCGGAATCGTATCGACGCTGATTTTAGGCATCGGAATGTGTTTTGCAATGGGAACGCTGGGGGACGGCGGAACGGTCTTTATGATCGTCGGCAGTATCGTCGGGTCGCTGGGCATTGCGGGCGCGATCGCAAATTATTTTATCTATGACAAGTTCAGCAAAAGCAGAAAGCAAAAATATGCGGGCGACATTATCGCGCTTGCAAATTCGATCAGTGAAGAGGAATAAAATTCTGTTTTCGGGAGGGCGGTCGTTTGAATAAATCGGAAAGCAAATATTTTAACACCGCCCGACTGATGGACGAAGCGTTGTTGCAACTGCTTGAAAAAAAGGATTTCGATTACATTACGGTCAAAGAAATTTGCGTGAAAGCGGGCGTGAACCGTTCCACCTTTTATCTGCATTACGAAAGCATGAACGATCTCTTGGAAGAAAGTCTTGCCTACGGTTATTCCCGCTTTACGGAAAAGTACGATCAGTCGGCAATCGACAGGGAAAAGCTGAAAACCTGTCCGCTTGAAGAACTGTATCTGATCTCGCCGAAGTATATCATTCCCTATCTTTCGGTTCTGAAAGAATATAAAAAACTGTTCATGGCGGCAATTTCCAAACCGAATTTATTTAGGATTCCCAATTCGTTTCAGGAGGCGTACAAAGAAATTTTTGAGCCGATTCTGGAACGCTACCACGTTCCGCAGAAAGAGCGGAAGTACATGCTGATGTTCTATGTGAGCGGAATGCACGCGGTCATCGTCGAATGGCTGAAAGGCGGATGCGAGGAAGATATGGAATATATTGCGGATTTGCTCGTAAAATACACGCCCGTCGGTTGATATGAAATTACGGGAAAGAATCGGAAAATCGAAGATTCTGGGCGGCGCTGTCGCCGACCGCGGCGTCCGTGCGCTGTTGTTGTTCATCGGCTCGTTTGCCGTGAATATTTTCATCGCGTGCGTCAATGCCGCGGCGGGCATTCTGTATTCGTCGATTTGGTACGGGGCGTTGGCGGTTTACTATATCGTTCTTACATTGCAGAAGGGCATTTTTTTGGGAACGCTCCGCAATACGAAAAAAAAGTATGCCGAGGACGAAGCGCGGTACCGGCGGGAAGTTACGAAAATATACATTGCGAACGGCGCGATCCTGCTGTTTCTGCAAGCCGCGCTGACCGCCGCGATCGTTCAGATGGTGACGACGGAAAAACCCGCTCAAACGGGTATGGTGATCGCGATCGCCAACGCCGCCTATTCCTTTTTCAAGATCACAGTTGCGATTGTCAATTTGGTCAAGACGGTAAGAATGCAGAACGCCGTATTGCAGACGATACGGAACATCAATTTTGTTGACGCGCTCGTCTCGATCCTTGCCCTGACCTCAACGCTGATCTGCACGTTCGGGGATTTTAGCAGTATGCGGGCGACGCTTATTTTTACCGCCGTCGCCGTGAGCATTGCGGTGATCGCCGTCGGGGTCACGATGATCGTCAAAGGGGCATTAAGATTAAAACGATTGGAATAAGTTTGATTTATTTTAGGAATAGGGCGGAGAATTTCAAAATCTCCGCCCTGTTTTTTATGCAAAATTCCGCGTGATAAATCCGCATAAATTTTTTCCGACTGCTCAAATTGTGCATAGGAGGAAATTATGAAGAAGTATTTGGCAATCGGCGCATTGACGCTTGCTCTTACCGCCTCTGCCGCGGCGTCCGTCACGGCGATTGCGGTAAATGCCGGGCGCGATACCGCCGAAACAGCGATCGAGCTTTCTGTGGAAGCCGCCGTTCTCCGTCAGGGGAGCCGCGGGGGCGAAGTCAAGGAAGTTCAGCGCAGACTGAAACAATGGGGCTACTATTCGGGTGCCGTGGACGGAATTTTCGGTTCCGGCACGAAAAAAGCGGTCATTTCGTTCCAGAAAAAGAACGGGCTGACGGCGGACGGTATCGTGGGCAAAGCCACTTATGCGGCGCTCGGCATGAACGACTCGTATAATGTGCTCGACGGAAACAAGAATAACAAACCGTCGTCCTCGAATTACAGTTCGTCCGACGTGTATCTGATGGCGAAGGCGATCTATGCGGAAGGCAGAGGAGAGAGCTATACGGGGCAGGTGGCGATCGGCGCGGTCATTATGAACCGCCTGAGAAGTCCGTCGTTCCCGAATACGATCTCAGGCGTCATCTATCAGAAGGGCGCTTTCACGGCGGTTGCGGACGGGCAGATCAATCTCGAACCCAACCAGACCGCTTACAACGCCGCGCGCGACGCGATGAACGGTTGGGACCCGACCTACGGCGCACTCTATTACTATAATCCCGCCAAGGCTACGAGCGCGTGGATTTTCAGCCGTCAGACGGTGACGACCATCGGCAAACACGTATTTGCCATTTAAGGAGGAGACATGAAAAAGGAAATCGGAAAAAACGTATCGAGCGGTGCAAAGAAAGTCGAAAGCGTAGAACAGGAAAAGGCTTACGAAGCGGAAAAGACGGCGCCTAAAAAACCTGTCAAAAAGACGGCGAAGCAGACCGCGAAAAAGAAAAGCGTAAAGGCTTCCGCGCCGAAAAAGAAACTTTCCCCGAAAGAATCCAAGAAAGAGGAAAAGAAGAAGAGAGCGGAAGCAAAGGAAAAGGCGGCTGCGGAAAAGAGACTGAACGCCGCCAAGAAGAAAGCCGCCAAAAAGGAAGAAAAGCTCTTGAAGCGCGCAAAGCTCAAAGAGAAGAAACTCGAAAAGAAGACCGCTCTCAAAGCGAAAAAGATCGAAAAGAAGGCGGCGCTGAAAGAGAAAAAGGCGGAGCGCATTCAAGCCAAAGAGAATAAAAAGGCGGAGCTGAAAGCAAAGAAGCTCGAAAAGAAATCGGAAAAGGCGGCGCGCCGCGAGATTCTCAAAAACGAGTCGAAAGCGGAAAAGCAAAAGAGGCTCGCCCGTGAAAAGAAAGAGCACGCCGCGATCCGCCGCAAAAAGCAGGAGGCGCGGGACAAAGCGCGCGAGAGAAAGGCGCAGGCGCGCGAAGCAAAGCGCGAAAGAAGAGCGGAGAACAGAAAGCACAAGCGCGAACAGAGGACGGAACGCAAAAAGCACGCGCCCGGCTTCGGCGGCTGGCTTGCGGCGGTCATCTCCCTCGGCACGGCGGCTCTTGCGCTGGCGACCGTCGTCACGGCGGGCGCGGTGCGCATGAACGAAATGGATACCGAGGCGGCAAGCGGTTACCGCTCCACACTCTACGAAATGGTTTCCGTATCCGAGGATATGGACGGAAATTTATCGAAGCTGAGAATTGCCACGGGCAGAGAGGAACAGCGCAGACTGCTGACCGATCTTCTTGTAGATAGTGAGCTTATGGAGAGCGCGCTCGAACGCATTCCCGTTGACGCGGCGACAAGTACGGATATATCGTCTTTCGTCAACCGCACGGGCAGTTATGCAAGAACTCTGCTTGCGCAGCTTGCAAAGGGCAAGACCCTCACCGAGACCGAACTGAATACGGTGAACTACCTCTATGAGGTGAACTCGGCTCTGTATCACGAACTGAACGGGATCGTTATGAACATGAGCGACAGCGATCTTCACGCGTTCATGAACGGCGGAAAGAGCGATTTGCAGAACCGCTTCACGGAAGCGGGACAGAACACGCACAAGACCCCCGAAACGACGGTGGATGCGCCCTTCTCCGGCGTAGGCAACGTAGGCGAAAATCAGCTTATGGGGCAGGAAGAAATTACGGAAGAACGCGCTACCCAGCTCGTGAAAGATTACTTTAACGGCTACCACGTGACCGACGTCCGCATGACGGGCGAGGGCACGGCGCACGGCGCGGGACTCTATAACTACGTTCTGACCGACGAAAACGGCAACGAGATCTATGCGGAAATCACGAAGAACGGCGGAAACCTGATCTTCTTCGACACCTATGAAGAGTGCAGTCAGAAGAATTTCGACCTTGAAACCTGCGACCGTCTTGCAAGAGATTATCTTGCTTCGATCGGGATCAGAAACGTTGAGGCGAGCTTCCTCTCCGATACGGGCATGGTTGCGAACATCACTTATGTGAGCGTGCAGGACGGCGTGCGCGTGTATTCCGATTCGATCAGAGTGCGCGTATGCGAGGAAAAGGGCAGAGTGGTCGGCATGGACGCTTCGGGATATTTGTTCAATCACATCGGACGCGATTTCTCCGAACCCGAAATCGGGGAACGGGAAGCATTGAGCGCGATTAGCAGTTACCTGACGCCCTATGAAGTCAATCTTGCCATGATCGCGGTGAACGGCGAAGAAGTGCTTGCTTACGAGATCGCCTGCTACACCGAGACGGAAAACTTTATCGTATATGTCGATGCAAAATCGGGGGAAGAAATTCAGGTATTCCTCATCCGTGAAGGCGAAGGCGGAAAATATATCAGATAAGCAAATATTAAAAAAATGCAGACCCCAAGGGTCTGCATTTTTTTGATGTTTTCAAATCGATAAAAAAGCGGCACGCCGAGGACGTCGTGCCCTACGGGGGTCGGCGGGCGATTGTGTTTTATGCGAACCGAAAACGGGGGATTCCGCACTGCCAGCTTGTAGGGCGTGGCGTCCCCGACACGCCGTTGCGGATTTGCATGATGAAATCAATTAAAAAGCGGCACGCTGCGGAGGTCGTGCCCTACGGGGATCGGCGGGCGATTGTGTTTTATGCGAACCGAAAGCGGGGGATACCGCACCGCCAACTTGTAGGGCGTGGCGTCCCCGACACGCCGCAGTAAACAAACAAAGACCCCGCAAAAGCGGGGTCTTTGTATTTACTTTTTCAAGCCTAGTATCTCGTCTGCGGATACGTCGAGTATCTCGCATAAATTTGCCAAAGTGTCGATAGCGGGAAATTTATCCAAATTCATATATTTACTGATCGTCGATGGATTGATTCCGAGTTTTTCCGCAATTTCTTTTTGAGAAAGCGAACTCGTGCGTATTTCGTTTCGCAGTCGTTCCTGAATATCCTTTAATAAAATCATAATTTAATAATAGTACAATGTGCAATTTTTGCTTGACAAATGCGCACTGTGCCATTATAATATTGTTCAGTATCAAGGCGCACCGCAATCATACATGGTTGACTCTTTCCGCGGACAGCGTAAAACGACCGAAGAAACTCCGATTCAATTCCGAGATAACAGTAAAAGCCTTTACGTTCTACCGCGTCTTTGCGTTCTGTCGCATACAAAATATCTTCGGTGCAGACCTTATACGGCAAGGCAATTCGTTACCTTGCCTTTTTTTATGAAATTTTATTGAAAGGAAAGTCAAACCGTTGACAAATTGAACGAAACGCGATACTCTTAACAAAGAAGATTTTGTGCCGTAAAAGAGGAAAGTTCCATGTTCCATATCGTTCTGGTCGAGCCTGAAATTCCGCAGAATACGGGAAATATCGCGCGCACCTGCGCCGCGACGGGCTGCACGCTGCACCTTGTAAAACCCTTGGGGTTTGAAATATCGGACAGGCAGTTGAAGCGTGCGGGGCTCGATTACTGGAATCTCGTAAACGTCGTCGTTCACGAAAGTTTTGACGAAGTGCAAAATGAGGCGGATACTGGCGCGCGTTTCTTTTATTTCACCACAAAAGCGCCCCGCGCCTATACGGAGGCGCGCTTCGGGGAAGGGGACTATCTCGTGTTCGGCAAAGAGACGAAGGGGCTTGACGAGGAATTGCTCGTCCGCCACAGAGAGGAATGCGTTCGCATTCCCATGAGAGAGGAGAGCCGTTCTCTGAACTTATCCAACAGCGTTGCGGTGGCGGTCTATGAGGCGCTACGGCAGAACGCGTTCAAAGGACTTTCCGAAAGCGGAAATCTTCACCGTTTACATTGGGAATGAAAGGGCATAATTTTAAGTACAAATGAAATTCAAGCGGCTTATGAAAAAACTGTTCAGCCGATTCACGCTTGTGGGGCTGACGAT
Source organism: uncultured Christensenella sp. (assembly GCA_910585235.1). Classification (GTDB taxonomy): domain Bacteria; phylum Bacillota; class Clostridia; order Christensenellales; family Borkfalkiaceae; genus Gallimonas. The sequence continues at coordinate 6,987 of CAJUCM010000006.1, forward strand.
CATACTCATGTTTTTGTTCTCGTTCGCGCTGATTGCGGGGGCGATTTATGTTGCGCTCTACCTCTTCAATTACTATCTGCCCGATTACACCGTATACCTGTATTATTTGCTCGTCGGGCTTGCCTGGCTCATTGAGGTTATGGCGGTTCTGCACGTCGTCAACCGCGATATGTTTCCCGAATCTAAACTTCCCTGGATTTTGTGCATCGTCGCTCTGAACGTTTTGGGTGTTGCCATCTATATCGTATTTTCGCACAACCGTCCCACGCGGTTCCAGCACAGGCGCTATATGATCCTGTATAGGCATTCCCAACCATTTCTGAAACGTTCTTTTTCAAAAGAATATCTGGAAGAGACGCTCAAAAGCCGTGCCGACGTCAGCGAAGCGCTGTTGCTCTCCTCGCCCGCCGCAGTCGCTTACGGGAACACGAAAACGAAATATTTTCCTTCTGGCGAGAGCTTTTATGAGGCGCTGTTGCAGGATTTGGAACGCGCGGAAAAATATATTTTCCTTGAATTTTTCATTATTGCGAAAGGGGAAATGTGGAGCGGCGTTCTGGACGTTTTGAGGCGCAAGGTTCAGGAGGGCGTCGAGGTGCGCGTCATGTACGACGATATCGGGAGCGTGAGCCGCGTCCACGTCAGGTATTGCAAAACGTTGCGCAAAATGGGGATCCAATGCGTCAAGTTCAATCCGTTCGTGCCCGTTATAACAAACGTGCACAATTTCCGCGATCACCGCAAGATCGTGATTATTGACGGAAAGATCGCCTATACGGGCGGGATCAACCTCGGAGACGAGTATATCAATAAGACGCATTTGTACGGACATTGGAAGGACAGTGCGATCCGCCTCGAAGGGGAGGGGGTCAAAAACTTTATTCTTCTGTTTCTCGCCATGTACGATCTGCAAATCAAAAAAGAAGAGGATTTCGCAAAATATATCCCCGAATATGAGAAATACGAGGACGAAGGGATCGTGCAGGCATTCGGTTCGGGACCGCGCCCCATGTACGAACGGCAGATCGCGGAGGACGTGTTTATCAATATTCTGGGCGGGGCGAAAGAGTACGTCTATATTACGACGCCCTATCTCATCATCGATTATAGGATGCGCGAAGCGCTCTGTCTTGCGGCGCAGAGGGGCGTGGACGTGCGGATCGTAACGCCGAAGATCCCCGATAAAAAAATTATTTTTGCGCTGACGCGGTCGAACTATATGGCGCTCATCAAGGCGGGCGTGAAAATTTACGAGTATTCCCCCGGTTTTATCCACGCGAAAAACTTTCTGTGCGACGGCGAAGTCGGCGTCGTGGGTACGGTGAATCTCGACTACCGTTCCTTTGTGCATCATTACGAGGATGCGGTGCTCATGTTCAAAACGAAAGCGTTGGAAGAGATCAGACGGGATTTTGACGAAATCTTTGAAATTTCGGAATTGCAGACGAAAGAGTCGGCAAAGCGCAATATTATTTTCCGTTGGATTTTAGAGATCGCAAAGGTCTTTGCACCGCTCTTCTAAGTTCACAAAATCGACGGAGCGTACGTCGTTCTAAATAATGGCGACAAGGAAAACCGCGCTTTTCCGCAAGTCGCTCTCAATTTGTGATTTATCACCTCGGCGGTGGGAATTGGCGTAAAGTTCTAACGAGGGCTAAATCAAAATTCGCGCCAAGGGAGGTAATTATGATTCATTCATTGTCGGGCGGGGTGCTTTCGGACGGGGAGTTTTACACGTTCGCAAAAGTGGAAACGGAGGAGGGCGCACGCTGGTATTTAAGTCCCGTCCCCGTAAAGGCGGGCGACCGCGTTCTGGTTCCGTTTGCAATCGTAGAGGAACGGGAGGGGGTCGTTCTCAGGGTGGAGAACTGCACGGCGCACACGGCGCCCTGCTCGATAAAGCATACGCTTGAAATTCTGAAAGTTTTATAAAAATTTTTGCGGTGCGGCGCGTAATTCGTTTGACAACGACGGCGCGGTCGAATATAATGCCCTATACAGAACAGCAAACATTCTTCGGAGGACTTCCGACCGCAGTCGGAAAGTCGGAAAAGAGGACGAGTGCGCTCGGTTGTAATTTGCAACCGCGCTTTTTTTTATAGAATCGGTTATACCTATGAAAGAACGCATTAAACTCTCGGAACATTTTAATTATCGCAAGCTGTTGCGTTTTACCCTGCCCTCCGTCGTGATGGCGGTTTTTACGTCCGTATATTCGATTGTGGACGGACTTTTTGTATCCAAAGTCGTGGGAGATACCGCGTTTGCGGGACTGAATCTCATATTTCCCTACGTCATGATCCTGAGCGCGATCGGCATGATGATCGGCTCTGGCGGGAGCGCGCTCATTGCTAAGACCTTGGGCGAGGGGGACGAAAAGCGGGCGAACGGTTATTTCAGCTTTCTTGTCATCGCGATTGCCGTTTCGGGTGTTGTGTTCGGCGGCGTTGGGATCGCGCTCCTGCGCCCCGTCGCAAACCTATTCGGTACGGACGCCACGCGCGAGACGGTGGAGCAGGCGGTCCTCTACGGTTTTATCTGTCTTTTGGGTCTGCCCTTCGTCATGTTGCAGTACGGATTCCAGAGCTTTATGATCACCGCGGAAAAAGCGTCGCTCGGATTTCTCGTGACCGTGATCGCGGGACTTACGAACGCCGTGTTCGACGCGGTCTTTATGCTCGGTTTCCGTTGGGGGCTTGCGGGCGCCGCGGGCGCGACCCTTGTCGGGCAGGCGGTCGGCGGGATCGTGCCGATTCTCTATTTCGCGCGGAAGAAAAACAACAGTCTGTTGCGCTTCGTCAAACCGAAGTGCGAAGCGAGGTCGTTTTTTCGCGCCTGCCTGAACGGCTTGTCCGAACTCTTATCGAACATTTCGTTCTCGGTCGTGAGTATATTGTATAACAGCGAGCTTTTGAAGATCGCGGGCGACAACGGCGTGATCGCCTACGGAATCATCATGTACATGAGTGCGATTTTTTTCAATACCTTTTTCGGATTCTCGCTCGGAGCGTCGCCGATCGTCGGCTTCCATTACGGCGCGGGCAATCGGGAGGAGCTGAAAAATCTCAAACGGAAGGGGTTTGCCGTCGTTGCGGTTTTAGGCATTGCGCTGACCGCGCTTTCCGAGGCGCTCGCCTCGCCCTTTGCAAAGATATTTGCGACGGGCGACGAAATATTCGTGATGACGCGGCGCGGGATACGCCTGTATTCGTTCTGTTATCTCTTAATGGGGTTCAGCGTATTCGGATCGGCGTTCTTCACTGCGCTCAACAACGGGATCGTATCGGGCGCGATCTCCTGTATCCGTTCCCTGCTGTTTCAATGCGGTTCCGTACTTGCAATGACTGCGATTTTCCGCTCTCTGGACGGAATATGGTTGGCGGCGACGGTCGCGGAAGTGCTGGCGTTCATTATGACGATGACGTTCTTTCTTGCCATGCGCAAAAAATACGGTTACGGCGAAAAAACTCTTGACAAGAGAGAAGGGGAAATGATAGAATAATCTTGCTTGGTTCCATAGGGGAGTAGTCGGCTCTTTTGAGCGGTATCATCCACATTCTGCGCTTCGGCGCGGGTGTTATCTGAAACGACGAGACTTATGTGCAAAACCGCGTTCTGCGGTTTTTGCGCGTAAGTCTTTTTATTTAGGATCGAGAGGGTATTCCATGTCGGTATTTGAAATCATTTTATTGGGCGCGGCGCTTGCAATGGACGCTTTTGCCGTCGGCATGACGGACGGCATGACCGAGACGGATATGAAATTCGGGAAAGTTCTGGAAACGGCGGGCGCGTTCGGGCTGTTTCAGTTTTTCATGCCCCTTTTAGGTTACTGCGTCGGCGGCGTTTTCGCGGGGATTGTCGCCGAAGTCGCGCCCACGCTCTCCTTTCTTATTCTCGCGTTTCTCGGCGGAAAAATGATCGTGGAATGCGTCAGGGAAAGTCGCGGCGGACACGTCGCCCTTTTGAAACGGGAAAAAAGGGGAGGGGCGTTAAAACTGTTCGTTCAGGCGATCGCCACAAGTATCGACGCGCTTGCCGTGGGGATCACTCTGCTGGCGCTCGAAGGGAGCGGAACGCTTGCGCTTTCGCCCCTGTATTGCGCGCTCGTGATCGGCGCCGTCACGTTTGTTCTGTCGCTCGCGGCGGTTCTGATCGGAAAAAAGGCGGGCGCCATGATCGCGGATAAGGCGGAGATTCTGGGCGGCGTGGTTCTCGTTTTTATCGGTCTGAAAATCCTGATGGAAAGCGTTTGACAGGATTTTACGGGATTGTTATAATAGTATGGTAAATTTCCGCAAAATCTTCTTGCGGAACGGTCGGAAGGGAGTAGTCCCCTTGTAAGTTACAGGACGCGTCTGCGGCAACATACCCCGAAGAAATTTCTTCGTGTCGCGGCGGTTCGCATGAATGACAAGACTTTCGGCGAAAATGTGTTTGGGGCGGAACGCCTCAGAGGTTTCGTATGGATTGGTTGCTTTTCATGTGGATCGTATTGTTGCTCGCGGGGCTTGTCCTCCTCGTCAAGGGCGCGGATTGGTTCGTGGGCGGAAGCGCGGGGATCGCGCACAAGGCAAAGATCCCTCCGCTCATCATAGGGCTTACGATCGTGGCGTTCGGTACGAGCGCGCCCGAACTTGCGGTATCCGTGACGGGCGCGGTGCAGGGTTCCACCGATATTGCGGTCGGCAACGTCGTCGGGAGCAATATCGCGAATATCCTGCTCATTTTAGGCGTTGCGTCGCTTGTGAGAAAGCTCCCCGTGCAAAAAAATTCCCTGCGCCTCGATCTGCCCGTGCTCGTTTTTTCAAGCGCGCTCCTCATAGGGCTCGGCTTATGGGGGAACAGGATCGCGTGGTGGGACGGTTTGATCCTGCTCGCCGTCCTCGGCGCATATATGACTTTTCTGCTCGTCAGGGCAAAAAAGGAACTGAAAACGCAGAAGCTGAATCCGCCCGCGGGAAATCTTACGGAAGAATCTGAAAATAAAAAAGAGAAAAAACCCAAAAAGCCCAAGGGGAAAGTAGGGCTTTGGTTCGAGGCAATGCAGGAGAAACTCTGGTTCTGCATTCTGCTCGCGCTCGTGGGGCTCGGCATGGTCGTGGGCGGCGGCATCCTCTTTGTAGACGGCGCGAAATATATTGCGGTAAAACTCGGCGCGAGCGAACGCGTCATAGGGCTTACGGTCGTCGCGATCGGAACGTCCCTGCCCGAACTCGTCACGTCCGTCGTGGCGGCGGTGAAAGGGGAGACGGATATTGCGGTCGGCAATATCATCGGGAGCAATATCTTTAATATCCTGCTGATCGCGGGCGTATCGTCACTGTTTTCTCCGCTCTCGTTTACGCTGGGCGGAAACCTCGTAGATGCGCTCGTGGCGCTCGGCGCAGCCCTGCTCCTCTATGTGTTTGCGCTCTTCGATAAAAACAGACTGGGGATTCCCGCGGGCGTCGTATTTCTCTGCTTCTATATTGCGTACTATGTATATCTCTTTCTTATGCCCGTTCCCGTCGCATAGAAAATCCGTAAAAAGGTGAAAGTTTGAAACATCTCTTTGCCTGTCTGAAAAAATATAAAAAGGAGGCGATCCTTGCGCCTCTCTTCAAACTTCTCGAAGCCGCGCTCGAACTCGTGGTTCCGCTCGTCGTGGGCGCGATCATCGACGTGGGGATCGGCGGAGAGGATAAGAGCTACATCCTTTGGGGCTGCGTTCTTCTCGTCGGATTCGGGTTCGTCGGGCTTGCGTTTTCCTTGACGGCGCAGTATTTTGCGGCGCGCGCGGCGGTTGGCGCCTCGGCGCAGCTGAGAGAAAATTTATTTGTAAAATTGCAGTCCTTTTCCTATGCGCAGATCGACGGGATCGGGACTTCGACCATGATCACGCGCATGACGAGCGACGTTCAGCAGGTGCAGACGGGGGTCAATATGACGCTTCGTCTCTTTTTACGTTCTCCGTTTATCGTGTTCGGGGCGGCGGCAATGGCGTTTGTCGTCGATTGGAGGGCGGCGCTCGTGATCGTCGCGGTCATTCCGCTCCTTGCGGTCGCGGTATTTTCCGTCATGGCGGCGACGATCCCGCTGTATAAGAGGGTGCAGGAGAATCTCGACGGGGTCTATACCTCCACGCGAGAGAATCTTGCGGGCGCAAGAGTTCTCCGCGCGTTCTGCAAGGAAGAGGACGAGATCGAAAATTTCAACCGGAAGAGCAAGTCGCTCCGTACCGCGCAGAAAAAGGCGGGCAGGATCTCCGCGCTGACGGGACCCATTACCTATGTGCTCGTCAATATCGCGCTGATCGTTCTGCTCTTTGTCGCGGCGGGCAGGGTGGAGTTCGGCGCGCTCGGACAGGGCGACGTCGTTTCGCTTTACAATTATCTCGCCATGATTCTGGTCGAGCTTATCAAACTTGCCAATCTGATCGTCACGCTGACGAAGGCGGTCTCGTCCCAAAAGCGGATCGGTCAGGTGCTTGAAATGGAGAGCGAGCCTTCCGTCTCCCTGCCGGAGGTAGAGAAAAAAGAGGGGGGCTTTGCGGTAGAGTTCGAGAACGTGACCTTTGCCTACGGGCAGGGCGCGCCCGCGCTGAAAGAGGTCGCCTTTTGCGTGAAACGGGGCGAGACCGTGGGGATTTTAGGCGGTACCGGTTCGGGCAAGAGTACGCTCGTCAATCTCATTCCGCGCTTTTACGAGGCGAAAGAGGGCAGGGTTCTTTTGGACGGCAGGGACGTGAGAACGATCCCCGCGGAAGAACTGCGGGAACGCGTCGGCGTCGCCGCGCAAAAATCCGTGCTGTTTCAGGGAACGATCCGCTCCAACCTATTGTGGGGCAAGGGGGACGCTACGGACGAGGAGCTTATGCTTGCCGTCGGGTGCGCGCAGGCGGAGGACGTCGTCAAAACCAAGGGCGGTCTGGACGGAGAAGTCGCGCAGGACGGCAAAAATCTTTCGGGCGGACAGCGTCAGCGTCTGAGCATTGCCCGTGCGCTCGTTAAAAAGCCCGAAATTCTCATTCTCGACGATACTTCGTCCGCGCTCGACTACGCGACGGACGCAAAACTGAGAAAGGCGATCGCCCTTTTGGGCGGGACGGTGTTTATCGTCTCCCAGCGGGTGAGCTCGGTCATGCACGCGGATAAGATCGTCGTGCTCGACGACGGCGCGGTCGCGGGCATGGGTACGCACGGGGAGCTCATGAAGTCCTCGCAGGTGTATCGCGAAATTTACGAAACGCAGTTCAGGGAGAGGGCATGAAGAAGAAAGGCGATAAAAGTACCCGTAGAACGTTTGCGGGGATCATGCGTTATCTGAAACCGTATTCCTTCTTTCTTGGCTTTACGGTGTTGCTTGCGCTCGTACAGGTGGCGGCGACGCTTGCGATCCCCTATCTTGCGGGCGTTGGGATCGACTGCATGATCGGAACGGGAGAAATTTTGTGGGAAGATCTCTATAAAATTTTTTATGCGATCGGGGCGTGCATTGTAGCGGCGGCGCTCTCGCAGTGGCTCATGAGCCTTACGAATAACCGCATCGCCTATCATGTGCTTGCGGATATGAGGCGGGACGCGTTCGCAAAGATCGAGCGTTTGCCGCTCAGATATATCGACGACCGCGCCTACGGCGAGATCGCAAGCGTCGTCATTTCGGACGCGGAGCAGTTCACGGACGGACTCCTTCTCGGCTTCACCCAGCTCTTTACGGGAATCGTCACCATTCTGGGCGTGCTCGTCATCCTGTTTCTCATGCGGTGGGAAGTGGCGCTCGTCGTGCTTCTCGTGACGCCTCTCTCGCTGTTTGCGGCAAAGTTCATTGCAAGCCGTACCTACTCCATGTTCAGAAAGCAGTCCGAAGTGCGCGCCGAACAGACGGCGTTTATCGACGAGATGATCGGAAATCTGAAAACGGTCAAGTCTTATACGCATGAGGACGAAAACGAAGAAGCGTTCAGGGCAATCAACAAGCGCTATGAAAAGTGTTCCCTGAAAGCGATTTTCTTCTCTTCTACCACCAACCCCGTGACCCGCTTTATCAATTCCGTCGTGTATGCGGCGGTCGCGCTCACGGGCGGATTTCTCGTGATCTCGTCGGGTAGTTTTTTGGTGGGAAGTCTCGCTTCCTGCCTCTCTTACGCCAACCAATATACCAAACCGTTCAACGAAATTTCCGAAGTGGTTTCCGAATTTCAGAACGCGCTCGCCTGTGCCGCACGGCTTTTCGCGCTCATTCACGAGGAGAGCGAGCCGTCCGACGCGTCCGCCGCGGAGATCGGACGGGCGGAGGGGAACGTCGTCCTCAAAGACGTGGCGTTCTCCTACGATCCCGCTCGCCCGCTCATCGAGGGGCTGAACCTCGACGTCCCTGCGGGAAAGAAGATCGCGATCGTCGGACCCACGGGTTGCGGAAAGACGACGATCATCAACCTTTTGATGCGGTTTTACGAGGTCGGGGGAGGCAGAATTTCGCTCGACGGCAAAGATATACGCAATATCAAACGCAAATCCTTGCGCTCCAATTACGGCATGGTGTTGCAGGAGACTTGGCTGAAAAAGGGAACGGTCAGGGAAAATCTTCTGCTCGGCAAGCCCGACGCGACGGAAGAGGAGATGATCTCCGCCGCAAAACTTGCAAAGGCGCATTCCTTTATCATGCGCCTGCCGCAGGGTTACGACACCGTGATCGGCGGCGACGGCGTCCTCTCGGAGGGACAAAAACAGCTTCTGTGTATCGCGCGCATTCTCCTGTGCCGTCCGCCCGTCGTCATTCTGGACGAGGCGACGAGCAACATCGATACGCGCACGGAGATCAAAGTGCAGGCGGCGTTCGACGAGCTCATGAAGGGGAGAACGTGTTTCGTCGTGGCGCACCGCCTCTCGACGATCGAGAATGCGGATTCCATTCTCGTCATGAACGCGGGGCGGATCGTGGAACA
>CAJUCM010000006.1:15919-80169 GCA_910585235.1 uncultured Christensenella sp.
GATATAATTGAAAGTGGTTCGCATGATAAGCTCCTTGAAAAGGGCGGATTCTATTCCGGACTTTGGAAAGCGCAATTTCTGCAAAGCGAATAAGAGATGATCAAAAAAAGCGGAAACCGGATCGGAAAAAAGGCGCGGATACTGGCGCAGATCGTAGGGGTGGGTGCGCTGACGGGACTTTTCGTCGGCGTCGTCATCACTTGCTTTACCGCGCTCTCAACGCTTGCGGAGGAGTTTTCACGCGGGTATTACGGGTTCTTCCGCGATCACCCCGCGTTTATTCCGCTTCTGTTTCTTGCGCTTCTTGCGGGCTCCGTTCTCGTCGGCGGGGTCATGCGGTTTATGCCGACCGTCAGGGGAAGCGGTATCCCGCAGACGGAGGGCGCAACGCGCGGTCTCTTCCGTTTGAAGTGGTACGAGGCGATCACGGGTATGTTCGCCGCCGCGCTGTTTACGATTTTCATGGGGCTGTCCGCGGGCAGCGAGGGACCCTCGATCATGATCGGCGGCGCCTGCGGTTCGCTCACGAGCGACGCGCTCCGCCGCAACGCCGTCGTAAGGCGGTATCAGATCACGAGCGGCGCCTGCGCGGGAATTTCCGTTGCGTTCAACGCGCCCCTCACGGGCATGGCGTTCGCGTTTGAAGAGGCGCACAAACGTTTTACGCCCGAAGTGTTCGTCTGTTCCTTTTCCTCCGTCGTCGTGGCGCTCGTCGTGAGAAATCTTCTGCGCCCCGCCATGGGGTTTGAAGTCGGCGCGTTTCTCACCGCTTTTTCGTTTGAGGGGGTCGATCCCTTTCATTTCATGTTCCTGCTGTATGTGCTGTTTTCCGCGGTGATCGTATCGCTTGCGGGCGTCGCGTTTTATTATCTGGTTTTCTTATGCAGAAAAATTTTTGCAAAAAGCAGGATCGCCTTTTTTGCCAAGGGGTTGTTCCGCGTGAGCATTCCGTTCGTGCTTGCGGGAGCGTTCGGACTCATTACCTCCTACGCCATGGGGGGAGGACATCATTTTATCGAGGCGGTCGGCAGTCTCGGCACGTTGGAGCGTATTTTTTCTTCTCCCGTCTGGGCGACGCTTCTCATTGTCGTAATTCTCAGACTGATCACCGCGGTTGCGAATATGGGCGCGGGCGTGCCCGCGGGCGCATTCGTCCCCATTCTTGCGATCGGCGCGGGCATGGGCGCGCTTTTGAGTATGCTCTGCGGCGTGATGGGCATGGATCCCGCCTATTCGGACGCGCTCATTCTCATCTGCATGGCGTCGTTTTTTACGACGGTCGTCAAATCTCCCATTACGGGGATCGTCATGGTGGTGGAACTCACCTGGAATTTTACGTTTTTGCTTCCCGTCATTTTGGGGGTTGCCGCGGGCTATCTGATAGGGGCGGTCTTCCGCACCGAACCCATTTACGATAAACTTCTGGACGAACTTTTAGAGGAACACTGCAAGACGCACCCCGTCGAACAGTTCGTCACGAAAGTGCGCGTGAGAGAGAACGGACACGCCGCAGGGCGGACTCTGCGCGACGTATTATGGCCGAGCGGCGCGCTCGTCATCAAAGTCGTGCGCGGGGAGGAGGAAATTTCTCCCGACGGAAACACGCAGATCCGCGAGGGGGATATTCTCATCGTCGAGGGAAAAACGGCGGATAAAAAGGATTATCTCGAAGCGCTCGGAAAGACGGTCGGCGAGCTGATCGAAGAAGAGGAGCACGGAGAAAAAGGATAATTTTTTAAGTATAATTCATAAAAGTCTCGTCCAAACTATGGGGGAAGGGAGGACGAGGTATGAATTTCCACGAGACGAACACAATTAAAAATCTCGCAAGAGCATTTGCGGGAGAATGTCAGGCGGGTATGCGCTATCAGCTGATCGCAAGAGCGTGTACGAAACAGGGCTATCAAACGCTTGCGGACACCATCCGCACGATCGCCAAGAACGAAACCAACCACGCAAGAGTATTTTTTGAAGCGATTCAGGAATACGCCGGAAGCGTCGATAACATCCGTTTTGAAGCGGGTTATCCCTTTCATGCGGGATCGATCGCGGACGGTTTGAAATTTGCGGCGGAGGACGAGCGGGAGGAACATGATATCATCTATCCCGCGTTCGCAAAGGCGGCGCGTGAAGAGGGGTTTGAGCAAATCGCTTTCAAATTTGAAAAGGTCGCAATGGTGGAAGATAATCACAGGATCATCTTCGAGTACCTTTTTGAGGCGTTCAAGGACGGCTCTCTCTATAACGCGGAGCGACCCATGCTCTGGATATGCAGCGAATGCGGCTATATGCACACGTCGAAATCGGCTTTCAAAGTCTGTCCGCTCTGCGGTGCGCCTCAGGGAGACGTCGAACTTCACCTTCCCTTCAAAAAGGAGAATTTATGAAAAACACGAACAACAACAATGTCAAGAATGCAAAGAACACCGAAACGAACGACGTAAAGAACGTGAAAAACACGAAGAACTGCGGCGGCAAGTGCGGTAGATCCACGAAGGATTGCAAATAATGCATTCAAAAAAACTCAACAAGGGCGCGGATATGCGCTCGGAAAAAGACAGTCTCGGCAGTTATACGGGCGTCAATTCGGAAAATAAGTACGAAAAGCCCGAACAGGACGCGGACGATCTTTAAGACAAAATGAGCGGAAATTTTCCGCTCATTTTGTTGTTTTTCACTGAAATGTGTGTTATAATATAGCCGTTATAAATTTCCCCTGTTGAAAGAGGTAAAGTATGAGAATGAAGAAAAAAATGGCGATGGCAGTCGTTATGTCGCTTGCGGGACTGGTTGCGATCGCGCTTTCGGGTTGCGAATGGTTTTCTTTCAATCGGAGTAAGACGGAAGTTTCGGATTCTCTCGGCTATGAAAACGGTACGGGTTCGTGGCTCACGTCCGCAATGGATTCCAACCGTTTCGACGCTTACGAGGCGTACAGAAACCTGATCGCCATGGGGGAACTCGATCCCGGCGTTACCTTTATGCAGTATCTCAACATGATCGGCGACAGCTCTTCGGCGTTGACTTCCGGTCTGCGTTCGTCCGTCGCGCTTGCGGTGGCGTTCAACTCCGCGTCGGCGTCGGCAGGTTCGGGCGTCGTATATTCCATGGAAGCAAATGCGGAAGGGGGTGCGACCGCCTACGTTGTCACCAACTATCACGTTGTGTATAACAGACAGGAGAGCGGGTCGGACAAATTCGGAAAACATATTTACGCCTATCTCTACGGGGATAAATACGATACGGAAAATCTTGCGAGTACGGACGCGCTGAGCGCGACTTATGTGGGCGGTTCCATGGAACAGGACATTGCGGTGCTTGCAATGGAAATTCCGGAAGAGAGAGTGGATTACGTTCAGACGATCGGCGCGGACGTCGGCAAACGCAATTCCGATCATTTGAACGCGGGCGAAAAGGTCTATGCGGTCGGAAACCTGTTGGGCGGAGGGATCTCCGTCGTTTCGGGCGTCGTCTCCGTAGAGGCGGAATATAATGAATTTGCAAAACTCGAAAGTCCGACGCAGGCGGTCGAAATGCTGACCGTGCGGATCGACGCGCCCGTCAACCACGGAAATTCGGGCGGCGGTCTTTTCGACGGGAACGGCAATTTTATCGGGCTTGTAAACGGCGGAAGAGAAGTAACCGTCAAAACGGACGAGGGGAACGATTCCGTCGCAGTCAACGGCTACGGCTTTGCGATTCCCGCAAACCGCGTTTTCTCCGTGGTACAGAGCGTGCTCGATAATCTCGACAAGGGCGAAAAGGCGGCTTACTACGGTCTTTTGGGCGAGTTTGAAACGGCGTCGAGCAGAGGGGAATTTAATTCCAATACGCAGACGATCGATATTGTCGAAGAAGTCGTGATCCAAAGCGTGACTTCGGGCAGTCCGTTCGGGCGCGATATAGCAGGAAAAACGCTGAAAAAGATCACCGTCGTCAATAAAGCGCAAAAGACGACGGTCGATCAGACGATTGTGCGCAAGCATCAGGCGGAGACGATTTTATTCAATCTCCGTTCGGGCGATACGGTAACCTTGACTTTTGCAGACGGAACCACTGCCGAGGGGGTTTACGGCAATCATTTCAGAAAAACGGCATAACGCAGGAAGCGGACGGAAGATTCTTCCGTCCGTTTTTTCATTTTGCGCCGATTTGCGCTTGACAGATTTTGCGGGAAAGGGTATAATCGTTTTATCAGAACAATTTGCAGGCGTCGCCTAGCGGTATGGCGGCAGCTTCCCAAGCTGCTTCCGGCGAGTTCGACTCTCGTCGCCTGCTCCAAAAGAAGGGACGGCGCATTGCGCCGTCCCTTCTTTTGGGGCAGAAAAAGATCGGTTGAAGTTGAGCCATGGTGAACAGAACGGTTTGACCAACGAACGGCGGGCGAATTCGGTCGCGAAGCGCAGCGAATCCGCTTGCGGATGAAGCTACTCTCGTCGCGTTCTTTTGGAGCAGAGAACGATCGGTCGAAGTCGAGCCATGATAAACAGAGTAGGCAGATAAACAAAAGATAGGTCAAAAACCAAATAATTGTTGACGAATCGGGAAAGAAGTGATATTATAAGATAGATTTCCACATACTGAGGGTAAGTTATGAATGAAGAAAAGAATGAAGAACTGAACGGAAATAACGAAGACGGACTTTCTATCCGTGAAATTTGTCATATCATCGGTAAGAAGATCTGGTACGTTCTGGCAGGTGCGCTTTTAGCGGCGATTGCGGCGGTGTTGATTTTCATGTTCGCGCTCAATCCTGCAAAAAAGTACGACAGCATGAGCTTTCAGATAGATTTTCCGATGAGTACGGAAAGGAAATATCCTGACGGTTCTATGTTCGATTACCGCGATATGGTTTCGAGAAGCGTGATCGAAGGGGCGAAAAACAATTCCGAATACAAAGACGAATTTGCATCGCTCAATGTGGATAAAATCATGAAGGACGGAGCCGTTTCGATTTCTGCAAGAAAGACGTCCGACTCTTCCGATGCGTCCTATGTTTACACGGTTTCCCTGAAAAGTTCTTATTTCAGCGGCATCGATTCCGAAAAGTTTATTCTGGCGCTGGCGGAATCGTTTTCCTCGTTTATCGAGCAGAAGGCGAAAGGACTCGATTATCGGTTGGAGGAAGAAATATTCCGCAACGCTTCATTCAAAGATCAGTTGACGCTTCTCGTCGAACAGAAAAGCGTTATCCTGAAACAATACGACGATTGGATCAAAGAATACAATCCCGGTTATGTGGTCAAGGGAAAGTCTCTCGGCAGTTACCGCATGGAAGTGGCGACGATGCTTGCAGATAACGTAAAAACGCCGCTGGAAAATGATTTGTCGATAAGGGGATACGAGTATTTCAACAGTTTTGTGACGGCAGAAGAGGTGGGCAGGCGCGTAAAACAGCTTCAAGAGGACTTGAAACGCAACAAGGCGATCCTTAGCGAGTTGAAGAGCTATTACACCGAAGTTTCGTCGCAGTCGAGAAACCGCGCTACGACGTTTGCCGCAAGCGACGACGGTTCCGATTCGTCGAACAATAACGGCGGAAGTATTATCATTATGCCGGGCGATTCCGATCTTTCGCAGAAAATGGCGTATTACGGCGAACGCGTGGCGATCATTCAACAGCAGATCGTGTATTTGTCGGATGAACCGTCCGCTGACGAAACGACCGATTTTGAGACGCATGATTTTGCGGCGATGGCGGAAGAAATTAAAACTTTCGGAAAGAATTTTGAATCGCAGTTCAACATTCTGAACGGAAGAGCGGAGACTTTAAGGTCGGTGGTCAGCGCAATCTACCGCGAGAATACGGTCGTGACGTTCGATTCCCGTGAAGTGAGCAGTTCGGGCGGAACGAGTATCGTCATCGTCGGCGTCGGGGTGTTTGTCGTTGCGTTCCTCGTGTTTGCATTGATCGCGTTCCTTGTCGGCAAAAAAAACTTGAAGTCCGCAAAGACCGCGCCCGTCAAGACGGAAAACACCGATGCGCAAAATACCGAAAATAAAGAATAAGCAAGACTCAATAGGGACGCAAGGGCTTTTTTGCCGTGCGTCTCTAAATTTATAACGGGCATTTTATGAAAACGAAAACAAAACGGTTAAAACGCACGCTTATCGCATTGGGGATCATACTGTTTCTTCTCGTCGCGCTGTTTGTATTTCTCATGGTCTGGTTTTTGGGGGCGAGCTATCCCGCTTTTGATTCGATTGCCGAAGAGGCGTTTGTGATTCAGGGGCTGAAAGAGGGAATTTCGCCGCAGGGGCTTTGTGCGCTCCCGGAGGGCTCGGAGTACGACTTTGCCATGAGCGGATACATGGTCGATAAATCTCCCTCCCGCGTGTATCTTATCAAGAGCGGGACGGACGAGGCGAAATATATCACGCTGAGAACGAAGGAGGGGGAAGCGGTAAATTCGCACTTCGGCGGCGTGACGGCGACGGAGCATTATCTGATCGTGGCGGACGGCAAAAAACTCGTCAGAATTCCGCTCGAAAGCGCGCTCTCGGCGGAAAACGGCGCGGCAGTGGAAATTTACGACGACTTTGAAACCGAGATCAACGTCGCGTTCTGTTACTATCATGCGGAGGAAAATCTGCTGTTTTTCGGTGAATTTTACCGCAGTTCAAATTACGAAACGGACGGGAGCCACCATCTCGAAAAGGACGGCGAAACGAATTACGCATTCGTATATGCTTATTGCGCAGACGAAACGAAAACGGGCGGAATCGCAAAAGCGACTCCCGAAAGTATTCTTTCGGTGCGCGGCAAAGTGCAGGGCATAGCGGTGACGGAGGATAAGGTCTTTCTTTCTTGCTCCTACGGTCTTGCCGATTCCGGATTGTACTGTTATACAAACCCTTTGCACGGGGGAGAATTATATTGCGAGATCGACGGCGTGCCCGTATACAGGCTGGATCAAACCAATCTGCTGTCCGTTCTGACGATGCCCTGCATGAGCGAGGAAATCTGTATTAAGGACGGAAAGCTGTACATATTGTTTGAATCTCTATGCAATAAATATAAATATTTCGTGCGGGTGCAGATGAAAAACGTGGCGGCGATCCCGCTTGAAAAAATCGGAGCGTAAATGAAAAAAATCTTATTGATCGCAACGGGCGGCACGATCGCCTCGAAGACCACTAAAACAGGGCTTGCGCCCGCGCTGACGGCGGAGGATCTTTTGTCCTGCGTGCCGGAGATCAGAGAGGTGTGTTCCGTAGAGGAAGTGCAGCCCTTTAACGTAGATAGCACGAACGTGTATAGCCGCCATTGGCTGGAAATCGAGAGGATCGTCGAAAAGAATTACAATCAGTTTGACGGTTTCGTTGTTACGCACGGAACGGACACCATGGCATATACCGCGGCGGCGCTCTCCTATCTCATGCAGAATATCGCAAAGCCCGTCGTGCTGACGGGATCGCAGAAGTCCGCCTATCTCAGGGATACGGACGCGAGAAAGAATCTTTTCGACGCGTTCTCGTTCGCCTCGGACGACAGGGCGTTCGGCGTGAACCTCGTATTCGACGGCGCGGTCATTTTAGGCACGCGCGCCAAAAAGACGCGCACGCGCAGTTACAATGCCTTTCAGAGTATCGACTACCCCGACGTTGCGATCATGCGCGAGGGGAAGCCCTTTTACTATCTGAACGAGCCGAAGCCCGAAACGCCCCGCTTCTATCATGCGATGGACGACAATATTTTCGTCTTAAAAATGTTTCCGGGGCTTTCGCCTGAAATTTTCGGCTATCTTTCCGAAAAATGCGACGGGCTCGTCATCGAGTCGTTCGGCGCGGGCGGGCTTCCCGATTATGACAACGACGAATTTTTTATGCGCCTGAAAGCCTTTCTTAATAAGGGAAAGACCGTCGTCTGTACGACGCAGGTGGAGCGGGAAGGGAGCGCGCTCGATAAATACGAAGTGGGCAGAAAGCTCCTCTCATGCGGGAACGTTTTGGAGGCGAAGAGCATGACGACGGAGGCGACGGTCGCAAAGCTCATGTGGGCGCTCGCCGAAGCAAAGAACGGCGCGGACGTAAAGGAGTGTTTTGAAATGCCCGTCCGCCACGATATTTATTGAAAAGGAGTAAAACAATGAAAGTTCTGATGTTGAACGGCAGTCCCAGAAAAAACGGGAATACGGAGATCGCGCTCAGAGAAATGGAAAAAATTTTTCATGCGAACGGCGTGGAGACGGAAATCGTACAAGTCGGGAATCAGGCGGTCAGGGGCTGTATCGCCTGCCTCTCCTGTAAAAAAACGGGCAAGTGCGTATTTGACGACGCGGTGAACGCGACGGCGGAAAAGTTTGAAAAAGCGGACGGGCTTGTCGTTGCATCCCCCGTCTATTACGCCTCGGCAAACGCGACGCTCGTCGCCTTTTTACAGAGACTTTTTTACAGTACGCCCTTTTCAAAGAGCATGAAAGTGGGCGCGGCGGTTGCCGCGGCAAGGAGAGGGGGGCTCACTTCCACCTTTGACGAGCTGAATAAATTTTTTGCGATCAGCGGAATGCCGATCGCTTCCGGTCAGTACTGGAACGGGATCCACGGCGCGGCGCAGGGCGAGGCGGAAGAGGACAAAGAGGGTTTGCAGATGATGCGCACGCTTGCGAACAATATGACGTTTCTCATGAAGAGCATCGCGCTCGGCAAAGAACAGTTCGGACTTCCCGAAGCGGAGCCTTTTGAAAGGACGAATTTTATCAGATGATCAAGGGACTGATTCTCGTAAACGCCTATTCCGCAATGGAGGAGGCGCGTTATCAGGCGGAGCGCCTGCAAGAGGAGTTCGCAAAACGCGGCGTGAATGCCGAAATCAAACGCAACGATTTCTTTCCCGTCTCCGTTGCAAAGGATCTTTCATGCGGGCTTGGCGGTTATGTTTTCTGCGTCTTTCTCGACAAGGACAAATACGTCTTGCAGGGGATCGAAAAAGCGGGGATCCCGCTCTTCAACGGATATTCCGCGATCGAAGCCTGCGACGATAAAATGACGACGTACTTGACGCTCGCGGGGAACGGGATCGATATGCCGTTGACGCTTCCGGGGATTTTCTGTTATAACAAAGACGCGGAAATTTCCGAACGGTCGCTCGAAAAAATTGAGGCGCTCGGCTATCCGCTCGTCGTCAAAAAGAGTTTCGGTTCGTGCGGGACGGGGGTCTATCTCGTCAAAAACAGAGAGGAGCTCAAAACAAAAAATAGGGAATTGCTCTGCGAACCGCATTTATATCAGAAATTCGTCTCTTCGAGCTTCGGCAGGGACGTGAGAGTGATCGTGATCGGGCGGAAAGTATTCGGGGCGATCCTGCGGGAGTCGGACAAGGATTTCCGTTCCAACGTCGCTCTCGGCGGGCGCGTTTCGGAATACGAGCTCCCCGAAGCGGCGAAAAAAATCTGCGAAAAGGTCGCAACGCTTTTGGGGCTTGACTATTGCGGGATCGATCTCCTCTTCGGCGAAAGCGGAACGTTTCTTGTATGCGAAGTCAATTCCAACGCCTTTTTCGGCGGGTTCGAGCGCGCAACGAAAAAGAACGTTGCGGGCGCGTACGCGGACTATATTTTATCCGCGCTCCGGCTTTAAGGAGTCAATTTTTATGGGTGAGACCGTTACGTCCTATTCGAGAACGCGCATGGCAAGCAAGAGGACGTTCCTGATTATTTTTTGTATCGGTTTTTTAATCTTATGCGGTATTACGGTCGGTTGTCTTGTCGGATTTTTTCAGGCGAAACACCGTCAACAAATGATCGTCGACGGCAAAACGACAACGGCGGAAATATACCGGTGCTATCAGGACAGCGGCTTCGGACCAAACGCATGGAGATGCGTCTATCGTTATGTCGATGAAAACGGGATCGAATACGCCGAATCCTTGGCGACCTCTTATAAGACGAGCGAGGAAGGGGAAAAGCATATCGGCGA
Source organism: uncultured Christensenella sp. (assembly GCA_910585235.1). Taxonomy (GTDB): domain Bacteria; phylum Bacillota; class Clostridia; order Christensenellales; family Borkfalkiaceae; genus Gallimonas. The sequence continues at coordinate 25,838 of CAJUCM010000006.1, forward strand.
AAAAATCGAAATCTATATCGACGGTAAGGGCAACAGTCTCCCCGTCGGGGAAGAGTCGGGCGTTACGACCGCTATTATCTGGATTACCGTTATGACTGTTCTGCTTTGCGCCGATACGGTCGGGATCGTGATAACGTCTATGCTGATACGCAAAGAGAAAAAACGTACTTGAATAAATTGTAAAACCGCTTTCGGGCAATTTGTCCGAAAGCGGTTTTGTATAAACGGGGTAATCAGTTTTGTGCGTCGCTTTGCGTCGCTTCTTCCTTACGGTCGGCGAGTTCCTTTACATAGGATTCGGCATTGAGACTGCTGACGATAATGGCGATCATCCAGAGGGGGAATCCGAGCAGTAAGCCCAATAATTCGCCCGCAATGAGGGAGATCAGGGAAGTGACGGCGGACGAGATCATGATAATGATAAGGTTCGTCTGGAATAGCTTTGCCGAGGTTTTCAGCGTGATGACTTCTTTGATTTTCAGTTTGCCTAAGCCCTGCGCGATATACGCCTCGAAGAGCAGGATCATGCTCCACAGCACGGGCAGAAGCAGGGCGACGACGTAGACAAAGGGTTGCCAAAGCGCGCTCAGATAGATCGAAAGCAAGGGAAGCGCCGCCGTGATCAATGCGTCCGCAAACGAGACGAGGAGCGTTTTCCAGAACGGCCGTTTTGCGATTTCTTTCCGGATAAAATATCTTGTCAGATAGTAACCGCTGAAAATTCCGAGGAAAGCGAAGACAAGAACGAATACCACCGCATATATCACCGACGAGACGCAGAGGGAAATTTTTTCGAGGATCTGTTCGGCGACGGGTTCTATGTTGTGGGTCAGCGCAAAAATGCTGTCCGCAAACGTTTTGTTCAGCCAATCCGAACTGAATATCGTGGTGATCGCTCTGGCGGGGTTGTGCCAATCGAGGGCAAGCGCTTCATCCAGAATTTTTTGCAGAAATGCGGAAAAGTCGAGTTCCACGTTTCCGAGCGAAGAGGTGAAATCGACAAGTTCGCGCGCCGACCCGTTGACGTAGGGGATCGCGATCGCAAGACTTACGATTACGCCCAGCGCAAGCATTCCCAGCGGCGTAAAGTAATATTTCAGATTGGAGAGATAGTTTTTCAGTCCTTTTTTGATCATATCTTTTTCAGGCTCAGATAGACGGTCAGAACGGCGACGTCCGCGGGATTGACCCCCGGAACGCGCTCCGCCTGTCCGAGATTCAGGGGACGCACACGCTGTAATTTTTCGCGCGCTTCTAATCTGAGTCCCTCGATTTTCGTATAGTCAAGGTCGGGGGGCAGTCTTTTTTCCTCCGACTTTTTTGCCTTTTCGATCTCGCGTTCGCTGTTTTTCAGATACCCCTCGTAGCGGATCTCCGTCTCGGCGCTGTCCAGAACATCGCGCGGAAGCCCCTCCAAAATACCGAACTCGGCGCATAGTTCGGAAAGGGGGATCCCGCGGCGCAACAGATCGGCATAGGTGACGCCGCCCGTCAATGCGGAAAATCCGTGGCGGATGCAGAGTTCGTTCGCCGCTTTCTGTTCGGCGCGGGAATTGAGGAGCGCGATCGCCTCGTCGCGCAGTTGTTTTCTTTTGAGAAATTTTTGATAGCGCTCTTCGCTGACGAGACCCGCGTCGTATCCCTTCTGCGTCAGGCGCAGATCGGCGTTGTCCTGTCTTAAAAACAGACGGTACTCCGCGCGCGAAGTCATCATGCGGTATGGCTCGTCCGCACCCTTTGTTACGAGGTCGTCGATCAGAACGCCGATATACGCTTCGCCCCGTCCGAGGATGAGAGGGGGCAGATTACGAAGTTTCAGCGAGGCATTGAGACCCGCCATAAGACCCTGCGCCGCCGCCTCTTCATAGCCGCTCGTGCCGTTGATCTGTCCCGCCGTGTAGAGTCCTTGTATCCGTTTGTATTCGAGGGTGGGGAAGAGGTCGAGCGTGTCGATGCAGTCGTACTCGATCGCGTAGGCGTAGCGCACGATCTCGCAGTGTTCGAGCCCTCTGACGGTGCGGTACATCTCCTTTTGCAGATCGTGCGGCAGAGAGGTGGAAAGCCCCTGCACATATACTTCCGTCGTGTCCGCGCCCTCCGGTTCCAAAAAGAGCTGGTGACGCTCTTTCTCCGAAAAGCGCACGACCTTGGTTTCGATCGAAGGGCAATATCTGGGACCCGTCGAGGAGATCTCCCCGTTGTAGAGGGGGGCGCGGTCGAGGTTGTTTAAGATGACTTCGTGCGTCTTTTGATTGGTATAGGTGAGATAGCAGGGGGTCTGCTCCTTGGGAACGGCGTCGTTCAAAAAGGAGAAGGGATATACCTCTTCGCCGTTTTGTACGGTGAGGAGAGTATAGTCCACCGTTCTGCCGTCGAGGCGGGCGGGCGTTCCCGTTTTGAAACGGCGCACCGAATAGCCGAGCGTGATCAGATTTTCCGTGAGCGCGGTCGCGCGTTCAAAGCCGTTCGGACCGCTGTCTTTGACGACTTCGCCCGTGATCGTGCGCGCGTTGAGATAGACCCCCGTCGCAACGATGACGGCGCGGCAGGAAAAAATTCCGCCGTAGGTCGTTCTCACGCCCGTGACCTTGCCCTTTTCGGTGATTATTTCCGCCGCTTCGCCCTGTACGATCCTTAAATTTTTTGTGTGTTCGAGGACCTTTTTCATCTCGCGGTGATACAGGTTTTTATCCGTCTGCGCGCGCAGGGACTGCACCGCCGCGCCCTTGCCGCGGTTGAGCATTCTGATTTGCAGCGTCGCCCTGTCCGCGTTCAGACCCATCTCTCCGCCGAGCGCGTCGATCTCGCGCACGAGATGTCCCTTTGCCGTTCCGCCGACGGAGGGATTGCAGGGCATAAAGCCGATGGAATCGGGATTGAGCGTGAGCATGACGGTGCGCATTCCCGTGCGGGCGAGCGCAAGCGCGGCTTCGCAGCCCGCGTGCCCCGCGCCGATAACGACCGCGTCGTACGTCCCTTCCGAAAAAGTGTTCAATGTGTTTGCCTCTGAAAAAATTTTCTGAAAAATATGCCGTTCCGGAGAACGGCATTTTATTACTGTTTCAAAATCGCGGATTTAATATCGTTCACTTCTTTGCGGATCGTATCGTTGACCCGAATGAGTTCGGTGATCTTGTCGCGCGAATAGATGACGGTCGCATGGTCCCGTCCGCCCATTTCTTTGCCGACGGTCACGAGGGGAAGCGAGAGCATATCGCACATGAGATAGGTACAGATCTGCCTTGCCCGCACAAGCTCCTGCCGTTTGTTTTTGCCGAGGACGTCCGCTTTCGTGATCGAGTAATAGTTGCATACCGCGCGGATGATCGAATCGGAAGTGACCTCTTCCTGTTCTGCCGCGTTGTTGATGGATTCCTGCAACGCAAGAGAGGTGAGTTTGAGCGTAATGGGTTCTTCGTGAAGTTTGCTTGCGAAGATGACCGAATTGAGCCTGCCTTCGAGCGTTCTCACGTTGTTGTCCGAATTTTTTGCGAGGAACGCGAGCACGTCGTCGGGAACGATACACCGCTTTTCATACGCTTTGCGCTTTAAGATCGCGATTTTCGTTTCGAGGTTGGGCGGCTGGATGTCCGCGATCAGACCCTGTTCAAAGCGGGTGCGGAGCCGTTCTTCGAGTTCCGTGAGTTCCTTTGCGGGGCAGTCCGAGGAAATGACGATCTGTTTGTGCATGGCGTACAGTTCGTTGAACGCATGGAAGAACGCTTCCTGCACGCCCGTCTTTCCCGCCCAGAACTGAATGTCGTCGATGAGAAGCACGTCCACGTTGCGGTAGCGGTTTCTGAAACGCACGTCCGCTTCCCGTCCCGCGCCCTTCTTGCGATACATACTGTCAACGTATTCGTTGAGGAAGTTTTCGCTCGTCGTATAGAGGACTTTGAGCTGCGGCTTTTTGGCGGCGATCTCGTTGGCGATCGCCTGCATGAGGTGGGTCTTTCCGAGACCCGTCCCGCCGTAGATATAGAGAGGGTTGAAGTTTTCGCCGGGAGCTTCCGCGACCGACTTTGCCGCCGCATACACGAATTGGTTGGACGAACCCTCGACAAAGGATTCAAACGTATAGCGGTGATCGAGAAGAACGGGCGTTTCCTCGTAGGCGTCGGGCATTTCGTCGAGCGTGTAGGTAGAGCTTCCGTCAACGACGACGATGAAATCGACAAGCCCCACGTCCGCGGAGACGACCGCCTTTTTGATGAGTTCGGCAAGCGTTCCCGTGATGACCTTTGCCGTCAGTTCCGTCTCCGCTTTCAGAACGATCTTGCGGTTGACGATGTCAACGGGAGTCAGATTCTCCACAAATGTATTGAAAGAGATGGGATTGACGATTTTTTTCGCCGTTTCGCGGATTTGGTGCCACACCGAACCGAACTGCGCTTTTTCTTCCATTTTAACCTCTCAAACGCTTTTAATTTTCGCCGTTTACTGCTATAATAGGTTCATCTATTATAACAAAAGTTCGGGGAAATGGAAAGCGTTTTTCCCATAAATTCGGCGTAAAATGGTCATAAAAAAATTAACTCTTCAAAATTTCAGAAATTACGAAAGGGAGACCTTTTTCTTTTCCGAAGGGCTCAACGTGCTTTCGGGCAGGAACGCGCAGGGAAAGACCAACTGCGCCGAGGCGGTTTTTTATCTTTGCACGGGTTCGCCCCTTCGGATCCGCCATGAAAAACAGCTCGTCCGCTTCGGGCAGGAGAAAGCGTATCTTTCCGCCGAGACCGAGACGCGCGCGGGGATAGTGAAGCTCGAAGCGGAAATTTCCGAGAGCGGGCGCACGCTGTTCGTCAACGGAAACAGGATCGCAAAGTTCGTCGATTTTCTCGGACACATGACGAGCGTATTCTTTTCTCCGGGGGAGTTGCGCCTCGTGCAGGACGGACCGGACGAGCGGAGGCGCTTTCTCAATCTCTCCATTTCGCAGACTTCGCCCGCCTACGGATCCGCGCTCCTGCGCTATTCGAGGATTCTCGATCAGCGGAACAATCTGCTTAAATCGAGAGACGTCGATACGGTTTTATCCACGCTTCCCGTCTGGGACGAACAGCTCGCCGTTCATGCGGCGCGCATCGTGCGGGCGCGCAGAGAGTTCATTGCGGAGCTTTCTCCGCTTGCGAGCGAGGCGCACGCGTATCTGACGGACGGCGCGGAGACGCTCGCGGTCGGCGCGGAAGGGAACTACCCCGCGTCGGAAGAGGAGATCGCAAAAAAACTCGTGCGGGAGCTGTCAAATTCCTACGAGCGGGATATACGCCTCGGATACACGACGGTGGGACCGCACCGCGACGATCTGAAAATCACGATCGACGGCGCGGACGCGCGCGGATACGCCTCGCAGGGACAGACGCGCACGGCGGCGCTGAGCATGAAACTCGCCGAAGCGAAGATCTTTGAAAAACTGACGGGGGAGCCTCCCGTTCTCATTCTCGACGACGTGATGAGCGAGCTCGATCTTCCGCGCAGAAAAAAGCTCGTCGAACGCACGCGCGGGTTGCAGTGCATTCTCACCTGCACGCACGCCGAGCGCGTTCTCTACGGGGAAGAGAGCAAGAAAATCAGAATCCACGGGGGGAAGATCGTAAAATGATGCGCGCCGATCTGCACATTCACACTTTCTGTTCGGACGGAGCGTATTCTCCCGAAGAGATTGCCCGCCGCGTAAAGCAAGCGGGCGTTTCGCTCTTTTCCGTGACCGATCACGACAACGCAGAGGGGACGGAGCGTGCGGCGCGCGCCGCCCTGAAAGAGGGGCTCCGCTTTGTTTGCGGTATGGAGATTTCCGCCTATAACGAATGCGGAAAAGTGCACGTCCTCGGTTACCGCCTGCAAAAAAATTCCGCCTATCTCCGTTTTCTGAAAATGCGGAAAGAGGGGGCGTATCTCAGGGCGGAGGATTCGCTCAAAAAGGCGAACGCTTATTTTAATACTGCGCTCACTATGGACGACGTGGAGGAATTTCATCGGCAGAAGAGCGCGCCGCTGCACACCATGCACGCGGTGGACGCATTCGCAAAGCGGCTCGGCAGGGAGCGCGGGGAACTCTACCGCGAAACGTTTGCGTTCGGAAAGCCCGCCTATTCGGGGCTCTGCCGTCCCACGCCGGAAAGCGCGGTCGAAGCGATCCACGCCATGGGCGGGATCGCCTGTCTTGCGCACCCCGCGCAGATCGGCGGGAGCGCTTTGATACGAAGAGAGCTGATAGAAAATCTCACGCTTGCGGGGCTTGACGGGATAGAATGCTATCATCCGACGCATACTGAAAGGGAGTCGGCGGAGTTTGTATCTTATGCAAAGGAGAAAAACCTGCTCGTAACGGGCGGTTCGGATTTTCATGCGGACGGAAGGGAGCGCATTCTCGGCTTGCCCGAATTTTACCCTTCCGACGCGCTGATAAAAGCGCTCTTCTCTGCATAGGGCTTGTCCGTCGGTTGCGGAGAGGCAATGATAAAGCGAAAAAAAATTTTACTGTCGCTCCTCTTTGCGGGGAGCTTTTTTCTTTCCTGCACGACGCTGTGCGGTTTCACGTTCGGCAAGGTCAGAAGCGGGGTCGTCGCAAACGGTCTCGAAGTGGGGGGCATGAGCGTTCGGGAAGCCGTATCGCTCGTGCGGAAAAATATTGTCGAAAATCTGCCCCCGCTCACGATCCTATCGCCTGCGGGAAAGATTGAAATTTCATATCCCGAACTGTCGTTTACGGACGACGCGGAGACGGTTCTGAAAAACGCGAAAAAGGGCGAGAGCGTCGTGATCCGTCCCGTCAGGCAGTGGGCGAATGCGGAGAGCCGCATACAGGAGCTGTGCGATCGCTGTGCGCGGCTTGCGGTCGATGCCGAAGTCTCCTTTTCTCCGTCGGGCTTTACTTATAGGGCGGGGAAGGACGGGCTTGTTTGCGATTACAATGAAACGCTCTCCCGCGTGTTCGACGCGCTTGCGGGGGGCGAGAGGGAAGTTTCGCTTGAAAGCTATGCGTGCGCGCCCGCGCTCACCGAAGAGATATTGAAAGAGAGGACGAAACGGCTCTCCTCTTATACGACGAATTTCGACGCTTCCAACGCAAACAGGACTTACAATATCCGCCTCGCGGCGGAAAAGCTCGCGGGTACGGTCATAGCGCCGCATACGGAATTTTCGTTCAACAAGCGGGTGGGGAAGCGGACGGCGGAGAACGGGTTCAAAGAGTCCGTCGTCATCTTCGACGGGCAGTTCGTCAAGGGCGTGGGCGGCGGCGTGTGCCAGCTGAGCACGACGCTCTTCAACGCCGCGCTCCGCGCGGGAATGCAGATCACGGAGAGCAGAAATCACTCTCTCTCCGTCTCCTATGTACAGCCCTCGCTCGACGCGATGGTCTCCGAGTACAGCGATCTGAAATTCTACAATCCGCACGATACGCCCGTCTATCTCAACGCGCGCGTGCAGGGCGGAAGCGTGACGGTGGAGTGTTTCGGCCTCTCCGACGGAATGCGGTATGAAACGGAGAGCGTCGTTCTGTACCGCCTTGCGCCGCCCCCTGCGGAGACCGTGGAGGGGGACGAGGAAAAAGTTCTGCGCGCCGAAAAGGAGGGAATCGCAAGCGAAAGTTACCGCCTTGTGTACGATCAACGGGGCAGACTTTTGAAGCGGGAACTTTTAAGGCGGGATAATTACGCCGTCGTGCGGGGGCTGAATCAGATCAAAAAACAGGAAGAGCAAACGGAAAATTCTGAAAAAACGGATTAAAAATTTTTACGAAACCGACGCAAAATGAGTTGATTTTTTATTTGTTATCCTTTATAATGGCATAGTGACTTCGGGCGTTCCGCTGCCGTGGCTATGCCGATACGGGAATGAACGTACTGTTATGGGAGGTAAAGTCAGATGGGACTCATTGAGGCGATCGAAGCCGAAAACATGAAGGAGAGCGTTCCTCAGTTCAATGTGGGCGACACCGTAAAAGTCGGTTACCGCATTATCGAGGGAGGCAAGGAAAGAGTTCAGAATTTCGAGGGCGTCGTGATTGCAAAAAAGAACGGCGGCATCAGAGAGACGTTCACGGTACGCAGACTTTCGTTCGGTATCGGCGTGGAGCGTTGTTTCCCCCTTCATTCCCCGAAAGTAGCTTACATTACCGTCGTAAGAGCGGGTAAGGTACGCAGAGCCAAGCTCTATTATCTGAGAGGGCTTACGGGAAAAGCGGCGAAAATCAAAGAAAAGAAATAAGAGAAAAACGCGGTCGGCTACAAAGCGACCGCGTTTTGTTTTGCAAGGTATGCAGAATCGGACAAACGGTAAGTAAGGCGGTATGCGATATGTACGCGGTTGAGAATTATAAAAAAAATATACGCTTTTGCGAACAGTACGAAGAGATATACAGGTTTTTATTGAAGGCTGCCGATAGAGGCTATAACGAACATTTTCATTGGGCAAGATTTGAATGGATGATGTGCCATAGCTTTTTGGACGTAGATAAACTGACGTCGATCGCAATATTCAGGGATCGGACAAACAAAATTGTCGGACTCGTTACGTTTGATACAAGTTATGACGACAGAACATATATCATACATTCGGTTTCGGATAAAGAGTTGTTGAGAGCAATGGTCGAATACGTGATAAAATATGATAATGCGCCGTCGGTCAAGGTTAATTCCAAAGACGTACCGTTAAGAGAGGTTTTGCGGGAATATTCTTTTGCCGAATGCGACGAAAGTAACTGCGTTTTGGAATTTGATCTGAACAAAAATCTGCAATACCCGATTCCTGAGGGCTATGAAATCAGTCGGGAGCATTTTGAAATCGACAATTGGAAATATCAGCTTGTGATACACAAAGGATTTGACAATGACGGAATTCCTGAAAAATGGAGCGACGAACTTTTAACGCCGTCCGCTCATTTTAACGGCGATTTGAAAGTTTTTGCGATCAATGCTTCAAAAGAATATTGTTCGCATTGCGGTATTTGGTATTCGCACGGAGAAACGGCTTATATCGAGCCCGTCGTCACCGTTCCGCAATGCCGAAAAATCGGTTTGGCAAAAGCGGTGGTTTACGAGGCTTTGAGGCGCGTCAAAAAATCAGGCGCAAAACGGGCGATCGTTATATCGGATCAGAATTTTTATTACAGAATCGGTTTTGAAAAGTCTTCAAAGTATGATACATGGAATCGCTGAATCACAATGTTGCGGATCATCAAACAGGGCGGAGATTTTATATGATCTCCGCCCTGTTTGATTTCTTTCGGAACCGGATCGTTTGACGAATGCAAGAATCTAATAAAAATTTTTTTCTAAAAAAGCCGATTTCCTGTTTACAATTTTACCGTTATCGGTTAGAATAGGGAATAGTACGTCTATACATTATTATAGGGAAAAAGAAAAGCCATGAAAAACTTTTTACGGAATTTCAGAAAAATCGCGGGTTTTCCGTTCGTATTTCTCATTATCATGATCCTCTTTCTCGGCATAACGCTGGGAACGGCGGGATCGGTCGCCTCGTTCGGAAAATCGTTTGAATTGCAGTTTTCGACGGATACGAACTGGTCGTGGGTCGTGTTCGAGGTCTCCGCGCCCAAGACGGTGGACGAGGACGGAAAAGAAAAGGATATGGACGTGCGCCTGCACGACGTATATATCAGCCTCGGTCAGATCTATTCGAGCGAGGCGACGGCGTCGTTGGAATTGCAGTGGGGTTCGACCGGTACGGAGGCGGATAACTTTTTCCGCCTGAGCAAGATGAAGACCGCGGTCGTTCATAACCCTTATCATGTGCCCGAAGAGGGGGCGGAGGAGACGAAGCCGAAGGATTCTGAAAATCACGTCTATGACGCGGCGTACCGCTGGATCGCACCGTTTGGCGTGACCGAACTCGAAGAGACTTCCTCCTACCGCGTAATGAGTTCGCCGAAATATTTCAAGCTCGTACTTCCCAAAGTCGGCAATAAATATCAGAGCAGCAATATCCTCGTCAATGAGATCGTATTTATCGGCGAAGTCTATAAGGATTCCAAGGGGACGGGGGAATATGTCGTCCTTCCCGCCAAAATCGATGCGCGCACTTATGTCCCCGACGCGGACAGAGAAGCGGGGATGGCGCGCGCGGAAACGCTCATCGACGCGCAGAAAATGCCCGTCGTCTCCGAATCGTCCTATTACCGCTTTGGCGAAGAGGAGCAAAAGATTCTTCATACCGTTGCAGAAATGCGGATGGGAAACAGTTTTGTTCCGGGCGATACGTACGTCGGCGATACGACCTATAATTCGCTCGGACTCGATCTTGCCTGCCTCGGAACGCTCATATTCGGCATGAGTCCGTTCGGGTTGCGGTTCTTCAACGTACTCGCTTCGTTCGGGATCCTCGTCGTCGGCTTCTTCTTTGTGAGGAGACTGTTTTCGGGAAGCGATAAAGCGGGGCTTTCGTTTGCAATTATCTATGCGCTGTGCGGGGTCTCTGTAAGCCTTGCGCATATTGCGTCCCCGATCATGCTCGGCGTGTTCTTCCTGCTCTTATCGCTCAGCGCGTGTTACCGTTTCTATGCGTCGGGCATGAAAAAACCCTTGGCGCGCGAGACGATCCCGCTTTTGGTTTCGGGACTTGCGGGCGCGTTGGCGATACTCGTCAACGGCGCGTTCCTCATACCCGTTGCGGGCGTCGTCGTGCTTTTCGGGTTCGGCGTGGCGAAACAGTATAAAAAGGACCGCCTTGTTCTCGACGAGGCGATTGAATTTGCCGAGGCGGAGCGGGCGAAAGGGATTCCCGCAATTTCCGAAGACGGCGTGGAGAGCGAGGGGAACAAAAAAGTCAGAACGGCGCTTAAAGCTCGCAGCTACGATATGGCGGCTTCCATTGCCGTGTTCGTATGCAGTCTGGATCTTGCGCTCTTTGTGTTGTCGATTCTTTTCGCACTTCCGGCGATTTACGCCGTCGGCAAGATATACTACGGAATTGCGGGGGCAAGCCCCAACATATTCTGGGTTGTAATCCGTCTGTTCTTTGCAGGTTTTCGCGTTAGCGGCGCGAACGGCTGGAACTATCTGTATCCCGTCTTTACGGGATCGGGCGACAAATACGCCGTGACCCTCGGTATGATGAACTTTACGGCAAGTCTTTTGGGGCTTCTCGGAATCGCGTTTGCGGTGTACCGCATTGTAAAACTTGCAAAAAATAAAACGCCGTTTACAGGGTATGTAAGCGTTATGATCCCGCTTGTAGGACTTGCGGTCTCGCTTCTGACGGGCGCGTTCGCGGGCGGCTCCGTCGCGTTCGTGTTCCTTGCCAACCTCTTTGCGTTTATGCTCGTTGCGGGCGGCGGAGAGCTGTTTCAGGAAGAGGGGGCAAAACAGGCGAAGGCGGTGTTTATCGTCAAGATCGTCGCGCTTGCGCTTTTGGTTGCGTGTTTTGCGCTGACCGCGGTATTCACGTTCTCCGTGCCGCTTCCGGCGTGGTTTATGGGTAAAATATTTTAAGGGTTTACGATAGGGAAAAATTATGATTGCAAAAATTATCTGCTTTGCGCTCAACGGTCTCGACGGGGTTCCCGTCGAAGTCGAAGCGGATGTGAATAAGGGCGTGCCCTCCTATGAAATGGTAGGGCTTCCCGATACCGCCGTGAAAGAGAGCAAGGAGCGCGTGCGCTCCGCACTCAAAAACAGCGGACTTCTGTTCCCCATGAACAGGATCACCATTAACTTTGCGCCCGCCGACCTCAAAAAGCAGGGCGCGTCGTTCGATCTTGCGATCGCAGTCAGTCTTTTGAAAGCGAGCGAACAGCTTGTGGGCGCGAACGTTTCGGACACGGTGTTCTTGGGCGAGCTTTCGCTGAACGGCGATCTGCGCCCCGTGAACGGACTTCTGCCCATTCTCATTTCGGCAAAGGGGCGCGGTTATCAAAAATTTATCGTTCCCGTGGGGAATGCCCGCGAAGCGAGCTTTTTGGGCGGCGCGGAAATCTACCCCGCCGTTTCGCTGACGGACGTCGTAAAACATCTGATCGGCATAAAACCCATTCTGCCCTTGGAGACGACGGAGTTCGTCGCGGGTGCGAAAGGGAATTATTCCGCCGACCTCAAATTTGTCAAAGGTCAGCCCATGGCGCGGCGCGCGCTCGAAATCGCCGTCGCGGGCGGGCACAATCTTTTAATGGCGGGTCCTCCCGGAACGGGAAAGACCATGCTCGCGCGGTGCCTGCCCACAGTCATGCCCGATCTTACGTTTGAGGAAGCGCTTGAAATCACAAAGATACACTCGGTGGCGGGAACGCTCGGAGAAGAGGGGATCGTCACGACCCGTCCCTTCCGCACCCCGCACCATACGGCGACGACCGTCTCCATGTGCGGCGGCGGAAACCGCGTCGTTCACCCCGGCGAAATCTCGCTCGCGCACGGCGGCGTGCTCTTTTTGGACGAATTGCCCGAATACAAGCGCAGTACGCTCGAAGCGTTGCGCCAGCCCCTTGAAGACGGAAAGATCACCGTTTCGCGCGCGGGCGGTTCCTATACATATCCCTCGCGGTTCATGCTCTGCGCGAGTATGAATCCCTGCCCCTGCGGCAACTACGGCTCTGCGAATCAGACGTGCACCTGCACGCCGTCCGAGATACGCAACTACCGCAAAAAGATTTCGGGACCTCTTCTCGACAGGATCGACTTGCAGGTCGAGGTGGACAACGTCACCTATGACGAGCTGACCTCCCGCGAACGGGCGGAGAGCTCCGCAGAGGTCAAGGCGCGGGTGGACGAGGCGCGCAAGATTCAGCGCGCGCGGTTCGGCGATTACGGGATCGTGACGAACGCCGAAATGGGCGAGCGGGAAATTTCCGCTTTTTGCGCGCTCTCCGAAGAGGGCGATAAAATCCTGCGGGAGACGTTCGAGAAAATGCACCTCTCGGCGCGCGCCCGCGCAAGGATCGTCAAGGTGGCGCGCACGATCGCCGACCTCGATTTCAGCGAGAACATTCTCCCGAAGCACGTCTATGAAGCCGCCTCTTACAGGCTCTACGATAAATTAAGCTGAATATGTATTCCGATATAGAAAAAGCGATCGTCAATCTGAATTATTTTACGGAAGGCGACTACCGCGAAAAGGTAGTTCGGCTTCGTAAAATGCTCAAAGAGGGGATTTCGGAAAAGGATATAAAGAGCAAAAAATCAGATAAACTCTTTGCCTTTCTCGAAAAGAAAAACTACTTTGCGGTGACGATCGCCTCTTCCGACTATCCCGAAGCGTTGAAGGCGACGGACGAAGCGCCTCTCGTTCTCTTCGGCGCAGGCAACCGAGAACTTCTGAAAAAACGGAAATTCTGTATCGTCGGCTCGCGCATAACGCCGAGCTGGGCGGAGGCGGTCACAAAGCGCATTTCGGGAGAGCTTTCCGAAACGTTTACGATCGTCACGGGACTTGCCGAGGGCGGAGACCGCGCCGCCATTGACGGCGCGATCGGAAGCGGAAACCTCATCACCGTTTTGCCGTGCGGACTGGACGTATGCTATCCCGCCGCGCACTATGCGCTGAAAGATAAGATTGAAAAGAGCGGGCTCTTGCTCAGCGAATACTTTTTCGGGGAACAGGCGCGCTCCTATTCCTTTCATGCAAGGAACCGCATTCTTGCGGGGCTTGCGGAAGGGGTTCTCGTCGTCTCGGCGGGTGCGCGGAGCGGGACTTCCATTACGGCGGGCAAGGCGCTCGACTACGGGCGGGACGTGTTCGCGCTTCCCTACAACGTGGGCGTCAGACAGGGCGAGGGGTGCAACGCGCTACTGAAAAAGGGCGCGACGCTCGTGACGGACTCCGAGGATATTCTCTCATATTACGGAGTACAAAAGAAAAAGAGAGTCTCCGTTCTGCTTTCCGCGGAGGAGGAAAAAGTTCTCAACGTTTTGCGGGAAGAGGGAGAGCTGCACACGGCGGTCATCGCCGAGCGCACGGGGCTGAAAATATACGAGGCGACGGCGGCGCTCTCCTCGCTCGAAATAAAAAATCTCGCCGTGAAAGCGGGCGGGAACAGATACTCGGCATTGTAAAAAAACCAATTATTTGATTCAGGATAGGAGTTTTATGGATTTAATTATTGTGGAATCGCCTTCCAAAGCAAAGACCATTGCAAAGTACTTGAACGGGAAATACCGTGTGGATGCGTCGGGCGGACATATCCGCGATTTGCCCGAAAAAAAACTCGGCGTTGCGATCGATAAGAATTTTGAACCCAAGTACGTCATCACTTCGGGCAAAGAGGAGACCGTCAAACGCCTTGCGGAAGAGGCGAAGCGGGCGGAAAAAGTCTATCTTGCAACCGACCCCGACCGTGAGGGAGAGGCGATCAGCTGGCACTTACAGACGGTTTTGGGACTCGACGCGAACGAGAAGAATCGGATCGAATTCAACGAAATCTCCCAAAAAGCCGTCGTTTCCGCCTTAAAAAATCCGAGAACGGTGGATTATAATTTGGTGGACGCACAACAGGCAAGGCGCGTTTTAGACAGACTTGTGGGCTATAAACTCTCTCCGCTCCTCAATAATAAGTTGCGCAGCGGGCTCTCCGCAGGCAGAGTGCAGTCGGTGGCGCTGCGCCTCGTCGTGGAGCGCGAGCGGGAGATTCAGGCGTTCGTTCCCGAAGAGTACTGGAATATCACGGCGGAATTGCAGGACGGCGATAAAAAGTATTCGCCCTTCCGCGCGGCGCTTGAAAAGTACAACCAGAAAAAGCTGAAAATTTCCAATAAGGAAGAGGCGGAGGCGGCAAAGAACGCGCTTCACGCGGGCGAGTACCGCGTCGAGAGCGTCAAGCGTTCGGTGACCAAATCGCACGCGCCCGCGCCGTTTACGACGAGTACGTTGCAGCAGGACGCATCCTCCAAACTCGGATTCTCCGCGCCGGAGACTATGCTCATGGCGCAGCACCTCTACGAGGGGATCGACTTGGAGGGCGAGGGGCACGTCGCTTTCATTACTTATATCAGAACGGACTCCACGCGTATTTCGTCGGACGCGCAGGCTTCTGCGCTCGAATTTATCGAACGGGAATACGGCAAGGAATACTGTCCCGAAAAGCCGAACTTCTACGCATCCAAAAAGGGCGCGCAGGACGCGCACGAGGCGATCCGCCCCATCGATCTGAAACGCACGCCCGAATCGGTCAAAAAACTGCTCGACAAAAAACACT
Organism: uncultured Christensenella sp.; assembly: GCA_910585235.1. Taxonomy (GTDB): domain Bacteria; phylum Bacillota; class Clostridia; order Christensenellales; family Borkfalkiaceae; genus Gallimonas. The sequence goes on from CAJUCM010000006.1 coordinate 40,983, forward strand.
TCAACGTCTATAAACTCGTCTATGAGCGCTTTATCGCGTCGCAGATGAGCGAAGCACTCTACGACAGTATGCAGATCGAAATCAAAAACGGCGACTACGGTCTGAAAGCGAGCGGAAAGGCAATGAAGTTCGCGGGCTATACCGCCGTCTATAAGGACGTGAAAAAGGACGACGAGGAGGAGGCGGGCAAACTGCTTCCGCCCCTCGAAGAGGGAATGCTCCTCAACGAGAACGATCTCAAAGCGGAGCAGAAATTCACAAAACCGCCCGTCCGCTACACGGACGCTTCCCTCGTCAAAGCCATGGAGGATAAGGGGATCGGGCGTCCCTCGACCTATGCTTCGATCATTGCGGTACTCAATAAACGCAAGTACGTCGAAAAAGAGGGCAAGGCGATGAAGCCCACCGAGATCGCGTTTCAGATCACGGATATGCTCGTCAAGTATTTTCAGGACGTCATGGACGTAGGTTTTACGGCGGACATGGAAAAGAAGCTCGACGAGATCGAGGACGGAGGAAAGGACTGGCGCAGTATCATTGCGGATTTCTACCCGCCGTTCGAGGATAAATTGAAATTTGCAAATACCGACGGCGACGAGGTGACCGACATTCTCTGCAATAAATGCGGTTCGCCCATGATCAGAAAGAGCGGGAAATACGGCAAATATCTCGCCTGCTCCAACTATCCCGCCTGCTCCAATATCATCAACGAGGAAGAGGACGCCGTCTCGGAGACGCCCTGCCCCAAATGCGGTGCGATGATGCTCGTAAAAAACGGACGCTACGGCAAATTCCTCGCCTGCCCCAACTATCCCGAATGCAAATCTACTCTCCCGTTCGGCGAGAAGAAAGAGGATATTTTCGAGGGGGTCTGCCCCGAATGCGGAAAGCCCGCCAAAAAGCTCAGATCAAAGACGGGAAAAATTTATTACGGTTGCAGCGGGTACCCCGAATGCAAGTTTATGAGTTGGGACGTTCCGCTCGGAACAAAGTGCCCCAAGTGCGGGAGCGCGCTCGTGAGATCCGCATACGGGACCGTCAAATGCACGAATAAAGAATGCGACTATAAGGAGACCGCCAAGAAAAAAGCGGCGGAAGCCAAAGAGTGAAAGCTGTCGTCATCGGCGCGGGACTGGCGGGGAGCGAGGCGGCGTACTATCTTGCCCGTCAAGGCGTCAAAGTCACGCTCTATGAAATGAAGCCCAAGCGCTTTTCTCCCGCGCACGAAAGTGAAAATTTCTGCGAACTCGTCTGTTCCAATTCGCTGAAAAGCGACGACGTTTACGGAAACGCTTCGGGACTTCTGAAAGAGGAGATGCGCCGAATGGGGTCGCTTACCTTAGAGGCGGCGGATAGGTGCCGCGTCCCCGCGGGCGGCGCGCTTGCGGTGGATCGGGACGCGTTTTCTTCCTACGTTACAAAAAAACTCCGCGCGGAAGAAAATATCGCCGTCGTGACCGAAGAGGTCGCCGCTCTTCCCGAAGAGGGGATCGTTGCGACGGGACCTCTGACGGACGGGAAACTCTATGCGGCGATCGAGGAGAGGTTCGGACGGGGTCTGCATTTTTACGACGCGTCCGCGCCAATCGTTTCGCGCGAGAGCGTGGATTTTTCAAAGACGTTCACGGCGGACCGATACGGAAAAGGGGACGGCGACTATATCAACTGCCCCATGAATAAAGAAGAGTACGAAACGTTCGTGCAAGAGCTTGTAGCGGCGGAAAAGGCGACGATGCATTCCTTTGAGAAGGGCGAAATTTTTGAGGGCTGTATGCCCGTCGAAGTGATGGCTTCGCGCGGAAAAGATACGTTGCGGTTCGGCACGTTCAAACCCGTCGGTTTGTTTGACGGCAACGGGGAACGCCCCTACGCCGTTCTGCAACTGAGAAAGGAGAACGGGGAGGGGAGCTCTCTGGGGCTTGTCGGCTGTCAGACCAATCTGAAATTTTCCGAGCAGAAGCGCGTCTTTTCTTTGATCCCCGCGCTGAAAGCGGCGCAGTTCGAGCGCTACGGCGTTATGCACCGCAACACTTTTTTGGAATCGCCCGAAATCCTCAACGCGGATTTTTCGGTAAAGAGTGTGCCCATGCTCTTCTTCGCGGGGCAAATGACGGGCGTCGAGGGGTATATGGAGAGCGCGATGAGCGGTTTGCTTGCCGCCGTCCACTATCTGAGAAAATTAAAAAATCTCCCGCCCGTAACGCTTGGCGATACTTGCGTTTCGGGCGCGCTGTCGCAGTACGTCGCAACGCAAAATAAGAACTTCCAGCCCATGAACGCAAATTACGGGATCCTGCGTCAGGTGGAAGTCAGGGATAAAAAAGAACGGAAAAGAATTTATGCCGAACGCGCTTTGGAAGAAATCGGGCGTTTCGTTTCGGCGATCGGCGGGTAAAAGAATATCAGGAGGATTCAGATATTATGGAATTTCGCGGTACAACGATCTGCGCCGTCAAGCGCGGCGGGGTCACGGCAATCGCAGGCGACGGTCAGGTCACGATGGGCGAGTCCGTTGTGTTCAAGAATACGGCGGTCAAAGTCAGAAGAATTTACGGCGGCAAAGTGATTTTAGGGTTTGCGGGTTCCGTGACGGACGCGTTCTCTCTTTCGGAACGCTTCGAGGGAATGCTCAATAAGTTTGCGGGCAATTTAATGCGCTCGGCGGTGGAGCTTGCGGATCTGTGGCGTTCGGATAAGATCGGCAGAAAATTAGACGCAATGATGATCACGGCGGATAAGGATACGCTTCTGATCCTTTCGGGCACGGGCGAAGTCATCGAACCCGACGAGGGGATCTGCGCGATCGGAAGCGGCGGAAACTATGCTCTGGCGGCGGCGCGGGCATTAGCGCAGAACACGGAATTTTCCGCAGAGGAGATCGCAAGAAAATCGCTCAAAATCGCAAGCGAGATTTGCGTATATACGAACGATCACATTATCTGCGAAACAGTGTGAGGATTCACAAAATTTCTTGCTATGCAAGAAATTTTTGTGAGTGCCAAGGTCGTGAAAATGCTACCGCTTGAAGTAAATTCGCGCTCTGCATTTTCCGGCGTTCAGTATAAAAGGGCGGCAAGGAAAACCGCGCTTTTCCGCCAGCCGCTCCCAATTTGCGATTTATCGCCTCGGCAGAGGGAATTGGCGCGAAGTCCTATTGTGGGCAAAATAAAAATTCGCGCCAAGGGAGGCAGAGCCTCCCAAGTCGTCGATTTTCTTGCAAACGGCTTTGCAAGAAAATCGACGAGAAAGGAGACACCATGGATTTATCACCCAAACAAATCGTCAATGAATTGAATAAACACATCATCGGGCAGACGGAGGCAAAAAAGGCGGTGGCGATCGCTCTTCGCAACCGTTATCGCAGAGCGCAACTCTCCAAAGAACTGCGCGACGAGATCACGCCCAAAAACATTATCATGAAGGGACCGACGGGCGTCGGAAAAACAGAGATCGCCCGCCGTCTTGCCAAGCTCGTGAAAGCGCCCTTTATCAAGGTCGAGGCGACGAAGTACACCGAAGTCGGCTACGTCGGCAAGGACGTGGAGGGCATGGTGCGCGACCTTGTAGAGTGCGCGTTCCGCCTTGTAAAGGACGAAAAGACGGCGGAAGTTTCCAAAAAGGCGACGGCGATCGCCGAAAAGAAAATGGTCAAGATCCTTGCCGACGTCAAAAAGAACGAGCGCGGCGAGACCCCGCGCGAAGTGTTCGAGGAAAATCTTTTGGAATCTCTGCGCAAGGGCAAATTCGATAATCTTATTATTGAAGCGGAAGTCAACGACGAACCGCAGAACATGGAACTCATACCGGGAGGCGCGGCGATCAACCTCGGCTCGATTTTTGGCGGCATTTTACCGCAAAAGAAAAAGAAGAGAAAACTCCCCGTCAAAGACACTATGAAAACCTTTATCGCGGAGGAAGCGGATAAACTCATCGACGACGACGCGGTCAAGGAAGAGGCGCTCCGCCGTGCCGAGAACGACGGCATTATCTTTATCGACGAGATCGACAAGATCGCGGGCAAGAACCATACTTCGGGTGCGGACGTCTCCCGCGAGGGCGTGCAGAGGGATATTCTGCCCATCGTCGAGGGCAGTACGGTCATGACCAAGTACGGACCCGTCAAAACGGATTATATGCTCTTTATTGCGGCGGGCGCGTTCCACGTTGCAAAGGTCGAGGATCTGATCCCCGAATTGCAGGGCAGATTCCCCGTCTCCGTAGAGCTTGCGAGCCTGACGAAAGAGGACTTTGTCAATATTCTCACGAACACCGAGCATTCGCTCACGCAACAGTATGCGGTGCTTTTGGGGGTCGATCATATCGACTTGCAGTTTACGCCCGACGCGATCGAGGCGATCGCCGAAATCTCGGAGGAGATCAACCTGACGAGCGAGGACATCGGCGCGCGCAGACTGCACACGGTCATGGAATATCTCTTGGAGGACGTCTCGTTTAACGCGGGCGGAGAGGGGATCGACGTGATGATCCCCGTCAAGATCAACCGCGCTTACGTCGAGGAGCACCTTAGTAAAATGACTAAGGACAGAGATCTGAAAAAGTATGTTCTTTAATTCATAAAATTCAAAGGAGATCATATGTTGGTTCGACCCAAAGGCACAAAGGATATGCTTCCCGAAGAGGCGTATCGGTGGCAATATATCGAAAAGATTGCAAGAGAGACGGCGGAAGCGTTTGCGTTCAGAGAGATCCGCACGCCCGTGTTTGAATACACCGAGCTCTTTTCGCGCGGCGTGGGCGATACGAGCGACATTGTCAATAAGGAGATGTACACCTTTCTCGACAAGGGCAACCGTTCGATCACGCTCCGTCCCGAAGGAACGGCGGGGGTCGCGCGCGCTTTTCTCGAAAACGGACTTGCGGGCGGCGCTATGCCGTTCAAGGCGTACTATCTGATCTCCGCTTTCCGCTATGAGAGACCGCAGGCGGGCAGGCTCCGCGAGTTTCACCAGTTCGGCGCGGAACTCTACGGCGCGGACGGGGCGTATGCGGACGCGGAGGCGATCTCGCTCGCGGACGCGTTTTTGAAAAATCTCGGTCTCAAACAGGTGAAGCTCCGCCTCAATTCGATCGGGTGCGCGCACTGCCGCGCGAAGTATCACGAGGCGCTCAAAAATTACTTTGCGCCCCATTTGGACGAAATGTGTTCGGACTGCAAGGCGCGTTTTGAAAAGAACCCCATGCGGATGCTCGACTGCAAGGAAGAGGGGTGCAAACGGTTTACTGCGGGCGCGCCGAAGATGCTCGACTATCTCTGCAACGACTGCAAGACCCACTTCGGAAAGGTAAAAGAATTGTTGGGCGCTTCGGGGATCGCATACGAAATAGACCCCTCGATCGTGCGGGGCTTGGATTATTACAGCCGCACGGTGTTCGAGTTCGTGACGAGCGCGGCGGGCGCGCAGGGAACGGTGCTCGGCGGGGGCAGATACGATACGCTTCTCTCCGAGATCGGCGGAAAGAACGTTCCCGCCGTCGGCTTTGCGGCAGGCATGGAGCGGCTTCTCATGGTCATGGACGCGGAGAACGCGCCCTTCGACAGGGAAAAAACGACGGATTGCTATTTGCTCGGCATGGACGAGAGATCCCGCGAAAAGGCGTTTACGCTCGCGAGGGAATTGAGAAGGGCGGGCGTTTCGGCGGAGACCGATCTTATGACCCGTTCGGTCAAGGCGCAGTTCAAATATGCGGACAAGGCGGGCGCGCGGTTTGTTGCCGTGTTGGGAGAAGCAGAACTTACAGAGGGGGCGGCGGAAGTCAAGGATATGAAAACTTCCTCGTCCGAGAAGATTAAATTCGGTGAACTTGCACAATATTTATTGCAAAGGAGATAAGGTTATGGTAAAAGCAGTCAATCAGGCAGAATTTGAAGAATTGCTCGCTTCGGGTAAGACCGTTGTATGCGATTTCTGGGCGAGTTGGTGCGGACCTTGCAGAATGCTTGCACCCGTCATGGAGGAAGTTTCAAAATGTTTTCCGTCCGCGGAGTTCGTAAAGGTCAACGTGGATGAGAACGGCGAACTTGCGTCGCGCTACGGCGTTATGTCTATTCCGTTCGTGGCGGTTTTCGAGGGCGGCGAGATGACGGCGAAGAGCGTCGGCTATATGCCCGAAGACGCAATGAAAGAATTCTTAAACGAAAATCTTTGACAATAAAAAAAACGGCTTAGCCGTTTTTTTTCATTGTCAAACCTTGCTATCGCATAATATAAATGATATAATAAAATAAACGAGAGGAGCAACTATGATTGATTTAAGCTGTATCAAGAACGCCGATCCCGAAATTGCGGCGGCAATGGAAAAAGAGCTTTCCCGCCAACGGGAGAACATCGAACTCATTGCGAGCGAGAATATCGTCTCACCCGCGGTCATGGCGGCAATGGGCAGTCACCTCACCAACAAGTATGCGGAGGGGTATCCCGCAAAGCGCTATTACGGCGGTTGCGAGTTTGTGGATGAAGTTGAAAATCTTGCCCGCGACCGATTGAAAGAACTGTTCGGCTGCGATCACTGCAACGTACAGCCGCACAGCGGGGCGCAGGCGAATTTTGCCGTCTATTTTTCCGTATTGAAGCCGGGCGATACCGTCATGGGAATGAATCTTGCGCATGGCGGACACCTGACCCACGGCTCTCCCGTCAATTTTTCGGGAACGTATTTCAACATCGTTCCCTACGGCGTGAGCAAAGAGACGGAAAAAATCGACTACGACGAAATGGAAAGAATTGCCGTAGAATGTCAGCCGAAGATGATCGTTTCGGGTGCAAGCGCCTATCCCCGCACGATCGACTTTGAACGGATCAGAAAAATCTGCGACAAAGTCGGGGCGTATATGTTCGTGGATATTGCCCATATTGCGGGGCTTGTGGCGGCGGGACTGCATCCGTCCCCCGTACCCTATGCGGATTTCGTGACGACGACCACGCACAAGACGTTGCGCGGTCCGCGCGGCGGCGTCATCATGTGCAAAGAGCAATACGCAAAGGCGATCGACAAGGCGGTGTTCCCCGGTTCGCAGGGCGGACCTTTGATGCACGTCATTGCGGCAAAGGCGGTGGCGTTCAAAGAGGCGCTTTCTCCCGCGTTCAAGGAGTATCAGAAACAGATCGTAAAGAATGCGGCGGCGATGGCGGAAAGGTTTACCCGAAACGGCGTGAAGCTCGTATCGGGCGGCACGGACAATCATCTCATGCTCGTCGATCTGAGAGGGGAGGGGCTGACGGGAAAAGAACTCGAAGCGCTTTTGGACAGAGCGCATATTACGGCGAACAAAAACTCCGTTCCGTTCGAGACGGCGTCTCCTTTTATTACGAGCGGGCTGAGGATCGGAACGCCCGCGATTACTTCCCGCGGAATGAAAGAGGGGGAGGCGGAGCTGATCGCCGATCTCATTACCGAAATCATCCGCAAGCGGGAAGAGGCGGTCGGAGAGGTTGCAAAGACCGTGCATAAACTCACGGAGCGGTTCCCGATCTACGAGAACGATATTTTATGACCGAAAGAAAAAAAATCCCGCGTGCTATGCACGCGGGATTTGATTTTTTATGATTGTTTAGTTGCCGTGAGCGATGTTCAGGTTTTTCGCAAAGCCGAGTAAAATCACTGCGCCGACGATCCAGTAAGCCGCCTGGATGAACGTGGTGATCAACGACATGATTCCGGTAAGAGGATTTACAATAAGCCCTACGATGCCGAGAATGACGTTGATTGCGGCATAGATAATCAGAATAATGCCGAGAGCCTTGCCCGCTTTCTGCCCCATCGCGGAGCGGTTTTCGTTGATGTCTTGCGCGACTTTCAGCGTTTTGTTCAGAGAAGCGAAGATGACGCAGGTAAATACGAACGGAATTGCCGCTGCAATGAGTGTAAAAATTAAAATGCCGATTCCCAACGCGGCTTCGCCGGTTGCGCCCGAAGCCTCGCCGACCACGCCTGTGCCGATCATTGCAAGGACCGTTGTGATGAACGTGGCGCCAAATCCGATACAAGCAAATATGAACTGAATGATATAGGGGATTCTGATCAGTTTAATTGCAGTCGGGTTGAGTGTTTTCTTCTTTGAGTTCGACCAAGCCATCCACATTCCGACGATGATCAGAATGCCGAGAACGGAGCCGATCAACGCAAATATAATGTTAAGTATGTTAAAACTTAAAATTTGCGAGATGATTGCGAATACCACGCTTACGGTCGCAATGATACATACGACCAGCATAAGCACGGAACCCGCGCTCTTAAAGAAAGCGCTCTTTTCCTGTTCAGTCGCGGTGGCGGCAGCTACGGGCTGTCCTGCCACGGGGGGGGGTGTTTGTTGGGGTGCAGGCTGAGGCTGGGGAGTCTCTTGCTCTGCTCCGCAGTTAGGGCAGAACGTTGCCTGATCGTCTAACTGCGTTCCACAGTTCTTGCAAAACATTTTCATTCCTCCGATTTGCACGATTTTTCGTGCTTTTTCATTTATAATACACATTTTTCATAAACTTGTCAAGAGGAAAGCAAAAAAAAGATAGAATCAAGTCGTATTTTGTCGATTTGTTGAAAAAAACTCCCGCACGGGAATGCGGGAGGCGGAAATCAGAAACGTTACATATATAAAAAGGGCAAAAGAAAGAGATATATTGCCGAGGAGCAAACGAGCACCCAAAACCAGATCAGAGCCCAGAGTACAAGCGCGACGCAACTGATCACAAGCCCCGCGACGGCAAGCCCGTTCAGAGAATATTTGTGCCGGAGAGCGACTGCGACCGCGCCGAGAATGATTCCCGCGATCGCCGCCCAAAACAGCCAGACGCCCAAAACAAGGCAGACGATCCCGATGACGAACGACGCAATGCCGAATCCGTTCAAAGGTAATTTTTGCGGTTGAACGGGGACTTGCGGGATTGGCGCGCTCTGCGGCGTGCCGTATTGCGTTGCCGCATTTTGACGGGGCGCCGTGTTATCGGTTTTTATCAGTTTTGCTCCGCAATGGGGGCAGAACGCCGCCTCGTCGCTCAGTTGCCTTCCGCAATATTGACAAAACATATTCTCTCTTCCGAATATTTTTCATTTATTATATTACATGATACGTAGATTATCAAGCGTTTTGTAAAAAAATTTATTAAAAAAATCCCCGACTTGATCGGGGATTTTTATGATACGGAATTATTTTTTTCTGTTGCCGAGAAGCATGAAGAGCATGATAAAAATTCTGAGGAAATATACGAGCGACATCAGTAGGGATGCAACGTAAGTCAGGGCGGCGGCGTTGAGAACTTTTTTTGCGCCCTGCACCTCTTCGGGGGCGAGAACGCCGTCGTCGATCATCATTTGTCTCGCCCTGTGGGAAGCGTTATATTCTACGGGCAGGGTGACGAGGGCGAACAGGGTAGAAAGTCCGTAAAGCCCGATCCCGATGTACATGATCCACTGTCCGTATGCCTGCCCCTCGGAAGCGAAGAGCAGAAGATCGAGAAGGATCCCTATGATGATGACAGGCATGGCAAGGCGCGAGCCGATGTTGGTAATGGGGACGAGGACTTTTCTCAGTTTATAGGGAAAATAGCCCTGTTTTTTCTGCATGACGTGACCGATCTCGTGTGCGGCGACCGCGCACGCGCCCACCGACGCGCTCCCGTAGGTGCTCTGCGAGAGATTGACGATCCCCTTGGTCGGGTCGTAGTGATCGGTGAGGGTTCCCCTGACTTTTCCGACGGAAATATCGTTCACGCCGCGGTTGCGCAAGAGATAGGTCGCGGTGTCGTAGCCCGTCATGCGGGAGAGGTTGGGGACTTTGTCGTATTTGGAATAAGTAGAACTGACCTTTGCGCTCGCAATCGCCGAAAAAATCATGCAGGGCACGAGCAGGATCAAAAAGTATAAGTAATAGTACATAGTAACTCCTGAATCCGATGATACCCATAATATACCACACTTTTGCGGAATAATAAACTCTTTTCAAAAGATTATATCTGAATTTTAGGTGTAAATATAAAATTTCTTGCCATTTTGTGCGGATTCTGCTATACTTTGCGTATGGACATGAGGGCGTTCACCGACAAGGTGAAAATTTTTGTAAAGTCGGGCGACGGCGGCGACGGCATGAATTCGTTCAAGGCGTACAAGGGGAAACCTGCGTGCGGTCCCGATGGCGGCGACGGCGGAAAGGGCGGCGACGTTTATTTCGTCGGCGATAAGGATAAGAACGATCTGATCGAATTCCGCTTCCGCTCCAAATACCGTGCGGGGAACGGCGATCGCGGCGGGAGTAATCTTTGCAGCGGAAAGAGCGGGGAAGATATTATCATCTCCGTTCCGCTCGGCACGCTCGTAAAGGACGCCGAGAGCGGAAAGGTTCTTTTCGACGCTTATGAGGACGGGGAGAAGTACCGCCTTTTGGAGGGCGGACGTAGCGGAAAGGGAAACGCCCGTTTCACGACGGCGACCCGCCATGCCCCCGACTTTGCGCAGAAGGGACAAAAGACCAAACCGCACACCCTTATTTTGGAACTCAAAGTGATCGCGGACGTAGGACTTGTGGGGTTTCCGAACGTCGGAAAGAGTACGTTGCTCTCCAAAATTTCCGCGGCGCGTCCGAAGATCGCAAACTATCATTTCACGACGCTTTCTCCAAATCTCGGTGTCGTGCGCTACTATGACGACTCTTTCGTGGCGGCGGATATTCCGGGACTCATCGAGGGCGCGTCGGACGGCGCGGGCTTGGGTCACGATTTTTTAAGACATATCGAACGCACCCGTATGATCGTTCACGTTCTGGATATTTCCGGCATGGAGGGGCGCGATCCCTTGGAGGACTTTGAAACGATCAACGGGGAACTTTCCGCCTATTCCGAAACGCTCGGAAAGCTCCCCATGCTCGTCGCCTGCAACAAGACGGACTGTTACGGCGCGGAAGAGAATCTTGCGCGCTTTCGGAAAAAGTACGGTAAAAAATACGGAATTTTCCCCATTTCCGCACTCAACGGGGAGGGAACGGAGGAACTTGTCAAAGCGGCAATCGCGCTTTTGAAAACGCTCCCGCCCGCGGAACGGATCCCTGCGGACGAGTTTGTGTTTGAAGAGGAGGATCCGAACGATTTCGAGATCGTCAAAGACGGCGCGGACTTCGTTCTTTTGGGCGGGCTTGTGGATATGCTCTGCCGTAACGTGGTTCTGAATAAACCCGAATCGATGGCGTATTTCCAGCGCACGCTCAAACGGCGGGGCGTGTTCAAGGAACTTGAAAAGCTGGGCTGTAAAGAGGGAGATACCGTGATTGTGGGCGACGTCGAATTTGAATACGTCCCCTAACGGTTATAAACGTCGCATTTCGTTGTCGCGTGAGCGAAAACCCTCGGTCACTTACCTCTTAGTAAGCTCCCTCAGGTTTTCCTCGCGCTCCGCGAACTGCTCGTTTCTAACCGTTAGGGTTCGTCGGAAATAAACTTTGTATTTCAAATTGATTTTACTTTGGAGTTAATATATGTTTACCAGCAAACAAAGGAGCCGTTTACGGTCGTTGGCTTCGACCATGCAACCCGTTATGCAGATCGGCAAAGGCGGTATTACGGAAAATCTGATCCATTCGCTGTCCGAGGCGCTCGAAGCGCGGGAACTCATCAAAGTGACGGTTTTCGACAGCGCCGAGGCGGATGCGGATACAATCGCGCAGAACGTTGCGGACCTGCTTCATGCGGAGGTCGTGACGGTGATCGGAAAAAAAGCGGTGTTCTACCGCCGTTCTTCGAGAAAGAATTTCGAGCATATTGCATTTTGAGAGAAGTGCGAAAGAGGAACTACTATGGAACGGGAAGAAATACGCGAGAATGTATTTCTAACTGAATACGACGTTCTCATCGTCGGCGCGGGCGTTGCGGGAATGAACTGCGCGCTCAATCTGCCGCCCGAAAAGCGCGTACTCATGATCGCAAAGGGCGGACTTACAGAGAGCGACTCCTATCTTGCGCAGGGCGGGATATGCGTATTGCGCGACGGAGACGATTTTGAGGGGTATTTCGAGGATACCATGCGGGCGGGACACTATGAAAACGATCCCGATACCGTGCGCTGTATGATCGAAAATTCCCGCAGTACCATCGACGGTCTGATCTCGCTCGGCGTCCGTTTCGAGCGGGCGGCGGACAATACTTTATTATATACGCGCGAGGGCGCGCATTCCCGTCCGCGGATCGTGTATCATGCCGACTGTACGGGCAAGGAGATCGCTTCCCGTCTGTTGAGGGAAGTGAAGAAACGCGCGAACGTGGAAGTGCTTCCGCACGTCACGATGCTCGATCTCGTTGCGGATGAGGAGGAAAACCTCTGTCTCGGCGCGGTCGTAAGGTTCAACCGCACGGGGGAGCTTGCGCTCGTCAAAGCGGAAAGCGTTGTGCTTGCGACGGGCGGCGTGGGCGGACTTTACCGCCATTCTACGAATTTCAGAACGTTGACGGGGGACGGGGTCGCCGTGGCGCTCCGCCACGGGATCAGGGTAGAACACGCCGACTATGTGCAGTTTCACCCCACGACGCTCTTTTCCAAAAAGCGCGGCAGAAGGTTTTTGATCTCGGAATCGGTGCGCGGCGAGGGCGCGCATTTGATTGACCGCAACGGCGGGCGGTTTGTAAACGAACTTGCCCCGCGCGATCTGGTGACGGAGGCGATCCGCAAAAAGATGCGGGAGGAGGGGAGCGAGTTTGTAAGGCTCGATTTTTCCAGCGTCAAGGGCGGGGAAGAGACGCTCAACCGTCATTTTCCGGGAATCGTGCGCCGCTGTAAAAGAGAGGGGTACGATATTCTGCACGAACCCGTTCCCGTCGTACCCGCGCAGCACTACTTTATGGGCGGGGTCAAAAGCGATCTTTCGGGCAGAACGAGCATGAAAAATCTGTATGCCGTGGGGGAGACCTGCTGTAACGGCGTGCACGGCAAGAACAGGCTTGCCTCGAATTCGCTGTTGGAATCCGTCATCTTCGCAAAGCGCGCGGCGGAGGATATTGCAAAAAAAGAGAAAACCCGTAGAGAGGGTTGTCCCGCCGTCGATTGGGAGGCGTACGGAAATCTGAGAAAGCGGCAGGAAGAGGATAAAAAAGCGGTAAGGAGAAAAATCAACGGTGAAGACGAATGAAGTGACGCAGATTCTGCATTTTGACGAAGTGATTCTGAATACGCTCAGGGAGGATATTCCCTGGGAGGACGTTTCGGCAAACGCCGTCGTTCCCGCAAGTGCAAGGGGGAGAGCGGAACTCATTGCAAAGGCAAGCGGCGTGCTTGCGGGTCTCAATGTATTCGCCCGCACGTTTTCGCTTCTCGATTCCAATGCGGAAGTGAAATTTTATAAAAACGAGGGCGACGAAGTCGGGAAAGGGGAACTCGTTGCGGAAGTCGCGGGCGATATGCGCGCGATCCTTTCGGGCGAGCGCACCGCGCTCAACTTTTTACAGCGCATGAGCGGGATCGCGACTTATACGAGAAGAGCCGTGCGTCTGCTATCGGGAAGCAAGACGAAACTCGTCGATACCCGCAAGACGACGCCGCTTTTGCGCTCGTTTGAAAAATATGCCGTCAGAGTGGGCGGCGCGGGGAATCACCGTTTCAATCTTTCGGACGGCGTATTGCTCAAAGATAACCATATCGGCGCGGCGGGCGGCGTGAAAGAGGCGATCGCGGCGGCAAAAAATTACGCGCCGTTCGTGAGGAAGATTGAGATCGAAGTGGAGACCATAGAACAGCTTAAAGAGGCGCTCGAAGCGGGCGCGGATATTGTCATGCTCGACAATATGCCGCCCGATATGCTCAAAGAGGCGCTTTCGCTTGCCAAGGGGCGGGCGGAGACGGAGATCTCCGGAAACGTAACGGAAGAGAATATCCGTGTTTACGCCGAACTCGGCGCGGACTATATTTCATCCGGAGCGCTCACGCACAGCGCGCCCATTCTCGATCTGTCGTTAAAGAACCTGAGACCGATCGGATGATATAAAAGCGTGAATGATAAAAGAAGCGGAGCGGCGCGGAAGATGCGCCGCTCCGCTCCTTTTCGTATAATTTCAAGTGAATTACAAAAAATGAAAAAAAGAAACGGATACATATAGAAATAACTGAAACGCTTTAATAAAAAGTGAAAAAAACAAAAAATTTTTTCAAAAAAGATATTGACAGTGAAAAAATATCATGTATAATAATACTGTATTATCGCAAATAGCGCGATTTACAAAATAAAGGGGGGAAATAGGTATGAGAAGGTGGAAAGTATTTTTAACAATGCTTTGCGCAATGCTTGCCGCAGTCGGACTCTTCGCCTGTAAGAGCGATCCGGAAGAACAGCTTTCCGGTAGTGACATTCAGACGATCACGAGAGTTTCCGGACATTCCGGTTTATCGTTCACGGATGCGGACAAGTGGGACGACGTCGTCGGCACTTTGCAGGAGAAGATCACTGTAAGATGCAGAACGGCGGATAAAGAGACGATCGACGTTGCAGGCAAGGATTGCACGTTTATCAGCGGGATCGAAACCGACGGAGAGGGACATTTTAAGGTCGGCGCGTATTCGATCAAGGTTCAGCCGACGAATCACAATCCGAAGAACGTTTCGCAGGAATTCAACGTTCAGATCACGCACGACTTTGAGGCGGGTGCGACTGCGGACGATCCCGAAGTTTGTTCTTATTGCGGAGCGACGAGGCTGACCGCGGATGAAAATACGGTCATCCATTACGGTTCGTTCCATAGCGGTACGAATAACAAAGTTCCCGCAAAGGTTTACGGGGAGGACGGCACGAACGGCGCCGTTTATACCAATAAAAATATTGCGGACAGCAAAAAGACCTATATCGAGGAATTCGGAAACGTTGACGTTGCGACGAACGGCGTAACGGAGAGCCTGAAAGTGCCTACGCTCACGGTGGGGCAGCTCGAACCCGGTATGACGATCACGGTCAAGGGGAAAGCGCAGACGAGCTGGACGAATTGGGGCTTGTCCGAGGACGCGGGATATTATTTCCCCGTCATCGGTTTTGCAGACAGATATAACAACGCGCCCGTATGGGAAGGCGCGCCCGCGACGGGCTATACGGGAGGAACTGCCGTATTTGTCCGCGGCGAGGGCTGGGTTCTCTATAACGGAATCGACAGTACGTCGAGCGGCAAGACCCGTCCGCTCTCCGCGCTCAGTTTGCAGACTTACGGACAGATCGGAAACGGCACGGGCGAAGCGAGAAACTACGGTTCGCACGAGCTTGCAACGCTCGGAACGAACGAAAAGCGCCCTGAGAGTTTTACGCCCGGCAACGTTCCCGCAGTGAACGACTGGGTGGATTGGGTCGTCTATTCGACGGGCAACACCAACCCGACGACTTCCTATAACGACCTTGTCGATATTACGCTCACCTGGAATTACCGTCAGGACGGCATTATCGAAATGACTTACAACGTCAACGGTTCCGCGTTGACGGCTATGGTCAAAGTGCCCGAAGCGACGATGGGTTACTATGACACGATGCTTCACGGCGATTACGTCGATATGTTCATCACGTCGTACGAGAGAATCGAAACCCGTACGCCGAGCAGCTTTGCGGTCAAGGAAGTTACGCCGAAGAACTATTACGAGGGCGAAGCGTTCGATCCTTCTACGATCAACGCGGTGTTCACTTATAAGCAGTCGGGAAGCACGGAGTACCCTCAGGGGCTTACGCTTGCCAATATTTTTGCTACGACGGAGGCGACCGTATCGGAGAGCACGCAGTGGATCTCCCTTGCGGAAAAACCTGCGGTTTTGTCAACTTACAAGAATTTCAAAGTTCAGGTCAGCAAGGGCAACGAACTTTGGACGGATACGTTCGCGGCGGACGGAAAAGTTTCCGTTGTCGGCAACAAAATCGAATCCGTAGCGGGCGCGGACGTGGGCGTGTTCAAAAACAATAACACGGTTGGTATGCTTGTGCTCGGCACGGACGGAACGAACGTGACGGTTACGCCTGTGTGCGACGTCTATGTGCAGACCATTCCTACGGGAGCGACTTGGACAAACGGCACGCTTGCGGATGGCGTAGAATACAGATACGTTGCGCTCCATATCGGCGGAAGCGGATTTGAAACCATTACCGCCGTCAAGAGCGGAAAGACGGACGTTCCATATTATTACGACAACGGCGATCTTGTTCTTGCGCTCACCGAAGAGACGAAGACAGTGAAAGTCGAAGGTTTGCAGACGACCGCAACTATATTCGATTTCAGCGAAGCGAAAGGCTTTAAGGTAAACGAAGAACTTAATAAAACGACGGACGGCGGTAACTGGTCGCTCAATAATACCGCCAACACGGTGACTGTCACGTTCACGCCGAACAGTGGTAAGACGATCAACCTGATTGAAATCGGTATAGGCAGTACTGCGATGTTCTCGTTCAGGGGACCTCAGTCCTTGATCGATTATCTTGCCGAGGGCGACGCATTGCGTAACGGTATTAAGATCACTCAGAACGGCGGCACGAAGTGGGAGAACGGCGTCCTGACGCTGGTCGTTGAATTCCCCGCCGCAGACGTTGCGAACTATATGCAGCCTGAAATCAGAATTTACGTCGATAACGAGAAAGAATTCGTGTTCAAGATCGACTATGTTGCCGATTTTATCGAAACGAATAACTTTGATTCGGGTTGGTACTCGTACGTTGCAAACGGAAAGATTTATCTTGCGCAGAAGGCTTCGGCGGACGGCAGCGCGCTTACCATGAACCTGAATGCGGGCAATGAAAACGTAGCGCTCATTGATCTCGGTTATACGTTTGAAGGCGGCATCGCCGCGTTCAAGAATGCCTCGGCTCTTACGGGTTCGCAGATCAGCGTTCTTGAAATTGCGGGCGAATACGCCGTTGTGATCGAAGTCGATCCTGCAAAATACGGAGTTAAGGATAAGACGTTCGGTTATCAGCTGAAAGAGGAAAACTATTCCGATCGGTTCTTTGCGGTAGAGAACAACGCCGCAACGCTGACGGATATCGTAGGAGGGAAAACTCTGATCCTCAACGAAGGTTCCTGCCTTGAAAAAGGACTTTCGGGCAATTTCGTCAAATCAGGCAACGTCAGCTTTGTTGCAAGTCCCGTAGAGTTTGCGGGCTCGCACGGTGGTACGTTCCAGTCCGGTCAGAAATGTACTCTGTGCGGTGAAACGTACGGCAGAACGACGCTCGGCAAGCTGGGCGCGGTCACGCTTCACGACAACGAATACGTTGAACTTGACGACGCGTTCCATGCGAACACGAACAAGTTCAAAGAAATGTATCACGGACTTACGGTCAAACTGAACGTAGGGAGCGATTTCTACTGGTTCAGAAACGACGGTTTTGTCAGCTTCAACGATTACGCTACCGCATTGGAGAGCGATAATTTCACGACTTCGTTCGGCGAGGAGACCGCTCAGCGCACGCCGCTCGGTAAGATCGACGACGAGGGCAACCTTATTCCCGATCAGACGAGCTACCTTGCGGTACTCAACGCAGGCGCGAAATTCCGCATCCACGCTTCCTATCAGGACGGCACGTTCACGTTGGTATGGCGCGTTTACAGAAGCACCACGACCAATATGACGGATTACGGCACGCCTTATTTCGCATTTGAACACAAGCTGTCGGGTCTTACGGGCGACGTTTCGGTCGTATTCGGCGCAGACGGTATTACGACGAGCCAGATCGGCGACACGGCTTCCGGAAAGCAGGGCATGATCTGGTACTTCCAGGGAAATCTCGAAAAGAGCATGATCGACGGCGTAACCGCCGAAGAGGAGAGCAACGTCGAGTACACGGTCGGCAACTTCGAGAAGCATTTTGCAACGGTTTCGGCGACGGGCGGCAACGCTACGGCAATCACCCCGACGTTGAAAGAACAGCTCGGCGACGAGTACACGAAATACGTTTCGTTCGATATTGATCTGACGGATACGAGCTATGCGGCGCAGGCGAAAGTCTATACCGACGCGGCGTTTACGACCGAATATAAAGGCGCGCTTGCAACGGTTGAAAGCGGCAAGATCAGCATGACGGTTGCGTTCAATAACGAAAACGCTCCCGCGATCTATTATGTGGATCTCAGAAGCGCGAACGGAAACACCAAGCAGGCGGATATTAAGATCAACCTTTCGGCAGTTTCCATGTATGACACGAAAGCGGTTGTCACGAATAACGCCGCGATCGTTACGGGCGGTACGGTAGAGATCGCGTACACCGAACTTCCCGATCTGACCGACGCGAAGTTCTCCGTGAACGGCGTCGAGGCGGATATTGCGGCAAGCATGAGCTTCGGCACGGGCGTTACGGCGACATGGGAAAACAGTATGCTTACGCTGACGTTTGCGCCTCAGGCGAATCTTACGGCGGTTCCCGAATACACGGTCTCTCTGCTCGACGGTTCGGGCAAGGCGGCTGCAACCAGCCAGTTCGGCTTAACGGCTTATCCCGTTGCGGGCGGCAATGTATTTGAAAAAGAAAACGGCAAAGTCTATGGTATGGCGGACGGCAACAAGCTCTACCTCTACCTCTTCGGCGAGGCGGCTACGGGTACCGACTTCCTTGAATTCAGCGCGAACAATGCGACCACGATTGCAAACGCGGCGGCGAAACTGCTTCCTTACAATCTTGCGTACTCGGTTGCGGGTAACAATGTAGCGTTCACGCTCAACAACGACTTTACGAAGAGCATTACGGCGGCGCACTTTGAAAACGGCGCGTTCAAAGTAACGCAGTTTGTGATCGATCTGAGCTATTTTGAAATTGCGGCGGATGCGGAATATTACTTCTATATCCTGACTGCGGCAAGCGAACAGGCGGACGGCTACTTTACGGTGGCGGCAAGCCGCACGGTGAGCGCGACCGAAGTGGTTGACGCGGGTAAAAGAGTGCCTGCGATTCGGAACAGTTGTACTTCCGTCGGCTCGGAAGGCTATGCGATTAAGAACAGCGAAACGCTTGTCGGATACTTTGGGCTCAAAGCATTACCGTCACATACGTGGGGAACGAATGCAGTCGATGCAACATTGTTTGAATGCACGGTTTGCGGTGCGATTCTCAAAAATGGAAATGCAAAGGGTACTTTGATTCCTGCGGCTCAGTTTGGCAATGATAAGATTAATGAGGAAGATGGAATTACGATTTCTTATTTCCAGATTTCTGCGAACAGCGATTGGGACAGCATTGTTGCAAGAACAAAATATGGCGCGGTAAATATTGACTCGCCGAACCTGCAAACAAATGTCATGACCGGTGTAACCGGTGAAATGGCTGAATTGAAGGCAAAGTTAAACAACGAAAATATTTTCCCGTCGAGCGCAGGTGCGATTCTTGAAAAAGGATATGCATGGGATTCGATTAAGCTGGCAACGAACGCTTATGTCACAGTGACGGTTCAGAAGGGGGTCGGCATAGTTTATTACCTGAACGGAAATAAGATGTTGACGTACCCTGCAACAATGGTGTTTGGTAACGGCACTGTTGATGACTTCATTCGGTTGTTTATGCTTTGTGCCGCCGAAGAAGGCATGTATGTAGCAACGACTCAATTTGCAGGGGCGATTGAAGCAGTTGACGCTTTGGTGCAGAAGGGCGCATTGTCGGATGCGGAAGCAGCAAATCGTTATCAGTTGTATATGCAGGAAAGAGACTTGCTTAAAGAACTTGAAACGCATGTCCACTCATATACGAATGCAGATCATACCTGTAATTGCGGTGCGCTCGATCCTCTTTACGATTATCCGACCTATAATACGACGAATACTTTTGAAGTCGGCGTTACGGCTATGAACGAAGCTAAGACGCTTGCGTGGGTCAACTATATCCAAAGAGGGGAAAAGTTTGTATTTACGGGTACGCACAAGAGTGAAAGCGCGGATAACTGGGCAGGTATTAACGTTGCACTCGGTTCTTACAAAGCAATTGATTCGGCAATCATACGTGTAGATAGATGGGTCGATAATGTTGATGCGGAACAAAACGATAACGGCGGTAAGGACGCTGCGGAAAACTGGACTTTCACGAAATCAAACACGTCTTTTAATGATTGGGCAGGAGTCCATGCCGCCGCAAGGAAAAACGGTAACGTAACGATTACGATCGATTGGACAAATGAGACGCAAATTAAAGTGACGATTGCGCTTGAAAACAGCGGAACAACGACGGCATTTGATTATGTGTTCTCGGCAATTACGGGAAGTCTCAGAGACAGATACAATTTTGCTCTTGGTTGCGGTCTTAGCTATTCGAGCTTGAAAGTTACGGAAGCTCCCGCGCGTTCGGATGCTCCTACTGCCGTTAATCCTGAGACCTGATGATCGCTTTGACTTTAAGTCGGAGCGGCTGACTAAAAACAAAACCCCTCCCGTGCGGGAGGGGTTCGTTTTTGGAAAAGAACGGCGCGTCGGTAAATTTTTCTTAAAAATTCAGTTTTCCGTATATAAAAATCATTGACAAGCATATCCGATTGTGTTAAACTTACTTTACGCACCGAAGAGGGGTGCAATTTTTTTCTATGGAGTTTTCAACCAATGGCTACGAAATCTACGAGATTGAAAGTTACTTTCGAGTGTACCGAGTGCAAAAACCGCAATTACGACAGTTTCAAAAACAAGCGTAACGATCCTGATCGTCTCGAATTGAAAAAGTACTGCCCCGTCTGCAAAAAGCACACTGTTCACAAAGAGTCCAAATAATTCGGAGGACGTTATGTCTAAGGCAGATTCCAAAAAGCAGGAAAAGGAGCTTGAAAAAAACTCCCAACCGAACAAGCCCGATAAGTCCAAAAAGCAGGACAAGAATAAAAAACCGAACATTTTTGTCCGCATGGGCAGAAAACTCAAAGAGACGTTCGGCGAATTAAAACGCGTCACCTGGCCTTCGTTCGGCAAGGCGCTCAAAGCCACGGGGATCGTTCTTGCGATCGTGCTTACGTTTATGATCATCGTGACCGGTGTGAACTTCGGCTTTTCCGAGCTTCTTAAATTCTTGACCGATCTGTAATCGAGGGGGTGAGACTTATGTTGCAGAATACAGAGCCGCAGTGGTACATTCTCCACACCTATTCGGGTTACGAGGCAATGGTAAAAGAGAGCCTTTTAAGGCTGATCGAAAACAACAACCTCGCAGATCAGATCACGGACGTTAAAATTCCCACCGAGCAGACGATCGAAGAAAAGGCGAACGGCAAAAAGAAAATCGTCGAGCGCAAACTTCTTCCCTGTTACGTCTTTATCAAAATGATTTATTCCAATCAGCTTTGGTATCTCGTAACGAATACGAGGGGGGTCACGGGATTCTGCGGACCGCAGGGCAGACCCATTCCCATGAAGGATGAAGAGATCCGCAAGATGCGTCTTGAAGATTTCGTGACGGACGCAGATTTCAAAGTCGGCGACCGCGTTTCGATCGAGAGCGGACCTTTGGAAGGATTCATGGGTTCCATTCTCGAACTCAACGACGAGACCCAGCGCGCGAAAGTTTCTATCGTCATGTTCGGCAGAGAGCAGGACGTTGAAGTAGATTATATCCAGATCACCAAAGTTTCTCCCGACGCCGTCGAAGTGCCGAGAGAAGAAAATTGATCAATCAGGAGATTGTTTGGCGGAAATTCCGCAAGTCTTATATTTGAAAGGCATAGCCCGAATAACCGCAACGGCGAGGGGCATTATGCTGAGAAGCCGCAGAGCGACTTACGACCTTAGCAATCACGGAATTTTGTTTTGCACAGCAAAAGAAAATTCGTGAAGAATAAAAAGCAATTTCCTTTGACGTGATTTAAGCGTTAAAAGTGGAAAGACAAACAGGCATTATGCCGAGCGGGACCCTGCGAGGCTTATGCCGAAGAGCCGCAGAGCGGCTTACGACCTTAGCAATCACGGAATTTTGTTTTGCACAGCAAAAGAAAATTCGTGAAATATGTGGGAGCGACGGTAAATTTTTGATGCCGTCACGCGAATACCACAAATACGGAGGATTTTTATGGCAAAAAAGATTACCGCGGTAGTGAAGTTACAGCTTCCCGCAGGTAAAGCCACTCCGGGACCCCCTGTCGGTTCGACGCTCGGTCCCCACGGAATTAACATTCCCGGCTTTACCAAAGAGTTCAACGCAAAAACGGCTCAGCAAGACGGACTTATTATCCCCGTCGTCATTACGATCTATCAGGATCGTTCGTTCACGTTTGTTCTCAAAACGCCGCCCGCACCCGTCCTTATCAAAAAGGCTTGCGGACTGGAAACGGCGAGTGCCGTTCCCAACAAGAACAAAGTGGGCAAACTGACCAAGGCGCAGGTGGAAGAGATCGCCAAAACGAAACTTCCCGACCTGAACTGCACTTCTCTTGAAAGCGCGATGAGCATGATCAAGGGGACTGCGCGCAGCATGGGGATCACGGTAGAAGAGTAAAGGAGTTATGTGGGAGAGGGAAACCTCGTTTGACCACAGGGAGGTAATCAATGAAATACGGTAAAAAATACGCCGAGAGCGTAAAGAGCTACGACCGCACCAAGCAGTACGACGCACAGGAAGCGGTTCAGCTTGCAATCGACAGTGCAAAGGCAAAATTCGATGAAACGATCGAACTTCACGTCCGTCTCGGAATCGACCCCAGACAGGCGGATCAGCAGGTTCGCGGCGTTCTCGTGCTTCCTCACGGAACGGGCAAGACGAAAAAGGTTCTCGTCATCGCAAAGGGCGACAGGGCGGATCAGGCGAAAGCCGCAGGCGCGGATTTTGTCGGCGCGGAAGAAATGGTTCAGAAGATCCAGACCGAAAACTGGTTCGGATTCGACGTCATGATCACGACTCCCGATATGATGGGCGTCGTCGGTCGTATCGGACGTCTGCTCGGACCCAAGGGCTTGATGCCCAACCCCAAGTCGGGTACGGTCACGATGGACGTTGCAAGAGCCGTTTCCGAAGTCAAGGCAGGTAAAGTGGAGTACCGTCTCGATAAGACGGCGATCATTCACTGCCCGATCGGCAAAAAGAGCTTCGGCAACCAGAAGATCTTAGAAAACTTCAACGCGCTGATGGATGCGATCGTCAAGGCGAAACCCGCCGCGGCGAAGGGGCAGTACATCAAGAGCGTCAGCCTTTCTTCGACGATGGGACCCGGCGTAAAAGTAAATTATAGCAGACTTTGATTTTATTCGTAAAATCGCTTGACGTTTTCACTGAAAAACGTTAGAATAACATTATAAATCGTCAGCCTGAGACAACGGGTGCGGTTCGCCGCTTAATTTCCCGTCGAGGTGCGAGAATTTCTGATTAGGAAATCACTCCGCGTCCCGTCTTTGGCGCGGAGATTTTTATTCGGGCGCATATGCGCTTTGTGGAGGTAACTATGGAGAAAGAAAGAAAAATTTCCGAAAACCGCAAGGCAAAAGAAGCCGAGGTCGAAGTCATTAAAGCGAAGATCCAAGAGAGCAAATCGGTCGTGCTTGCACATTATAACAAGCTCACCGTTCTCGAAGTGACAGACCTTAGAAACCGTTTCAGAAACGCTTCCTGCGAGTACAAAGTGTATAAAAACACGCTCGTCAGAAAGGCGTTCGACGAACTCGGCGTCACCGATTTCGACAACGATCTGAACGGCGCAACGGCATTCGTGTTCTGCCCCGACGAGACGAGCGGATGCTCGATCATCGCAAAGGCGGTCAAGGAAAATCCCGCTTTGGAAGAGAAACTCGTTCCGAAGAGCGCGTACGTAGGCGGCGCTTACGTTGACGCGGCAGGTGTCAAAAAGCTCGCGGCAATTCCTTCGAGAGAGGTGTTGATCGCAAAAATGTTGGGTTGCTTGCAGGCTCCCATCGCAAATCTCGCGTATGTATTGAACGCAATCGCGGGTCAAAAATCTTAAAAATTATCGGAGGAAATTAAAATGGACGTTCAAAAACTCATTGAAGAAGTAAAAAGCATGACCGTTGTAGAACTCAACGATCTCGTAAAAGCGCTTGAAGAGGAGTTCGGCGTAAGCGCGGCGGCTCCCGTAGCTGTTGCAGGCGCGGCAGGCGGCGCGGCGGAAGCACCCAAGGAAGAGGAAAAGACGGAATTCAACGTCGTCCTCAAAGACTTCGGCGCAAACAAAATCGGCGTTATCAAAGTTGTCCGCGAATTCACCGGTCTCGGTCTTGCGGAAGCGAAGAAGGCGGTCGAGAGCCTCGGCGTTCTCAAAGAAGCCGTTCCCAAGGCGGACGCAGAAGCTGCCGTTGCAAAGCTCAAAGAAGCGGGCGCAACCGCAGAATTGCAGTAAATTCAATCTTATCAAAGCCGCAGGCGATCGCCTGCGGCTTTTTTTTATAAAAACGTTGATATTTTTTCCATTCGGTGGTATAATAAAAATGCCTCACAACTGAAAAAAACCGATACGTGGCTACACTGGCATTTGGTGTATCCTTATTTCCGCGTATCGGAAAGTTGTGAGGCAAACAATTAAGGGATACTCAGTGCGGCGTTCCTTGATTGGAACGCCTTATTTTTTTGAATTATGCACTGAAAAGGTACACCGAATGAAAAAAATTTTGATATTGACCGTTACGGCGGGCAACGCGCACAACGCCTGCGCAATGAGCATGAAACGCGAACTCGAAGAGAGCGCCGAAGTAAAAGTCGTCGATTTGTTGAAGTGTTTTTCGACGAAACGCAACGTCTGGATCGCCGACGGGGGCTATAATTTTGCCGTGAGCAGACTTCCTAAGGTATATAACGCGTTTTATAACCGTTACCGCAAAAGAAAGCCCTTTCGGCGTTATTCCTGTCCGCCCCAAAAAACAATTCTTTCCGTTTTGGACGGGCTTCTGCAAGAGATTTTATCCTTCCGTCCGGACGTGATTTACTGCACGCATTTTTACGGGGCGATTGCGCTCACCGACCTGAATCTTGCCTACCCGCTTCCCTGCAAGACGGTCGTTTCGACGCTTGATTACGTCAATTCTCCCTTTTGGGAAGCGGGGATCGGGGTCGATCATATCGTCATTCCCAACGAGGATTTTACGGATACATACCGCGTTTTGGGGTATAGCGAACGGCAGCTGTTGCCGTTCGGCATTCCCGTAGACGGACGCACGCTGAAAACGGAGGACAAAAAAACCGTCAGGCGGGAACTCGGACTCAACGAAGAGACTTTTACCGCAACGGTCATGTTCGGCGGGGGACATTGGCGGGGCGGATACCGGATTTTCACACAGCTTGAAAAATCGTTAAAGGGCAGAAGCGCACAGATCGTCATGATCAACGGCAGGGATGAAAAAAGTTTCCGCCGTATCGCAAAGAGAAAGGCGGAGCGCGGGATCGGCGTTTTGAACGTGGGCTATACGGATCAGGTGCCGCGCTATTTGTCCGCGGCGGACGTCGTGATCAACAAGTGCGGCGGAGGGAGCAGTACGGAAATTATCAATAAAGCCGTTCCCATGCTGGTGACAGAAAAACTTGCCGCGCAGGAAAAATATAATTTGGAATACCTGAAAAACAAAGGCGTTGCTTTGTCGTTCAGAAACAAAAAGGAACTCAAAAAAAATGTTCTCCGCCTGATAGACGATCCCGCGCTTCTCGAACGGATGTCGGAGAATACGCTTCCGCTTCGCAAAAATGCGACGGGTGGTTTGGCTGATTTTATTCTTTCGCAACCGACCGCAGATTACAGTGATTTTTTGGAACTGACGCTGATCGGAGGCATCGATCTCAGGGCAAAAAAATGGGTGCGGAAAGCGTTGAAAGAGGCGGATAAGAAGGAGCGCACGGCGCGCAAGAGGGCGCGGCGGACAAATAAGTTTTAAGAAGGGCGTGAAACCGCTTGACGGAAACGCCAAGAAAAGCTAAAATAGAAATATACGAGGAGGCTATTCATGAAACATAATGTTCGCCGTATTATTTCTCTTGCGTCCGTTCTCACGCTCGGCGCCTGCACGCTCGGTATGTTTGCGGGCTGTACGACGCAACACCCCGAAGTTACGATCACCTATTCTTTCAACGGAAAGGACTATGCGGTGACTTATATTCTTTCGAGGAACGACGCGCCGAAGACCGTTCAGCACTTTATCGAACTTGCGGATGCGGGTTATTACGACGGAATGTGCGTTCATAACTACACTTCGAGCGCGATGTATTCGGGCGGATATAAGCTCAACGGCAGCGAACTCGAAGAGGTGGATTATTTCTCCACGGTGAAACAGCTCGAAGCGGAAAAGGATATTACCTTTACGCAGTCGGTCTGGAAGACGGACGAGGCGAAAACCCCGCTCTATACCGTTTACGGCGAATTTTACCGCAACGGCGTCGATAACGAGCGTTCGCGCGAATACAAACATTCGGAGGGCGCGCTCGTCATGTACTATACGCCCAAGGTCTCCGATAAAAACAAACGCGATATTGACGTGACCGTCGAACGCGCGGACGGCGGAAAGAATAACGACGGAAATGCGTTTCAGGTCGCTCCCTATTCCCTGAACAGCGCGACTTCGCTTTTCTATACGTTCAGAAGCGCGTCGAATACGGAATACGACAGGCTCTACTGCGTATTCGGAAAAGCCGACGCCGACGATTATAAGAATCAACTCGAAAACGGTCTTTTTGCCGCGATCGAAGAATATGAGGAGTCGTTGAGCGAGGATTCTTCCTTTACGGAGGAGAGAACGCAGAAACTCAACCGTTTCGAGCCGTTCGAGGAAATTGCCAAAGGGGATATGGACGAAACCTTCCAGACCCCCGTCGACAGACCGATCGTCATAAAATCCGTCGTCGTCAACAAATATTAAATAAAACGCCCTGTACGGGCGTTTTTCTTTACTCTTCGGGGGTGATATTTGAAATTTTTCCGTCCTCGACGGTGATTCGGAAATATCTTACGTCGAACACGCGCTCCTTTCTCTCATACACAAGTCCAACCCGTTCGGGGCGGTCGGTGAGTACGACGGAGCGGTAGTCCCCTAAAAATTCTTTGAGCGAATCCGCCTTGCCGCGGATTTTTTCATGCAGATACGGGGAGGGATCCAAACCGATATTCGCGCTCTCGAAGAGCGCGAGGGCGTAAGTCGTTTCGGTCGGGGAGCGTCTTGCGCGAATGGAAGAGGAGAGCAGTTCTCCGCCCTGCCATTCGGAGAGGACGGTGTGACCCATTGCGTCGTGGAAGGGGATTTCCGCTTTCAGCGTTCTGCCCGCCTCTATGACGGCGCCCTCCGAGCGCACGAACACCGTGCCGTCCCGTTTCAGAAGCATGAACGCGTTCGCGCCCGTCAGCAAATATCCGTCGTTGATCTCCTTGATCTCGCACTTTTCAAAGCGGTCGTCGAGGGGAATGACGTGCTGTTTGCCGTTGTCGTATCTCAGATATACTTCCCCCTGTCGGTAGATCGTAAACCGCGCGCTGCCGATCCGCGTTTCCTGTCTGACGGAGAGCGACTGATCCTCCCTAAGAAATCCGAATGCAAAGATCGCGACCGCGCAGTCGGTATAATAGAGCTGAATGCGGGGCGGGGGAGAAAACAGAAAATCCTGATCGATCGTAAAGCGCAGGGGAACGCAACCGTCGGGTGCGATCTCCGCACGGATATTGTCGTCGGGGTTGAGTTCCACGGACCGTTCAAAGCCGTCGATCATGCCGAGGTAGATGCCGTTTAAGGTGAGCGCGCTCGGCTTTTCCGATAAAAAATACACTTTCATAAGACTATTAGATGTATAGAACGGTTGGATTATGTCAACACTTTCTTTGAAAATTTATTATAAAATTTCAGGAGGTTGTATATGAATAAAATCAACGGCTATACGGAAGAAGAAGCTACGGGCTTGATCGAATATATCTATGCGGGGAAGAACGCGGGAAAAACGTTGACCTATCTCTTTGAAACCTACGGAAGGGATCACAACCGCGCCAAGGGAAGCGTGCGTAACTATTACTATGCGTTTCTTAAAAAGCGCGACGACCTCCGCGTCAAGGCGATTTTAGAGGGCAAGGAACTCAAAGCGGGCGAGATCAAACCGTTCACCGAGGAAGAGACCGAAGAAATGCTCAAAAAAGTGCTTCTCGAAAAGAGCAAGGGGCTTTCGGTGAGAAAGGCGATCATGAACGTATCGGGCGGGGACGAAAAACTCATGCTCCGCATTCAGAATAAATACCGCAACCTCGCAAAAAAACAGCCCGAACGCATTATGCAGGCGGCGGAGAAGGCGGGCATTCCCGAAGAAAAGAGTTTTTTACAGCGTAAATTGGAGCGGGAGATCGACGCGCTCTATTCCCGCCTTGCGATCAATCTGAGAAAGGAGAACGCCCATCTCAGAGACGAATTGGAAAAATTACGCAATGAAAAAAAAGCATAGCTCCCCGATTGTGACACAAACTACAATCGACGGGAGGAAACTATGGAAAAAATGTTTTGCCTCGGTTTGATGTTCGGTATGGTAGGCGGCGCGCTCATTGTAGCCAACAGCTATAAGGCTCGCACGCTTGTCAAAAAGAGTCAGTCGGAAGTCATGGAAAAAGTCAACGAAATGATGGACGAAAAACTCAATGCGATGAATCAGAAGTCCGAGGGGGAATCCGGAAAAGCGAAGAAATAATTCCGATTCTTAATCGTCATGAAAAAAAGGCGTAGTCAATGATTGCGTCTTTTTTTTATGTAGATATTGACTTTTGTTTGCGGGAAAGATATAATGAAAGTAACGGGGGGGGATAAGCTATGAAAAAGAAACTTGTAACTATATTCCTGTGTTTCGTTTCGGCGCTTTGTTTATGTCTTGGCTTGACCGCATGCAATGAGGAACACTCGCATCGCCTTGTCAAGATGGATGGCATCGAAAAAACATGTACTCAAAGCGGGCGGATCCCCTATTGGTTTTGTCTTTATTGCGGAATCTGTTTTTCCGACGAGGGCGCAACAAACGAAATCGGTATTATGGATATGACTATCCCCGCCGAAGGACATCATTTTTTAGACGGAGAATGTACGGTTTGTCATAGTAAATAGTTTACGTTTGCTCTCTCCGAAGATGAAACCTATTATATTTGTACGGGATTGGAGACAGACACCGAAACCCAAATCGTAATTCCCGCAGTTTACAATAATTTGCCCGTAAAAAGTATCGGAAACGGTGCGTTTTCCGGTTGCCGTTCTCTGAGGGGCGTTATCATTCCGAACAGTGTCACCGGTATCGGACGTCGGGCATTCTCTGATTGTTCTTCGCTTACAAGTATTTCAATACCGAACAGTGTAACGAGTATCGATAGTCAAGCATTCTCCGGTTGTTATTCCCTTACAAGTATTTCGATCCCGAACAGCGTGACAAGTATCGGAAGTTTTGCGTTCAGTAATTGCAAATTACTTACCGATATTACGATTCCGAACAGTGTGACGAATATTGAAAGCGGCGTGTTCTATTGTTGCCATTCTCTGACGGGCGTTGTCATTCCGGACAGTGTAACGAGTATCGATAGTCAAGCATTCTCCAATTGTTCTTTCACAGGTATTACGATTCCGGACAGTGTAACGCATATCGGAGATTCCGCGTTTAGCGCTTGCAGTTCGCTTACAGACATTACAATACCGAGCAGCGTAACGAATATCGGAAGCCGGGTATTTCAGAATTGCAGCAGTCTTACGAGCATCGACGTGGAGAGCGGAAATACAATCTATCATTCGGCGGGGAATTGCCTGATTAAGACGGCGGACAAAGCTCTGATCGCCGGCTGTAAATCGAGCGTAATTCCTACGGACGGTTCAGTGACGAGTATCGGTTATGATGCGTTCAATGATTGTACCGAACTGACAAGTATTACGATCCCCGACAGCGTGACGGAAATCGGGGAAAGGGCATTTATCGATTGCAGTTCGCTTACGGAGCTTGTGATTCCGAGCAGTGTTGCGCGGATCGGGCGTTTTGCATTCAGCGGTTGTAGCGGGCTTACGGGTATTACCGTTGAAAACGGAAATGCAATTTATCACTCTGTGGGGAATTGTTTGATCGAAACGGCAAGCAAAATATTGATCGTCGGTTGCAAAACAAGCGCGATTCCTGCGGACGGCTCGGTAACGAGTATCGGAGAGTCCGCGTTCAGCGGGTGCAGGGAACTTACGGAAGTAACGATTCCGAATTGTGTGACGAGTATCGCAAATTCTGCGTTCAGCGGGTGTACCGCGCTTACCGAAATAACGATTCCGGACAATGTGACGAATATCGGCGAATACGCATTTTATGGCTGCCGTTCCCTTAAAACCGTTACGATCGGAAGCGGCGTCAGAAACATCGGCGATTATGCGTTCAATAGTTGCAGTTCGCTCAGTGATATTACGTTTCAAGGGACGAAAGAGAATTGGAATGCGATCGACAAGGGTCTTTTTTGGAACTTCTTTACGGGCGATTATAAAATCCACTGCGAGGACGGGGATATTAAAAAAGAAAACCTTGGCGGTTTTTAACCGAATTTTTCCGTTTGAATCGTTATCAAAAAAAAGTGCGGTTATTTCAGAATCGCACTTTTTTTATTCAACCGAATCTCTCAAACTGTTTACTTTCCCACAAGATTGTGTTATAATTCGGTTATGGAAATGATTGCCGCGTTCGACATCGGCGATAAGCGGATCGGCGTTGCGTTCTCCGATCCGTTCGGGGAATACGCCGTGCCGTCGGATACCTACTTCCGCACGGGGAATTTCAAAGTGGACGTAAAGGCGGTTGCGGCTCTTGCCGAGGGGCGGGGCGCGAATAAGATCGTCTGCGGACTTCCCTTAAATGCAGACGGCACGGAGAGCGTACAGACGCAAAAGACCCGCCGTTTTATCGAGGCGCTCAAAGCGGAGACTTCGCTCCCCGTCGAGTGCGAGGACGAACGCTACACAACGCGCGAGGCGAGGAACGATCTCAATTTCCTCGGTGTGAGCGTCAAAAAGGACAAGCGCAAAAAGGCGGTGGATTCGCTCGCCGCGGCATATATCTTAGAGACTTATTTACAGAAATCAAAAAGGAGAGCAGACGCTATGAAAGAAGAAAGAGAAGATTACGACGAAGAGAACAATATCGTAGAACTGATTGACGACGAGGGAAATTCTCTGCGCTATGAACACCTCATGACCTTTGAGTACAAGGGAGAGTGGTATTGCGCGTTCACGCCCGTTTCGGATGCGGAAGAGGCGGAGGACGACGAAGAGGGGGACGAAGTCGTCATCTATCACCTTGTGGGCGGAGAGAACGACGAAACGCTGGAACCCATTGAGGACGATGAAAAATTGGACGAAGTTTTTGCGGAATTTTGCAATCAATACGAAGATTTCGAGGACGCGGACGAGGCGGCTTCGCTCGAACCCGATGCGGACGGAGAGTAAAATATGACGAATAAAAACAACCGTTGGGAACTCAACAAGAACTTGGCGCAGATGCTCAAAGGAGGCGTCATTATGGACGTTACGACGCCCGAACAGGCGAAGATCGCGGAGGAAGCGGGCGCGTGCGCCGTTATGGCGTTGGAGCGCATTCCCGCAGACATCCGCGCCGCGGGGGGCGTATCGCGTATGTCCGATCCGAAGATGATCAAGGGCATTCAGAAAGCCGTCTCCATTCCAGTCATGGCAAAGTGCCGGATCGGTCACATTGCCGAAGCGCAGATTTTGGAGGCGATCGAGATCGACTATATCGACGAGAGCGAGGTGCTCTCCCCTGCGGACGACAAATATCATATCGACAAGACCGCGTTCAGCGTTCCGTTTGTGTGCGGTGCGCGCGATCTCGGCGAGGCGCTCCGCCGCATTGCGGAGGGCGCGAGTATGATCCGCACCAAGGGCGAACCCGGCACGGGCGACGTCGTTCAGGCGGTGCGCCACATGCGCATGATGCAGTCTGAAATCAGAAAGGTCGTGTCTTTAAGAGAGGACGAACTTTATGAAGAGGCAAAGGAACTGCGGGTGCCTTACGAGCTTGTAAAGTTTGTGCATGAAAACGGAAAACTTCCCGTCGTCAACTTTGCGGCGGGCGGCGTGGCGACCCCTGCGGACGCGGCGCTCATGATGCAGCTCGGCGCGGAGGGCGTGTTCGTCGGAAGCGGCATTTTCAAATCGGGCAATCCCGCAAAGCGTGCGCGCGCGATCGTGCAGGCGGTCACGAATTTCAACAACCCCAAACTCATTGCGGAACTTTCCGAAGATCTGGGCGAGGCGATGGTCGGGATCAATGAGAATGAGATCAAATTGATCATGGAAGAACGCGGAAAATAATTAAAAGGGCGCATTCATCGCAAATTGCGGCTTCGCCCTTTTAAGGAATCAAGTTAAAACTATGAAAATCGGTGTATTTGCATTACAAGGCGCGTTTATCGAACATGAACGCGCTCTTTTATCCCTCGGCGCGGAGGTGAAGGAGATCCGTCTTTTCAGCGACTTTTCGGACGATCTGGACGGTGTGATTCTCCCCGGCGGGGAATCGACCGTGCAGGGGAAACTTCTGCGCGAGGGCGGATTTTTAGAACCTCTGAAAAAGAGGATCGAAGAGGGGCTTCCCGTGTACGGCACCTGCGCGGGCATGATTCTGCTTGCAAACAAGCTCTCCAACGACGGAAACGTCTATCTGGGAACGCTCGACGCAACGGTCAGGCGCAACGCCTACGGGCGTCAGCTCGGCTCCTTTGCCGAGGAACTCGACTTCAAGGGGGTGGGGAAGTTTCCCGCCGTGTTTATCCGCGCGCCCTTTGTCGAATCGGCGGGAAAGAACGTTGAAATTCTGGCGGAACACAAGGGCAAGATCGTCGCCGTCAGGCAGGGACATATGCTTGCGACCGCATTTCACCCCGAACTTACGGGTGACTTGCGTATTCACGCATATTTTTTGGATATGATCCGTAAATGAATAAGATCAATTATGACAAACGCATGACGGACTTTTTGCAGGCGAACGAGGGGAAGACACTGCTTCTGCACAGCTGTTGCGCGCCCTGCTCTTCTTATTGTTTGGAAGAGGTCGCGCCTCATCTCAAAACGACCGTCTTTTATTACAATCCCAACCTCGATACCGAGGAGGAATACGCAAAACGCAAGTGCGAACAAAAACGCCTTTTGAGCGAAACGGAGCTTGCGACATTTTTGGACTGCGACTATGCGCACGGGGATTTTGAGAAGATTGCAGAGGGCTACGAGCGGGAACGGGAAGGCGGCGCAAGGTGCGAACGGTGTTTCCGGTTGAGGTTGGAGCGCACGGCGGAACGGGCAAAAAAGGACGGCTATTTTTGTTTCGGCACGACGCTCACGGTCTCTCCCTTGAAGAATGCGGAGCTGATCAACAGACTTGGCTTTGAAATTGCGGAAAAATGCGGCGTAAATTATATGCCGTCCGACTTCAAAAAGCGCGGCGGATATTTGCGGTCGATCGAGCTTTCCAAACAGTACGGGCTATACCGCCAAAATTACTGCGGCTGCGAGTACTCCAAAACAAAAAACATGGAAGAATAAAAAGGACGCAAACGCGTCCTTTTTTCATGCGGTTGGTTTTATTTCAATTTCTTTCGCCGAAAACGGAAGTGCCGAGGCGGATCATATTCGAGCCGTGGGCGAGGCATAGCCGCCAGTCGGAACTCATACCCATGGAGAGATATTGTATTTTATCGTCCCGCTCCCGTGCTTTCTCGTAGAGCGCGCGCATTGTATCGCACAGGTTGCCCGCCTGCGCCTCGTTTGCGCCGAGCGGCAACATTGCCATAAATCCGCGCACGCAGATCCCGCTCGTTGTTTTTAATCTTTCATAGGCGGCGAACGCGTCCGCGAGGGGATAGCCGCCCTTGCTCTCTTCTCCGAGGTTGACTTCCAGCAAAATATCGGTGACGGTTCCCGCTTTCAGGGAGAGGCGGGCGATTGTTGCGGCAAGTTCGTCCCGATCGACGGAGTGAATGAGAAAGGTCTTGCCGATCAGATATTTGACTTTGTTCGTCTGCAATCTGCCGATAAAGTGACGGCGCGCGCCGCCTACTTCGCCGTATTTGGCGGTAAATTCCTGCACGCGGTTTTCCCCGACGTCCGTAACGCCCGCATTGATCGCGCGGTTGATTTCTTCCGCCGTCCGCGTTTTGGTCGCGGCGACGAGGGTCACGGGTTCGTGAAAACAGTTTCCCGCTTCGAGTTCTTTGAGAATAGCGGCGACGTTTTGTTCGATCATATCAGTATTTTTTCAATCTGCGGCGAATGGAATTGACGCCGCGGCGCACCGCACTCAAAGACGACCCGCCGACGGAGTTTCGCGCTTCCGCCGAGGCGCGGGGGGTGACCGCATTCAGAATATCTTCTTCAAAGAGCTCGCTCTCCTTGCGGAATTCTTTAAGGGTGAGGGAAAAGAGCGTCTTTTTTTCTTTTATGCAGTATTGTACGAGCCTGCCCGTTACGCCGTGCGCGTCGCGGAAAGGCATTCCTTTTTTTGCAAGATAGTCCGCAATGTCCGTCGCGGTCGAAAAACCGCCGCCCGCCTCCTCAAACATACGGTTTACGTTGAACGTAATTTTTTGCATGAGCGCGGTGTAGATGGAGACGCAGGAAAAGAGCGTCGTCTCCGCGTCGAAAAAGCACTCTTTATCTTCCTGAAAGTCCTTATTGTAGGCAAGGGGGAGCCCCTTGATGACCGTGAGAATGGACGTGAGATGTCCGTAAACTCTGCCCGTTTTGCCGCGCACGAGTTCGGGCAGGTCGGGATTCTTTTTCTGGGGCATGATCGAGGAACCCGTCGAATATTCGTCGGGAATGTTCCAATATCCGAATTCGTCGGAGGTGTATAAAATGGTGTCCTCGCACAGGCGCGAAAGGTGCGCCATCGCAAGCGAGGCGGCAAAGAGATAGTCGGCGACAAAGTCCCTGTCCGAGACCGCGTCGAGCGAATTTTCGGAAATTTCGTCAAAGCCCAAAAGCTCCCGCGTGATCTCCCTGTCGATGGGGTAGGAGGTGCCTGCAAGCGCGGCGGAGCCGAGCGGCATGACGTTGAGCCGTCTGCGGCAAGCCGCAAAACGGTCTAAATCGCGCAAAAACATTTCCGAATAGGCGTTCAGATACTGCCCGCAACTGACGGGTTGCGCTTTTCTTAAATGGGTGAATCCGGGCAGAAGATATTTTGCGCTCTCCTTTGCGCGCAGAACGAGCGTTTCCACAAGCGCCTTGATGAGCGAAATCGCCTTGTCGCAGCTCTCTCTGACGTACAGGCGGAAGTCCGTCGCCACCTGATCGTTGCGCGAGCGCGCCGTATGCAGTTTTTTCCCTGCCTGCCCGATTCGCTTGACAAGATTCTCTTCGACAAAGGAATGAATGTCCTCCGCATTTTCGATCGTAAGCGCGCCGCTTTCGACGTCGCTTAAAATTCCGTTGAGTCCGTCTTGAATCGTTTGCGCTTCCTCTGCGGAGATGATATTGCATTTGCCCAGCATTTCGGCGTGGGCGAGCGATGCAGTAATATCCGCACGGTAGAGCTTTTTATCGAACGAGAGCGATTCGTTGAATAAATCCGCGTCCGCCGACATGGGAGCGGAAAATCTTCCTTGCCAAAGTTTCATACGTTTACCTCTTTATGAGTCTATCTTACACGCTTTTCTAAAAAAAATCAAGCGATAAAGAGGAGCGGTTTCATCTGCTTTTCAAATCTTCCACGATAAGCCTCAGGTGCGCGATTTCCCGATCGGTCAGTCCCTCCACGAAAATACTTTCGCGCGCATCCATGTCGAGCAGATAATCGGTGGACACGTTGAAATAGCGGGCGATTTTTACCAGCATTTCCACCGAGGGTTGAATGTTGTCGTTCTCCCAATTCGATACGCACTGTTTGCTGACGTTGAGTGCGTTTGCAAGCTCTACCTGATTGATTCCCCGCGCGAGCCGCAGTTTTTTGATGTTTTCGTTGAGCATTCCCAATATTCCTCCCCATTCAGTTTGGTCAAATATTGCAATACCATTGTACAAAATTGCTTGACAATCATTAAAATACTTTGGTATACTGATAATTGACCATACAACGGAGGAAGGACATATGAAAAATGCAAAAAAATGGCTCGTCGGACTGTCGGCGGCGGTAGCGTGCTGCGGGGCGATCGCAGTCGCGGCGTGCAAGCACTCCCATTCGTTTTCCGAATGGCAAACGGTGAGCAAGCCGACCTGTACGGAGGCGGGCTTTCAAAAACGCGTCTGCGAATGCGGCGAGGAGGAGCGCGGGGAAATTCCCGCAACGGGACACCGCTACGACGGGTGGACGGCTTCGGAAACGGAGCATAAAAAGCTCTGCGTCAACGGTTGCGGAACGGAATCCGAAAAAGGTAGGCACAGCTACGGAACGGATAACGTCTGCACGGTGTGCGGCTACGCCTTGCAGTATACCGAGAACCTAACTTATGCGGAACTGAAAGACGGAGAAACGGTGATCGCGTATGCGGTCACGGGGCGCGAGGGCGAGGAGACGGAAGTCGTCGTGCCCGCCTATTATAACGGGCTTCCCGTCACCGAAATCGCGGACTATGCCTTTGCCGCCGACGAAGAGGACGGCGGGAGCTTAGTCAATCTGAATTTGAAAAGCGTTTCGCTTCCCGATACCGTGACGAAAATCGGCGATCTGGCGTTCGAGTGCTGTTCGGCGCTCGAAACGGTAACCTTTTCGGGCGTGAAGGAGATCGGCGACTATGCGTTTTATGCTTCGGGGTTCAAAAATTTTGTCCTGCCCGCAAGCGTTGAGACGACGGGCAAGCAGATCTTTCAGGAATGTCCCGATTTGGAAAAAGTCACCGTTCACTGTGCGCCGAGCTTCGGCAATTATCTGTTCTGGCGGTGTCCGAAGCTCGAAACCCTCGTGATCGAAAACAATCAAACGCAGTTTCCGATGAATAGCTTTTATGAGTTTGCGGACGCAAGCGTCGACGTCGTGTTCGGCGACGGCGTGACCGCAGTCGAAGAGTGCGTTTTCGTTTCGGAGCACTTTGAATACGCGTCTTTTGTAAAATCGGTTACGTTCGGGAAGAATGTTGTGCAAATCGGCAAAAGCGCCTTAACCGAATGGGATCGGATCACGCAGGTCGTTCTGCCCGAAAAGCTCGAAAGGATCGACGAATATGCCTTTTACAATTGTGCCGCTCTTGAAAGCGTTGTCTTTCCGGAGGGGCTTAAAACAATCGGGGTGCTTGCGTTTAAGGGTTGCGCGCTTACGGAGGTGACGCTTCCCAAGAGTATCGAAACGATTGAAAACAGCGCGTTTTCGCATTGCACGCAGATCGAATGCGTCAATTATCCGGGAACGCTGACCGATTGGCTGAAAATCGAGTTTGTGTCGACGTACTCCAATCCGCTTGTCTTCGGCGGGGCGTTCTTTGCGGGCGGAGAGGAAATCAAGGGCGATCTCTTCATCGACGGCGTGGAAACGGTCAAAGGTTACGCATTCTGCGGATTGAATCTCGATAGCGTTACCTTGGGCGAAAGCGTCAAAGAGGTGAAGCAGAACGCATTCGGCACAGGCGAATCCGTTTCTCTGAAAAGGCTTGTGATTCTCGGAAGGAGCGTGAATCTCGTAAACGTTGCGATGGGCTATCGGCTTACAAAGGATACGGAGGTCTTCTATAAGGGCACGGCGGAGGAGATGAAAGAAAACGTGACGGGCAACGACGCGCCATATTATAAACATTGTATTCACTATTTTTACAGCGAATCGCCCGAAACGGAGACGATTCCTACGCCCGATTCCACATGGAAGTTCGACGGCTTCTGGAAGTTTGCTTCCGACGGAAAGACGATTCAAAAGACGGAAATAAAAAATTCGTAAAAACGATGATTGCTGTGGTTTTTTGTTATTCGGGAAAAAGGCTTGAAAAATAAACGTTTCGGTGTTATAATGATTTTATCATAGACTTGCGGGAGGGCGTATATGAAACGGTTTTTTTTGATTATGTTTTTCGTGCTCCTCGCAGTCGGCGGAGCGTGCGCCTTAGTTGTCACCGTCGGGAGCGAGAGCGCGGACCCTTCCGCACCTGCGCCGCACCGCCATATTATGGCGCACTATGCGGGGTATGAGGCTACCTGTTCCCGAACGGGCAAAGAGGACCACTTCGGGTGTTTGGGTTGCGGAAAACTGTTCTCGGATCAAAACGCGGAACACGAGGTCTTAGAAGAGGAACTCGTAATCGACTTGCTTCCGCATACGGAAGTCGTTGACAAAGGGAGAGAGGAGACCTGCTTTGAAGACGGAAAAACGCAGGGTTCGCACTGTTCGGTCTGCCGCGCTGTCATCGTTCCGCAAAAGATAATCCCTGCGGCGCATCAGCGTGTCGTGACCGACGCGGCGGTTTCTGCGACTTGCACGGAGAGCGGCTTGACCGAGGGAAGTCATTGCTCCGCCTGCAAAACCGTGTTGATCAAGCAGAAGATAGTTCCCGCAAAGGGACACGCGGAAGTAATCGATAAAGCGATCCCTGCGACCTGCACGGCGGACGGAAAGACGGAAGGCAAGCACTGTTCGGTCTGCAATACCGTCTTGGAAGGGTTGGAAACGATCCCCGCAGGGCATACGATCGTTACGGAGGAGGGCATTCCCGCAACTTGCACGAAGAGCGGCTTGACCGAGAGGAAGCACTGCTCCGTCTGCAACGAGGTACTCAAAGAGCAGACGGAAATCCCTGCAAACGGGCATCAATGGGATCAAAATAAGCAATTTTGTACCGTCTGCGAGACGGTTTGGAGTTTGCACTACGTTTATCGCTCTGAGACGGATAGTTATTGGGTATCGGGACCCGGCACGGCTTTATACGACAGCGAAATCGAAATTCCCGCAAGCTATAACGGAAAACCCGTGACGGAAATCAGAGCCGCATTCGGAAATTGTAAAAATTTAAGGAGCGTTATCATTCCCGAAAGCGTGACGAGCATCATTTATGCGTTCGCCGGGTGCACCTCTCTGACGAGTGTTACGATTCCCGAAAGCGTGACCAAGATAGGGATGTATACGTTTCGAGACTGTACTTCCTTAACGAGCATTAAGATTCCGGATGGGGTGACCTCAATAGGAAGCAATGCGTTCTACGGTTGTACCGGATTAACGGGTGTAACGATTCCGGAGGGAGTGACGTCGATAGAAAGCGGGGCTTTTCGGAACTGTACCGCTTTAACGTACATTATGATACCCGAAAGCGTGACCGCAATCGGAGAAGAAGCGTTTTACGGGTGCACCGCTCTGACGAGTGTTACAATTCCCGAAAGCGTGACTTCAATCGGAGCTTATGCGTTT
>CAJUCM010000006.1:80269-82773 GCA_910585235.1 uncultured Christensenella sp.
TCTGACGAGTGTTACAATTCCCGAAAGCGTGACTTCAATCGGAGCTTATGCGTTTGTTGAATGCAACAGTTTGGCGAGCATTACAATACCGGATGGCGTGACCGCGATCGGAGAAGAAGCGTTTTACGGGTGCACCGCTCTGACGAGTGTTACAATTCCCGAAAGCGTGACTTCAATCGGAGCTTATGCGTTTTTTGAATGCAACAGTTTGGCGAGCATTACAATACCAAATGGCGTGACTTCGATCGGAGATTGGGCGTTCTTCGGTTGTGACAGTATAATAAGCATTACGATTCCCGATAGCGTAACTACGTTCGGGCATTCGATGTTTTTTAACAGTGATTTGTTAAAAAACGTAAAGCTCGGAAAGGGTGTGACTTCGATCGGGGATAATACGTTCAATGCTTGTTGCGAATTAATGGAAATTATAATACCCGACGGAGTGACGGAAATCGGAGAATGTGCCTTTGCGTATTGCCATGAATTAGCGAAAATTACTTACGAGGGTACAATCGCGGAGTGGAAGGCATTGAAAAAGATGAACGAATGGGATATTGGTACGGGCGACTATGTTGTGCATTGCTCCGACGGAACGCTCGATAAAGCGGGGAATATAATTCAATCCGCATGATGGAATATTTGACAAGTGCGGAAATCCGTGCTAAAATAATTACAAATTTCAAACGGGAGAGGGGTTTATGAAAAAATTTTTCGGTGCAGTTTTTGCGGCGGTCGTTATGTGCGTTTCGTTCTTTTGTCTGTTCGGGTGTAACGACGCAAAGTTAGACGGAAAATATTTGTTCCAAAGCGCGACTGCGGGGATCAAGGGTGGCGATTACATTGCAATGGTGAAAGGCA
Source organism: uncultured Christensenella sp. (assembly GCA_910585235.1). GTDB lineage: Bacteria > Bacillota > Clostridia > Christensenellales > Borkfalkiaceae > Gallimonas. Next base: position 81,128 of record CAJUCM010000006.1, read on the forward strand.
TGGAAAACGTAGAGGGATATTACGACTGCGTTGTCGGCGGCAAATTCGAGTCTGAAAATTATTGGGTGGAAGTCAAGGGCAACACGTTGACGGTTCACGGACTTATTACTCCCTTTGAATCGAACGGTATTTTCAAATTTACCGTGGCGGAAGGCGAGTATAAAATCGAAAACTTCACATTGGACGATTCAAACACGGGTCCGGGAAAATCTGCTTTTTACAGGGTTGTCGATTCCAACGGCGAAAAAACGCCGTGGACGATCCATCGGAAAGGAGAATCGGTATTCTATCAATTAGGCTCGTCCGGAGTTACCGATACATGGAGTACCTTCGACTATCATAGAGCTTAAAAAAATGCGCCGTCTTTGATTCGGACGGCGCATTTTTTTTCGGTTATCCGACGTTTTCAAAAAACTCATTGTAAGTCACGCCGAAGATTTTTACGAGTGCAATAATGTAGCTCGATTTCGGTTCGTTTACCGAACGTTCCCAGTAGTCGATCGCTTTTTGGCTGACCCCGATCAGTTTTCCTAACTGCATTTGCGTGAGCCCCTGTTCAAGGCGCAATTCTTTGATCCTTTCACCGATTTTGACCATAAAAATATTTTAGAAGAAATCTTCTTGAAATGCTTGACAAAGAAGATTTCTTCTTGTATAATATTGTCAATTCAGTTGCAAAGGAGAAATGAAAATGAAAAGATTCAAAATGATGATCAAAGCGGCATTGATTCCGGCAATTATCGCTTTGATCGGGTATGTTATCGGGATTCCTTTATTCGGTACGGGACTTGTGATCAACAATACGGCGATGATCATTGCGGGCGCGGTTTTACTGCTCGTCGGGATCACTTTGTCAATGATCACTTATTGGATAGGAAGGGATAAGTTGCGTTCTGTCTGCCCCGAATGCCAGAAGTCCATGGCGGGAATGCCCGAAGTGCAGTATGCCTACGATTGCAGGCAATATAAAGAAAATTATGACAGCAATACGGGAAAATTAAAGGATTGCACATTCTATTTTACCTGTCAGATTCTGTGCCCGCACTGCGGAAACACGGCGGTGTTTGAGCATAAGATAAACGCTAAAACCGAGCCAAAAGCGGAAAAGGCGATGAATGATTACTTAAAAACGTTATTAAAAAACGGATGATCGGATCCGTCGCGTATATCATAACTTTCAGACCTCCTTCGGGAGGTTTTTTTATGGTTCCGTTCTGCACGCGTCATCCGGCAAATTCCTTGACAGAAAACTTTCGTTCGGATATAATAACGGTATGATTATATTAGGGCTTGACCCCGGAATCGGCACAATGGGTTGGGGCGTGATCGATAAGGACGCGCGCGGAAACTGCACGGCGGTCGATTACGGCGTCGTCAAAACGCCGAAGGACGAAAATCTTGCGGTGCGGCTGTGCATTCTCGAAGAGGGCGTCAATCGATTATTCGATAAGTTCAAGCCCGAAGAGGCGGCGTTCGAGGAGCTGTTCTTCTCGAAGAATATCACAACGGGCATTGCCGTCGCGCACGCGCGCGGGGTCATGCTCCTCACCGCCAATAAACGTTGCGGTAGGATTTTTGAATATACGCCCAACCAGATCAAGCAGGCGCTCACGGGCTACGGCAAGGCGGACAAGGGGCAGATGCAG
>CAJUCM010000007.1:0-9349 GCA_910585235.1 uncultured Christensenella sp.
GATTGCGCTTGCCGTGTCGTGCGTGGCGCATAATATTACTTTGATTCCCTTGTATTTGCCCACAACCGTCTGCGGTTGTTTGAGTGAGGGAAACAGACTTTCAGGCAAGCAAAGCTTACTCGTGACGTATGTATCGTATTGCTTGGTTTTGGCATTCACAAGCCCCGTCGTCGTGGCGTTGGTATATTCCTTGCACTTTACGCCCGTGAGCTTGTACATGAGATATTCGGGGATCATTAAAAAGTCCGTAACCCCGTTCATGCGCCCATAAAGCATATCCTCATACAGTTGATAAATCGTATTAAACGGTTGGAACTGTATCCCCGTTCGCGCGTACAACTCTTCAAACGAAATGATTTCGTGCACCTTTTCGATTGCCTCTTCCGTGCGGTTATCACGGTAGGCATACACGGGCAAAACCTCTTTCTGCCCTTTCATGAGGACGTAATCACAGCCCCAGGTGTCGATAGAAAGGCTCTCTATTTTCGGATATTTCTTTAACGCTTCGTCTATGCCCGCCTTTACGCTCTCCAACAGCGCGGAAATATCCCAGATCAAATGCCCGTTCTCTTCCTTCACCCCGTTATGAAAACGGTATACTTCGTCCGTTTTGAGCTCGCCGTTCTCTTCCCAACCGACGATATGCCGCCCGCTCGACGCTCCGATATCGATTGCTATATAATATTTCATGATTTCCCCTTGCAAACTTAAAATACAATCTCCCCGTTATAGCGGGTAGGCAAACCCTCTTTATAGAGGTGTGAATCGTTGGAAAGTTGCAACAGACAGGGTATTACTTCTTTCTCGCCCGCAAAGCGCACAACGCTCATGCCGCTGTGCGTTAAACCGAACCGCGTAGAAAACACGGAATATGGAATGTCGAGTACCGTACTTAAAAACGCCATGCCGAACCCCTCATGCGCAAATAAAGCAATCCGCTTTTCGTTGGGTGCAACCGCATGATAAAAACTCTCCTTTTCATCATGCTCGTATCCGAGTGTTTTCAAAAACGCATAAGTTTCCCGCTGTACCCGTTCCACTCCTTTTTTGATATGGGGTGCGGAAAATACCTTATGTTCATACCATGTTTGCCCCAGCGACAGCACCTCTTGACTTGCAAATAGCTTGCGGCATATTTCGTCCTGAAACAGCCATCGCCACTCGCCCGTTTCATTATGCGTATAGAACTCTTGCCCGACGTAACTTTCGTTGCACCAGTCAAGAATTTGCACAGGTTTTTTTGTTAGCTCTGCCGTAGGCTGAGCCGTCTCCCGTGCGCGGTTGGAACTCGATGCATAAATCTCGTCGATTCCGTAAAGCGCGAGCCGCTTGGAAACCGCTTCCGCTTGCCTGCGTCCGAGCGGAGTTAAACTGTCGGGGTCGTAAATCGGATCCCCGTGCCGAATATAAAATAATAGCATATCAATTCTTTAAGAATAATTCGTTTGTACGCTTTAACATAGCCCGTAAAACCACGGCTAATTTGTAAGTTCTTCCCACGCACGCTCGTAAACATGACTCCCGCTCGTAACAATTAACGGTTTCTCGTTCGGCAGAATCATTTCAGCCTGCACGCCCTGCGGAATTTCAACCGTAAATTTGATTTTCCCGTCTTTCTGCTCGTAGCCTGAAACGATTTTTCCGTTTACACTCTCGTATTCGGCTTTAACCGTTGCAAGCCCTTTGCACGGGTTGGGCGCAATCCTTATTTTTTTGAAGCCCGCTTCGCTCGCTTCGATCCCTGCGATTCTTCTGTAAACAAACTCCATCACCGAGCCGTAGGCATAGTGGTTATAGCTGTTCATGCCGTCGGGGTTGGGCGTACCGTCGGGCATTAAACTGTTCCAGCGTTCCCAAATCGTCGTAGCACCCATATCCACTTCGTAAAGCCATCCGGGAAAACCGTTATTCATTAAAATTTTGCACGCCGTTTCGGAATAGCCGTTATCCGCCAAAGCAAACAACAAATACGGCGTTCCCGCAAACCCCGTTGCAACACAGTATTTATGCGCCTCCGCATTTTCGTTAAGTGCTTTTGCCGTTGCCGCACGGAATTCTTCGGGAACGATCCCAAAAGAAAGAGCAAGCGCCTGCGCCGTCATGGTATCGCACGCGAGCCTTCCGTTGGGCGTAACGTACTCCGTACGGATTGCTTTGAGCGTTTGCATATGCTTCTTTCTGTAATCTCTTTCCGCAACGTCGCCAAGTACATTTGCAACATCCGAAATAATCCGCAAACATTCCAAATAAAATGCGCTTGCGAGAAACACCGTATCCGTTCTTCCGAAAATGCTTTTCTTAAACTCCTCCCCGTCGAGCGCCAACCAATCTCCGTAATTAAATCCGTGTACGACAAGTCCGTTTTCAATATTTGTTTCATAGGCGGTCATATACTTTTTCATTGCCTCGAAATTGTCTTGCAGAAAAGTAATATCTCCGTACATTTGATAAAGTTTCCACGGTACAAAAACGATGACGTCGCACCAAAGCGCGGCAGTACCGTAATTATTTCTACCAAGCACGTCGGGTACGACGTGCGGAATTGTTCCGTCCTCCGCCTGCTCGTTTCTTACATCTGCAAGCCACTTTTTCATAAAAGCGCGGATATCGTAGTTATATGCCGCCGTAGTGCAAAAGGCGTTGATGTCTCCCGTCCAGCCCAAGCGCTCGTCCCGTTGCGGGCAGTCCGTGGGAACGTCTACAAAGTTCCCCTTCTGTCCCCAGATCACGTTTTCGTACAAGCGGTTGAAACGCGTGTTACCTGTTTGTATATGCCCCGTGCGTTTCATATCTGTATGCCGTACGATCGCCGTAACATTCTCTTTGGGCAGTTCCCCGCCCGTCAGCTTCATATAGCGGAAACCGTGGAAGGTAAATTCGGGGCAAATGGTTTTTGCGCCATTTACGGTAAAGCGATCTGTCGCCTTGGCTGAACGTAAGTTATCCGTATAAAAATTCCCGTTTACCAAAATTTCGGCAAACTGCAAGGTGAGCGTGCCGTTAAAATCTTCGGGCGTTTTAATTTCTACCACGCCCGCCATGTTCTGCCCGAAGTCGTAAACAAGCTCGCCCGCGGGGGTATGGATCACTTCCTTCACTGCAAGCCGTTCGATATCTCTCACGGGTTCGCAAATTTGTTCCACGAGCGCACTTTTATCAAACGGCACTTCGCAAATGGTAAGCGGCTTTATCTGCGCCGTATAGTCCACCGTTTCGCCGTCGTAAATGCCGCTCTCGCGGATATAACTTTCGTGCGCCGTCCAGCTCTCGTCCGTGGAAAGAATGCCGTCCGATAAAATCAAATCGGCGCACACGGCAGACTGTCTGCCATACATTTTGATCTTGCTTTTCCATGTGAGACGACCGCAATACCAGCCCTCGCCCACCGTGAGTGTTAAAACGTTCTCGCCCTCTTTCAACAAAGCCGAAACGTCGTACTCCTGCACCTGCAACATTTTGTTGTACGAAGTCCAACCGGGGGTCAGATACCGATCCCCTACGCGCACGCCGTTTATTTCGGCAAAATATAACCCCAATGCCGTGGCGCGCAAAATCGCCTTACCCGCGTTTTTTACAATAAACTTATTTTCTACCGTAAAAACGCTACTCTTTTCTTTAACTCCGATAAATTTTCCGTTTAACATTTACTCACCAATAACAAATTTTTTCTTTTTTCCTTCAACCCGCCTTGCCCGAACCTCTGTCCGACAAACTTACACGGTAAGCAACAGAATAAAGCAACCGCCCTGCACGGTGCGGGCGCGGAAGTGCACATAGCGCCCCGTAGTCGTATGATACCAGTCGGAAAAAGGAACGCGGCAAGGCGAATTTTTTAAGAAATAATCGACCTGTGAAAGAATTTTATACCGTTTTTCTCTATCGTCTGTCAACGCCGCCGTCCAGCACAGCCAGTCGCTCTTGGTGTAAGTATCGCGCTGATCGAGCGGAGTTCCGAACTCGTTCGCCTTTTGCAAATAACAATCGGTTTCCCGTTCAAACAGTTCCTGTCCGAACAGTCCCAAATTCAATATCTTATCGAACGCAAAATTATATTTGAGCGAAAAGGTGCTCTCGTCCGCGTCCCACGAACTGGGCATATGCTCAAACCTGTTTGCAAATGCCGTGATTTCTTTTGCGAACTCTTCCGCCGTCTTGCAAAATTCCTGCCCGTTCTTGCCCATAGCTTCGAGTAATTTCGCATAGCACGCGATCCCTACCGTTGCTTTGATCGCAAGATTTATATTGTTTTTCAAATGTCCCGCAAAATCGTCGGTGCAAAGCTGTTCTTCGGGTTTCAACCCGTGCTTCACCAAATATTGCACCCACTTTTCCGCTAAGTCGGCATTCTCCGCAAAGAACGCAATATCCCCGTCGCGGGTGTAACACGCATACCACATGATAAGCAAATTAGCGCACTCTTCCACGGGCATCTGCGTTTTTAGATCGTAAATATCGCTCCCCGCAGGTAACAGATAGAAGGGAAACCATGTTTCCTCGTTTACCTTTTGCGTTAAATTGCCCATATATTTGTTTCTTGCCTGATTAAAACCATAAACGTGTCCACAGCAATGCGGATATGTCCCCGCGTCATGCGGCGCAAAATCGTATTGCCACACGGGCATGCGCGCAAACCTCACGATCGGACGCATCATGCCCTTTACAAGCTCTGGATTATACAGCAAAAACAACGGCGAGGACGGATAAGTGATATCTACCGTGGCGATACAGCCGTTGGAATCGCATTCTTTGGAGAGAAATAATATGTTTCCCTCGCCGTCGGTTACGAGCTTATGCGAAGAAATACTCTGCCGCAGAGAAGCATACAAAATATTCAGATATTCTTTCCCGAACGGCTGCGCCCTTTTCTTCAAATCCTCGTCAAAACGGGCAAGTCGTTTATCAATTTCCCGATACCCCTTCCAAACTGTTTCAAGCGCTTCAAAAATCGTATGCCTTTGCAAATAATACCCCTTGCGAAAATCACCGAAGTAATCGATAGAAACGATATCGTCGTAGCCGAGCAACAGCGCGCCCTTTTGCGCTTTGTTCATAGCGCAAAGAAAGCGTTCTTCCCCCGCGTTTGAAAACGACTTGTAACCGCCTGCAAGATAGGCGGAAAGGTCTCTTTCGTCTATAACAAAACTCTCCTCGCCCGCAAGGTACCAATAGCCCCAATCCGCACCGATATTATCGCCGTTGTTGGAGAGCGGAAGCTGTTTCCTTAAACCAAAGAACGCACTTTCAAACTTGTCGCACTGAACCACGCCGCCGCGTACACCCCTTTGCGGATTACAAGCGTTACTTGCAACGTCGCGGCTCAAAAACAGCGAGATCTCGGCATTCTCGTCCCCTGCGATCTCATATTCCAGATAGCAGACGGGCAGGGAAATCATTTCCAAATCGTCGGGCAACAGGGGCGAAACGAATTGGATTTTCAACGTCGTTTTGCCTGCTTTGAACGTGTAGTCCGTCGTAAACGCCGTGAGTTCAAACTCCGTCTGTTCGGCGTTTTCGACCCCGCAGTTTGCAAAGTCGGCGCCGTTTCCCAAAAAGCAATAGGTTTTTCCGTGTGTTTTCAAAAAGCCGTAAATGCGTTTTTCTTCGCCCCACCAATTCTGAACGTTGCTCTTGTTCAGCTCTTCCGTAGCGCTCCAAAGCGAATAATTCGGGTCCTTAACGAACAACGGATATGCGGGAAGTTTTCTTTCATTCTTCATTCTTATTTACCTCAATCTTTTAATTGAAATTGAATTTTCAAACAGTCGCGGGAATTGCCGCCGACGAATAACTCGAACTCGCCTGCTTCCGCCGCATAGTCGCCGCCGTCGGTATAGAATTTTAACGTTTCTTCGTTTACTTCAAAGCGAAGCGTGCGCGCGTCGCCCGCTTCGAGCGTGATTTTTTCGTACCCTTTTAATTCCTTTACGGGGCGCACCACCGAAGCAAAGCAATCGTGCAGATACCACTGCACCGTTTCCTGCCCGCAAGCCTTTCCGATATTCTTTACCGTTACGCTTGCCGTGAGTTTTCCGCCGCGCTTCATGCTATCCGCGGAAAGTTTCAAATCAGAATACTCAAACTGCGTATAAGAAAGCCCGAAGCCAAAGGGATACAGCGGAGAGTTATACTCGTCATCGTAGCCCGTGCGCCATTCTTCGCCGCTCACGGCGCTCGGCATATCCTGTTTTTTGGGTCTGCCCGTGGTAAAGTGATTGTAATAGATCGGGCACTGACCTACCGAGCGCGGGAAACTCATCGTCGTCTTGCCCGAAGGCACGGCTTTGCCGTAAAGCAAATTCGCGATCGCATTTCCGCCCTCCGTACCCGGTTGCCAAACGTATAAAATCGCATCGGCATATTTTTCGACGTCGCTCAAAACAAGCGGTCTGCCGCCGAACACAATAAGCACAAGCGGCTTTTTCAATTCGTGCAAAGCGCGAATGAATTTTCGCTGTAACGCAGGGATTTGAATGTCCGCCCGCGAATGCGCTTCGCCCGAATTCATCATGTGTTCTCCCACGCAAGCCACGATAATATCCGATTGTTTTGATATGAGCAGAGCTTTTTCAAATCCGCTCTCGTCCTCATCGAACAGCTTCCAGGAACATCCGCGCGCACACGCAACGGTTTTGCCGAGCAGACGCTCCACGCCCTCTTTTAAGGTAACGCTCTCTTCAATCCGTCCCTTGCCCGCCCAGTTGCCGATAATTTCATGCTCGTCGGCGAACGGTCCCACAAGGGCAACGCTTGCGCTCTCTTTCAAAGGCAAAACGCCCTCGTTCTTCAACAGAACGCAGCTTTCTTCGATCGCCTTGCGCGCCAACGCACGCCCTTCCTTAGAAAGCGTGACTTTCGCACGCTTTGTAAAATCGGTATTGCGATCAGGGTTTTCGTACATACCCAGCTTGTTTTTGAGTTCCAAAACCCGCATAACGCTTTCATCGAGTACGTCTTCCGATACCGCACCTTCGCGGACAAGTTCGGGCAAACTGCTCGCATAAACCGATGAGCCCATTTCAATATCCAGCCCGTTTTGAATCGCAACGCGCGCGCAGTCCTTGCCCGTCGCACAGTATCCGTGCGCGTGCATTTCTTCGAGCGCGCCGAAGTCGGAGATAACGACCCCGTCGAACCCCCACTCCTTGCGAAGCATATCGATCATGATTTCCTTATGCCCCAAAATCGGCTTGCCGTTTAAGAGATTGAACGAGCTCATGAACATTTCGGGATGTTCTTCCAAACACGCCCGATAAGCACGGAGATAATACTCTCTAAGATTTCGTTCGGAAATATCCGTCGTGTTATATTCTCTGCCTGCTTCCGCCGCGCCATAGCCCGCAAAGTGCTTCACGCAACAGGCAATGCCGCCCTTATGATAGCCGCGGATAAACGCCTTGCCGACTTCTCCGCTCCAATAGGGGTCTTCACCCGCGCCCTCCATTACTCTGCCCCAGCGCGCGTCGCGTCCCAAATCCACCATGGGCGAAAAGGTCACGTCCACGCCGTCGTACTTCGCCTCGGTTGCGGCAAAATTAGCGCAATCCTCTACAAGCTGTAAATCGAACGAGCAGGCAAGCGCGAGCGGAACGGGAAAAACCGTACGGTAACCGTGGATCACGTCGAGCATAAACGGGAAGGGATCGTCGATCCCCTTTTCGCGCCGCTTCTTACGGACGTTTTCAACCGTTTCTCCGTCGGGTGCGTTGAGAACCGTGCCCGTGCGCCACAAATCCTCGCGCGCCACACTGCCCAGATCGCACAAGCCCGTGACCACTGCTTTTGCATTTTCGTCCAACTCGTACACGGGATACTGCGTCAACTGCAACGCCTTTTCTTCCAAACTCATCGCAGAAACTTTCGTCTTTAATTCTTTACGATTCATAGTGGTTTGTCACTCCAATTATTTTACTAACACCAACGCCTCATAGGGTGCGATTTCTGTTTTGTCCGAAAGCGTTCTGCCCGTAATGAGGTCGGTGTACTCGCCGTCCAACACGATATATCCGCTCTTGTTTTCGACCTCTACCGCAATAATCCCGCTCTCTTTCCCCGTGCGTTCGGTGAGAATTACGTTATCGCTCGCCTCGGCGATCGGCGTGCGATTTACAAGCCGAAGCAGATCGGCGTGCGAAATCACGCTTCCCACCAAAATCACCTTGCCTTTGCCGACTTTCCGTTCGGCAATCACCGAAAGCGGCGCAAATTCGCCTGCCGAATAACGTACAAGACTTTCCGTGCCCTCGTTGCATTCATAAGCGTCATAGCACATATTCACGGAACATTCGCCGCCTTTTTCCCACTGCGCCTTGAATACCTCGTTGGAAACGGGCTTCTGATATTTCGTATATACGCCCGCAAGATCTTCCACAAAGCTATACGGCGCGTTCGTGTAACGGCTCACGTTGCCGTCCATAATGTCCGTCATCGGTCCTGCGATCCAAGTTCCGCCCTTTTTCACCCACTCGGTAATACGCTCTTTCAGTCCGTTCTCGTCCGCCGTCGCGAGGAAGGGAGAAACGATCACTTCGTACCCTTCTAAGCCGTGCGCAGTATCGATCACGTCCACGTTGTAATGGCGGAATGCAGAATAATAGCGCTCGATGATCGTTTGTCGGTAGTCTAAATTCTTCAAAATCGAAGCCGCCATAAAATCGCATACGGCTGTATTTGAATAGTGTAGCGCAATTTTACTGTGAACGCAAGAGCTTGTTAAAAATTTTTTGCACTTCTTCAAATCTTCTCCGACCCGTTTTGCTTCCTCGCTCACGCGATAACTTCTGCCTGCGGAAGAAAACAGAGCGCCGTGTCCGATCTCGTGTCCGTTCGGGTGCGCGCGGAACAGCCAATACAAATTCATCTCCGCACCTTTTGATACGGGGAGCCAGGTATTCGCATAACAGTTTCCTATCGCGCGATATCCGCTTTCGGCAAAATAACTACCGTTCCATCCGACCTGCGTTTCCATAACCCAAAACGGTTTATCTTTAACGCACCGCAAAAAGTCATAAGCGAAAGCGTTATAGGGCAAATTTTCCGCCGTATCGTAATGGTTATATTGCACCACGTCGAGATTTTCGTTCACGGCATAATAATCGAGACAATTCTGTTGCATCATGTCCGTCCCAACATTTTTACAACCGTAGTTATGTAAGGTTTCCGCCTGTTCGTCCACATAGTTTTTAATGAGGAAGCATTGATAATCCCACCACGCTTTTCTAAGCGACGGATGACGCCACTGTTTGGGATAGGGCGGCTCGATTTCGTCAAAGCTATCGTAACAGAGCGACCAGCGCGCCATGCCCCACGCCTTGTTGAGTTTTTCCGTCGTGCCGAATCTATGTTGCAAATA
>CAJUCM010000007.1:9359-20154 GCA_910585235.1 uncultured Christensenella sp.
GTCGTCATAGGGAAAGAGCTCGTTATCGATCTGCCAACCGATAATCCCCTTGTTTCCCGCAAATGCCTTTGCCATTTCGGTTACGATTCGGACGTTCTTTTCCCGCGCAACGGGCGACGACTTACAGACATGGCACCGCGACGAAACGTCCGACCTGATTAAATCGTGCATCACTCTGCGCATTTCGGGGTATTTGTTCAGCATCCATCTGGGCGGAGTACAGGTGGGCGTACACATCACGGTTGCTATGCCGTTTTTGTGCAATTTATCTACAACGCGTTTGAGCCAATCAAAATCGAACACGCCCTCTTTCGGCTCCATTCTGCCCCAGGCGAATTCGCCTACACGCAGACAGTTTACGCCGAGTTCCTTACAACGCGCAATATCCTTTTCCACCTCGCTTTCATCCCACAGTTCGGGATAGTACGCCGCGCCGACATATATTTTATCCATATTTTCCCTTTTTACTTTCTTCTCTTTCAAACGGGACTGCCGAGATCGGCAGTCCCGAACCAAAAGTTATAATTGCAAATGTTTCGGCTTCAATTCCCCGACTGCTCGTTATAATACCAATAGAGCGGGGAAAGATCGGCATCTTTGCCGTTAATGAACTTGAAAAACTCGATCGCCAGGGGCTTGGGTTTGCCGAGGTTAATAGGATCGTTGGGCGAGTAGAAACAGCCGAAATAGTTTTCTTTCAAATTTTCGGACGCAAATTTTTCGTAACGGTCGGACATACGGAAGTAATACACCGTCTCCACATAGGGCATATCCCGTTTGATCCGGGTAAGACAATCCATCAGCATATCCGCAACGCTTTGGAACTGCGCCGGATCGGACGTGCTCTGCCCGTACTCCGTGAGAAACATACGCTTTTCGCCGTCGCCGTGTCTGATCATGATGTCGCGGAAATTATCGCATTTTTTCTTGGTTACGGCATACCCGCCTCCGTCCGGATAGGGATGCAAGCCGAGAATATCGAAATAATCGTCGGGATCGTTTACATAATAATCTTCGAGCGTGGGAACGCGTTTTTCTTCGATATGGGTATAGAAGGCTTCGAGCACAAGCTCCGCTCTCCCGTTGCCCGTAAGTCCGGGGAAGATACAGGCGTTGTTGGGGTTCACCTCTTTGATCGCCTTATTCGCCGCATAAACAAGATCGGCGTCGATAAAGCCCATATCCGATTCCGTCAACGGAGATTTATCGTTTCTGCGCATGAAAGGACTGCTGTCGAACTCGTTGCCGACCTCCCAAAAGTTGATTTCGGGAAATTCGGTTGCAAGCATCTTATATGCTTCGTAATACATCCTGATCCAGTCTTTGTAGAACTCCGCTTCCTCGATGGGATGAATGACGACCTGTCTGTCGCTTTCGTCCATCTTTACATAATCGTAGGGATAAAGAAAGCGGTGATTCATAGCAACAATGCGTTCTACGCCGTTCTTTTTCAACTCATCCACGAAATTATGATATTTTTCCACCTGATCTTTTTTGAAAGACAGTTTGTTGGAATCGGGCGCGCGTTCGATCACGTCGGAGATGTGCATCCAAACGCGCTGGCACTTCACGCCGAGCGCATTGTTGTTTTTTGCGATCCACTCGGCATTTGAACCGGTCTCCGCTTCGCCCATTGTCTCGCTCGTCAAAGCGCACATACCGATAAAATATTTTTCCTGATCGACGGGATCGAGAAACGATTGCTGAAAGTTTGTGCCGTCGCCGTCCTTTTTGACGGAACCGTTACCTTTTTCGCCGCAACCTGCGAAACAGGCAGTCAGACAGACCGCAGAAAGCGCAATCGCGGCAAATTTTAACGCTTTATTTTTCATTGTGTTTTTTCCTCCCGATCAAGATTACCGCAACCAAGACGGCGCAACCTGCAAGACAGGTGCTGATGACCGTTGTGCCGACGGTGCCCGCACAACCCTTTTCCTCATTTTCTTCTTTCCCCTCAGGAGCGGGTTTGACGGGATATTCCCCGTCCCCCTCTTCCCAATCGTCGGGGTCGATTTCGATCGTACCCGCAAGCGAAAATACGTTGAGGTATTGCACCGTCGCATCGCTTCCCTCGGCTGTAATCTTAATTTCTCCGAGCGCGTTTTCCGCCGAATAGACGGCAACGGGCTGATACAAAAATTCTTCGGGCGCGACGCGCGCGGATACTCCGACCGTTACGCTACTGCCCAATACTTCGAGCGAAACGATCCCGCCCTCTTTGAAATCCGCAAAGCTAAATTCGCGTTCGCCGCCGATTTTTATAAGCGAAGTTTGTATTTCGTTTTCAGCAGTGAATTTTAATGTTTTGTTTCCGCCAAAGTTTATTGCGATCGCGCCGCCCTCCGCCGTTACGTCGGCATAGAGTAAAAAGCTCGTAAATTTTTCTTTGGTGGAAACGGATGAGGACGCGGCGAGGTGCGCGCCGTTCTTTTCAATGCCCACCGTGCCGCTCGTCGTATAGAGCGTATCGTCGGAAAAATCAATGCGAACCGCCGCCGCATCGTCCGCGTGCGCAGATAAAGGCTGTGTAAATCCGAGCGAAAAACCGCAAGCCGCGATTGCGCACGCGGCACAAACGGACATCAATAACTTAAAATGTTTCATCTAATCATCTCCTTACCGCCGTATTGACGACGGAGAAATCGTTCAGGCGGAAGGTTGCGCCGTTACGCCCCGCCGCCGCTACAAAGCCGTAGCTGTCAAAACCGGTTAGCCTTGCGCGCAGAATCGCCATCTCCGATGCGGGTGCCGTTGCCTCCGCGCAGTAGACGTTTGCCGCACCGCCACGCACGACGACCATGATATTGTAGGTAACCATTTCCTTTGAAACGTCCTCGCTCGACCAGAAATCCATGCCGTTCAAAGGAACGATTCCGCCGTTTGCCTGTTCGCACGAAGCGTTGTAAATACGCATCTGCATTCCGTTTGCCGTCTTTTCAAAAAAGATCGCGGGATTAGAAGCGCTATCGGTATGGAACGCCTTGCGGGCAAACGAAAGCCCGATCGCCGTGCCGTTTTGCGCGTCCGCGCGGTCCTGTGAAACGGTAACGGAGAAACGGCAGACAAACTCTTCAAATCTTGTTCTCGGTCCGAATACGCTTGCGCCGCCCGCGTTGGCAAACTGAATATAATCGCCCATGTCGCGGGGCGGGCGCACGCCCACGCCCTGATACCATTTTGAATTGTCGATATATTTTGAATAATAGGTTTCGCCCGCCTCCTCAAAGGCTTTGGTTCCCGTAAAGTCGATAAGTCTGTCTTCGGCTTGCGCTTTGGGCTCGACGCGCTTGGTAACGTTCATAAAAACGTTATCGAATTTAGCGCCGCTTGCAACAGAACCGATCGTGCCGAGCGCAAAATTTCCTTCGAGATCGAGATCCTTAAACGTTTCGCTCTTGCCCGCAAAAGTCAATTTCACACTGCCGTCAAAGAACCCTTCGACCTTAAAACGCGTAGCGCCCACAGGAAAATTATCATAAACGGACGAAGATTTCCGCACCTTGCCGCCGTATGCCATCACAAACTTCCACTTACCGCCCGCTTCGCCTTGCACGCCCACAAAATTGCGCTCGTCCGCCCTCATGGAAGAGGCGGAAAGTCCGAATCCGACGCCGAAAGCAGCGTTTTGTTCGAGCACGTTTTTGCAATCGACGTCGAAGCTCAAATCAAACTGCTTGTTGCAGAATTTATCGACGGCGATCGTCGAACTGCTTAAAAGCAAGCCCGATTTTACTTCTTCGGTATCGACATACGAATCCGCCGCGATATATACATGGCTCTTATCGTTTTCGAAGAACTGCCAATTGCAGGACGCGTCCCCCACTTCGTAATTTTTATCGAACTGCGCGTCGAACACAACTGTGTTGTTCTCTGAAATCTTAAAATCGTAAATGCGCGCATAGACGGAATTCAATATTCCGCCGAAGCCGATATACCCGTCCGCGCCGACGCCCTTTTCCCAAGAAATACTCGGTACGCTGGGTTTTGCTTCGCCATCCTTCCAGAGATAATAGTCGATGTCGTAAAGAACTCTGCCTCCGGCGTCTGTGCCGTTTGTAGCGGAAGGATCTCTCCTTGTCAGATCGATCTGTACGCAGGCAAAACCGTCCTTTCCCATCGACAAAACATTTTTGTTTTCCAAACAGGGATTGATATCTAAGGATTCATTGGTGAGCACCGATCTGTCTCCGTCCTCATGATCCATTAAACGCGTATGTCCGCCTGCAAAAGAGACGATCATTGCACCCGCCAAGCCCGTCTCTTCGTTAAAGGACTGATGCCCCAGCTGAAAGCCGAACCAGCCGTCGCCCGCGCCGTGCGAGGATACCTTGTAGCTGATCGAGCAATCTCCTTCGACCTTGTACTTGTTGAGCCCCACCCAAGAGCGATAGGCGTTGTTGTCGTACACCATGGAATAATTTTCCCGCACTACCTTATAGGAATTGGTACTCCAATTGGTATTTTCGCCCAGCGCATTAAAATCGTCGTCAAGCGCGGTAAGCGTCTGCGAAGCCGCATCGGCGGTTTGTATCTGCGGAATCGCCACCGCCCCGCCTGCTAAAAGCGCGAACGCGAGCAGGGCGACCGCACCCTGTTTTATATTTGTTTTTTTCATGTTTGCTCCTTCTTAAAAATCAACTTCGGGCGTAAACCTATTCACAAGCCAACGCACCAAAATGACGAACGGCGTTAAAAGCAATGTCAGCGAAATACCCAGCGTGGAGGAAAGGATCATATCGTTTTGCCTTCCTCCCGCGGTATCTGCGAGGATCTTCCATGCGATCGTCAAAAATTTGTTGTTCGTTCCGTAATTATCGGCTATGAGCATCGGTTGCAATGCAAATCCGAACACCGAAGTAATGACGGAAATCATGTATATCCCGATCGTGGGCAATGTGAGCGGCAAAACGATCGTAACCGCCTCCCGCCAGAACCCCACGCCCTCCAATTTCGTATAGTCCGAAATATCCGAGGGGATCCGCATCATCGCGCTGTTCATCATGATTACGTTCGTACTCAGCCCCGCCCAGATGCAGAAGATATAGATGAGCGTCCACATCTGTTCGGAATCCGCGCTCAGCCAAACGGGCTCGAAGCCGAGTTTGGCAAACAGCATTTTGATCGGACCGAAATCGCCGTGAAAGAGATTTCGGAAACAGATCGTGAGCACGCTGATCGAGATGATCGAGGGCAGATAAAAGCACACGCGGAAATATTTTTCCATAGGCACTTTCTTGAAAAACGCGTATGCAGCGATAAAAGAAAGCGGCAAAATGATCAGATTGATGGCGATTGCGTGCAACGAATTGAGAAATATCTGTTGCTTTTCGGGATACGCGTTTCCGATGCCGAAAATATAATCGCGGAAAACTTCACCGTAGTTGGCAAAGCCGACCCACTCGTATTCCCCCGTGCGAACGGAGAACTTCTGGAACGTAAGCAGAACCGTATCGAAACTGACGTACACCCAAAACACGAGAAAGTTCAAAAGCGGAATAATGATCAGTGAAAAAATGAACACGTACATTTTGAACTTCGGCTTGCTATAAAACGGCCTCTTCTTCGGATCCCGCTGTTTTTTTATTTGTTGCGTATTGTTTTCGTCCGCGGGCGCAGGTACGTCGAGCAAGGTTTCCTGCTCCGTGTCGCTTATATTTAGCTTACCTGTGCTTCCCATACCGGCCACTCCTTTTTCGCACCGTTGTAAATTTCTTGTAAAATCGACTTCGAGTCCATTTTGAAAAGCTGTGCGTTAAACGACGTATAAGCGTCTGTCCACAAAGGCTGCTTATAGGAATACAGATAAGAAAGTTCGCTCAACGCCGTACCGGAGGGATAACGGATGAGATGCACGTCGGTATTCTGATAAATATCGATCACCGACTGAGTAAATGCGGGATAAGTAAATCCGTCCTTCACGTTCGCCATGGGATCGTACTTAAAAGGACGCAGCTCGCCGCACTGTTTGGTAAAATCGAGCAACGATTCTTCTTCGCACAGCAAAATCAAAAACTTCTTTGCGAGATCGAGGTTTGTTGCCTGTGCGGGGACGACGATAATATCTTCGCTGTTATACATATTCATGTTCAACAGTTTGTCGTCCTGCCCTTTCTGCGCGCCCTCGATATAGGGTAAATTCATCATCTTCATGGTGAAATCCGCTTTGCCGTCGTTATTCACGTCAAGCAAGTCTTTGATCTCGTTATAGACGAACGCGCCGCAGACTACCATGGCGACATCCTGATTGACAAAATCGCGTTCCGCATCCTGCGTAGATTTTTCCGAAACTGTTTTGGGTGCATTTTTCACTCCGCCGCTTTCGCTCTTGAAGATAGATTGGAACGCGGCGATTGCTTTGCCGATACCCGCCTGATTGAATACTTCGGGGCTCTTATAATTCCAATACTCGAAGAACGTGCCCTCGTTTGCAGTGACGTCGGCATTTGCCGTGTTGAGATCGTTGGCGCCCTGATACTGACCCCACCAGCCCCACATGAGGCGCATGAGCCAATCCGGCTCGTTGCCCGCGTAGGAGAAGGGCGTTTTGCTCACGGCGTTCAGATCGTCGCAATACGCTAAAAGATCGCTCACCGTTTCGGGCGGAGCCGTCCATTTATCGCCGATAGCCCAAGCGCCCGCTTTTGCCGTCGTGTGTACCGTCGAAAACAGAATATCCTCGTTATATACGATCCCCGCTTGCGAGAACGCCAACGACATTGTCCAGGGCGCGGGAGTCGCACCCTCCACGCGCGCAAGATAACGGCTGTCGCGCACGTCGTCCAAGAGATAATCTTTGATCTTCACTTTGCCGAGATTGCTTGTTTCCACCTCGGCTTCATACACGTCGCTTAAATTTGCGATCCGCCCCATCGCCACCTGCTCCTGCCAAGCCATTTCGGGAATCATATAAATATCGGCAAGATTTTTACCTGAGGTAAGCTGCGTGGAAAGCAGCTCCGAAGTGTCGTTTCCGCCTTCGAGTTTGACCGTAACGCCCTCGTTGCGCTCCTCGAATTTATTCGCCGCGTTTTTCAGCCATTGATCGCCCGTTCCGCCCTGAAAATAGCGAATGAGCAATTCGTTTTCTTTTGCGCCGCCATTGCCGCCGCAGCCCGCCAAACCGAATACCGTTCCCAAGGACAGGACAAGCGCCGCGCCCAATGCCATGATTTTTTTATGTTTCATAATTTCGTCTCCTTATTTTTTGTATTTTTCAACCTTTGACCCCGCCGCCGAGCGAGAACTTCATGATCTTATTCTGGAATGCGATAAACAGCACGAGTACGGGCAGGATCGACCAGATCATGCACGCAAACAGCTTGGGATAATCGTTCTGATAAGGATCGTTTCCGACCGTAAGCCGCGTTTCCAGCATTTTAATGCCCGTTGCCAGCGTCTGATGCGACGGCAGATAGAGATAAGGCGTAGTGTAGTCGTTCCATGTGCCGATAAACGAAAGCACGAACAACGCGATGAGCAGTTGACTTGCCTGCGGCACGTAAATCGTTAAAAAGATCCGCCAATTCCCCGCGCCGTCGATGGAAGCCGCCTCACGGTACGCGTCGGAAATGTTGATAAAAACGCTTGCGATCAGCATGAAGTTAAAGCCGAAGCCGCCCGTTGACATCAATAGGATTCCGAACAGATTATCGTAAATTCCCAAATTGTTTACGAGCTTATACATAGCAGGTTGCGTACCCGCAATGCTCACCACCATGGGCACCATGGCGAGCGCGTATAAGAGTTTTTTACATTTGAACGTGTGCTTTGCATACGCATACGCCACGCAAGTGGTACAGAACAACCCGATCACCGGACACAGCACCGAAAGGAACACGGTGTTAAAGAGCATTTCGCCCAGCCCGAATTCCTTGAATACGACGCCGAAGTTTGCAAAATATTTAATCGGCTCCTGCGGAAACGCCCACGGGTTTGCAAAAAATTCCTGACGGCTCTTCAAACAGTTATAGATTAGCCACAGCATGGGAAAGATGAGCGTAAGCGAATAGAGAAAAAAGATGACCGCAAGCACGATGAGCGGCGCGCTGACTTTTCGCTTTTCTTTGATCTTTTTCCTGGGCGACGGACTTGCGGGAATCACTTCCGATCCGTTGCTTTGAATTTGATCCATATTCCGTTATTTTCCTCCTTATGAATTTTCAAATTCGGGGGCGGCGGATTCGCGCCGCCCCTTGCATTTGCCTTACAGTCTTATTCGGTCACGGTATCTTCCACCGTGAGAACGGAAATCTCCGAATATTCGTAAGTTCCGCCTGCCGCAACAAAACCGATCTTCGCCGCCGCGGACGCGTTGGAAAGCGTTACGCTGCCGACCTGCTTCCAAACGCCGTCAATCTTAAAGAACATCTGTACGTTCCCGCCATTGCGGATGAGCACGACCTCTAACCCGCTTGCTGCGGAAATTTTGCCGATGCCCGTATCTTTGCTGGGTTCCTTGGATCCTGCGTCAACATTGCCAAATAACCCTCCAACACAAATATTATCCTTTGCCCAGAGCGTAAATCCTACCGTATCGTTTCCATCGGCAACACGGAATCCGAAACGTTCCGACCAATCCCCTTTGAAATTAGCGGTCAACGTAAATTTCACGATATAATCGGTTTTTCCAGCCAAAGAATCGCCGATCTGCAAAACCGCTTCGTCTCGTTTCCACGCATTTGCACCGTCAAGCGTTGCCTCAACGGTAATCTTATCGGCGGAAGGCGTTACGGTTACGTTGCCTGCGTCTGCAATGCCGTTGAATTTAGCATCCTCCGCATCATCATAAACCCACGCGGTTTTGATCGTCTTACTTGCGGAAAGATTGTCTGCCGAGAAATTCACGTTGAAGAGCACGCCGTTTACTTCAACAAGATATTCGCCGAGATACGGCGTTTCGAGCGTAACAACGCCCTGTTCGTCCGTCGTCTGAGTCACGGTTTCGCCGCGGTAGTTGGTAAACTTAACAGAGATACCCCCCCCCAGCGCGCCGTTATTGTCGCTAAGCGCCAACGAAAGCGTCTTGCTCTCGTTCTCTGCAATCGCAAGCGCAACGTCGGTATATTCAAACGTCCCCTGCGACGCCGAGAATCCGATTTTACCTTTCGCTCCTGAAAGCGTCTGCGTGGAGATCAGCTTCCATTCGCCGCCGATATAGGCATACAGCTTTGCCGTAGTCTGTTCGCAGACAGCCTTCATTGCAAGCCCCGACGCAAACATGGAAGCGTTCAGAGAGCTTGCGGCCTCTCCCCCGTTTTTATCCATGTCGATTTTTCCGCGCAATGCGCCGACCTCGATCGCTCCGTTGTCTTTTTGGAAGAAATAGAATCCGACCGCGCTTTCGCCGCTTCCCTCCGTCAAACGGATACCGAAACGGTTTTCATAACCCTTTGTTTCCGTCATCTTTAAGTTGAAAAAGAGCGTATAAGCCGCAGCCGCTTCGAGCTTGCTGTCCGCCTCTACGGCTACTTCCTTAGAGACGGGAAACTGTGCCGTAAACGCAATCTTATCTGCCGTGGAATTATTCGTAAGCGTGCCGTTCGCCCAATTCCCGCTACCGTTCTCGACCGATAACTTTGCGGGATCGGAATATTTCCAGGTAACCTCTTCGTCTTTGATCGTAAGAGCAAATTCCTCTTCGATCGTAACAACGTAACTCCAAGCATAGCCCTCGACCGTAAGGGTATAATCGAAGCCGCCGAACACCTCGTTTTCAAACGTGACGACGCCGTCCGCGCCCACAATGCCCTCTACCGTGCCGAAACTTTCGTTTTTCAATACAACCTGTTTGCCCTGCGCCACAACGCCGTCACCGACGTTCAACGTAAGAGCCGCGCTTGCAAGTTTGTTTACGGTGAGCTCTTCCTCCGCCTTTTCTACGCCGTTCACATAGAACTTTCCACCCTTTGTAAAGTACGCAAGCTGAACCGAGTCGTCATCGATGAGCTTTTGCTCCTCGTATCCGTCCGCATAGGAAAGATCGGAGAAGCTGATCGTATCGGGGCTGGTTGCCGCAAACGCAAGCCGTGCGCCGTAGTCGCCTGTAAGCGTGAGCGTACGGAAAATTTCCCATTTGCCGTTTACATAGGCAAGGAAGTTGACCGTTCTGCCCTCGCGCGCAATGCGCATCTTTAAGCCGTCGGGCGACTTTAACGCATTGACCATTTCCGAGCTATCGTATCTGCCATTCAAACCGTTGAGCTTATATGCACCATTTTGTTCTCTGTAAACATTGTTGCCGAACAAGTCTATCATAGCCAACGTTTTATCAGTGTCGGGCATGAAGCCGTAGCCGACCTGCTTATCTCCCGTTGCCGACGCGACGTACACAAAGAAGCGGGAAGTCCAACCCGTCGTATAACCGCTCATCTTTACGGTGAAGTCCGCCATGTAGGTATCGCCCGAAACGTCCTTAATATCGGCAATCACGGCTTTGTCGCCGTCTGCCTGGCTCGTTGCGATCCAAGGCACGTTGAACGTATATACGTTCTTTTCGTTTTCGTCGCGTTCGACGGTGAGATATTCGGGATGCTCTTCATTCGGGTTGATCGCCGTGTGCTGATTCTTATAAAGTACAAGATTGTAAGAATCCTGTTCCGCGGTGATCGTCAACGTAATATCGTCATAGCCCGCGATCGAAACGGTGTAAGTAATGCCGATCGCAATTTCGGCATTTTCAATCGCGCCGTTCGTTGCCGTAAGCGTATAGCTCTTTCCGCGGACGGGTTTCAACGAAACGTCGAACGATTCGGGTACAGAGAGCGTTTCTCCCTCTTTCTTTAATACAAGCGTAAAG
>CAJUCM010000007.1:20164-32406 GCA_910585235.1 uncultured Christensenella sp.
TTTGCTTTGCTCGACGAGCGCGGGAAGCACGAGCTCATTGTCGGTGGTCTCCGTACCCGTAAGCGTATAGACTTTTCCATCAGACTTAAAGTGCGCTTCCTTTCCCGCTTGCCCGACTTGGGGATCGACCTGTGCAACGTATTTGCCGAACGATACGTTCGAGAACGTGATCGTTTCATCTGCGGTTACGAAAAACGCCAGTCTCGCGCCGTAATCGCCGCCGAGCGTAAGCGTGCGGAATTGCTTCCATTCACCGTCCGCATTCGTAAGGAACGTAACGTTCCTGCCGTTGCGCACAATGCGGATATGCACCCCCTCCGCGCTCTTGATCGCTTCAACCATGGCGCCGGAATCAAAAGGATTTTCCACCCCGTTGAGCTTGACGCCGCCTGTAACGCCACCGAAATTATAAGCGGGCGTCATATCGTTCGTCATAATAATTTTATCGTTCGCGTTTCCGAAAATAAAGCCGTAGCCCGTTTGAGCGGTACCCGTAGCGCTTGCCACGGCAATATAGAAGCGTGACGTCCACAATTCGCCATTTAAGTATTTGGATTTCACCGTGAAATCGGCGAGATATTTGTTGCCCGTAAGCGCACCGTCGGTAAAATCGACGTATACTGCGTTCTCTCCGTCGGTTTTCCAAGGCACGTCGAAACGATAAGATTTTTCGCCGTCCGCTCCGAGCACGCCGGAAAGCGTTCCGTTATTTCCGACGTGGAACGTATGCTCGATCTCTTCGGTTTCGATCCTCTTTGTATTTCCGCTCTTACCGATCGTAAGCGTAGCTTCGTAATAACCGCCGCCCGTGACGACGACCGTATATGTACCCTCGCCCATTTTAGAAGCCGCGTCTGTTTCCGTCTCGTCCTGTGCGACGGTTACGAACGATAATTTACCGTCCATCCCGATTTTCGCAACATAGGTTTTATTCAGATATTCATTCGTGTGCGTGAGGTGAACGCGGCGGTTGTTCCATGCCGAATAATCGGTGATCGCCTGCCCGATTTTATCCGTAACGGCAAGGGTCAGATCTACGTCGTATTCTTCGAGCTTGGGAATCACGGTCTCCGCTTCTTCAACGGGGTTAATCATCTCCTCTTCGAGGAAATACTTCTGGCAAGCCGTGCACTTCCAATATTCCTTGTTCCCCGCCTTATCGAGCGTAGGCTCCACTCTCTCGGCGTGCACAGAAGTATGCGCGGCGGGATCGACGATATCCTCGATCTCCTTAGTGCCGTCCTTGTTCGTGAATTTTTTATGGCATGCCTGACATTCATAATAGGCGAACGTACCGTCGTTTTCGCAATCGGACGGCACCGCTTCATGAAAGTCCTCATCGTCGATATCGTGCGGCGTTTTGGGGACGACGATATCCTTCACCTCTTTTTCACCCTTTTCGTCGGCAAACAGTTTGTCGCAATGCGAGCAATCCCAATATTCGATATTGCCCTCTTGCGTACAGGTTGCCGACCGTGCGTCGTGCCTCGTGAGATTATGAGTCTCTCCGCCGCACGCCGCCATCATGGCGCCCATTGCCGTAAAGACAGCGAGCGTCGCCACCGCCTTTACAAACTTCCCGTGTTTCATACTTTCCTCCTTAAACCTATAATTTTACAAGTTTTCCTTGTCGGTTCCCAAATATTTATCTGAAATCGATATTTTTCTCTTTCAGCCAGAGATAAGGATTCTCATTCTCTACGGTATTTCTATAATCGCGCGGGCTCATGCCCTTCCACTTTGTAAATACCCGCGTAAAATACTTCACGTCGTCGTACCCAACCATGTTTGCGATCGTCTTTATGTCAAGCTCTGTTTCAAGCAACATCACGCAGGCGAGAGAAATGCGATAACGGTTGATATAGTTCACAGGCGTCATTCCCGCATAGTCGTTAAACATGGAAATGAGTTGCGTTTTCGTAACATTCATCATTTCGCAGAGCTCGTCGAGCGAATATGTTAAACGGTGATTGTTGTCAATAAAAATGAGAATATCGCGGAAAATCTTAAACCGCGCCGAATCTCTCACGTCGTTCAAACGGAATTTGTTACACTTTTGCATAAGCTCGCTCAAAAGCAAAATCACATATCCTGCGCAAGCAAGCGAATGGACCTCGCCCCCGCTATAACCTTCAACCAAATGTTTCAAACAATCGATAAGCCTTTCCGTTTCGCCGCCGAAAAACAAATATGGCTTTTCTTCGGTGAAACCGCAACGCGTAAAAATTTCTCCCAACCCTTCCCCGCTCAAATCGATCCAATAATACGTCCAAGGAGTGAGCGGATCGGGATAGTATTCAAATTCTCCTTCCGGACATACCAAAAATGCATTTCCCTTGCTGAGAGAGACCTTTTTCCCGTTTACGATCAGAGTGCCGTAGCCGTGTTGCACATAATGAAACGAATAATGCCCGAACGACTTCTTGAATTCATGCTTTTTTTGCGACAGGCAATGTTCGCGCGCAATCCGTAAAACGTCGATATCGTAATCGCGCCCTTGAAATTGAAACCGTACTTTCAGCATATTATCTTCATCCCTCCTTCGCTTTATCAGTTTGCACAACCAAGGTATATTTATTGTAACGACACGAAAATTCAAGGTCAATACTTTTATAAAAAACACAAATATAGTCCACCTTTTTACCCGATTAAGCGTACAAAAGGCAGACTATATATACATCGAATGCGACGACACCGACAATAAAAAAACCTCTTAATATAAAGAGGCGTAACAAATAGATAAATCAAAATAAAATTGTTCAAACAATACGTTTTAATT
Source organism: uncultured Christensenella sp. (assembly GCA_910585235.1). Classification (GTDB taxonomy): domain Bacteria; phylum Bacillota; class Clostridia; order Christensenellales; family Borkfalkiaceae; genus Gallimonas. The sequence continues at coordinate 22,944 of CAJUCM010000007.1, forward strand.
AAGCGTCCATAAAAATGTGTCACAGCGCAAAAATAGTTGAACGCTTGCAAGTTAATGCCGCCTAAATCAACGAGGTAAGATTTTATCTATTTTTTCGCGCTCACAATCCTCTTTTATTGTGAGTGTTACTTTGGATATCCCATCCCACCAGAAAAAAAATGGAAAGCGTCCCCGATAAATTCGGAGAGTGCTTTCTTTTCTAAAAAAACCACACACTATGATACGATATTCCAATTTTTGGTATTATTCCCATTTATTGGAATGATAGAATATTTATAACTTAATTACAAAGGAGTAAATATTCTATGGAACTTTCCAAAGCCGTATCTTACCACATCTCTCAACTGCTTGCAGAGAAAAACATCTCATCTTATCGACTTTCCTATAAATCTGCCGTCCCGACCTCGACGCTTTCGCATATTATGCTCTGCGACGGAAAATCCTGCAACCTTTCCACGATCTTCAATATTTGCAGAGGATTTAATATCTCGCTTTCCGAACTTTTCAATTCCGACCTCTTCTCTTTTGAAAATATTGACGACAACGACTGACTGTCCCCACGGCATGATATATTTGCCAATTAACGCAAAATGACCCAAGTTGAATAAACGTTCAACTTGGGTCATTTCTGGCGCGGAGAAGAGGATTCGAACCTCCGGACGAGTCACCCCCGTCACACGATTTCCAATCGTGCTCCTTAAGCCGCTCAGACATCTCCGCATAACAAAACTATTCTATAACAAACCGCATAAAAAAGCAACTTATTTTCCGTACGTTTTATAAAGAATTTTTGACGCGCTATTTTCTTCTGCGCAATATATCCCCTTCGCGCAAGACCGTCGGGCATTCGAACGAATAGATCTCCTGCACGCGTTTTGCGTCCGCTTGTAAAGCCCCCGCGCCATCGCGCAAATCTCTGACTACGACCCGTTTCAAAAATGCGTCCGTCGGAGACAGCACTTCAAGCGTATCGCCCTCGTAAAATCTTCCGCGCATCTCCGCAAATACCCGCCCGTTCCGATGATCCGTGACGACCGCGATAAAATCGCAAGCGCCCTCCGTCTTATTGTCCGTATAAGACACCGTGTCCGCATTTCTGCCGTAAGCGTTAAATTCCGTATAATCGCGGTGAGAAGCCGTCAATAACTCACGCTGCATCAAAGCAAGATCCGCCCCGTCAAGCAAACGGCGATAGGCATTGACGACGGTTGCAAGATAGTACTCCCCTTTCATTCTGCCCTCGATCTTAAACGAACAAACGCCCGCCGAAGCAAGCTCTTCAAGGTGCGCGCTCATATTCAAATCTTTTCCGCTCAGAATATACGCTCCCCGTTCATCCTCGTCGAGCGAGAACCAATCGCCGCCCTGTTCGCGCGCACGAAGCTCATATTGAAACCTGCAAGCCTGTACGCATTCCCCGCGATTCGACGAACGCGAAGTCAGATAATCGCTCAAAAGACATCTACCGCTGTATGAAATACACGTTGCGCCATGCACAAACGCTTCCAGTTCCAAATCGGGGACCGCATCGTGAATTTCCCTGATCTCCGCAATCGAGAGCTCCCGCGCAAGCACGACGCGGCTTGCCCCCGCCTCTTTCCAAAAGCGCGCCGCCTCTTTATTCAGCGTATTCGCCTGCGTAGAAACATGAACGCTCAAAGAGGGTGCGGATTCCCGCAAAACACGAAAAACACCTAAATCCGATACCAACACGCCGTCCGCCTTTAAGTTTTCGAGCATACGGAAATAGGCGGGAAGCGCTTCAAAATCTTCATTTTTTGCAAAGATATTGGCGCAGACGTACACTTTTTTACCGCGTTCATGCGCATAAGCGATCCCCTCTTGCAGTTCCTCTTCCGTAAAATTATCGGAAAAGGCGCGCAGGGAAAATGCCTTGCCGCCCAGATAGACCGCGTCCGCACCGTAGCGGATCGCAACTTTCAGTTTTTTCAGATTGCCCGCGGGGGCAAGAAGTTCGCAATTCATCTTCAATTCTTTTTCGTGCTGACGGCAAGTCCCTCGCCGTATTCGTATATTTCAGTCGCAAAATCGGGATCGCTCTCTAAAAGTTCCAGATACTCGCGGATATGCTGAACCAGCATTCTGCGCTTTTTCGGCGCCTCTCCCCGAACCCAGCCGAAGAGCAGAATATCGTCCGAAAAGAGCGCTCCGCCCTTTCTCAACAGGCGCTTACAGTCCGTAAAATAGCGTTGATACTGCACTTTGGGACCGTCGAGAAAAATGAGATCGTAACTTCCCGTAAGGTGTTCCAAAATGTCGCCCGCGTCCCCCTCCAAGAGCCGCGTGCGGTCATCCACTCCGAATTTCGCGGTGTTTTCGCGGAACTTTTCCGCACGGGAGGAATCGAGCTCGATCGCGGTCAGAAATGCTTCCGTCTCCAAAAGAAGCGCGCAGGAAGTAAGTCCCTCGCCTGCGCCGATCTCCAAAATACGCTCCGCCTTATGTTCTTTCGCCCAAGCAATCAATGCCGAAACGGTCTCGTCCGCCGCCGTGGGATCGCGCACCGCCTTGGCGGCGCTTCTCAATTTTTCAAGTTCCGCACGGTCCGTCATTTGCGCTTTTTGGGGGCGGGAACATCCGCCGAGACCGCTTGGAGCAATTTCGCAAGAAACTGTTTATCGTCGTTTTCCACAAGGTAACGCGGTTTTGCGCCCGCATACGGAGGAAGTTCCGGCGCGCCCGCAAGCAATTTACGGGACGCAGGCGTGATCTTGACGAATAATCGATTGTCGCAAACACACCCGACCGCCCTATCGTTGCAATAGACCACATAATCGCCCATCATGGGATAGACGCGCACGCCGTTCAATTCGAGAAACTGTAAAAAACCGTTTATGTATTCTTTGGAAGTCGCCATTTCATTATTCCCATTCTTCATTCGCGTTGCCTGCGCGTTCCTCGAAGTGCCTTCCCAATATCCGCTTGACGACGGGATAACAGGAATTGACGGCAGCTTCGGGAAGCGGCGTATCGTTCTTGGTAAACAGCCGCGCAAACAGCGCGCTCAGCACTTCAAGTTCCGTCCGATAGAGCGCAAACCTCTCGTTGTTGATACGGAAATCCTCATACTCGGCGCGCGCTTTTTCCACGTTTCCTTCGTCGAGCAAAATGAGAACGGTCACGAAAGAAGTCTTATATTTCAGACTGTGATCGCCCCCGTGACGGAGACGGTCGGCATAAGTTTTGGCAAGCGCAAGATCGTCGCGCGCCACGGCGTTGCTGATCGCATTCAGAAAGTAGCGCTCTCTGACGAACGGAAACAGAATGTGATTGCGCCTTACCTTATCTAAAAGTTTCTGCTCTTCGTCAAACTTGCGGGCGGAAAACAGTGCCTCGCATTTCAGCGCAAAGTTGTCCTGCGCGATCTCGCCTACAAAGCAGAAAACCGCTACGACCGCCAAAACCGTAAGCATTGCCCCGACGACATACTGCCGATAGCAGAACGCCACGGCGGCGCCCGCGATCGCGATCGCCGCGCCGATCCCCGTCAGTACATAAGCCCAAACTCTTCTCTTCATTTCCCCCTCCCGACTTCGACCGTTCCGTTAAATTTCAAGGATAACGGGAATGATCATCGGCGACTGCTTCGTCTTTTTGAAGATAAAATTCCGCAGCGCCCGCTTGACCGCCTCCCGCTTCTCTTTGATTCCCGCAATGTCGGGAGTGGAAGTGATCGCCCTGATCACAACGTCTTTCAGAAGTTCGGCGTTTCCGCGTTCCTCGGAAAAAGCGAACCCTCTGCTCTCAATGACGGGATCGCCCGTCAGATACCCGTCCGAAGTTGCAAAGCTCACGATAATCACGCCGTCGCTCGACATCAGGATCCTCTCCTTGATGACCTCGCTCGTCCCGTAATCCTCGAACCCCTCGCCGTCTATAAGCCTTGCGCCGGCGGGGAAACTTTCGCCGCGGGTCAGCGTCTCTCCCGTAAGCTCCGCGACCGAACCGATATCGGGAATCAGAATATTCGACGCGGGCATTCCGAGTTCTTCGGCAAGCTGCGCGTGAAGTTTTAAGTGCCTGTATTCGCCGTGGACGGGAATAAAAAATTTCGGTTTCAGGAGCTTATGCAGGATCTTGTGTTCTTCCTGACAGGCATGTCCCGAAACGTGGATCTTTTCCAGCGTCTCGTAAACGACGTTGGCTCCCTTTTTATAGAGATTGTTGATCGTGCGGTAGATCATTCTCTCGTTCCCCGGAATGGGGCTTGCGGAAATAATGATCGTATCGTTTTCGCCGATCGTCACTTTGTTGAACTCGCCCGCCGCCATGCGCGTAAGCGCGCTCATCGGCTCGCCCTGCGAGCCCGTGGAGACGATCACGATTTCCCTGTCGAAATAATTTTTCGTCTTTTCTACGTCGATCAGGACGCCCTCCGGAACGGTGATCTCTCCGATTTTTGCCGCAGCATCCACGACGTTGAACATGCTCCGCCCCGAAAGCGCAACCTTTCTTCTGAATTTGACCGCAATGTCGATGATCTGTTGCAGGCGGTGTACGTTGGAGGCAAACGTCGCAACGATCAGCCTTCTGTCAGCGTTTTCCGCAAAGAGATGTTCGAGCGTCGTCCCGACGACTTTCTCGCTCATGGTGTAGCCCGCGCGTTCGATATTCGTCGATTCGCCGAGATAGAGCAATACGCCCTTTCTGCCGTATTCCGCAATCTCATTGAGATCGATCGGCGCGCCCGCGACGGGCGTCAGATCGATTTTGAAATCCCCGCTATGGAAAATGAGTCCGTGCGGCGTTTCAATGGCAAGCGCAAGCGCACCCGCGATCGAGTGATTGACGTTGACGAACCCCACCGTAAAAACGCCCGCTCTGACCTTATCCTTTGCGGAGACAGTGTGTTCTTCGACGTTGTTGAGTCGGTGTTCCCTGAGCTTGTTATCCACCAGCGCGAGCGTGAGCTTCGTGCCGTAGAGCGGAGCGGAAATTTCTTTCATGAGATAGGGAACGCCGCCGATATGATCCTCGTGTCCGTGCGTCAAAAAAATTCCGCGGATCTTGTTTTTATGCTTGACGAGGTAGGAAATATCGGGAAACACCAGATCGATCCCCGGCATTTCCTCGGTCGGGAAAATAATGCCCGCGTCGATCACGATGATGTCGTTCCCGTACTCGATCGCCGTCATATTTTTACCGATTTCGTCAACGCCTCCGAAAAAGAGCACGCGGACGGGCATCTCTTTATTGCGCTTCTTGCGGTTTCCGTTGTCTCCTTTCTGCGGCGCTCTTTTCTCACGCCTGTCGGGTGATTTTTTGGGGTTTCCGTTATTTTCGGGAAAAGCGGAAGGAATCTTCGTTCCCTTCCCCTTCGCGTGAGAAACGCGCTTTTTAGTATAGCCCGCCTCGCGCATCGCCTCTTTGGAACGCATTTTATCATTCTGCATCCGCTTGTTCGATCCGCGCTCATACGCTTCGATCCCGTTGAGAATGGCAAGCTCTACCGCGCTCGGCTTTTTATCTTTTCCTTTTTTGCTTTGATTGTCCAATATCTGATCCATCCTGTTCGGTTATTAGAATTCGAGAGCCGAAAAATCATTCAGCTCTCGTAAATTTCCTTATCCGCGGTTAAAAACTGAATCCTGTTTTTGCCACCGTCGTCAGTTTAATAAGTCCCTCTTCGATCAGCTCTTCGTCCGTCTTGAACGGATACATCTGGACATAATCCACGCTCTTCTTGTCTCCCTCGACTGCGCCGAGTTTTTCCATAAGAAGCGGGATCAGGCGCAGAGCGCGTTTCAGACCGACTTCGCTCTTTATTTTGACCATCATCGGCGTCTTTTCATACATCTTTTTGTCGCCTTCATATTTCTGATGGTAAACCGAAGTGGAAAATTCTTCGGGATCGAGCGCGATATACATGCACAGAGTCTTGCCGTTGACGCCGATCTTTGCAATCGTTTCGCCCTTAAACGAGAATCTGTCGTTCGACCAGTTCACCTGCGAATTCGTGCGCGTGTATTGCAGAATTGCATTTTTCAGTTTGCTGTAATAGGACTTCGTCTCTTCGTCGCTCTGAATGATGCGTGCAATGAAACTGCGCTTATAACGCGTCGTCTCCTCTTCCGCTTCCTCGTCGGAAATCGGCGCGGGCTTTGCGGAAGGTGCAACCTGCTTCATGACCGTCGTCTTGTTCTTTTTGACGTTTCCGAAGGGGAACTTCGGTGCGGGTTGAGGTTGTTGGGGCGCCGGCTGAGGCTGCTGCGCCGCATAGTTATATGCAGGTTGCGTGTAGTTGTACGCGGGCTGGGGCGCAGGCTGAGGCATATAGTTATATGCGGGCTGGGGCGCATAGCTGTAAGGCGGGAGCGGCTGTTGGGGCGCCGCCGCGATCGCCGCTTCGTCCTCCGCTTTTACTTCCTTTTCCGCCTTGACCTCCCTCTCCTGAACGGGAGCGGGATTTGCAAAAAGGTCCTCCCTCTTCAAGCACTCCACAACGAGTTGCGCGACTTTATTGTAGTTGATCTCGTCGGAAACGGTATGGGCGATTTTGGAAATTCCGCTCTCGTCCACCGTAACGTCAAATTCGTTTGCAAGCAACTGGGACACACGTTCCGCAAGCAGATCGTAGTCGAGATTGACGGCATGCGAGGATTGCAGAACGACAGCCGCTTTCATGCGCTCGGAGATCCTGTCGTAATCGACGGCGGGAACTTTTCTTGCAACCGCTTCCGCGAGCAAATCGTAATCGACCCCGCTCTGCGTTTTTCCGCTCTCCGTCACTCTGTAAACGACCCTGTCCGCAATTCTGTCATAATCCACAGGTGCGGAAGAGAATACCGTCATAGATTTCAGGCGGGAGGCAAGCTCGTCATAGTTGATCGAGGGAACTTTATCCGCAATCCGTTCAGCGAGATAGTTGTAATCGATCGAGTTGTTCTGCGTTTTTCCGCTCTCCGTCACTCTGTAAACAACTCTGTCCGCAATCCGGTCGTAATCCACAGGCGCGGAAGAGAATACCGACATGGATTTCAGACGGGACGCAAGCTCGTCATAGTTGATCGAGGGAACTTTATCCGCAATCCGGTCGGCGAGATAGTTATAGTCGATCGAATTATTCTGCGTTTTACCGCTCTCCGTCACTCTGTAAACGACCTTATCCGCGATCCTGTCGTAATCCACGGGATTCGACGAGAATACCGACATGGATTTCAGGCGGGAAGCAAGTTCGTCGTAGTTGATCGAGGGAACTTTTTCCGCAAGTTTCTCGGCAAGATAGTTATAATCGACCTCACTGCCCTGCATTCTGCCGCTCTCCGCGACCCTGTAAACGACCTTATCCGCGATCCTGTCGTAATCCACGGGATTCGACGAGAACGCCGACATGGTTTTCAGACGCGAAGCAAGTTCGTCATAATTGACTGCGGGAACTTTTTCTGCCAACTTTCCGGCGAGCAAGTCATAATCGACCGCATTGTCCGCCGCTTTGTTGCCGTCCGCAACACGGCTGACGACTCTGTCGGCAAGCTCGTCGTAATCGACCGTAGCGACTTTACCCGCAACTTTCTCCGCGAGCAAGTCGTAATCGACCGCATTGTCCGCCGCTCTGTTTTCGTCCGCAACACGGCTGACGACTCTGTCGGCAAGTTCGTCGTAATCGACCGTAGCGACTTTGCCCGCAACTTTTTCGGCGAGAACGTCGTAATCCACTTCGCTCTCCGCAGGTCTCTCCTCCGCAATGCGGTTTGCAACTCTGTCCGCGAGCTCGTCGTAATCGACCGCAACGGATTCGCCCGTAAATTTAGACGCTTCCGCCACCTTCTCCGCGATCTCGTCGCTATCAAACGCGGGCATTTTCTCCGCAAGTTTTTCAGCAAGCAGGTCGTAGTCCGTAGCCGTCTTTTCCGCCACTTTTTCCGCAAGGAAGTCGTAGTCGATCTCGAACATCTCTTCGTTATTGTCCCTGACGCCGGCAATTCCCGAATTATCCGAAACAAACGCGGAAGCCGACATCTTCGCAGCAAGACGTTCCGCGATCGATTCGTAATCTCTGTCCTCTTTCTTCTCGACCTGTATATTGTCGTCGGCGATCTTTTCGGCAACTTTCGCGGCAATCAAATCGTAATCCACAAGCGGGATCGCATCCGCAACTTTATCCGCAATTTCGTTCTCGTCCGTCTGAGGAATGACGGACGCCACCTTGTCGGCAATCAGATTCTCGTCCGCCTGAGGAATGAGATTTGCGATACGGTCTGCAAGCTCCTCATAATCCACTTCGGGGATAATGATTGCGATTTTTTCCGCAAGCAAATCGTAATCGATTTCAAACGGTTCCTCGTCGCTCTCGCCGTTTTTACGCACGCCCGCCCTCTCTTCGGGAAGCAGTTCCTTCATGCGCTCGGCAAGTTCTTCATAGTCGATCGCAGGTACTTTTTCGGCGATCTTATCGGCAAGCACGTCATAGTCGATCTCGCCGTCCTCGGACGCGCCGAACGATTCGCCGTCCGCAACCGCCGCTTCCATTCCGGAGATTGCATTCAGAACGTCGTCTTTCAGATCGTTCATCTGCGTATCGATACGGGCGTTCAGATCGTCCGCAAATTCGTCAAACCGCTCTTTGTTTCCGCTTTCGCTGACTGCCGCCGCTTCGTTCGATTTTGCAATTTCGTCTCTGACGGAAGCAATGTCTTCCGCAAGATCGGAGACGTTGAACACCGACATTCCGACCTGCGAGATCGCTTCGATCAGCTCGTCTTTCATTGCATTGACCTGCGAATCGAGATTTGCGTTCAACTGATCCACCGCCGACAGTATCTTCTCGGAATACTGTCCGCTCAGCGCCTCCGTCCTCTCCGTTTTTTCTGCGGAGGTTTCGGCGGATTTTGCTCCGACGTCCGAAATCGCACCGAGGAGATCGTTCCTGAGCTTCTCTATTTCGTTCTGCATACGGAGATTCATGGAATCGATCGCACGCTCAAATTGCAGACTGTACTCTTTCTCCAACGCTTCCGCGTCGTCCTTGCTCTTGAAGAACTCCTGCTTTAACGCCATGAAATCGCTCTTCGTATCGGGAGCCGACGAAACCGCCATACCGATCTGCGCCATAGCTTCGAGAAGTTCGTCTTTCAACCCGCCAACCTCTGCCGCCTGCGAATCCATTTTTTCATTGAGGGATCCGACCGCCGCTTCCAGTTTCTGGGTATTCTCGTCCTTCTCTTCGGGTGTTACCGTCATGGCAAGCTGTGCCATTGCGTTCATCATTTCGTCTCTGAACGTTGCCATTTCCGCATTGAGCTTTTCGCTCATTTCGTTCATGGCTTTCAGATTTTCTTCGTTGACCGCTTTGAGATTCTCTTCGCCTGCCTTTTCGTCCTTTTCTTCGGGCGTTACCGTCATAGCAAGCTGCGCCATTGCGTTCATCATTTCGTCTCTGAACGCCGACATTTCCGCATTGAGCTTTTCGCTCATTTCGTTCATGGCTTTCAGATTTTCTTCG
>CAJUCM010000007.1:32506-71459 GCA_910585235.1 uncultured Christensenella sp.
CGTTCATCATTTCGTCTCTGAACGCCGACATTTCCGCATTGAGCTTTTCGCTCATCTCGTTCATGGCTTTCAGATTTTCTTCGCTGACCGCTTTGAGATTCTCTTCGCCCGCTTTTTCGTCCTTTTCTTCGGGCGTTACCGTCATGGCGAGCTGTGCCATTGCGTTCATCATTTCGTCTCTGAACGTTGCCATCTCCGCATTGAGCTTTTCGCTCATTTCGTTCATGGCTTTCAGATTTTCTTCGCTGACCGCTTTGAGATTCTCTTCGCCCGCCTTGTCGTCCTTTTCTTCGGGCGTTACCGTCATGGCGAGTTGCGCCATCGCGCTCATCATCTCATCCTTAAACGCCGACATCTCAGACCGGATAGAACCGAGTTCGTCCGTCACTTTAAGATTTTCGCTCTCGTCCTCATTCTTGTTGACCGCCATGGAGAGTTGTGCCATGCCGCCCAACAAATCGTCTTTCATATAATCCAACTGCGTTTGAAGTTTTTCTTTTACGTCATCAATCGCTTTCAGTTGATTTGTATTTTCAGCCTCTGTGTCGGCAGGCGTTGCATTGATCGCGATCTGCGCCATTGCGCCCATGAGTTCGTCTTTGAGGGACTCCATTTCCGCATGAAGTTTCTCGTTCATTTCTCCAACCGCTTTCAGTTGGTTCGTACTGTCCGCCTCTCCGTTTTCGGGCGTCATATTGAAAGCGAGCTGCGCCATCGCGCCCATGAGCTCGTCTTTGAGCGACTCCATTTCCGCATGGAGTTTCTCGTTCATTTCCCCGACTGCTTTCAGTTGGTTCGCGCCGACTGCTTCCGCGTCGCCGGGCGTCGCATTGATCGCGATTTGCGCCATAGCCCCCATGAGCTCGTCTTTGAGAGACTCCATTTCCGTATGAAGTTTCTCGTTCATTTCCCCGACCGCTTTCAGCTGGTTCGTATTGTCCGCCTCTCCGTTTTCAGGCGTCATATTGAAAGCGAGCTGCGCCATAGCGCCCATGAGTTCGTCTTTGAGCGACTCCATTTCCGCATGGAGTTTTTCGTTCATTTCCCCGACCGCTTTCAGTTGATCCGCATTGCCCGCTTCCGCGTCGCCGGGCGTTGCATTCATCGCGATCTGCGCCATAGCGCCCATAAGGTCGTCTCTGAGCGTATCCACTTCGGCGTGTATCTGCTCACTGATGCCGTCGAGCGCTTGAAGATTTGCCGCACCGCCGTCGGAATTGCCGGGCGTTGCATTCATCGCGATCTGCGCCATAGCGCCCATAAGCTCGTCTTTGAGCGCATCTACTTCGGCGTGTATCTGTTCGCTGATAGCGTCAAACGCTTGAAGATTTGCCGCGCCGCCGTCGGCATTGTCAGAGTTCATATTGACGGCGATCTGCGCCATCGCGCCCATAAGTTCGTCTTTGAGGGACTCCGTTTCAGACTGAACGCGGGCGTTGATACTGTCCACCGCTTCTCCGATCCTGTCTCTTCCGTCCGAAGGTTCGCTTGCCGCAGAGACGGGAACTCCGCCTTTGAGTTCCTCAACGGTACTTCTCAATTCGTCGAGCTGTGCTTTCAGATCGCCGACCACGCGCTCGATCTGCTCTCCCGTCGATTTATCGATTTCCTCTTTCAAGGAGGTCATATCCGCCTTGTTCAGATCATAGATATCGCTGTTCTGTTGCGAAATGTAACGCAACTCGTTCAGCATCGATTCGATCGAATCTTTTAGGGACGCTTCCACCTGAGCGGAATTTAATTGCACTTCCTGGCTCAGCGTGTCTTTGATCTCATCGATTTTATCCTCGATGCCGCTATACATCCCTTCCAGGATTTGTCCGTCAATTTCAGCCATGTTTAACCTCTCTCTGCTTCTTCGGCAGTTTATATAATTATACACATTTATTTTACACTATTTTATTTCAAAAGTAAATACTTTTACAATACTTTTTCCGTAAGCAACCGATTTTTTAAGGATTTTTTACCTTTATCTTCTTTTTAACTGCCCGAAAATTATAAATCATGCCCGCGGTGAAACAAATCATAAGCCAATAGAGAAACAACAGGAATACGACGACCGCAGATAATGCCCCGTATAATTTGGCGGGATCGGACAAAGACAGATATATCCGGAAGATCACCGCGGCGGCAAGCCAGCTCAACGCGGTCGCCGCACTTCCCGCGGCTGTCTGCGCGGGCGAAATCCGATAGGGACAGGCATACGCGTTCAAAAGCCATATCCCGAAAAAGCCGAACACCGTAACCACAGTATAGACAATGATCCAGGAAAGCCACGAGGGCAGGGAACGGGTCAGAAGGTTTGCGCCGATTACGACCCCCGCCGCAAGCGCTATGAGCAAAATAGAAATCAGCGCAAACGCCACGGCGGAAAGTCTGAGCCGCCATCCGCTCCTGCCCCGCTCGATCCCGCAGATGATTTCACCGCTTCGGCGCAGGTGATAGAAAAATCCCGTGGACGACCAGAACGTCGTCGTCAAAAACAGAATCCCCGCGCCCGCGCTCGCTTCGGCGGCGTGCGCATCGAGATAGCCGATCAACTCCTTTGCCCAATCGAACAGTTCGAGTTCAAAGAGCTGTTCGGTAGAGATCCTCCCTCCGAAAATAAGCGTCAGAAAGAAAAGAAGCGGCACCAGCGAAAGCACGAGAAAGAATACGAGCGTTCCCGCGATCGTCGTATATTTACTGTCGGCAAGACGCGCGTACGCGCTTTTCCCCCTCGCCCATGCCCTTAAAAAAGGGTTTTTGCGCTCCGCTTTTTCCATACCGTATCAGTATGCGCAAAATACAAAAAAGAATGAGTTCCGCAGAAAGCGGAACCCATTCCCGATGATACTTCTTTATAAAATAATGTAAATTTCAATACAAAAACGCCGTCCGAAAATTCGGACGGCGTCGTTTCTTTTTTACTTCTCAACGACGGATAAACTTTGCCAACGTCGCTTTGAGCAGATCCATATCGATCGGTTTAGGGATATGCGCATTCATACCGCAGTCGAGACACTTTTTCATATCGTCGGCAAATGCGTCGGCAGTCATGGCGATAATGGGCAGATCCTTGTCGGGATGATCGAGCGCGCGGATCGCAACCGTTGCTTCATACCCCGTCATGATGGGCATACGGATATCCATCAGAATTGCATCGTAGGTACCCTTTTCGGATTTTTGAAGCATTTCCACGCAAATTTTTCCGTTCTCCGCTCTCTCCACCTGAACGCCCGCTTCGCTGAGCAACATTTCGGCAATCTCCCAGTTGAGATCGTTGTCTTCGGCGAGCAGGAGATGAACGCCGGACAGATCGTGACTTTCTTTCTCCGAATCCTTTCCCTTGCCCGACTCTTCATGCGCTCCCGTATATTTGCGTAAACCGTAGTAGAGCGTGGATTTGAAGAGCGGTTTGGAGATAAATCCGCTGATCCCCGCTTCCCGCGCTTCCTGTTCCATCTCCGCCCAATCGTAAGCGGAAATGAGCAGGATCGGAATTTCGTCGTTGAGTTCTTTGCGGATTTGCCGCGCCGTTTCCAATCCGTCTATTCCGGGCAGTTTCCAGTCAAGCAGAATAATATCGTAGCCTCTGCCCGATTTATGCGCTTTGACCGTTTTCTGAACGGCGTCCTCGCCGGAAAGCACCCAATCCCCACGGACGCCGATCGTTTTCAAAGAAGCGACCGTCGAACGGCAGAGCTGCTCGTCATCATCTACGACAAGCATTTTCCAGTCGGGCAGGATCATATCCTCTTCGGTGGTTTCCACCTTTTCGAGATCGAGTACGACGTGGAAATGCGTTCCTTTACCGAGTTCGCTCTCTACATCGATCGAGCCCTTCATAGCGTCGATAATGTATTTCGTGATCGTCATACCGAGACCCGTGCCTTCCGTCTTATGCACGCGCATATTGTCTTCCCGCGTAAACGATTCAAAGATTTTTTTCAGGAACTCCGGCGTCATACCGATCCCCGAATCGGTTACGTCAATATGGTTCCGCACGAAGTTTTCCCCAACCGGAGATTCTTCCTGATGAAGCGCGATCTCGATCGTACCGTTTTCGGGCGTAAATTTGATCGCGTTCGACAACAGATTCAAAAGCACCTGATTGAGTCGCACGCTGTCGCAATACACGCTCTCGGTCTGAATATCGTGAATATACACGTCAAACTTCTGTTTTTTGATCTTGATCTGCGGTTGGACGATCGTCGAAATCCCGTTCATGACCTCGCGCAGGGAAATTTGCTCCATATTGAGCGTCATCTTTCCGCTTTCGATTTTCGACATATCGAGCACGTCGTTGATAAGCCCCAAAAGATGCTTGCTCGAAAGCGTGATCTTTTTCAGGCAATCCTGCACCTGTTGGCGGTTGTTGATGTTCGCAGTCGCAATCGCAGTCATGCCGACGATCGCGTTCATCGGCGTGCGGATGTCGTGCGACATATTTGAAAGGAATTCGCTCTTTGCCTTGTTGGCGTCAAGCGCTTCCTGCCGTGCGTTTTCGAGCTGAGCCATCGTTTTTTTGTTATAGAAAATATAAACGACAAAAATGCTTATCAGCATGACAAAAATTGTGACCACGGAAACCGAAATCATAATGACCCACTGCTCGGACAGCGATTTTATGACAGCGTTCAGATTGGAGTTATCCGTAATCGAGACAAGATACCATTCGGATTTTCCCAACTTGTTGCAATACATATGGATATGCTGATTTTCCATATGAAAAATATTGGAATAGACCTTGTTCTCCTGCATATGGTCATTCATTTCAAGAATAACGGTCTCAATCGACGATTCGGAATCCCCGAACTCTTTTTCAAGCAGAACGGACAGGCATTCGTATTCTTCGTCCATTTCCGGCTTTAATACGAACGAGTTCGTCCCTATGACCTTATTCGGATCGTTCTTATCGTAAATAAAATCTTTCCGAACGATATAAGTTTTTGCATTCTGATTGTCGCCGAGATTGACACCGTCGCCCAAGTCCTCAGCGTCCCCCTCCGCGTTAATGCCGAGCATTTCGACAAAACTTTGATTGGTGATACCCGCGACGAGCGCCATGCTCCGTTTCCCGGTGGTCTCTCTCCCCTCTACGGGCATGATATGCTTGGTGCAAGGCACGGAAAATAAAACAATATCCTCCCGCGCGGCGTCGCTCTCATTCAGAATCCCCGTACCGACCGCGATTTTATCCTCCCCCGCCAGAACCGAAGTTCTGAACGGAAGATAGTCGATCGCGCTGAAATCACCGAAAATGCGGTCTGCGGTCTGACCGAGTTTTTCATCCGCTATGTGATCTTCATTGATACGCAGAAACTCAACATATCTGAACCCGCGTATCACGGCGCTGTTTTTTAACTTATCCAGCTCCGCTTTTAAGAGTTCGTCATACTCTTTGAGTTTTTTCTGAAATTCGCTCTCCGTGTATTGCCCGTTCTCGTTATCCGGTTTTTCGGGCGGATTGTATTCCTCCGCCAACGCCTCTACCATCGTAAGGCGCTGTTTCATGACCATTTCAAAACGCTGCGTAAGCTGAAAGCTCGTTTCACTCATGGTCTGTTCGCCGATCGAATCGATTGCATTGTTGTTATTCTGCGTCATGTGCACGCCTAAAAGACTGAACAATACCGAACAAATCAACAGACATACGACAATCCCGATCAGCATAACGCGCTGACCCTGATTGGACAGAAACCGCTTTTTCGTCTCGTTTTTTTCTTTCTCTTTCATGGAAACCCCGTAAAACACCGAAATAAAATATTTCTATCTTTATTCTACTAAATCAAGTAGAAAAAGTCAACAGGAAATTATTACTTTTATTCCGTCATTTTGCCATAATACGAAAAGAAAAAAGCACGGCATAAAGCCGTGCTTTTTGAATATCTCAGATTAAAGAATCTTGGAAACTGCGCCGGAGCCGACCGTTCTGCCGCCCTCACGGATAGCGAAACGGAGACCTTCCTCGATCGCGACGGGTTTGATAACCTCGACCGTCATCGTAACGTGGTCGCCGGGCATGACCATTTCAACGCCTGCGGGAAGTTCGATCGAACCCGTAACGTCTGTCGTTCTGATGAAGAACTGGGGACGGTAGTGGTTGAAGAACGCCGTGTGACGTCCGCCCTCGTCTTTCGTAAGGACATAGACCTGAGCCTCGAACTTGGTCGCCGTTTTAACGGTACCGGGTTTCGCGATGACCTGTCCTTTCTCGATGTCCGTTCTGTTGATACCGCGGAGAAGCGCGCCTACGTTATCGCCCGCGGTCGCTTCGTCGAGCTGTTTGTGGAACATTTCAAGACCCGTGATCGTCGTCGTCTTAGGCTTGTCGATAAGCCCTACGATTTCAGCGGGTTCGCCGACGTGCGCCACGCCTCTTTCAACTCTGCCCGTAGCAACCGTGCCGCGGCCGGAGATGGTGAATACGTCCTCGACGGGAAGAAGGAAAGGCTTCTTGTCGTCGCGTTCGGGCGTAGGAATGTAGCTGTCGATCGTGTTCATGAGCTCGATAATGCACTGGCATTCGGGAGCCGCAAGAACTTCCGCATTGGGAGCGCCGCTCGTCGCTTTTTCAAGCGCTTTGAGCGCGGAACCCTTGATAATCGGAATGTCGTCGCCGGGGAATTCGTAGGAAGAGAGCAGGTCTCTGACTTCCATTTCAACGAGTTCGAGAAGTTCGGGATCGTCGAGCTGATCGCACTTGTTGAGGAACACGACGATGTAGGGCACGCCTACCTGACGGGCAAGCAGAATGTGCTCGCGGGTCTGGGGCATGGGACCGTCGGTCGCCGCAACAACGAGGATCGCGCCGTCCATCTGCGCGGCACCCGTGATCATGTTCTTGACGTAGTCCGCGTGACCCGGACAGTCAACGTGCGCGTAGTGACGCTTGTCCGTTTCGTATTCGACGTGAGCGGTGTTAATCGTGATACCGCGTGCTCTCTCTTCCGGAGCCTTGTCGATTTCGTCGTACTTCATTTTCTGAGCCTGACCTTTGCATGCCATAACCATGGTGATAGCTGCGGTCAAAGTGGTTTTGCCGTGGTCAACGTGTCCGATCGTACCGATGTTGACGTGGGGCTTGCTTCTGTCGAATTTTGCCTTTGCCATTTTGAGTAATCCTCCGATAAATTTTTTTATTTTTTGATAACTTTTCCGACATATTGTGCCGGAGCGCAGCTATCTATCAATCCCTTGATATGAAGCTGATTCCGCTTACCGAATCATATTATAACCGATAACGGAAATTTTTGCAAGATTTTTATTGCATTTTTTTGGGAAAATTTCTAAATTCTCCCGCCAAATGCGATTATTTGTCCTCTTTCGTCGCACGGGAAGAGATAATCTTCTCGGAAATGCTCTTCGGCACTTCGTAGTAGTGATCGAACTGCATCGTGAACTGCCCTCTGCCCTGCGTGCGCGAACGAAGTTCCGTTGCGTAGCCAAACATTTCGGAGAGCGGGATTTCCGCGTCGATGACCTTTGCGCCGTTGCGATCGTCCGTGCCGAGAATGGTGCCGCGGCGTCCCGAAACGTTGCCCATCAGATCGCCGAAGTAATCTTCGGGCGTGATGATCTGCACTTTCATAATGGGTTCGAGCAGGACGGGTTTCGCCTTTTCCATTCCGTTCTTGAACGCCATGGAGCCTGCGATCTTGAACGCCATTTCGGACGAGTCGACTTCGTGATAGCTACCGTCATAGACCTGTACTTTGAAGTCCACCATCTCATAGCCTGCAAGATAACCGTTCTTCGCCGCCTCCTGGATCCCTTTGTCGATCGCGGGAATGTATTCCTTGGGGATCGAACCGCCGACCGTCAAATCCTCGAATGCGTAGCCTTGACCGGGTTCCTGGGGAATGAGGTGAATTTTACAGTGACCGTACTGACCTTTACCGCCGGACTGACGCTTATACATACCCTCCGCATCCACCGCGCTGCGGAACGTTTCGCGATAAGCGACCTGAGGCGCGCCGACGTTCGCTTCGACGTGGAATTCGCGCAAAAGTCTGTCAACGATAATATCGAGGTGCAACTCGCCCATGCCGGCGATGATCGTCTGCCCCGTTTCTTTGTCGGTGTAGGTTTTGAACGTGGGATCCTCTTCCGCAAGTTTGATGAGCGCAAGCGTCATCTTCTCCTGACCCGCTTTCGTCTTGGGTTCGAGCGAAAGCTGGATAACGGGTTCGGGGAATTCCATCTTTTCGAGAATGATGGGGTGCTTTTCGTCGCAGAGCGTATCGCCCGTCGTCGTATTTTTCAATCCCACAATCGCGCAGATGTCGCCCGAATAAATACATTCGATGTCCTTTCTTTCGTTGGAGTGCATCTGAACGAGACGCCCTACGCGCTCTTTCTTTTCCTTCGTGGAGTTATAGACGTAAGACCCCGCTTCCAGAACGCCCGAATAAGCGCGGAAGTATGCGAGCGAACCCACGAACGGGTCGGTCGCGATCTTGAACGCAAGACCCGAAAACGGCTCTTCGTCGGAAGTCTTTCTCTCCTCCTCTTCCCCCGTCTTGGGGTTTACGCCCTTGACGTGCGCCACGTCGAGAGGGCTCGGCAGGAAATGAATGACCGCGTCGAGAAGGAACTGCACGCCCTTGTTCTTATAGGAAGAACCGCAGAGCATGGGGATCGCCTCCATTTTCAGGCAACGTTCGCGAAGTCCCGCAATGATTTCCTCTTCGGAAAGTTCCATCGTATCGAGGTACTTTTCCATGAGTTCGTCGTTGGCGGAAGCCGCTTCCTCAACGAGCTTTTCGCGGTATTTTTCGGCAAGCTCCTGCATATCTGCGGGAATGGGTTCCTTTCTGAAATCCTTGCCGAGATCGTCGTAATAGACCTCCGCTTCCATGCGGATGAGGTCGATGATCCCGCGGAAATTCTCCTCTTTGCCGATGGGAAGTTCGATCGGAACGGGATTTGCGCCGAGGCGCTCGCGGATCATTTTTTCCACGCGGTAGAAATCCGCGCCGTTGATGTCCATTTTGTTGACGTACGCAACGCGGGGAACTTTATAGGTATCCGCCTGACGCCAAACGGTTTCGGACTGCGGCTCGACGCCGCCCTTTGCGCAGAAAGTTGCGACCGCGCCGTCCAGAACGCGGAGCGAACGCTCCACTTCCACCGTAAAGTCAACGTGACCCGGCGTATCGATAATGTTGAACCGGTGATTTTTCCAGACGCAAGTCGTCGCCGCGGAAGTGATCGTGATCCCGCGTTCCTGCTCCTGAACCATCCAGTCCATGGTAGCGGTACCGTCGTGCGTTTCGCCGATTTTATGCGTCTTACCCGTGTAGAACAGAATGCGCTCCGTCGTCGTGGTCTTGCCCGCGTCGATATGAGCCATGATTCCGAAGTTACGGGTATGTTTTAAGTCGTATTCTCTGGGCATAATCGTGTCTCCTTAGAATCAGAAACGGAAATGCGCGAACGCCTTGTTCGCTTCCGCCATTCTGTGCGTATCTTCTTTCTTCTTGACGGAACCGCCGGTATTGTTATACGCGTCCATAAGTTCCGCGGCGAGCTTTTTGCTCATTTCGCGCTCGCTTCTCTTTCTCGTGTTGTTGACGATCCAGCGGATCGCAAGCGTCTGACGGCGCTCAGGTCTGATTTCGATGGGAACCTGATAGTTCGCACCGCCCACGCGCCTTGCCTTGACTTCGACCATGGGCATCACGTTGTTCAACGCTTTCGTGAAGATTTCCATGGGATCCAAGCCTAATTTCTCTCCCATCATCGTGAACGCATCGTACACGATCCTCTGGGCAACGCTTTTTTCGCCGTCGAGCATCACCTGATTGATGAGCTTTGTGACGACTTTGCTGTTGTAAATAGGATCGGGCAGAACGTCTCTTTTGGGAACGCCACCTCTTCTGGGCATTTTGGTATCCTCCGATTAAAATTTTGTTTGCGTTACGCCGCCGCGAGGGAACAAATTCCCTGTCCTGTTAAGCTATTTTACCTGCGCTATATATAATAGGTTAGGCAAAAACCTTCTCCCCTTGCGGGAATACTGCCTGACTTCCGGACAAATATTCCGAAATAAAGCAGAGTTCTTCACGAACGAAATAGCGAAAATCCGTGAAATTACTTAGGGCGTTTTGCGCCGTACTTACTGCGGGACTGTTTGCGTTTTGCAACGCCCGCCGTATCGAGCGCACCGCGCACGATATGATACCGCACGCCGGGCAGGTCCTTTACTCTTCCGCCGCGGATCAGAACGGAGCTGTGCTCCTGCAAGTTGTGACCTTCGCCGGGAATGTAAACGGTACCTTCCTGCTTGTTGGTAAGGCGGACTCTCGCAATTTTACGAAGCGCCGAGTTGGGCTTCTTGGGAGAGGTCGTCGTCACCGAAAGGCATACGCCGCGTTTCTGCGGACACTTGTCCAGAATAGGGCTCTTGGACTTGAACGCTTCGCGCTCTCTGCCTTTTTTGATAAGCTGGTTGATCGTAGGCATTCTCTTTACCTCCTTGTTTTATTCCGGAATATTTCAGCGACTGCAAGCAGTCGGAAGAAATCGTTCTTTCCGCATTCGGGCGCGCAAAAAGATACGCCCTCATTACGGACAAAGCATATTTTACCAAACCGTAATATTTTTGTCAAACATTTTATACAAAATTTACGGAAAAAACCGCAATATTTCTGTAATTCTTTCTTCTTATAAAGTATTGACAAATTTTGGGAAAAGAATTATTATATTATGTGGAATCCGACAAACGGAATTTATGAAAGGAGAACAATTTTATGAACAAGAAAACCGTAAAAGATTTGAAAGACTTAAAAGGCAAGCGCGTCCTTGTCCGCTGCGACTTCAACGTTCCGATCGTGAACGGCGTCATCACCGACGAAAACCGCATCAACGGCGCACTGCCCACGATCAAGTATCTCATGGACAAGGGTGCGAAAGTCGTACTCTGTTCGCACATGGGAAAACCCCACTCTATCTTCTCGGACGAAGTAAAGCTCAACAAAAAAGACAAAAAGAAAGTCGAAGCGGGCGAAACCACCGCGGAAGCGATCATCGAAAAGGCAAAGAAAACCGAGCCGACAAAACTCACGCTCGCGCCCGTTGCAAAGCGCCTGAACGAGCTCCTCGGCAATAAAGTCGCGTTCGCGTCCGACGTGGTAGGTCCCGACGCGCAGGCAAAGGTCGCCGCGCTCAAAGAGGGCGAATGCGTGCTTTTGGAAAATCTCCGCTTCCACTGGGAAGAAGAAAAGAAAGATCTGGAATTCTGCAAAAAGCTCGCTTCTTTCTGCGATATTTATGTAAACGACGCATTCGGAACGGCGCACCGCTCCCACGCTTCCACGGCGGCGATCGTCGAATACGGTCTTGTCAAGACCGCCGTCTGCGGTTTCCTCATCGAAAAGGAGCTCACGGTTATGGCGGACTCGCTTGAAAAACCCAAGCACCCCTTCGTTGCGATCTTAGGCGGCGCGAAAGTTGCGGACAAACTCAACGTTATTTCCAACTTGCTTGAAAAGTGCGACACGCTCATCATCGGCGGCGGCATGGCTTACACCTTCCTCAAAGCGCAGGGCGGTTCGGTCGGCACCTCGCTCGTGGACGACGAAAAACTCGACTACTGCAAAGAGATGCTGAAAAAGGCGAAGGACAACGGCAAAGAAATTCTTCTGCCCGTCGATACGGTCGTCGCAAAAGCATTCCCCGACCCCATCGACGCACCCGTCGAGATCAAAACGGTTTCCTCTATGGAGATCCCTGCGGATATGATGGGTCTCGACATCGGCGAAGCGACGAGAAAGCTCTTTGCAGAAAAAGTTGCCGCGGCGAAAACGGTCATCTGGAACGGTCCCATGGGCGTGTTTGAAAACCCCACCCTTGCGGCGGGTACGATCGCGGTCGCGGAAGCGCTCGCAAAAGCGAAAGGCACGACGATCGTCGGCGGCGGCGACTCTGCCGCGGCTTGCACGCAGTTCGGCTTTGCGAATAAGATCACGCATATCTCCACGGGCGGCGGAGCTTCCCTCGAACTCTTTGAGGGAAAAGTTCTCCCCGGTATCGCCTGCCTCAACGAGAAATAATCAAATCAAGCAAAATCCCCTCCCCTATCGGGAGGGGTTATTTTTCTCGTTTTCTTTCCCGAATGCTTCGGTAATAAACCGCACGCCGAAGCGAATCCCTGCGCGAAAACACATAAACCCCATTTCCGCCCCGATCAAAGTTTCCAAATCTAATAGATCGTCCAACCATGTTTTCTGCTCTTTGCCTAAAACTTTAATGAGCTTGCCGTAATACTTTTCCGCCTCGTCCGAAAGCCTGTCATATTCTTCCGTATTTTTTATTTTGTCGATCGGACCGTAATTGGACATATAAATTTCTTTTAACAATGATTCTTCCATAAATATTCTCCATTAAAATTTTCTACTGTGAATCATTATAATAGCTCTTGCTAAAAAATACTTACAATATCTATAACGCAGATTTTATTTTTTTGAACTGAAAATATTTTGCAATTTTATTGAAAACCTAACAAATAGAATTGACTAAAAACATTTACAAATATATTGCAATTCCTATTCATTCGTGATATAATACACAAAGAAATTTTTTAACAGGAGAATCTTCATGAGAAAACCCATTATTGCAGGAAACTGGAAAATGAACAACACCGCAAGCGAGGGCGTTGCGCTCGTAAACGCTTTGAAACCCCTCGTTGCGAACGCTGATTGCGAAGTCGTCGTATGCGTCCCCGCAATCGATATTCCCGCCGTTGCGGAAGCCTTGAAGGGCTCGAATATTGCGCTCGGCGCGCAGAACGTACATTTTGCCGAAAAAGGCGCGTTCACGGGCGAAATTTCCGCAAACATGCTCAAAGAGTTCGGCGTCAAGTACGTCATTATCGGACACAGCGAACGCCGCCAATACTTCGGAGAGACGGACGAAACCGTCAACAAGCGCACGCTTGCCGCTTTGAATGCGGGACTTACCCCGATCGTCTGCGTAGGCGAAAGCCTTGAAGAGCGCGAAACGGGCAAGACCGAATCCGTTCTCGATAAACAGCTTACGGACGGATTGAAAGGAATCGAAAACATTGCCGATATTGTGATCGCTTACGAACCCGTATGGGCGATCGGCACGGGCAAGACCGCAACGAGCGAACAAGCGAACGAGACGATCGGCTATATCCGCAAAAAGATCGGCGAGCTCTTCTGCCCGAAGTGCGCGGAAAAATTGCGCATTCAGTACGGCGGTTCCATGAACGCAGGCAACTGCAAAGAACTCATGGCAATGCCCGAAATCGACGGCGGACTCATCGGCGGAGCATCGCTCAAAGCGAACGACTTTGCAACGATCGCCAACTACAACAAATAAATTTACAATTATAAAAAACCCCGCCGACTTTCGCCGGCGGGGTTTTTGATTACGGCGTGTCGGGGACGCCACGCCCTACAATGCTGAAACACCCGCTGCCCCCCTTCGTTTTGTAGGGAGCGACGTCCTCGGCGCTCCGCCACTTTTTTTCAATATTTTTTTTCAAAAATATCCCTCTCCCGCTTGCAAAACCGACCCGAATCATAGTATAATAAAAACAATCTAAACACGAGGTATCAACATGAAAACACCTTACGCAATCATCATCATGGACGGCTACGGACTGAATCCCGAAGAGAGCGGCAACGCGATCTTTATGGACGGAAGCAAAAACGTAAACGAGCTACGGGCAAAATATCCCTCCGCAAGGCTCGGCGCGAGCGGGCTTTCGGTCGGGCTTCCCGACGGACAAATGGGGAATTCCGAAGTCGGTCACCTCAACATGGGCGCGGGACGCATCGTCTATCAGGATTTGACCAAGATCACGAAAGCGATCGACGACGGCGACTTCTTCAAAAACGAAGCGCTGATCTCCGCCATGGACGGCGCCAAGGCAAACAATAAAAAACTGCACTTGTGGGGGCTGTTGTCCGACGGCGGCGTACACTCTCACCTCACACACCTCTTTGCCCTTCTCGAAATGGCAAAAAAACGCGGCGTTCCGCAGACCTTCGTTCACTGCTTTATGGACGGGCGCGACGTCTCCCCCACCTCCGGCGTGCATTTCGTGAAAGAGTTGCAGAACAAAATGAATCAGCTCAACTACGGCGAAATCGCCTCCCTTTCGGGCAGATATTATTCCATGGACCGCGACAACAACTGGGACCGCCTAGAAAAGAGCTACGATATGCTCACGCTCGGCATGGGCTTACAGAAAGAGAACCCCGTCAAAGCGCTCGAAGAATCCTACGCGGACGGCGTGACGGACGAATTTGTTCTGCCCACCAACATCATGAAAAACGGAAAGCCCGTTGCGCTCGTCGAAAAGGGCGACTCGGTGATTTTCTTCAACTTCCGCCCCGACAGAGCGCGCGAGATCACGCGCGCGTTCTCTCAGAAAGAATTTACCGTTCCCAAAGGTACGGCGTTCGAGAGAAAGACGGGATTTTTGGAACTTAACTACGTCTGCTACACCGTGTATGACGCGGCGTTCGAGAATGTTAAAATCGCGTTCCCCAAGCAGAGCATGAAGAACACGCTCGGCGAATACCTTGCAACGCTGAACAAGACCCAGCTCCGCATTGCGGAAACGGAGAAATACGCACACGTCACTTTCTTCTTCAACGGCGGCGTGGAAGAACCCAACCAAGGCGAAACGCGCGTTCTCATCAATTCGCCCAAGGTCGCAACTTACGACCTGCAACCCGAAATGTCCGCGCCCGAAGTCACCGACCGCGTATTGCAGGAACTGCGTTCGGGCAAATACGACTCGATGATTCTGAACTTCGCCAACTGCGATATGGTCGGGCATACGGGCGTGATCCCCGCCGCGGTCAAGGCGGTGCATACCGTGGACGAATGCGTCAAACGCGTCGTGGATCAGATCCTTGCAATGGGCGGTAGCGCCATTCTGACCGCCGACCACGGCAACGCCGACAGAATGCTCGACACGGACGGATCGCCCTTCACGGCGCACACCACGAACCCCGTTCCCGTCGTTCTCGTTTCCGAAAAGTATAAAAACGTAAGGCTTCGCAAGGACGGCGTACTTGCGGACATTGCCCCCACCCTGCTCGAAGTGATGGGACTTCCCGTTCCCGCGGAGATGACGGGCACAAGCCTTATTATCCGTCATAACTAAAATAAAGATAAAAGCGCGGGCTGACTGCCCGCGCTTTTTTTGGTTGACAAAAACCGAAATATCGCATATACTATATTTGCAAGACGAAAAACGGGCCTGTTTCGGATTCGATTGCAAGCGGATTTCGTCGGACGCACGCCGGAGGCTCGGCTCCGTAAAAACGGATCAATTTTAATTGCTGATAATAAAAGCAGAAGAACCGCTACCCGCAGAGCATCCGCTCGTCGCGTAGCGCTTGCGGCTTAACTTTTTAAGCTCCGTCCTCTTCCGGCTGCCCACGGTCGGATTCGGGGCGTCAACTCAGTGGGGAACGTTTTATTCGGAAAAACTTCCGTCTGAATAAAATGAATTCAGGGAAGTATGCCCGAAAAAAAGTCGTCTGCGGACTTTTTCAGGGCGAGATTTAACCGCAGACTAAGCGTGTAGTGTCCACGGATGAACCTTGTAAGACCGCAGTTCAATTCTGCGCAGGTCCACCACATCGCAACAAAGCGAACAAACAATTAAAGCGACTGTTTTTTGCAGTCGCTTTAATTGTTTGAGTTACTTTTTGATCATTTCGAGATAAGGCAAAACTTCAAAGCCGTGTTTGCGGTAAACGTGTACGGCGTTTTCGTTCTCCTCTTCCGCTTCGAGGCGGAAAACGTGCCCCTCGTACTTCTCTTCGATATAGTTCAAAAATTGCCCGCCGAGTCCCGTTCCGCGGAACTGCGGTTTGATATAAATATCCTCGATCCAGATGCACGGCTTTCCGAATTCCGTCGAAAAACTTTTGGCGATCATGGCATAACCCGTAATACCCGTTTCGCTTTCAAAGACATAGCCTTCGAGATAGGGACAGTTCCCGATACAGTTTTCAAAATCGTTTGAAAATATTTCTTCCGAACCGTTGCTCAGTACGGCGGGCGACGCATAGAACACCCGCATCATTGCAAGAACTTCTTCCCTGTCCTCTTTCAACATCAGTCTTATCATAGCGCCCTCCCGCAATCACCTATCATTATAGCGGAATCGCCTCGCTTTTACAAGCAAAACCAACTTGAAATATTTTATGAAATATGCTATAATGCTCACATGAGCAAGATACATAAAGATTTGCAATGCGTGGTTTTAAGCGAAGAACAGCTTGCACAAAAAGTGAAAGAAACTGCGGAATGGCTCGATAACAAATTCAGCAATACAGACGCTCCCCCGCTTGCAATCGGCGTTCTCAAAGGCAGCGTATTCTTTTTTTGCGACGTAGTGCGGGCAATGAAAACGCCCGTCCAACTCGATTTTATGACGGTCTCCTCCTACGGGAACGCTTCTGAAAGTTCGGGAAAATTGAAAATCATTACGGATTTATCCTCGTCCGTTGCGGGACGGGACGTCATTCTGATCGAGGACATTGTCGATTCGGGCAATACGCTATTGCAACTGCGCGATCTGTTTTTGGGGCGCGGCGCAAGATCCTTTACCGCCGTCACCCTCTTCGATAAACCCGCACGCAGAACGGTTCCCATTCGGGCGGATTTTTCCTGCCAAGAAATCGGCGACGAATTTATCGTGGGCTTCGGACTCGACTTTGCGCAGAAATACCGAAACTTACCCTACGTCGGCATTCTCAAACGGGAAATATACGAAAAGAAATAAAAACAGCGGTTCGGCATAATCGAACCGCTGTTCATATTTTATCTTCGGAAGCTTGCGCGGCTGAGGAATTCCTCCACCGCCGAGGACGGGATTGCATAATTCATGCCCTGCGCTTTTCCGCCGCTTTGGTTGAGCGTTCCTCGGACGTGCGTTCCGATCACCTGCCCGTCCGAATTAAAGACGGGTCCGCCCGAATTGCCGGGGTTCGTGGGGCAGTCGTACATGAGCTGACCGTCTCTGTCTTTATCGCTCACGATCCCGCTCGTAATGCACAGCCCCTCGCCAAGGGAGTTGCCGATGACGAAAACCCTTTCGCCCGTTCTCACTTTATGATAGTCGGCAAATTTGAGCGGCGTCGCATAAGCGGGAACTCTTGAAAGTCTGATAAGCGCAAGATCGGAATTTGTGCAGTGCATCCGATTATCTTGCGTTCCCATTGCAACGACGGTCGCAGAAACGGTCTCGCCCGCGATTTTCACCTGACACTGCCCGCAGGACTTTCCGTCATTCAGAGCGACCGCGTGGGAATTCGTCACGGCATAGCCGTTTGCGCCGATCAGATAGCCCGAAGCTCTTCCCGTTGACATGGTCAGTTCCAAAACGCCGTTGACGTTCTTCTCGAAAATATCCGCGCCCAGATCGCTGCCGCCCGTGCTTTCGGGTCTGCCGCCGCGAACCGCGCTTGATTTCGGAGCAAAATCGCTTGCGGAGAATGTCGCCCCGCAAAACTCGCACTGAAATTTACCGCCGCCGACGTCCTCGCACGGTCCGCCGCACACTTTACATTTATTCATAATTTCCCCTTTGCTTTTACTCGTTTTCTTTCTTCCAAGCCAACAGTTTTTCGATGTCGTCCCGCTGAACGGAGGAAGTGATCTGTTCGAGCGCAACTTCAAAGTCCTGCGCGGTGATCGACTTTTCTCCCGTCCGGATCGCGCGGAGCGCGGAAATTTCCTCGACCCTGTCCAAAAAGTTGGTCATGTCCGATCCGTTGAATCCGTTCGTGCCGCCGACGACCGCTTCCGTATCGACGTCCTCCGCGATCTTCACGATCCCCTTGTCGGCGATCTTTTTCAGCCGCCGCTCGATCATGTATTGTCTTGCCGCGTCGTCGGGAAGCCCCACATAGATGCGCGTACCGAATCTGCCGGGGCGGATGAACGCGCTGTCAATGTCCCACGGCTTATTCGTCGCGGCGATCAGAAACAGCAGATTATCCTTGGATTTTCCGTACTCCTCGATCCCCTGCAACTGCGCAAGAAATTCGGAACGGAGCTGTTTTGCGTACTGAGACTTGGTCGATTTCGGAGAAATGGAATCCATTTCGTCGAAATAGATGACGGCGCACGGGAACGAACGCGCCTGCGCGAACAGTGCGCGCACCGCCTTTTCGGTGTTGCCCGCCCCTTGATTCAACAAATCGGAGGGCTTCACCGAACAGAACTTTGCCCCGATCTCGTTGGCGATCGCCGCCGCGATCATGGTTTTGCCCGTGCCGGGAGGACCGTAAAGAAGCAACCCTCCGCCCCCTTTGCGAACGTATCCCTCAAAAAATTCGGGATGTTGCAGGGGCAAAAGCACTTTAACTTTTACGACCTCTTTTACGCTGTCAAGTCCCGCAATGTCGTCGAAATTGATGACGGGCAGGCTGTCCCAATCGAACTTGAAATCGCTTCCCGCAATCCCGCCCTCTTCGAGAATTTTATCCTCCGGCTTGGGCGGCGCCTCCTCTTTCGGAGGATCGACGGGCTTGACGGGCTTGGGCGGTTCGGCGGGTCTTTCGGGTTCTCTGTTTTTGCCCGCGTCCGAAACCTCAAAGGGCAGATCCGCCGCCGTGATCGTCGTCATTTCATCGTCGGAGGGATTTTTGAGCCGCGCCACGCGCTTGGACTGCCGCGTGACGATACTCTCAAAGATATTCCGAACGTCTCTCGCATTGCCGAAGTTCTTATCCCTGTTGGAATAGAGATCGTTAAAATAGTCCCTGAGCGCCGTTGCCGCATCGCGGGCGAGCGTGTATTGATTGCTCCTGCAAAATCCCTCGAAAATGCGGTATAATTCTTCGCCCGTATAATCGGTGAACTGAATGAAGTTCTTGAATCTCGATCTGAGACCGGGGTTGGATTCGATAAACTTCTCCATTAAATTATCGTAACCCGCGACGATCACGACGAGATTATCCCGCTTATCCTCCATCTCTTTGAGAATGGTATCGATCGCCTCCTGCCCGAAATCGTTGGAGCTTCCGCTTGCGAGCGTATATGCCTCGTCGATAAAGAGAACGCCGCCGTACGCCTTAGAGAGCACCTCTCTCGTCTTGACGGCGGTCTGCCCGACGTAGCCCGCAACGAGATCGCTCCTATCCACTTCGACGAGATGCCCGTCGGAGAGAATGCCGAGCGCACAGTATATCTGCGCCATGATGCGCGCTACCGTCGTCTTTCCCGTTCCGGGATTCCCCGTGAATACGATATGATAGGACATATCGGGAACGGACATTCCGCGCTCCTTGCGCATCTGAAAGACTTTGATCTGATCGACCCAATCGCAGACCTGACTTTTGACGCGCGCAAGCCCTTCGAGCTTATTGAGGCGCGAAAGCGCTTCTTCGAGCGAAATTTTATCGTTGCGCTGAATGTTGACGGAAGCGGCGCGTTCATCGCTATCCGTAGCTTTTCTGCGCTGCGCCGTGATCCCCTCGGCAAATTCGAGAATGCTCTTTGCGCGGCTGTATCGCGCCTTCTGCAATTCGCCTTCGCTCTCTTTCGCCATTTTCAGCATCTGTTCGGCGGCAAGCATATAATAGCGTTTGGCAAGAGCGTTATCGCCCTTGCCCGTACATTCTTTCGCCTTATTATAGTACAAATTAAACGTTTCGTTGAGTAAACTTAAATCTGCCATAACTTTAAGAATTCATTTTCTTTTTCAGTTCTTCGAGTTCTTTTTCGATCATCGACTCCGTCATATTGTCGGAAACGGCTTCATTGCTCATGAGCCCGTCGAGTTCTTTGTTCTCCTCCTCGCTCCCCGAATACGCCGTGGCAAACGTGGACTGCGTCTCGTCCATGAACTCTTCCATCTGCTCGGTCTGCACCTCGACGCTCGTCATCGCCTCGGTGAACTGCTTCTGAACTTTCAGAAAATCTTTCTCTTTCGTCAGCTTCATCATATCCTTGCTCAAAGAGCTCATGCCGTCCAGAAATTCCACCGTCATCTTCGACATATCTTTCATCTGCGACGTGATCTCGAAATTGAGTTTCATTTCATAGACGCGCTTCTGCTGGGCGATCGTCATTCTCAGTCCCGAAAGAGCGAGATTATACTGGGCGGAAAGTCCCTGCTGTTTCGCCTTTTTCCCCGCTTCGATATACGTTTTTTTCTGTTCTTCGAGCTTCTGAATCTGCTTATTCATTGCATTGATCGTCTGTTTGATCAGCATTTTTTTCTGAATTTCTTTTTTGGTAACACTCATAATCAATCTCTCCTTATTCGGTATCTTCCTGCGCCTTGGGCTTTTCGGAATACATCTGCTGTTCGTCGGCGACCATCTCTTCCGTCTCGAACATGGCAAGAAGCGCGTCGTCCTGATCGTTCATGCCGTAGATCGTGCCGTTTTTTTCGTACGCGTCCTCCACGGCTTTGAACGTCTCGTCGGCGGACGTCAAAACGTCCTCCGCCGCCACGCGCGTGTTCAGCGTCTTATTCAGAAATTTGGCAAGCCCTTTCTGATCGGACAAAAGATTGCCGAGCGATACTTTGGACGTGTTCTTGAAAAACTGGTTGTCGTCGATCGCGGCTTTCAGCTTGTTCATGAGCTGAACGTTGTACATTAAATACATTGCGCGCTGAACGCTCTGTTCGCGTTCGGCTTTGAGCGAATTGATCCGCTTTGCATAGAACAGCTTGATCTGTTTATCCGTTTCCTTTTTGCCCTTTTCCATCAGAACGTTAATCTGATTCTGTTTTTCGACCAGTTCGTCCTCGATGTTCTGCGTCTCTTTTTCGAGCTTGCAGATCGCGTCCACCACTTCTTCGCGCGTGAGTTTATCGTATTTACTCTTGAACCAACCCATAACTGCTCCCGTTACATTTTCGCGCTTCTGTCGGCAACGGCAAGTTTGAGATCCGTCAGGATCGCGTCCGTCTTTTTGGAATCCTCGCCGTCCGATTTCGTCAGCGCGATCCGCATATCGCCGATCAGGTTTTTGATCTTCTTATCGTATTCCGTAACTTTGGAATCGTCGGAAGGCATCAGATATTTGAGCTTTTCCTGCAAGGCTTTCAGTTCTTCCACCAAAGACGCGTTATCCTCCGCAAGCACAAACAATGCCTCGACCGCCTTGCTGTTCTCAGCGATCAGTTCCCTGTCGTCGAGCGTCTTTTCCGCAACCGTGCCTTTCGACCGTTTGCGAAGCGCAACGAACAATACGATCACTAAAATAACGATCGCAAGCCCGCCGGCGCCAATCCCAATGCCGATTTTCATATCCGTTGTCAGCGCCATCAATGCGCCCGTTAAATTCGATAACATATTATTTCCCCTCCGATTTCATGAGTTTTTTGCCGCAGTTCGCGCAGAACATTGCGCCGCTCTCGTTCGATTTTCCGCAGTCGGGACAGATGATCGGATCCTTGCTGACGTACTTGCCGCAGTGCGGGCAGAATTTATCCGTAGGCTTATAAGTAAGCCCGCAGTTCGGGCACTTCAATTCCTCTTTGTTTTCGGGTTTTTCCCGTCCCGCCACTTTCAGGACTTCATAATACGCCGCCTTGTCCTGCAATTCGAGCTGACGGAGATATTTGTCGCGCTCCCACTGCTTGTCGTCGAGGCGTTCGAGCTCGGCAAGATATTCTTTGAGCTTTTCCTGACGCACCTGCTCCGCCGCCGCGTCCTCGATCGCATTCATGTCCTCGTCGAGCAGATCGAAGTCGGCGATCTTGAAGTTGAGAACGGAAAGTCCCCAATCGCGCTCGAACATGGGGCTCAACGCGTCGCCCATGCTGTCGCCGATGGCTTTTTTGTTCGCCGTGAACTTATCGTAGGTTAGATGTTTTTCCTCGATAATGCGGAGGAAAATATCGGCAAATTCCGTCGCCACGGTCTCGCTGAAACGCTTTCTGAATTCCATCAGATTGAACTCTTTCTTTACCCCGACGACCTTGCGGAAAAACTGTTCGGGATTGGTGACGGAAACGTCGAACTCGCCTCTCGCCCCGACGGTGATGACTTTACTGCTCGCCTCGTCGCGGTAGCGCAGTCTGTTCGGCGTTCCCCATTTGATGAGTACGCGCGTATCTTTCGGAATATAGATAATTTCCACCGACATCCCTTTCTTCCATTTCTTCGCTTCTTTCTTGTCGGAAAATACGTCGTAGTTTCCGCTCTTGTAATAACGCATATCTCCGCCGCCCTTAATGACGATCGCGTCGTGCGTGATCGGCACTTCAAAGCGCGCGTCCGCACCGGACACGACGTCGTTCACTCTGACAAATAAAATTTCGTTATCGTCCACCTTTGCGTTGCATAAGTTCTGTTCAAACTTAATCACCTGATTCTTGATCTTCAACTCATTTCCCTCCGAAATTTTTTAATACTGATGCGATCTGCATACAAAAAAATACATAATAACCCAAAATAGGTACTATTTCGTATATTATATCATTTCATGGTATAAATTTCAAGTGAATTATAAAATTTTTTTTCACATTATCGGAAGAACATAATTTGACTGCCGCTCTGCATTGTGATAAACTGATATGCGATGAACGACGGAAATAAAAACACGATACCGACGGGGCGGTTCGCCCCTACGCCGAGCGGCGAAATGCACGCGGGCAATCTCCTTTGCGCGCTTCTTGCCTATCTGTCCGTAAAAAGCGCAGGCGGAAAGTTTTTAGTGCGCATCGAAGATCTTGACACCGACCGGTGTCCGCCCAACTCCGCAGACAAACTTCTCAATACGCTGGATACTCTCGGACTCGTCGGCGACGAGCCCCCTCTCTTTCAGAGCGGACGCGAACAATTTTACCGTATCAAGGAACGGGAACTGCGGGACAAGGCGCGTGTCTATCCCTGCTTCTGCACGCGGGCGCAACTTCATGCCGCGGAGGCGCCCCGCATCCGCGACGGAGAAACGATCTATCCGGGAACCTGCCGTAATCTGACGGAAAGGCAAATCGAAGAGAAAAGCGCAATGCGCCGCCCCTGTTTCCGCATAGAAGTTCCCGATATAAAAATCGGATTTACCGATACGATCGCAGGCAGATTTGAACAAAACCTCAAAGAAGATTGCGGGGATTTTATTCTTCGCCGCAGCGACGGCGTACATGCCTATCAATTCGCCGTAGCCGCGGACGACGGAGAAAGCGGAGTTACGGAAGTCGTGCGCGGAAACGATCTTCTGCCGAGCACCCCGCGGCAGATCTGGCTGATGAGTTTGCTTGGATACCGCCCTCCCCGCTATTATCATATTCCGCTCGTATGCGATCATACGGGTCGCAAACTGAGCAAGAGCGACGGCGACAGCGCCGCGCGGATCGTTTCAGCTTATCCGAAAGAACGAATCCTCGGCTCTCTCGCCTATTCCGCAGGCATTATCGATCGCAACCGCCCCGCAACGCTTGAAGAACTTGTTGCAATCTTTTCATGGGATAAAGTCCGAAAGGATCAAATATTTCTCGATCGGATTTAATTGAAAAATCCCGATTACTTAACCACTTGACAAAATCGGAATTTTAACTTATAATATATATGTATCGATAAAGGATTAAACTTATGGATCAAAAACACAAAAAAAACAAGCGCACGCTGCAAATTTTAGGTTGCGTATTTACCGTATTGGGGCTCGCCCTGATGATTGCCGGATTCGTTGATTTTTTCGTGTCTGTCAACAATTCGGATATGCCGGGTTTATTCTTTTTGCTTTTCCTCGGCTTTCCTCTGGTGTTTGTAGGAATTTGCTGTCTGACGCTCGGCTTCCGGAAAGAAATGGCGCGGTATGTAAAAAACGAAGCCGTTCCCGTCATCAACGAAGCGAGCAGCGAATTGAAACCGGCAATCAGCAACATCGGGCAAGCGCTGAAAGAAGGTTTGACGGACGATCCCGTCGTATGTCAGGCGTGCGGCGAACACAACGATAAAGACGGAAAATTCTGTAAAAATTGCGGTAAACCGCTGACAAAAATTTGCCCCGATTGCAACACCAATAACGATCAGGATAGCAAGTTCTGCAAAAACTGCGGAAAACTGCTATAACACAAATGAAATCGAAAAGGCATTGACTTTACGTCAATGCCTTTTTTGGCAAATCATTTCATGGCAGAACAGTTGCTACCCGAATCAGCCCTCGTAGCGGTCGAGATTGGCGCGTATTGCTTCAATAAGGCGTTTTTCGGAAGCAATTTTCGTATCTCTCGCAACCTTCGTACAAACGGAAGTGCTGTAAAGTTTTGAAAGATCGTCCACAAGGTTTTTAAGGTGAGTGGTATCCAGAATGTTCACCGATCCGCAAATCTCCTCTGCATTGCAGGTCGCCGTTGCAGGCGTCGTAGCCATAGTCGTAGTAGGTACCGTTGTGTTTTTTTCCATAAAAATATCTCCTATATAATATATTTTTATCGCGATACAATTACTATATCCTATGTGCGAAACATCAAAAAAATGAATCGATTTTCCGAAAAACAAACCGTTTTCTTAGTAATAAAAATACGGACACACATTAAAGCGTGTCCGTATTTTTATTTTTGGCGGAAGGAGAGGGATTTGAACCCCCGGATAGTTGCCCATCAACGGTTTTCAAGACCGCCGCATTAAACCGCTCTGCCATCCTTCCATTATTCATTTGTTACCGGAAAACCGTTACACGGTTTGACGCGATCGGCACTTCGCGCAACAATCGCTATTCCGTCGCTGCGCTCCTTACAAAACCTCCACATCCAATCGACTGCCGCTCTTCCTCAAATGCGCTGTTTATCGACAAAATTTGACAAACTTCGCAACAAAGACGAGAACATTATACGACATACAAAAATTTCCGTCAAGCCGTTGTCAGTGCAATACGGAAAAATTTTTGACACGGACGGCACGAAAAGAAAAATTTACCTCATAATTACCCTTTACGCGCTTTACTTCAAGTTTTGCATCCCCGTCAAGGTCAAAATATTCGCAGGCGACATGAACGAGATCGGCAAGCGCCGCTTTTTTCGACGCTTCGTTCATCTCCTCTTTATCCCTGTCCAGCATCTGTTCCAGACGGAATTTGGAATTTTTCTCTCTCATGTATTACCTCCGAAACCTCTTTTTTGCTACTTCTTCCCTCTTGCCCTCTATGACAAATTCTGCAAGCGAGCGAAACGCTCTGGAACGTTTGAAAATATTGTCGAGATACAGTTTATCCTCCTCTAATACGACGGCGGAAAGCGGAACGCGGATAATTTCGGAAATCTCTTCGGGCGATAGGATCTCTCCGCGTCGCGCCATATCCTTTCTGACGAGATTGACGACGAGCCCCACAGAGTTCAGACGATAACATTTGAGCATTCCCGCGACCCTGTCCGCATCGCGCATGGCGGAGATGTGCGGCGTCGTAACAAGCAGGCTCTCCTCCGCGCAGGAGACGGCGCGGTGAAACCCCTCGTCGATCCCCGCTGGCGAATCGATCAGAATAAAATCAAACTGCGGAGACAGCGTATCCAGAACGAGCCTGACCGCCTGCGGGGAGACGTAGCGATCGGGAACGCGGTTGCTCGACACGGAAAAAAGCGTGGGATATTCGGGGTGGCGGCTCAGCACCTGACGCGCGCGGCACCTGCCCTCGACCGCGTCGCTCACGTCGTACACGGCGCGATTTTCGACGCCGAGCACGACGTCCACATTATTCAGTCCGAAGTCGAGATCGGCAACGATGACTCGGTATCCGAGACGGGCAAGCTGAACCCCCAAATTACAACAGACGGTCGTTTTTCCGACTCCCCCTTTTCCCGACGTAATTACGATTTTCCTTGCCATGACCCACGTTCCTTTTGCGGCTTTTTTGAAAATTATACCATACCGCAATCGGATATTTTTGAGGAAGAATGACGGGATAAGGGGAAAAAGGTCGCACAATATTTTTGCTTTTTTCAATAAAAAAATCGGAGATCTACTCCGATTTTTTTAATAGCGATTGAACGTAGCGTTCGTACTCTTCGTCGGTAAGTTTTTTCAGTTTTTCTTTTTTTGCCATATATGAGCCTCTCTTTTGTCTTTTGCTCAGTATCGGCAATTTTCGGATTTTTTATTCCGTACGGAGCGCGATCACGGGATCTTTTTTCGCCGCGGCGGAAGCGGGGATCAAGCCCGAAATGAGCGTGAGTCCGACGCTGATACATATCATGACGAGCGCCGCGACGGGATTCAGAGACGCCAGCCCCGTAATCCCCGTCAGCGGGTTCAGAATGGCGTTGACGACGAACGACAGCAGATAGCTGACGACGACGCCGAATACGCCCGCCGTAAGACCGATCATAAACGTTTCCGAATTGAACAGATTGCGTATATCCTGTTTGCTCGCGCCGAGCGATCGCAACACGCCGATTTCCTTGACGCGCTCCACCACCGAAACGTAGGTGATGATTCCGATCATGACCGACGAAACGACGAGCGAGATCGCGGTAAATGCCACGAGCACATAGGTGATCGCGTTCAGCATGGTCTGCACCATGCTCATTAAAACGCCTACGGTATCGGAATAAGTGATCTTGTCGCTCTCGCCGAGTACGAGATCGTCATAGCCTTCAAGTTTATACGTTGCTCCGCTTTCGCACATATTATTCCACTCGTCAAGATAGGCGAGCATTTCTTCCTTTCCGTCGAAATCACGCGCAAAAATGGAAATCGAAGTATAACTGTCGTCTCCGCCGAGGTAGCGGACAACGCTCTCGATCTCCCCCGACACGCGCAGATTCGCAAGGGGCGTTCCGCTTACGGAAGGAAGGAATTGCGAAATCGCATAATAGTAAGAATCGAATTGTGCCGCATTGCAGGGCGAACGGAAAATATCCATTTCGAGATCCTGCATATAACTTCCCAGTATGGGATCGTCTTTGATATTGGAGCTGTTCTTGATCCAATCTACGATCTTAGAATCCAGATTTCCCTGAACGTACTGATCTACCGCCGCCTCGGTAATATTCAAACCGTTTTTCAGACAACCGTAATTCAGCCCTTCTTTTAAGGAGAGAATCGCCGTAATCTTCATATTGATTCCGTCTTTCTCGGAAAGCTCGCCCCATTCGTCGTTATCCGGTTCCGAACTGAATTTCTCTTTATATTCAAACGGATACTGCTCGTTCGGCGTTTCGTTTTTAAGGTAAACCGTATCGTTATAGAGCAATTTATATTCTTTGCCTAAAATCTTGTCGTATTCGATAAAGAGCGGCTGTTTTTCCTCTTCGGTCGCATCGGGTTTTCCCTTATCGAACAGAGACAAAAAGTCCGCCTCGTTCAAAAGACCGAGTTGGGCGAGCGTCAGATCGGTCGATGCGTGTTCGGGTGAAATGACAAGCACGGCTTCATTCGCGTTCTGAGGGAAAT
Organism: uncultured Christensenella sp.; assembly: GCA_910585235.1. Classification (GTDB taxonomy): domain Bacteria; phylum Bacillota; class Clostridia; order Christensenellales; family Borkfalkiaceae; genus Gallimonas. Next base: position 59,842 of record CAJUCM010000007.1, read on the forward strand.
GCATCGTCTCCGGATTGAGAATATCGTACTGCGAAAGAACGTAATCCGCATACTTCTGACTTGTAAAATCGCTCGTTCCCGGCATTTTATGTACGATATTGCCGAAGAAATCCGCAAAGCCCGTCAACGAGGCATATTCCTTTTTATAGGTTCTTAAATCCTTGATATACTCCGTTTTCAATTCCGAAAGAGATATGTTTTTGATTGAAAGCGGTACTTCCTCGTTCAGACCCGTATTCTCGTTGGTAACGTTAAATCCGCCCGTTGCAACGGTCATATAGAGATTGTTCACAAGCCCCGCGCCGTAGCCGTACTGGATTTCCGCATACCAATCCGGATTCATTTTCTGAACGTAATCGACGTACTGCGGAGATACGTTATTCTGGATCGCCATATCGTTTGCAAGCCCCGTCAGAAACGAATCGACGTAAACACGATCCCCGATTTGCTCCAAATCGGGCATATCCTTCGGCGAAGTGAACGAGGTCATGACGGAAGCCATGTCGAACGCGCTCTCCGTGATCTGCACGGGATAGTAAGAGAGCATATCCTCTTCCGTCTTTTTGATATAGTGGTTAAAACCGTTGGAGAGCGCAAGAACCAAACACACGCTGATAATGCCGATGCTTCCGCCGATCGAAGTTAAGATCGTACGCCCTTTCTTCGTCAAAAGGTTTCTGAACGAGAGCGCGAGCGCCGCAAGCGCTCCCATCTTCGCGCGCGGTTTCTTTTGCTTTTTGGCGCGCTTTTTGGGTGCGTCCGCTTCCGCCTCTTCGGGCGCTTCCTCCGCCGTCTTTTTCAGCCGTTCCGTTTCCTCCTCTTCTTCCGCATAGGGATTGGAATCCGACTCGACCTCGCCGTCTTTCAGGCGCACGATACGGGAGGCGTACTGCTCGGCAAGTTCGGGGTTGTGCGTCACCATAATGACGAGCCTTTCGCCCGCGATCTCGCGGATGAGTTCCATGACCTCGACGCTCGTCTTGGAATCGAGCGCGCCCGTCGGTTCGTCCGCAAGCAAAATGGCGGGATTGTTGACGAGTGCGCGCGCGATCGCAACGCGCTGCATCTGTCCGCCCGAAAGCTGGTTGGGGCGCTTGTTCAACTCTTTTCCGAGCCCCACCCGTTCAAGCGCACGCTTCGCCCGCTCGGTACGCTCTTCACGGCTGACGCCCGCAATATTGAGCGCAAGCTCTACGTTTCCCAAAACCGTCTGATGAGGAATGAGGTTGTACGATTGGAAAATAAATCCGATCCTGTGATTTCTGTAAACGTCCCAATCCCGATCAGAGAAATCTTTCGTGGATTTCCCCTCGATCACGAGATCGCCCTCGGTGTAGTGATCGAGTCCGCCGATGATATTCAGGAGGGTCGTTTTACCGCAACCAGACTGCCCAAGAATACCGACGAATTCGTTCTCACGGAAACACAGGCTCACGCCTTTGAGCGCGGGGACCTTTGTATTGGCTACTTTATAGTCCTTTTTGATATTGACTAACTTTAACATAGAGCTCCTTTATTTGCGGAAGACACCGTTTTCCTTTTCGCTTTCACTGCGGATTTTATCAAAGACCGCGGCAAACTCTTCATAGAGTTCGATCAGCTGATCGGTCTTTTTTTTGCCGAATTCCTCGACGACGCGGTTGATGAGTTCGTTCGCCTCGTCGCACTGCTTCTGGAACACGGCAAGCGCGGATTCGGAAAGCACTACATAAAAAATCTTGCGATCCGTAGGCGATGCCATACGGTTTACGATCCCGCGCTGTTCGAGCCTGGTTACGAGCTGTGAAACTGCGGAACGGGTGATGTTCAATCTTCTTGCAATTTCCGAAGAAATAATCTGATTCCCCGCCTCGCGTTCCATGACGATCTCGCGGATCAGCCTGAATTCCGTCTGCGTCAGGCTGACGTTCGCCGGCATCATATTCAGTCCCTCCATAAATTTGACGGTCAAAATCAATTTGTTGAGATATTTGCCGCTTTCCATTGTTGTATCCTCCGTAAAACAATTTATTTTGTAAATCAAACAACAATTTTATTATACACCCGCTCGAAAAAAAATGTCAACGAAACGGATATAAAATTTGTTAAATTCATTTAATTTTCACTGATTTTTAACAAAAAAAACCGCCCGCTATGCGGGCGGATCGATCCTGTTTTATTCTTCCGTTTCATCGACGGATTCGGGCTCTTCGGGTTCGGGAATAAAGGGATTCAACGGAGAAGTCACGGGCGTTAAATCATATTTATCGTCAATATCGCCCAAAAGCTCCTCGATAATATCCTCACGGGTAATCAACCCCAGCGCGTTCCCCTCCGCGCCGACGATCATCATGTGTTCCCGTTTGGATTGCATCTGCTTCATGAGCGCGGAGAGCTTCATGTCCGTTTCGGTAAACGAAACGGGACGCACGATATTATCGAAGTTCCGCCTGCCCGCAAGCATATTTTCATAGAAGTCTGCGCGGTAGAGAATGCCTATGATGTTCTGTTTCGTACCCTTATAGACGGGCACGCGCGAAAAATTCGTCTCGCGGAAGATCTTATAGACCAAATGCGTGTTGTCTCTGATTTCAAGCGCGATCACCCTGTCGAGCGGGATCATGACGGAGCCGACGTGCAATTCGTCGTAACGGAGCGTCCGTTCGATGAGATCGTGTTCGGTCTCGTTCAAAACGCCCTCTTTTTTGACGTCGGAGACAAGCATTTTGAATTCTTCTTCGGTGTAGGACGGCTTCTTCTTATTCAGACGGAACATCCAGAAGATGAGCTTTTTCCAAAGTCCGAAAATGATATTCAGCGGATAAAAGAGCCAGGTGCAGACCAAAAGCGGATACGCCATGACGCGCGCAAACTTTTCAGGTGCTTCGCGGGCGAGCGTTTTGGGCGTCACTTCCCCGAAAATTAAAATTGCAACGGTCAACACGACGGTCGAGATCGTAGGACCGAGGCTTGCGCCCACGAGACTTGTGAAGATGACCGTTGAAATAGAAGCCGCCGCGATATTGACGATATTGTTTCCGATAAGTAGCGTCGTCAGAACTTTATTGAAATCCGAACTTAGAGAGAGCGCTATGCGCGCCGTCCTCTTTTTTGCGGACATGCGCCGCATTCTTACCGTGGAAAAACTTGTGTATGCCGTTTCCGTCGCGCTGAACACCCCCGACAGAATGACAAGTACGACAAGCGCAATCAATAAACCGATTGTGCCTATGTCCATAAAAAAACGAAAAACCCTCCTTTCCGATTTCAGATATTTTTATTTATTCTTTTACGCGCCGTTTGATGACGAGAATGCGCGTACCCTTCCGCTCCGGAATTTCAAACGCCGGAACCATCGCCGTCTGCGCGCACTCTTCGCTCTTTTTATCCAGAGCGATCAGAGCGTGCCGCGGAACCAGCTTGCCGACTCTTGCATAATTGCCGAGGCGGACGGATCTTTTTAATCCGTGAGACGCGCGCTCCGTCGGCTTATAAAAATGTCCGGACTGATCAGACGTCATTCAAATTCACCCCGAATTAAGAAATTCTTTTAATTATTATACTCCCGAACGCGGAAAATATCAAGCATTCATGAAAGAATTATCCGTTTCTTTCACTTTTTCAGACAATTTTCACGAAAAATCACCCTTTTTTCTCCGCGTTGAGATAGGCTTTTGCGGAATACGCCGCCGTGCAGCCCTCCCCCGCCGCTTTAATGAACTGATAGGGTTTTCCCGTAATGTCGCCCGCGGCGAACAGCCCCGCAAGATTGGTCGCAAGATCGCGCCCCGCCGCAACGTGCGCTCCCTCCGTCTTTAACCCTCCGCAAAGAGCCGAGGGCGGGGCGGTTTTTCCGAGCAGAAATACCCCGTCCACCGCATACTCGCTCCGGTCGGTCACGATTTTTTCGACGCGGAACCCGCCTCCGACCGCCTTGGGAATTTCATTGAGAACGCGGATATTCTTCGCCTTGCAGGAAATCTGCTCCCTCGTAAAAAGCAGGACTTCCGTCGCAAACGTCGCCAAATACTCCGCCTCCTCCAATTCCCCCCGCGCATAGAGTACGGCGGCGATCCGCTTGTTTTTGTAGAGCGCGCCGTCGCACACGGCGCAGTAACTCACGCCGCGCCCCAAAAATTCATCGCCGAGGCTCGCGGAAAGTTCCACGCCCGTTGCCAGGATCACGGTGCGGGAGCGGAAACTTTCGTCCCCTGCCGTGAGCAAAAATCCGCTTTTTTCTTTATAGACGGCGTCGATCCGTTTTTCAGTCAGAACGATCCCCTCCGCCTCTTTCTGCGCGCCGAGCGCACGAATAAATTCCGCGCCGTCGCCCTGAAAGGCGGGATAGTTCCGCACATATTCCGCCTTTGCGGTCTTTTTGCCGAAATTTTTATCCCCAACCCAAAGATAGTCGAGTTTGAGGTTTTTTGCGGTGAGCGCCGCGGAATACCCTGCGATCCCTCCGCCGACAATGATAACGTCCCGAATTTGTTCCATAATAATATTTTACCCTCTTTGAGCTGGTTTTAACCGAAAACGCCCCGCCTGAAAACAGGGCGGGACGACGGATTCATTTTGTAAATCTTCCGAAGACTTCCGAAGCGGGCGTAAAATAGGCGAACGTATCGGGATACTTTCTGATAATGCGCTGAATTACGGCGATCTGACGCTTACGGATAATACACACGAGCATACTCTTCCCCTCGTGCGAATACATTCCCTCCGCCTCGACTTTGGTAACGGAATGGTTGGTTTTTTTCATGATCTCCGCGGCGATCTCGTCGGGGTGGGTCGTTACGATCTCGAATTTGTAGGCGACCTTGAAACCCTGCAAGATCACGTCACACATTTTACTCGTGACAAAGAGCGAGACGAGCGCAAGCAACACGGGATCGATCGCGTCCGTAAACGACTTCCCCCATCCGTAAACGAAAATAGAGGCAACGACGACGACCGCGTCGAACACCGCGGTGAACATGCTCACGCTGATATTGCGGAATTTTTTATTGATTACGGATGCGAGAATGGTCGTACCGCCCGAAGTTCCGCAACTTTTGATCATGATCGCAAGCGCGACCCCCAAAAAAATACCGCCCGCCACCGCGCCGAATATGCCGTGGACGATTTCGCCGTCGCCGCCGTATTGCGGCATACCGGGAATCAACGGCAACAGCATGAGAACGCCCGACGATACGACAAACGACATCGTTGACAGGACCGCTTCTTTTTTACCCAGACAGAAGAACGCCACAAAAAAGAGCGGCACGCTGAGGATCAGCAAAAAGATACCGGAGTTCCAGCCCGTCGCCTCTTCCAAAAGAACCGCAATGCCGTTCGTCCCGCCGGGAGCGAACTTGTTGGGCGTCGTGAAAATGTGGATCGCAAGCGCGCGGATGATCCCCGAACTTAAAACGGGCAGGATCGCGCTGAGAAGCCAATACTTGAACGAAAACTTTTTTTTTGGTTTTACAGGTTGCGGAGCAGTTCCCCCGTCGGGAACGGGGGCGTCTCCGCCCTTATTTTCACTGTTGTTTCCGGACTGTTCTTCCGGATTTTCAGATTTAGAAATCTCTTCCATAACGGTCTCCGCAGGTTACTATCCTTATCTTATCATAAGATCGGGAAAATATCAACGCATTTTCCGAAAAAATATAAAAAATCCGCCCGAAGGCGGATTTTTCATTTTTGATTAACGTTCGGATTGCGACATACGAAGATCAACGATATTCTTTGCCATTTCGAGCGCCGACGGATCGGAGATCGGCACTTCGCTCTTCGAGCCGTTGCCGAGCGCGTAATAGAGAACGGGCATATCGTTCTTAATGCAGAGCTTGAACAAGGTTTTTCCGCGATATTTGAACAGCACCGCGTATTTCCCGTCGTTCTGCATGGTTTCGGGCTTGCTCATGATGTAGCCGCCGATTTCGTAGTACAGCCGTTTCGCGTCGTCGCTCAGTTTACCGTAAAGCTCTTCGAGGGAAACGCTTTCCCCGTCGTTGCCGAACACGGAAGCGCCGTCATCCTCCTCGTAATAATTCGCCGCGGGTTCCGCATAACCGCTCGCGGGCGCCTGCGCGGCTGCCGCCTGCTGCTGCATGAGCTGATTGATCATTTCCTGCTGCTGCGCCACCTGCGCGCGCAGTTCGTCGTTTTCGCTCTGTGCAGGAGGAAGCGCCGCCTGTTGCTGTTGAAGCCCCGGCAAGAGCGCCGTCACCGTCTCGGCGAGAAGGCTCCGCATATCGTCGTACTGCATCTGCGGCTGTTGATAGTTCTGCTGCATGGCGGCGAACATCATCTTGAATTCATTGTCGCGGCGCTGCTGTTCTTCGCGCATCTGCGCTTCCCGATCCATGCGCGCCATTTCCTTTTCTTCCTCGATTCTGTCCTGCTCCTCTTCGAGCATCAAGAGCGCTTTCTTGCTCTTTCCGCGGAACACGAACATCATGATCGCCATAAACAGCGCCACGCCCATGAGCGCGCCCGCTATGATCCACCAGTTCATTTCCGTCAAGCCGAACAGACCGAGCGCAAGCAACCCAAGCGGCGAGAACGAATAAGTCATCTGCGCCAGTTTCTTCGCCTTGCGACGCGCGTTCTTCGCCACCGACGCATAGTTCAGCGTCATGATCGTAAATACCAGAATGAGCACCAGCGATACACCGCTTATGATCATCTGCGGGATCGCTCCGATCGTGTTTTCGGAAGGAGGGTCGATCGGTTGATCGGGTTCCTCCGGCTCTACGGGCGGCCTGCCCTCGCCGTTGCTCGTGCGGATCACGTAACTGATCTGTCCCTCTCTCAGGCGCAACTGCGTTCCGTTCACCGCTGTGATCACCGCGGTGACGTTATACTGTCCCGCCCATTTCGATTTATCGTAGTCGCCCGTATAGCTGATGATATAATCGTCGAGGTTCTCCTCGCCCATTCCGTTCTCGCTGTACAGCGCGCGCACCGTCGGCGCCTGTATGTTGCCGTTGTACGAGAATCCTCCGTCCGCAGGCAGGTTCCATACTACCGTAATGACGACTTCCGATGCCTCCGCCTTGATGACCCAGTAGAAGTTTCTCGATTCCTGCGCAAGCTGGTAGTTCCTGAACAGTTCCGACGTCTGCGCGATCGATACTTCGATCCTGTAAGACCCCGCCTCTCTCTTTTCGGTATCCCCCGAATAGAGCAACTGCGAACTGATGTTGTTGGCAAAGTGTTCTTCGTCCACTTCCGCCAACCCGTACGCCGCCGTCGGTCTCGGCGCGTACATGGTCGAGCCTTGCAGATACTTCCATTCGCCCCAGGACAGGTACAGCTCTTTCTTCTGGATCTGCCATACCACCACGCCGTCAAACTCGCCTTCCCAGACGTAGTTTTTCGTATCTTTCAGCCTCAGCTGTGCGCGGTAGGTATCCGCGTTGCTCGCCATGATCTGACCTTCGTTCCCGAAGAACTCCATGACTTCCCCGTCAAAGTAGTTCGCATAATCCGCGATATTATATATCTCCTCTCCGTTATAGACGAGCGTCTCCGTAAACGTGGGGATCGTAAGCACCTTGTGCGTGATCTTCCAAGGGATCGAAACCGTTCCGTTTCCGCCGTTCTCCCATTCGCTGTTCGCCTTATCGCGCAACTCTACGAGGATCATGTAGTCGGACTTCACGTTCTCCTGCTGGGCGCCCGACACTTTTACGAGGAATTCAAGCTGTTCCGCCGTATAGCCGAGCTGTCCGGACAAGTCCCAACCGCCCTTCTGATACTCGCGCGTATCGTTTGCAAGTTCGGGTAGCCGTACCTGCGCTTTCTTGATATTGAACTTCGCTTCCGCTACCGCGTCTTTATGCAACACATAGCGCGAATTCCTCAGCGTGACGCCGACTGTATAGTTGCCCACGCCGACCGCCACGTTCACGTCTCCGCCGTTTCCCGTGTAGTCGAAGAGGATCGTGATATAGCTCTTTTCCGCCGTCTCGTCCTCCGTGTAAAGGTAGAAGCGCGCCTGCGGCTGTTGGTGCTGTCCGTTAAACGTGAACGTCGTCCCGTCCGCGGAATTCCACTCCACCTCGTCCGTTCTGTACCATTCGACCATGACCGCCTTTGCCTTTTCCGTCAACGTGAACGTCGTCGATACGGGATCAGACTCGAAGTCCGCCGTCTTCCAGTTGATCGTCAGCGTCACATAGTACGTTCCCACGCGCGTCAGATCTTCGGGATTCACGGAAGAGCCGTCGATCGTGGTGTAAGCGTACGTGATCTGGCTAATATCAAAGTCGTTGCTGACAACCCCTTGTTCGTCGAGGAAGTCGAAGTCGGTCACGGGATCGTAAGTCTGCGGTCTATCCGGATTTGCCTCTTTGGAAATCGGAGGGAAGTTGATCCCTGACAAGTCGATATATTTTTTGTTGACTTTTACGTCGATCGTCTTCGTGAGCGTAGAACCGCTGAACGCCTTTGCCGATACCGTGATCCGTTCGTTGGTTCCCGTATCGTAGCCCGTCGTATCCCTCTGAATATGGTACGCGCCGTCGCCCGATCCCTTTACCGTATAGTCGTCCGGCGACAGTCTGATACTGATTCTTTCGGACGATGGCGTCGGCGCGCTCCCTTCGTTTTCACACACCGCATATACGCCCATGACGATATAATCTACCGATCGGGGCATACTGCGCGCCGTAAACGAGCCAACGCCGTTCAGCGCAACCGAATCAATGCTCTCTAATTTCAGATACCCCTCTTTCCAGTATCCCGCAATATAGGTGTTCGTACTGATCCTATCGTTCTCGAAGCCCCAGGCGACCGAGTTTTCCGATACGTCTCCCGCAGAATTGCTCTTGAACCAGCCGACAAGGAACATCGTCTTCGAGCCAACTTGCTGAACCGAATCGATCGCAGGCTTTGTCACCAGCGCACCGTAGCCAAGATTTACCACATAGGGATCCGTCATGATCGTGCCCGGCGTCTGAACATAGCCGAAATGGCTCACCGTAAACGCCTGCGGTTCCTTTTTGAACTGCAACGGCATTGTAAGTACCGCGGAGTTATCCGTTTTGTTCTTTACGATATAGTTATCGTACCCGATACCCGTCGCGTCGAACAGCGCTCTTACTTCTTCGCCCTGCGTTCCCCGATACGTCTCGATCGAAACGTATCCAGCCGCGGGAATGCTCGTGGGGAAATAAGGCATATTCCCCACCATGGCGTCGTGCGCGTCTTTGTTCTTCGCGTAATATTCGTCCAGCAATGCGAAATACGATTCCTCGAATTTCGCGGCAAGGTCTTTGCCCTTATACACCGTTCCGTATTCCACGTTATACGTGAATACCTGCGGGATTTCCGCCAAAGTAAACTCGAACTTCAACTGTAAGATCGTGGGACTGATCGTCACCGAGATCGGCGTATTATCATAGTTTTCTTTGTCGTCGGGGACAAACGTTGCGCTGTAATTGCCCTGTACACTCCCGACTTTCGTCGCCGCGCCCTCGCCCCAATCCACGCTTCCGGGGATCGCGTCGCCCGCCGTGTTCGTCATGGTCGTGACGACGTATTTCGTCAGTTCGCTCACGGGCTGACCCCAGTATGCGAAAACATCCGTTCCGTTCTCGTCCTGTTCCGCAAGCGTGATCGCGCCCTGCGTCAGTCTGCCCTTTCCGATCGTGATCTTCCAGGCGGTGGATTCGGACGCCGTGTCCGTGCGCCACAACTGCGTTTTATGCTTTACGCTTGCGCGCGCCGTATATGCGCCCTTCGTCCGCTCCGTTAAAACGAGCGTATCCTTTGTTTCGCCCGCGATCGGCGTTCCGTCTTTATACCAGCTCCATGTAACTTCATAGTCGCCGTCATTGATTCCCGCGCCGGAGGGCAGAGAAACCGACGCCTCGATCGTTACGACCGCTTTTCCGCCGATATACTTCGCCGTTACGCCCCGTTCGCCCGTCGTCGTCTTTTCGCCGTCCGTGTTCTCCTCGAAGTTCGCGTCCGTCGTAACCGTCACGCCCGTCATGTTCCATACCGGATACATGGTGACTGCGCCGTAAACGTCTTTCGGGAATTCCGTCAATACTTTCGCGTCGCTCGTCTTATCCAGCGACCAACCCGCAAAGCTCTTTCCCGCAGGATTCGTTGCCGGCGTAGGCAATTTCGCGCCCACTTCCGTGGTCGCATAGATCACGGGGTTTTCGCTGTCTTTAAGCTGGATCGGTCCCTCGTCCTGATCTGCAAACGTGACGATTGCGTTCAGATAATTGCGGACGGGAGAATTGGCGGGCGTATAAGTTCCGCCGATTTTCGTTTTATCCCAGATACCCGAATAGAGCGGGAAAGAAGACGCCTCGCCCACCGCGGCGACGGTCGCCGCCGTTAAAAGTGCAGGCGTGTTATAATTATGCACCTGCGAGGCAAAGTTAGTTAGCTCATCTCTGGAAGTGGGACGCAAAGCGGCATACGCGACCGCCGGATCTTTTACCGTATTCAAATTCACGATATTATAGGCAGAACCTGTAAAAGCAGCATTGTTTCCGACAATCGCATAAACGGGTTTACCTGCCGCCGTAGCATATCCGTAACAGTTTTTAGCAGTGACAGCGACCGGATTGCCGACGCCTATAATACCGCCTGCGTATATTCCGGTAGATGATTTCATAAACGCAGAGCCGATAATATTTTCAACCACAAGCGTTGCCGACCAAGTATAACCCGATAAAACGCCGCAGAAATTTTCATTGTTTACAGTAGCGGTATTGTTATAAACGTTTGCGGCACAATCGAAAACGTGAGCCGTAGTATGGTCGATAATATCCCCGATCAGACCGCCCACAATAGGACGATCCCCCGTCGTGGCATTAAGCTCCGCCGAACAGCGGTACATGACGATCGTCTTGCCCGTATCATCCATACGGTACCCGACGACTCCGCCTGTCACGTGGTAACCCGTATAAGTTATCGGCGAAGAAATCTGACCGTTTGCGTGACAGTTCAGAACAAAATCCGTTCCACTGCTGGCGCCGACCACGCCCCCCGTACGGCAAGTACGGCCGCCAACGTCGCCGTTCGCTGATCCCGTCAAAAGCGCGGGCATATTCTGCCAAGAATAATTTTCAACGAGCAAATCGGTGATCGTTGCGTCCACAATTTGACCGAACACACCGTAGCCGTGCGTGGAATTTGCAAGGCTCGCATAAGACGAACCGTTAAAATATTGCCAAGTTGAAATTGTAGCGTTTTGAATGGAATGACCTAATCCATAAAACGTTCCTCTGAAATAATCGACGTGATGAAAAGTCGCGCCCTTGAAATCCAAATCTTCCGCAAGCACAAAAAATTTATTCAGTCCGTAAGCATTCGCGGAAGTACCCATTTTACGGACAAAATTTTCCCAGTCGGTCGTCGTTGCAATGACGTAAGGATTCTGTTGCGAACCCGCCGCTTGCGACGATACGACTTTAACCGTCGTCAGATCGCTTGCAATCTTACGCGCCCTGTAATTATCAACTTTCGTTTTATCGGTAAACGTATAGGAATATCCGTCGGGGAAACGACCCAAATCCGCCGCGCCGTTCGGATAAGTAACCGTCATCGCATAAGACGATGCTTCTCTATCAGTACCCCCCCCCTCGATCGAATCGGTTATCCCGTTCTCTGCGGAATCCGGACCG
>CAJUCM010000008.1:0-9667 GCA_910585235.1 uncultured Christensenella sp.
AGATACACGCACGAATAGTCATATAAGCAATGATCCGCACGCTTGATCGCAAGCCGCCCGGTCAATCGGCAATACTCGATAAGCTGCGTTCCCTTCGGCAATCTGATCGCTTCCTCCGGCGTTACTTCCCATAACGTTACCGATACTTCTTTCATGCCTTTTTTCCCTCGCTTACGCTTTCGAGGGAGCGGATCGGACAAGTTTTATGTCGCTTTTCCGTTATATCCTCTTCCCCGTCGTTTACAAGCTCGCCCGTGCAGTTGCACCAGATATTCGGAAAGTCCGAACTGTCGTCGGTAAATTTGCACTCGAAACAGCTTTTCGGAATGTCTTTCTCGTGAAGATAAACTTCGTTGATTTCCGATTCCTCTTGGCTCATATCAACAAATGCTGTTTTTACCATGATCCCCCCTTACTTTTCCGCTTCGGATAAATCCGATTCGACTTTTCCGCCGTTCATCTGCGGACACCGATCCATGAAGTTTTCAAAAGTTCCGTTAAAAATTTCACAGACAGGACGCCCATTTATTCCCTCGCTCTCAAAGTGCGGGCACAGTTCACAATCGTCGAATGTTACGCTCATGCCACTTACTACGTCGCCAAAATCTCGTTGGCAAGCTCGTACACATCGCAAGCAAGCACGGACTTCAAGCCCTTGTTCGCGTCAAGCAACTGCACCACTTTCCGCGCAAGATTCAATGCGGCTTGATTCTGCGTCCGCATTTGCGCCCGCAACGAACACTCGCTCCGGTCTCGCTTTTGCTGTAATTCTTGATATTCCCGAAACTCATCTTTGCTGATGACGATTCCGTTCTCCGTCTGCTCTCTCTTCCTTTCAATCACTGCCATTTTGTTACGCTCCTTTTACTTTGTCGGCTTTCTGCCGTTCCGTTTTGTTGTTTGCTTTGAAGCCGTTTTTTTCGGTTGCCGGGGAGCTGTCACGCTCGTTTTCTTCTTTGGGCGTGACGTTACTTTTTGCTCCGGAGGCGTTGATCTGCTGATATATGAAAGCCATGCTCCGCCCGTCTCCACTTTGATCCCTTTCATACCGAGAATTGTATTTTTTACATTGCGGGGCATTTTGTTCCAATTCACCGCAACTTTCGCGCCTTTTTGCTCCCAATATGACGTGGTAGATGACGATGATCCGTCGCCGTCCCTGTACTCGTCTATGTCGATATTCGTCTGGTGCTTGATATAATCGGAAATTTCTTTATGCTTTTTGGCATACCTCGATTTATCTATAAATTTCTCTTTCATTTTCTCCTCTTCTCCGCCTGTTTTACAGGCGGGCTTTTTCGTTTGCGCTTAAACCGCTCTAATTTGGCTCAGAAAGCCCGAAAGCCTCTTTTCGAGAGATAATTCAAACGGTATACATGAAAAGTTATCGTATGGTAACTTTTCGTATTGAGTATAGTATATCTTTATTTACTTGTCAAGTGAATTTTCAAAAAAAAGTTGACATAGAGTTACTTTCCAATCAAAGTAGTGGTTGAGGAGAAACTTTTATGGATATTTCTATTTACAAAAAAATTTTGAAAGAGAAAAAGATGACCTATGCTGATCTTGCAGAAATGACAGGATTATCACTTGGGTGCATTAAAAGGATCATGGCGGGAATCGCACAATATCCCAGAATTGACACTATTGAATCAATCGAAAAGGCGCTCGGAATAGCCGACGAATGGACTGCCGAGGAACGCGCGCAAGGCGTAATCGACCGCAAAAAATTAAGCGTTTCCGCAGACGAGGAAACGCTTGTAGAATGTTACCGCACGATCGGCAGAAAATTCGGCAAAAAGAAGCAAGAGAATTTTATCAAGCTCGCCGAACTCTACGCCGAGGAGGAGGATCGAATGTAATTTTTTGGTATTTCCTTAAACTGAAAAGTGCCTTAAAATGCTTTTACCGTTTTTCACAGCGGAATAACATTTTTGAGGTACTTTATGAAGAACCAAGAACTCAGAACTCTGCTCCAACAAATGCAAGCTCTTCTCGATGAACAGCTTGCGAACACGCCGCAAGGCACGTCAACAGAAAGGCTTTTACGATTCGACGAAAAGGAGATTTGTAAAATGCCCAAAACATTCAAACGAGAGTTCCGTGCGCAGGGCTGCACCGCCCACGTTCGGAAACGCACAGACGGTCGTTACGTTTGCAGTTATGAAATCAGATACCGTCGCAACGGATATAATATTTCCGTATCGGCAACGACCTTGCAGGAAGCAAAAGAACGCTTTATCGAATTTCTCAATAACGAAGCGACGACGCCGAAACCCAAAGAAAGCGCAGACGCCGTTCCGAAAACATTCAACGAATTTGCGCTCTATTACTTTGAAAAATTCAGAGTGCGCCGCGTTGCGGAGCGAACCATGAAGGAAGATTTATGGAGATACAAACGATATCTCCTCCCGGAGTTTGGCTCTATGCCGATTCCGAAAATCACTCCCGCACGGTGTCAGTCGCTCATTGATTCGATCGTAACCCAGCGCAAATTAAAAACGGCGGCAGAAGTTTTTTCGCTTCTGAACGTCATTCTGAAAATGGCGATCCGTCATGAAATTATCCGCCATAACCCGCTCGAAATCGTAATCGTTGAAAAATACGAAAAGGATCACGGCAAAGCTCTGACAAAGAACGAGGAAAAAATTCTGCTCACCGAATCGGCGGGAACGGTATACCAGCTCATGTTCGCCGTCGCCCTCTATACCGGGCTACGCCCCAACGAGCTCGATACGGTGAAAATCTGCGGAAACATGATCGTCGCCCGCAACAGCAAGCAGAAGGACGGCAAGGAACATACAAAGCGCATTCCGATCACGCCCATGCTGCGCCCCTACCTTGACGGAATTTCCGAGCTTTATATTTACAAGCCCGAACAGCTTCGGAAGAAGCTCCGCGCGATCCTGCCCGGACACATTCTCAAAGATTTGCGGAAAACTTTTAATTCCCGCTGTAAAGAGTGCGGCGTGGAAGATCCCGCGCGGAAAGAGATGATGGGACACTCGCTCGGCGCGCTGGGGAACGCTTACACGGAGCTTTCCGACGAATATCTTCTGAAAGAGGCGGAAAAAGTAAGCTACGAACCTGTCATACCCCCAAACGTACCCCCATTTTTTACGAGCAACCGCAGAAATAAACGATAAAATCGGTAAAAGAACATAAAAAAGCCCGATTTTAAGCAAAGTTTGCTTGAAATCGGGCTATTTTGGTGACCTTGCCGGGAATCGAACCCGGGATTGCGCCGTGAGAGGGCGCCGTCTTAACCTCTTGACCACAAGGCCTTATTCTGAAATATTCTGCTCTGCCGTAGCCGAGCAATTTGGATTATATCATAAACTCAAAACGCCTGCAACAAATTTTACACTGAAATTGAAGAAAATTTCCAAAAAAAGATATCCGCCTGTGCCGCAAAGCGAAAAAGTGTTAACCCGCTCTCGCAGGTGGGAACAAGCAGACGAACCTCGACCTTTCCGCGCAAAGCGCAGACCTCGTCTATTCCGCCTGACTTCCGTCCCCGTTGTTACTTTGTGGATTACGATTTTCCCGCTTTCCGAACACCGCAGACATCAAAACAAAGTATAGCAAACCGCAACGGAAAAATCAAGATTTTCCGCACGCTATTTTCTGGAAATTACTTTTCGATTTCTTCGAGCATATCGACGATATCCTGTACCGTCTTGACCGATTCCACTTTTCCTTCGGGAAGGGTCACGCCGTACTCGTCTTCGAGCGCCATCATAAGCTCGACGATGTCGAGGGAATCCGCGCCCAAATCTTTGACGACTTCCGCTTCGGGCGTAATTTTGCTCTCCTCTATTTTAAGCTGACCTGCAAGCATTTTACAAACTTTTTCAAACATAAAACTTCCTCCGTGTTGCCAGATGAGACAAACATTTTTTATATTATAACCCAAAAATATTTAATTGTCAACAATTTTCATAACCGCCTGAGCGATTTCAGATAAGCCTTTTCCTCTCCTTTGACCCGAAAGGATTCGCACGCCTTCTGAATCGCCTTATTATGCGTTATGGTCGGCAAACTGCCCTCCTTCAAAAACCGAACGCCCTCTTCGTAATATTTTACGATCACCTCCGCGATCAGCCAGGCGGCGCCCATCATAACGTAATAATCGATTTTTTCAAGTTCCTCCACGCTTTTGAAAATCACGGGCAGATACTGCTCGTCAACATAATAATGCAACAGCATGACGAGCCCGTAACGCACGGTAAATTCCCGATCGCTTTGAAGATATTTTTGGATAAACGGCAAAAATTCTTCCCTGCGATTTCTGACGCAGGGCGCGGTGAACGTATCGCAGGTCGCCCAGTTATCGAGAAGCGGCACGACTTTATCTACCCGCCCGATAAATTCCTCATACTTTAACGCGCCGACAAGTGCGCATTTGAGGAACGTAATTTCGTAATACTCGTCGGGGAACGCCAGAAAGGCATCCGTCTCCCCTTTCCACTCTTTGGCGAACGCGCGCAAGCAGGGCGTTCTGACCCCGATCAGCTTTATTTTTTCGTTCTTCAACAGTCTCGAATGAAAAGCCGCATACTGTTCATCCCTTTTTTCTTGCAGTTTTGCAAGCGCTTTTTCGTATGTAATCATTGTTTTTCCTCTTTGAAAACGGTATCGAGCGCCCTGTACCACGCTTCCGCCGTAAAGCGCGGATTGGCTGGCGAAGTGGAACTGAGTTTTTGCGTAACGGACAACAGCGACGGAAATTCCTTTTCAAGTAATTCGTAGGACTTGTTCCCGTTGCAGAATATCCGTCCGATCCCGCTTTCGTTCAGCAATGCGGGAAGATCGGCGACCTCCTCTTCCCGGATAGACGCGTCCTTCGATCCGTCGATCTCACAGGAGATCACGACGTCCCAGAGCGCAATCCTACGGCGCCTTAAAAAATCCTGTTTTCCCGCAATATCCGCGGGGACGGATTCGCCGAAATACCCGCAGACCGTCTTCCAGAATCTGTTCTGCGGATTGCCGTAATAGAAGCCCTCTTTCCTGCTCATGACCGAGGGAAAGCTCCCTAAAATAAGCAGAACGCTCTCCTCTGTATAGAAGGGCGCAAACCCCTTGACCGCCGTCACGGCAGGATCGCCTTTTTCAGATTGCCGACGCTCGCAGACGACGCGCGGGAAAAATCGAAACTGTTTTTGACGACGCGGCGAATATCCTCCTCGCTGACGGCGGAAATTTCCGCCATGCGCTTTTCAAAATCATAGACTTCGTTTTTATAGAGCATCTGCTTGCCGTACAGCAGCATTTGCGAAGCGGTGTTTTCCTGCGCATAGATATTGCTCGAACGGAGCTGTTCTTTGCCGCGGCGGAATTCCTCCTCCGTCATGCCCTCATGCGCAAATGCGCATATGACTTCTTTGACCGCTTTTGCGGCGTCCTCCGCCTTTTGCGGATTCACGCCCGCATACACCGTAAACAGCCCCGCTTCCGCGTAGTGCGAAGAATAGGAATAGACGGAATAGGCAAGTCCCAATTCCTCCCTGACTTTCTTAAAGAGACGCGAACTCATGCCCCCGCCGAGGACGGCGTTCATGACCTGCGTTGCCGCAAAATCTTTGTGGTCGCGTTCAACGCAGGGGAACCCGAATGCGAAGTGCGCCTGTTCGATGGGCTTTTTGCGGAAGAGATTCTCCCCGTGCCACACGACCTTTTTCTTTCGCTCGGTAAAATTCCTGCATTCCATATCGCCGAAATAGCGCGACGCAAGCTCTTCCGCCGCTTCGGGCGCAATGTTCCCCGCAAAGGAAATGACAATATTCTGCGGACAGTAGCGCTCTTCTTTATAGGCGAAGATGTCTTCGCGCGTGAATCCTTTCACGTTTTCGGCGGGTCCCAAAATATTTCTGCCGTAGTTTCCGCTTCCGAACGAGGCGCGCGACAGAAGATCGAGACAGAGATCGTCGGGCGTATCCTCGTCCATATTGATCTCTTCGACGACGACGCCTTTTTCCCGCTCCATTTCCTCTTCGGGAAAGGTACTGTTCAGAAACAGATCCGCAAGCAGGGTGAAGGCTTCGCCCGCATGGTCGGAAGTGGATTTTGCATAATAGCAGGTCAGATCTTTCCCCGTAAACGCATTGACCTGCGCGCCGAGCGCGTCGAACGCGTCGGAAATTTCAAACGCGCTGCGCGTTTTCGTCCCCTTGAACTGCATGTGTTCGATAAAGTGGGAGATCCCGTCCTCCGCGTCCGTTTCGTACGCGGCGCCCGTACCGACGAGAATCCCCATCGTGACGGACAGAAGTCCCTCCATGCTTTTGACGACGACGCGAACGCCGTTTTTGAGTGTGACTGATTTTACCATTTTTTCTCCTTGTATGTATTTTGGCTAACTTTGTAAAATATTTTCGCTGACGGTGACCGTTTTCAGTCCCGCTTCCGCATAGTGTTTCAGAATGGACGGAAGCGCTTCCAGCGTGTGCGCCATGGGATGCATTAAAATGAGATCGCCGCCCGTGGCGTTTTTGGTCGCCCGCGTGAAGCAGTCCGAAACGTTCTTGTCCCGCCAGTCGATCGTATCCTTGCTCCACATGACCGTCTTTAATCCGAGCTCCCGCGCCGCCTTGACCGTATCGTCGTTATACGCTCCCGACGGGGGCGCGAAGAGCGTAACGGTCACGCCCGCCGCCGTCGAAATAAAATCGACGCTCGTTTTGATCTCCTGATAGTTGGCGGAATAGTCGAGCTTATTATGGTCGCGGTGAAAGTAGCCGTGCGATCCGATCTCATGCCCGCGGGAGGCAATTTCTTTGAGGCATTCCACGTTGTCGTCCGCCCAGCTCCCGCCGATAAAGAAGGTCGCTTTGGCGCCGTATTCGTCCAAAACGCCGAGAATGCCGTACACCTCTTTCGTCCCCCAATAGACGTTGAACATCAAAGAGACGCCGTCCGCGGACGCTCCCTTATAATAGACCTCGTCTTTAACGCCCGCAACGCTCTTTGCCTTCGGCAGAAAACAGACCGTGCTCACGAGAGTGATAATGACGACTAAAATACAGTTGGTAATTGCGGCGACCGCGCGTGAATTTCTTTTCAATCAGTTTACCTCAAAATATAAAACCTTATCACAGCATTTTATTGAGATAAACAAAAATTTATGACTTGTACTATTTGAGTTTTACGATCGTAACGCCCGATTCCCCCTCGCCGTACACGCCGAGACGAAACTCCTTGACCCTGCGGTGCGTTCTCAACAGGTCGTGGATCGCCTTTCTCAGTTTCCCCGTACCCATGCCGTGGACGATGCGCACTTCGCCGAGATTTGAAACGACTGCGGAATCGAGGAAGTTCTCCACTTCCAGACACGCCTCCAAAGCGCTCAGCCCAATCACGTTGACTTCCCGCACGGGCATGGGGCGGTCGTTGAGATTTTTTACGACGCGCACTTTCTCTTCCTTCTTCTGCGACCTCGCGCGCGGAAGAAACAAATCGTCCGCCTTGACCCGCACGCGGATGGAACCGCACTGCACTTCCGCTTCTTGGCGCTCCCGTTTGACGGCGCGCACGATCCCTTCCGCGTCCATACTGCCCACGGTCACGGTATCTCCCTCTTTGAGCGTTTTCCAATCGACGGGAACGAGGCGGGCGGGCAAATCCTCTTTCTCCACCGCGCTCTTTTCCAATTTGTTTTTCAAGGTGCGCGCCTGAATGAGATCGCTCTCCGTAAGCGTTTTTTTACGGAATATCTCTTCGATCCCGTCAAGAAGCTCTTCCGCTTCGGCAGTGCGTTCCGCAACGATCCGCCGCGCCTCCGCTTTGGAGGAGAGCAAAAACCGCTCTCTTTCCCTACGGAATTTTTCCTCTTCTTTTTCGAGCGCGGCGATCCGCTCGCGCCATTCTTCACGGAGCAAAGCCGTTTCGCGTTCAATCTCCTCCGCGCGCACACGGCTCTGTTCGGCGTTCTGCAACGTTTTTTCGTAATTCTTCGCGCCGTCGGAGAGGAAACTTCTCGCCTCTTCGACGATCTCTTCGTCCACGCCCAGCCTTTTGCAGATCGCAAGCGCGTTGGAGGAGCCCGAAACGCCCATTTTTAAGCGGAAGAGCGGGCGGAAGTCCGCCGCGTCAAATTCCATACAGCCGTTTTCAAGCCCCTCTTTTCGGTAAGCAAACTCTTTGAGCGCGCCGTAGTGCGTCGTGACGATCCCGACAGAATTTTTTTTGACGAGCGCGGAGAGAACGGCGGTCGCAAGCGCCTGCCCCTCTTCGGGATCCGTGCCGCCGCCCGGTTCGTCGATGAGGACGAGGGAACGGGAATCCGCTCTCTCCAAAATTTCTTTGATGTTGACGATATGCGAAGAGAACGTCGAAAGGTTTTCTTCGATGGACTGACTGTCGCCCGCGTCGCAATATACGCCGCCGAACACGGAGAGCCGCGTTCCGCTCAATGCCGGCACAAACAGCCCGCAGGAAGCCATGAGCGAAAAGAGCCCGCACATCTTCAACGTAACGGTCTTGCCGCCCGTATTGGACCCGCTTAAAACGAGGAAACGGCACTTTTCGCCCACGCTCACCGAGACGGGGACCGCCGTCTTTTTATCGAGAAGCGGGTGTCTGCCCTTGATAATATCGATGATCCCCTTTGCATTGAGTTCGGGCTTTACGCCCCTGATCTCGTGCGCGTATTCGGCGCGGGCGAATACGGCGTCCGCCTCCGTCACCGCCTCTACGTCCCGTACGATCTCCTCCGCGATCGCGCCTACTTTTGCGGAGAGCTCTTTGAGAATACGCGCCTCCTCTTCCTTTTCGTCGAGGGAAAGGGTGAGAAGCTCGTTGTTCATATCGAAAATTTCTTCGGGTTCGATAAACACCGTCGCGCCCGTTGCGGATCTGTCGTGTACGAATCCTTTGATACTGCGCTTATATTCCGCTTTGACGGGAACGACGAAGCGGTCGCCCCGCACCGTCACGATCCCCTCCTGCAAAAATTTGCGGTCGCTCCCTGTCAGATACTCCGAAAGGCGCGCTCTGATCCTTTCGCCCGTCAAACGCTTTTCCCTACGGATTGCAAACAGGCGTTCGCTCGCATTGTCCGCGATCTCGTTTTCGCCGACGATCTTATCGGTAATTTCCTTTTCCAGACTCTCGCGCGGAACGATCGGAGAAACGAGTTCTTTCATTCTGACGATCCGTCCGTCCGCATTCGCAACGCCCGTATAGAGAACGCGTGCGGAAGCCAACAGTCTTGCGATTTCACTCAGCTCCGAACAGGTGAGCGACGCCCCTTTGCCCGCGCGCTCCGCTTTATCGCCGAGCGGAGGAAAATAGGGAATGCTTCCGACGCCGATCTCAAAGAGCAGCGCATACGCCTCTTCGGTCAGTTCCAATCTCTCTTTCGCAGTATTCAACTCGGTCGCGGGCGTAAATGCGTTCACCCGCTCTTTACCCGCTTCCGTCACGGCATAACCCGCGACGAACGAGAATATTTTATCGAGTTCCAGACGTTTATGATCGCTTGTCATAACATACTCCTATCCGAATGCCCCCGCGTCGTTCCCATTCCTTCCATATCCGCAAGGGAATGATCCAAAAGAACGTTCCCGCCGCATATGCCCATATTCAGCAATGCGCAGTTGTACACTTCAAACCGGCACGCGTTTGCAATGCGGTATCTCGTCATCGGGAACGCCCGCCCCTCTTC
>CAJUCM010000008.1:9677-56780 GCA_910585235.1 uncultured Christensenella sp.
TACAGTCGCGGGAAAATGGGCAGTAGATCAGATCCATCACTTTGACCGCGCCGTCCGCAAGATAAAAGGCGTTCGCACACGAGAGCGCGTCCGCTTCCCTTGCGGAGATCTCCTTGGAGAGCGCAAAATAATCCGCGAGCTTTGCAATTTCCGAAACGGCGTATTTGTTCGTTAAATTGAATCCCGTTCCCGCAAAGAGTTTTTTATTATACTTACGCGCAAGTAAAATTCCGTAGTATCCGTCGCAGTAGATCCCGTCGAAATCCTTTAATACGGAGGCGACCGCCTCTTCGTCCTTATCGGTCAAAAAGGGCGGCAGATACAAAAACCTCTCTCCGTCTGCTTTTATGGAAATATGCGCATATTCGCACGGCTTATAAATGACGATCTCCGCGTCGGTCGCACGCCCGCCGCAAACGATTTCCGCACGCCTATGCTCCGCCGCCTTTTGCAGAGCGACCACGGGCAGGTTCCTCTCTTCCAACGGTTCACGGCGTGGAAGAAGTCTGTTTTTCAATTCTTCATAGAACGCTCTGCGGAATGCGTTGAGCGCGGATTTCGGCAGAAACGCGTTCTTGGTTTCCGCAATGATTTCGGGCTTGAACGGAAGCGTATCTACTTTTTGAAAACATTCGCAAAGCTCGCTTGACGAGAGCGGAGCCCGCTTCGCCTCGCTTAAAATTTCCTCCCCCTCGAAAACCAGCCCCTCCGCTTCGACGCGCGGTTTCTGCCCCGCGAGAAAGGAGAGCGAAATTTTTACGGGGCGCAGGCGCTCCCCCGACAGCGCGCTCCGTTCCGCCGCCCCGGACGTGGTGACGCACACCCGATCGCCCGCAACAAGCCGCGAAGAGGACGCAAGATAAAATCCGTTTGCCGCGGTCTCCGTTGCGACCGCGCCGCCGACCTCTTTCCCCGCCCTTAAAATTTTGAATCCGTCGCCCTTTTCGGGTCTGAAATCGCTCTTGCAGAAATATCCGCGCTTTACGGGCGACACCTCGCCCACGTCCTCGCCGATATGCCCCTGCACGTTCCGCGAAAGAAATCCTGGCTTCTGCCCGAAACCAAGCCCCTCGGTATAATTCCCGCGGTTGAACGCCCGTTTAAGGAGCATAAACGCTTCCGAAGCGTCCGCGCCGTCGCGCAACGCTCTATAATATTTCACCGCCGCCGCGGCGTATGCGGGTCGGCGCATGCGCCCTTCGATTTTGAGAGAGCAGACGCCCGCATCCGTCAGTTCTTTCAACCGCCCGCCGAGCGAAAGATCGGAGAGGGAGAGCGCATAGGCGGGTTCTTCAAACCCCGCGCGGTCGATCGTATAGCGTTTACGGCAAGTCTGCTTGCACCTGCCGCGGTTCCCGCTGTTGTTCCCCGCAAAGGAGGACATATAGCACTGCCCCGAAAAACAGGAGCAGAGTGCGCCCTGCACGAACGCTTCCGTTTCGATGATCGCGGAAATCTTTCCGATCTCTTCGATGGGCGTCTCCCGCGCAAGAACGACGCGCGAAAAGCCGAAGTCCTTTGCAAGGCGCGCGCCGTATTCGTTGCAACAGCCGCCCTGCGTCGATAAGTGCGTTGTGATTTCGGGATAAATTTGTTTTAACAGTTTGCCCAAAAAAATATCCTGTATCAGAACGGCGTCCGCGCCCGCGTTCCAGGCGTTTTTCGCACAAGAAAAAAAGGCGTCCGTCTCACTGTCTTTGACGAGCGTATTCAGACAGACATATACCTTTGCGTTTAATAGGTGCGCATGTGCGCATATTTCCTTTAAGGACTGTATGTTAAAATTCTCCGCCGCCTGACGCGCGGAGAATTCTTCAAGCCCCAAATAGATTGCGTCCGCGCCCGCGTTCAGGGAGGCATAGGCGCTCTCCCTGCTCCCTGCTGGCGCCAAGATTTCGTAATTCATGAAATTTATCTGCCGATCGTTCTTTGAATGAGTTCGTCCGCCGCGTCGTAGCCCATGCTTTTCAGGCGCTGGTTCCTTGCCGCGACCTCGATGAGAATGGCAAGGTTGCGTCCGGGACTTACGGGAATGAGAAGTTTGGGAATTTTAACGCCCAGAATTTCTTCAAAATCTTCCTGATCGCCCAGCCGGTCGTACTCTTTGTCCTGCTCCCAAGGACGCATCTCCATGATGAACTCGATCTCCTTTTCGTTCATGACCGCGCCCGAACCGTACATATTCTTTACGTTGATAATGCCGATCCCCCTCAGCTCCATGAAATAGCGGATCCTGTCGGGCGAAGTTCCCACAAGCTCGTTTTCGATCTTGCGGATGAGGACGGAGTCGTCCGCAACGAGGCGGTGACCGCGTTTAATAAGCTCCATTGCCGTTTCGCTCTTTCCGACCCCACTCTTGCCCGTGAGCATGATCCCCACACCGAACACGTCGAGCAGCACCCCGTGCATGGCGGTCGTGGGCGCAAGCAGGCGATTCAGATAGACGAAGAGGTCGGAAATGACCGAAGTCGTCATTTTGCTCGAACGGAACACGGGCGTATAGGAAGCCCTCGCCCCCTCCATAAATTCGGGGAATACGGGCAGGTCGCGCGAGAACACGATACAGGGGATCTCTCCGCAGTCGAAGAGCTTCTGGATCTTCTCTTTGCGCTCCTCTTCGGAAAACGAACGCAGATATTCATGCTCCGTGAGCCCGATCACGAGTATGCGCTGGGTGTCGAAATAACTGTAAAATCCCGCAAGCCGAAGTCCGGGGCGATCGACGCTGATACTTGAAAGCGTGATTGTTCCGCTCCCCGCATAGAGCAGTTCAAAATTCAAATCGGACGCGAATTTATCGAGCATGACCGGTTCGTTGGGCATGATAACGTTGTGATTCATTGGATTCCCCCCTCTTGCGCGATTTTCAAAGCCTCGGCGACGCCGTCCTCTTCGCAGGAGCTTACGACGGTCGCCATTTTTTTAAGTTCTTCCTGCGCGTTCATGACGGCGAACTTTCCGCCCGCCTCCCTGAGCATAGGCAGATCGTTGAGCTGATCCCCGATCGCCGCGATCTTCTCTTTGGGAACGCAAAAACGTTCGCTCAGAAATCGGATCGCGCTCCCCTTGTCTTGCCCCGTCGGCATGAGTTCGACGAGCCAGTCGTTCGAGCAGGTCACAAAATATGCCCCGCCCAATTTTTCTTGCAGTCTGTCCCTGAGGGCAAGCCGTTTTTCGGGCTCGATCATGACGAGAACTTTCACGATCAACGAACGGGTCTGCACGATCCAGTCGGAGAGACGTTCCCCGACAACCGTACCCGTTACCCCGCAGACTTTTTCGTATGCTTCGAGCATTTCGTCGCGGCGGTTCACGAACAGTCCCTTTTCCGTATAGACGTGGATATGGTGATTTTCCGCTTCGAGAAAGCGCACCGCCCTGAGCGCGTCCTGCATTTCAAAGCAGGCGCTTTTGAGAATTTTTCCCGTTTGAATCTCGGAGACGATCGCGCCCTGATAGCTTACGACGATCCCCTCTTTGGTAAACTCCCTCACGCGCGGAAGAATGGACGAAGTCATGCGCCCCGTTACGACCGTGAAGATTCCGCCCGCCGCCGTATAGCGCGCGATCTCTTTGATTGTATTTTCCGAAATCGTGCCGTCTGCCCGCACGAGCGTTCCGTCGAAATCGGAACAGAATAATTGATATTTCATAACCGTGTTTCCGTTTATAGCTTTTGAAAATGATCGCGGATACGGACGGCAAGTTCTTTGCCGATCCCCTCGCACGAAGTAAGTTCCTCAACGCCCGCCTGCATGATCTTGTCGATCGACTTGAATTTTTCAAGGAGCGCCACCCGCTTCTGTTTGCCGACCCCCTCGATCTCGTCGAGAACGGAACTTAAATTCCGCTTGGAGTGCAGGTTGCGGAAATAGGTGATCGCAAAACGGTGCGCCTCGTCGCGGATCCTCTGCAACGTTCTGAGCGCATAGTCGCTCTTTTCGAGCCTCACGCTTTCGGGAGAGTTCAGCGTGAACACCTCCTCTTCCTGCTTTGCAAGCGCAACGAGATCGATGTCCGCAATGCCCAAACGGTCGAAAATTTCTTTGACTGCCGAAAGCTGCCCCTTGCCGCCGTCGATAACGATCAATTGGGGCTTTTGAAACCGCTCCTCCTCTTCCGTTCCGAGCTTGGATAGACGGCGTTCCAGAACTTCCTGCAAAGAGGCAAAGTCGTCCGCCCCCTCCACCGTCCTGATCTTGAAGCGGCGGTATTCGTATTTATCCGTTTCGCCGTCCGTAAACACCACCATGGAGCCGACTTTATCTACGCCCGATATGTTTGAAATATCGTAGCATTCCATGCGCTTGGGATAGCGCTGTAACCCCAAAAGCGTATGTAACCGCTCGCAGGCGTTTTTCGTCATATCGTTCTTGTGCCGTATCTGCGAAACGGACTTATCGAGATATTCTTTCGCGTTCCGCTCCGCCATGTCGAGCAGTTCTTTTTTAACGCCCATCTTCGGACGGGTGACAAAAAGATTCCTGTCCCGTTTCTCCTTACAGTAGTTTGCGATGAGTTCGTCGTCCGCATCCGCCCCTAAAATGATCTCGTGCGGAACTTCGTGCGCCGAATAGTACTGCGTCAGTACGCTCGTGAACGCCTCGCGCTTCTCCCCCGCGCCCTCTTCGAGCGAAAACGTTCTCGCTCCCTGCATGATCCCTTTGCGCGTCACGAGCAGGGACACCGCGGCATAGAGCCCGTTCGAGGAGATCGCCCACACGTCCGCATCCACGTCCCGCGGCATAGAAGTGATCCTTCTGCCCCCCAGGCGTTTGAGCATGGCGATCTTATCGCGCGTGGCAAGGGCGAGTTCAAACTGCTCCTCTTCCGCGAACTGCTGCATCTTTTCTTTCAAGAGCCGTTCCGCGTCCTCGTAGTTGCCCGATAAAAATGCGATCGTCTTTTCCACCCGTTCGGCGTATTCCTCTTCGGAAACGTAGCCCGCACAGGGCGCAAGGCAACGCTTTAAGTGATAGTTGAGGCAGGGCTTTTTCGCCTTGCCGATCGGCGTGTTGCAGGTGCGGATATGATAGGCTTTCGCCGCAATATCAACGACGTCCTTACAGTTGATCCCGCCCATAAAGGGTCCGAAATACCTTCCGTCCTTCTTAATGCGTCGGGTGATCGAAATGTGCGGAAATGCCTCCCGCGTGTGAATCTTGATATAGGGGTACGTTTTATCGTCTTTCAGCAGAATGTTGTACTTGGGTTTATACTTTTTGATGAGCGTATTTTCAAGCGCGAGCGCATCCACCTCGCTCGGTGCGACGATATAGGAAAAATCGGCGATGTTCTCGACCATGCTCCTGACTTTTGCGGGCTTATCGGAAGTATGAAAATACTGGCGCACGCGGTTTTTCAATACGCGCGCCTTGCCGACGTAGATGACCGTTCCTTCTTTATCGAGCATGATATACACGCCTGCGGAATCGGGCAGAAGTTTCAGTTTTTCTTTCAGATCGCTCACTTGCCTATATTATACACGCTTTCCCGTTATTTTTCAAGGAATTGCGACGCAAATTTTTGAAATTCAAAATTCCGTGAAAATATAAAAGCGCAGAGAACTCTCTGCGCTTTCTTACCGATTATTTCAGTAGCCTAAAAATTCCACGCCCTTTAATAACACGTCGTTCACGATCTCGCTTTTGAGCGAATAGAAAATGACTTTGCCGTGACGGTCGGCGGAGACAAGTCCCGCATCTTTCAGAAACCGAAGCTGGTGCGAGACCGTCGTCTGATTGATGTCGAGCACCCGCGAAATATCCGTCACGCACATTTCGGTGATCGCAAGTGCGGATAAGATCCGCAGTCTCGTATTATCGGAAAATACCGAAAAGAACCGCACAAGATGCAGTAATACGTCCCCTTCCGGAACATAGCTCTCCACCATGCCCTGCGTGCGTTTATCCAAAAGTAACGTGTCCGTCATAACGCTCCTCCCGTGATAGAATACAACAAGTTTATCATATGCGCAACCGCACACATTGCAATATTCTGTCGAATCGGAACGCGTTTTGGCGAAAGAATACTCTTACTTGATTTCTTTGACTTCGTATCCCGCCTCTTTGACCGCGGCGGAAAGCAACGCCCCGTCCACTTCCTTTTCAAGGGTCACGACGGCGCGTTTCTTTTTATGGTTCGCCTCCGCCGAAAGAACGCCCTCCACGCCCTCCAATGCGTCTTTGACGTGCTTCTCGCAATGTCCGCACATCATTCCTTCAATTTTCAAAGTAACTTTCATACTGTCCTCCACGGATTTATTTTTTGATTTTTTCTTTTCAAAGACCGTCAGGCGCAATGCGTTCCCCACTACGAAGAGGGAGGATAAGCTCATGCACGCCGCGGCGATCATGGGATTCAGGGTAAGCCCCAGCACCGCGAAACAGCCCGCCGCCACGGGAATGCCCACGCAGTTATAGAAGAACGCCCAAAAGAGATTTTCCTTGATAATGCGCATCGTCTTACGGGCAAGGCGCAGAGCTTTCCCCGCCGCTCTTAAATCGCCGTTCACGAGTACGGCGTCCGCGCTCTCGATGGCGACGTCCGTCCCGTTGCCCATGGCAAATCCTACGTCCGCCTCTTTGAGCGCGGGCGCGTCGTTGATCCCGTCGCCTATCATCATGACGGCGCGGCGGGCGCGCTTGGGAAACGAAGCATTCTCCTCCGTCTCTTTCCGAACGGCTTCAAGTTTATCTTCGGGCAACACTTCCGCATACACGCAATCTTTGGAAATCCCCGCCGCCTCCGCGATATACTCGGCGCAGGCGCGGTTATCGCCTGTCAGCATGACCACCTTTCCGCAGAGCGCAGAGAGCTCCGAGACCGCCTCCCTGCTCCCCGCTTTGAGCGTATCGGCAAGCGCAAAGAGCGCAAGCACGCTCTTTCCGTCCGACAGAAACAGAACGGTCTTTCCCTCTTTGGAAAGGCTTTCAAACTTCTCCCCGTCCACCCCGACGCCGATATGCTTCATGAGCCTGTCGTTGCCGAGAAAATATTCCGTTCCGTTCACGACGCCCTTTGCGCCCATGCCCGTCAGATATTCCGTCTCCGCCGTAAATTCCGATTCCCCGCAAAACGCGGTAATGCAGTCCGCAAGCGGGTGATTGAGTTTGCTTTCGATCGCGTAGGCGATTTTCTTTGCCTCGTCGCCCGCATAGCTCTCGTAGAAGACGACGCGGGGTTTTCCCTCGGTGAGGGTTGCGGTCTTATCGAGGAGCGCGGTGCGAATATCGGCGGCGCGCTGGATCGCGTCGGCATTCTTGAACAGCACGCCCATGGACGCGCCCCTGCCCGAAGCCGCCATGACGGCGACGGGCGTTGCAAGCCCCAACGCGCAGGGGCAGGATATGACGATCACGCTGACGGCGTAGTTAAACGACGAATACACGTCGTGCGTTACGCACAGCCAAACGGTGAGCGTGACGATCGCAAGCAGAAGTACGACGGGCACGAACACCGCCGCCACCTTGTCGGCAAGTTTCTGAATGGGCGCTTTGCTCGCGCCCGCCTCGCGCACCATGCGGATTATCCCCGCAAGCACGGTGTCGTCGCCAACCTTTTCCGCTCTGATTTTCAGATACCCGCTTTTGAGAACGGACGCGCTGACCGCGCGCGCGCCGACGGATAACTCCACGGGAAGACTTTCGCCCGTGATCGCCGCCTCGTCCGCAAATCCGTGTCCCTCGACGATCGCACCGTCCGCGGCAATCGATTCGCCCTGTTTGACGATGATTATATCCCCTTCGACCACTTCGGAGAGCGGAACGCTCTGTTCCGTCCCGTCCCGCTCCACTCTGACCGTATCGGGCGCAAGAGAGAGAAGTTTTTCGATCTCCCGCCCCGTCCGCTTTTTGCTCTTGTCTTCCAGCCATTTTCCGAGCGTGACGAGCGTGACGATCATTGCCGCCGACTCAAAAAAGAGCGCGTGCGTGGATGCGTCGAGCGCCGCTACGACCACGCTGTAAATAAACGAGACGCCCGCGCCCAGCGTAACGAGCGTATCCATGTTCGGCACGAGCCTGACCGCCGAACGCACCCCGCTTACAAAATACTGATAGTTGAGACCCAAAATTGCGAGCGTCAGCACGATCTGCGGCGCAACGTTCCACCAGCCGTGCGGTACGATTTCGTTGCTGATCATGTGTCCCATGGAAAAATACATTTCTACAATGAGAAGCGCCAGCGACAAAAAGAACCGCAACGGAAAAGTCAGCCCTTTCTTCTTGGTTTTGGGTTGTTTTCCGTAATCGTACGCGCCGTATCCCAAAGCCGTCACCGCGGAGACAATGCGCTCCTCCGTCACCTTTTCGGGATCGAATTCCGCCGTCATGCTGTTGCCCATAAGCGAGACGGAACACGCGTTCACGCCGTCAATTTTTTTGACCGTGCGCTCAATGCCCGAAGAGCAGGCGGCGCAGGTCATACCCGTGATCGAAAACTGTTTTTTCATTTCAACTTTTTAACGAGTTCCACCGTCTCCTTAATAATGTCCTTATCCCCGCTCATGATCTTTTCCGTGACGCAGGTGCCGAGATGTTCTTCCAGAATCAAATAACTCAGCGAACGGAGCGCGCTCTCCGCCGCCGAAATCTGAATGAGAATATCGCCGCAGTAGCGGTTCTCTTCCAACATCGACCTGATCCCCTCGACCTGCCCCTTCACACGGTTCACGCGGGATACAAGCGTTTTCAGTTCCTCTTGTTCGCGCGGCGTCTCCCTGTAATTCTTGCAATAATCGCACGTTTCCATTTTTGAATATCTCCTTTTATGATACTATATACCCGTATATGGTATATAGAGTATAGCGCAGTCATTCAAAAAAGTCAACCGTTTCAACCAAAAAAGAATCGGAAATTTCCGATTCTTTTTTGGTCTGATTTATTTTTTATCATAACTCAACTTAAAAATTCTGCATAGCGAACGGCAAGCGCATTGAGTTTTTCAAAATCGATCAGTCCTTTACCGATCGCAACCTTCAAATACTTCCCGTTAAAGGCTTCAAACGTCTGTTCCGTGACGGGCACGAGTTCATAGAACTCTTCGTATGTAAATAACCCGTACTCTTCAATATCCGCCTGCATTTTCGCCGTGTCGTACTTCATCGTCTCGGCGTCCACCTCGAACGTGTTGAACAGTCCGCCGATCCCTCCTGGCATAGAAAGCATTCCGTTCACATAATAACACAAATGTCCGTAAGTCACGGGACTGTATGCCGCCGTATATTCCTGCCGAACTTCAACGCCCGTCAACTGTACCCGTTCCGATATAAAATTCCCGTTCCCGTCCACGGTCTGTTTATTGAACCAATGCCCGATATACTGCCCCGCATCCTCTCGGAAATATACATATTTGTTCAAATCGTAATCCCAGAAACCGTGTTCATAGATGACTTTAACGCTTGTCCCGTCCGAGAACGCAAGATCGATGACTTTGTACGTTTGCCAAGGATCGCTGTCAATAAACAGGATCGGCGCAGTGTCGAAAGTGCCCGTCTGTAAATTCCACACAAGCAGCATTTCGTTCCCCGTGAGCGTCTCCACCGGCACTTGCCGTCCGTCCGCAAGAGTTATTAACGTTCCCGCCGCAATACATTTATCTTCATCCGTCTCTATGATCGTGGTTCCGCTGACGTTCGACCGCTCCGAAGAGTTTCCGATGATCGGTCCTACCAAATCACTGTCCGAATAGTTGTTTTTCCGAATCGTCGTATTGCAGCTTCCGCCATAGAAAAGTCCGATCTCTCCCATTCCTGTCAGTCCTACCATTCCGCCCAACTGTCCGCTGTAACTGATGATGTTTCCTCCGCTCACCGTGCAATCGGTTATAGCTGTCCTACCTGTCGAACCCGCAATCCCTCCGATTGCCGCATTCGAGATATTACAACAAATATAGGGATTAGTTACGACAATATTTTCGATTTGACTTACTTCAAAAATAGAACCTGCCAGGATACCGATACTGGGAGTTCCCGCAGAGCAAGTCAATGTTGTATTTACGTCGCTTGTGATTCTGCAATCCCGCAAATGAAGATTTTTGATTTTTCCGGGACTTACAATATATCCAAACAAGCCGAAATTTTTCGCACTTAAATCCGCTTGCGTAATTTCCGTACTGTATTCAATGTAATGTCCTCCTCCGTCAAATTCTCCCGAAAACTTATACGGGAACGCCGTCCAATCCCCGCCGAGCGTAATATTCTGCGTCAACTTAAAAGAATAATTGATCTGCTCCTCATAACCTTGATATGTAATATACACGGGTCGGTGAGCAAATTCCATATTTCGGAATTGTTCCTCTGTGCTAATTAAATATGGATCATACGTCATTCCTGTTCCACCCGCGAACAACAGATTGTTGGGCTGATTCACATACTTAACAGCCTCATATGCATTTAATTTCTTTACACTTTGCTCGCCGTCAGGCGTGTTAATTGTTATGCTGTCCGCCGTACTTAATAAAATGTCTTTGAGCCTAGCCGCAGTAAGCTTCGGCTCGACAGACAACATCAACGCCGCCACCCCTGCCACATGCGGCGCCGCCATAGAAGTCCCGGACTTATAACCATAAGCATTGCCGGGAAGTGTACTATAAATATTTCCGCCAGGCGCATAGATTTTGACCGAATCTTTGCCGTAATTTGAAAATTCACTTCTTTCCCCATTACTATCAATTGAACCTACCGAAATAACATTAGAGAGACTATAATCCACCATCATATAATTGCTATTATCATTGTTTCCATTAGCATTCCCCGCAATAGTTACGAATAGTCCGTCAAAACAAGAAACCGCATTATTTAATAGTGCACTCGAAACACTTGACGCCCTAAACCAATTGCTGTTATTTAATATTTGTATTCCTATAGATTGCGCATAGTCAACTGCATTTACAAATTGACTTATATCTGTACTTCCTTTATTATTATAAACTTTCAAAGATATTAAATCAACATCCCAGTTTACACCACAAATCCCAATTTGATTATTTCCCTCCGCTCCTATAATTCCAGCAACATGCGTACCATGGCTATTGAAATCGCTTATTGCTGATAGCGAAGAATCATCAGAAAAATTACGACTCAAAGACGCATTCACACGATTAACCAAGTCGGGATGCGTTGCATCGATTCCTGTATCTATAACTCCAACTTTTACGTTAGTTGATCCTGTTGATATGTTCCATGCTAAGGGCGCAGAAATACCGTGTACACCATTCAGTCCCCATTGACTATTATTTTTATAATTATTATCATTTGGATCAGTTGCTGGATATTCATAATAATCTTGCTCCGCAATCTCAACTTCGTCCCGCTTTATTAATCTTTTAATTACATTCAAAATATTTTGTTTATCTTCAGTTTTTAAGGTAAGACACAAAACTGTCCGATGAATTTTAGGATTAATAACGGGTATATTTTTATCAAATACTTTTCCGTTTTGTTGTTCTTGCATTAGTTTTCTAGTATTTTCCGTCAATTCCTTTACCGCACAAACATCATCCCCCCAAAAATCGCATTGCAAATACTGGTCAATATTTTTAGTTAATCCTTGTTTTATTCCGACAAGTACTTTATTGGCTACGTAATCTTCATTGAATTGATTTTCAACATCTAATATATTTGATGCTGACGCAGCAATTTCCTTAGGCATCGCACAAAATAACACTGCCAAGCAAATAGTAATTGCGAACCAACCGAACAAAATCCACTGTAACACATTTCTTTTGATGATTCTCATTTTAATCCTCCTTCAACTCATTTTTATGATTCTAACCGTAAAACGAAAAGCCGCGCTCCGCTACAATAGTTGATTTCTACACCGCCCACTGTTTCAGTCCACACCACACCGGTTACAATTCCGTCTCTATGTCCTATATCAATAACGTAACTTCCGTTATAAGTTCCATAATATGAAAAAATACGTACGTCTTCTGTATTCATATTTTTCTTTTTTGCGTATACCTCTATCAAATCCTTTTCTGTGTCCAAATCTAATTTTTGAGGATATTCTACTTGTTCTTCTCCCCAACTATGATTTTGATAGTAGGCAACGCTCAATAAATCCTCCCGCGTGAGCCATCCGTTATCGTATGCCTCCTGCAACGAATAAAATTCTCCTGCGGGAACATCGTCCCCGCACCCGCAAAAAAGGCACGCTCCCATGACTGCCGCCGCTCCGATACTCATTAATTTCTTTACCATTTCCCCCTCCTCCGAATTTTAATTTTTTCTAATCTTTACATTTTTTCAAATGAGTTCAGCCATATCCTAATAAACGGACCGGTGAAATTGAAAGTTACATCATCTATGATTACGGTTTCTATGACATCGGGATACGCCAATCCCCCCGCAATCCTTAAAGCAACGCAATTATTAAAACTTCCATAGTAACCGACTATTGTCAAATCTTTGCTTTTAACTTCCCTTTTCGGAAATCTTGCGACATTTCCATTACGAATATTCTCCGCTTCGGTTTCTTTGATTGCATTTAATTTATTCTTTCCAAAATCACCAATTAACCGATCTTCCGCAGAAAAATCCCAGCTGTTTTTGTGAAACTCCTCCGCTATATTTTGTAAGTCCGTTTTCGTTAAAAACCCGTTTTCATACGCTTCTTGCAACTCACATATAGTCTCAGTTGCTCCGTCTCCGCACCCGCAGAAAAGACACGCCCCCATAACAGCCGCCGCTCCGATACTCAATAATTTCTTTACCATTTTTACCCTCCTTTTTTGATATTAAGTTCTTTGCTACTAAAAATCCGAAAAAAATTTTTACATTTTTCCGCCCTCTTACCTTATTTATATTAATAGACGAAAAATCCGTAATAGTTGTGACTTTTTGTTAAATTATAATCTATCGCCGACACGCTGTCAATATAGCCCTATAAAAATAAAAGAGCCGAAAGATCAAATCTTTCGGCTCTCTGCAATTTTTTTCTTTTCATAACTTTCCCCCTGCATTTATTCATATCTAAAAACAAACAAATCATTAGCGTACGATCCCGACCAGACAAAACCTGCAATATAGACAGGGGGCGGTACATCCGTAGAGTACCCCCAATATATACTTTCAAGATTTGTAATTACAAAAGTCCCATTATAACTTCCTACAAATTCAAACATTACATTTTCTGCAAATTCCTCAAAATCTAAACCTTCTTCAAAACTCAAACGGTCATAATAATATCTTTTTATGTCAATTTCTACCTGTTCATTTATCGCAGGACATACTTCTGTAGGCGCAAAATCAATTTCTTTTATTTTTTCCGTATTATGACTGTTCCAATCCGATTTTTTACAAGTATAAACTTTTCCTTTCGCATAAAACATAGCATAAGCAATATCGGTCTGCGTAAGCCAACTGTTTGCATATGCTTTTTCAAGGCTATAATAATTTATCGCATTAGACCGATAGGTAAGTTGTCGTTCCGTCTCATCAAGCCGTTCATTCGTAGTCGAAAGAATCATTTGGTCGCACCCTGTCAACGTCACTAACCCGCAGAAAAGGCACGCCCCCATAATTGCCGCTATTCCGATACCTAATAATCTTTTTACCATTTTCCCCTCCTTTTCTTAATATTGTAAATCTTTTTTCCAGATTCTGACAAATGCGTTTGAATATCTCAAAAATGTAACATTGCCGATTTTATGTTCGGGTTCTATTAAATAATCATACAAAAAATATGTATCCGTAATCTCTATCGCAAAACAATCATAATATGCGCCGTAATACGCATATAAATCAACTTGATCGAATGAACCGTTGGGCACATTGATAACTTTATTAAGGTAATCCGTTTTAATTTGCGTTTCAAATTCTTCTAACGTTTCGGGATCTTTCTGTTTCGGCGTAAAATCATCGGGAAGAAGTTTGTCCCAATCTTCTTCATGACGATGTTCATGATAATAATAGGCTATGCTTTGCAGATCGCTCTCCGTTATCCAACCGTATTGATATGCCTCGTCAAGCGTGTATAATCCTTTTATCGGAATGCTCCCATCGGAGTTATCATTCGGATTCCCGCACCCGCTGAAAAGACATGCCCCCATGACTGCCGCCGTTCCGATACTCAATATTTATATTAATAGACGAAAAATCTGTAACATTTGTGACTTTTTGTTAAATTATAATCTATCTCCGACACGCTGTCAATATAGCTCTATAAAATAAAAGAGCCAAAAGATCAAATCTTTCGGCTCTCCGATCAATTATCGATTTCAGTCGGGCAGTTTCGCCTCGTTGTAGGTGGGCGCGGTTTTAGGCGCTTTCCCCTTGATGACCCTGTGATAATATTCGTAGGTCATGGGTTTTTCGCTTTTCAGAAGATCCGCGTCAAGCACTTCGCCCAAGAATACCGTATGGGTAGAGGTTTCGAGTTTGTCCGTCACTTTGCAGACGAGATAGGCGCATCCGTCGTCGGGAACGGGAAGTTTTCCGCGCACCGTGTAATTGACCCCGTCAAACTTATCCTTGTCTCTTCCCGAAAAGAATCCGAATTTTCCGATCAGGCGGGGATTTACGTTTTCGCTCAGTACGGTCAGCGCGAAATATCCGCACGCTTCGATACATTTATGCGTGTAATTATCGTGATTGATGCTGACGGCGACCGTTGCGGGCGCGCTCGTGATCTGCATGGCGCTGTTGGCGATACAGCCCGTAGGTCTGCCCTCGTCCCAGGTCGAACAGATGTAAACGCCATAAGAAAGATTGTATAAAGCCGATTGATTCATAAAAACTCCTTAAACATCATGCAACGTTACGGTAGAAAAAGAGACAGACCGATCCGTCTGCCTCTTCCGTAATTCAGGATTTGCTCTCTTCATGCGCGACTACTTCTTTGCCGTCGTAATAACCGCAGTTGTCGCAAACCTTATGCGCCACTTTCTTTTTGTGGCAATGAGGGCATTCCATAAGTTGAGGAGCCGACGCCTTGTAGTTTGCAAAGCGCGTATTCGTTCTTCTCTTCGATTGTTTTCCCTTGGGTACTGCCATTTGAATCCACCTCTCTTCTTGTATTTTCCTCAATGGAATGCGGGAATTTCGCAATCGTCCCCGCATAAAAAACTGTTCGGAAGCGCAAACGCGACCGCGTCGCGCACGGCTTCGTCCAATTCGATCCTGCCGCCCCGGTAAGCGTAATCTTCGCCGCCGTCGCCGTTCGGAACGAACAGCGCCAAGACCTCTCCGCGAAACTCGCGCTCCGCCTCCCGCGTACAGCGTGAACACTGCCCTTTCAGCCGGAAACGCACTTCGCCCGTCACCTCCGTCTTTCTGTCCTCAAAAATCTCGTAACGAACGGAAACGCTCACGGGAGAAGAGAACGAGACGAACGGAATATCGATCAAAGCGTCGTCCGCAGAATATTCAAACGAAAGATCGCCGCTCTCTTTGCCGAGAGCTAAGGCGCGCGTAACGTCTATATAAACCATTGACGAACAAAAGTATAGGATATTTCCCGAACTTTGTCAATGATTTTTAGCCTTGGATTTATAAGATTTTTACAAAATCCGAATTTATGCAAGGAGCGCAGCCGTCTCTCTTGCGATCACGAGTTCTTCGTTCGTGGGAATGACGAGCACCTTGACCTTGGAGGATTTCGCCGAAATCTCGTGAATGGTTCCGTCGTTGGGGAGCGCGTTCTTCGTTTCGTCGAGCACGATTCCGAACGCCTCCATATTGGAGAGGATCCCCGTTCTGACCGCAGGCGTATTTTCGCCGACGCCCGCCGTGAAAACGACGCAGTCGAGTCCGCCGAGCACCGCCATGTAGGAGCCGACGTATTTTTTGCAGTCATACTCGAACATATCGAGCGCAAGACGCGCTCTGTCGTTCTTCTGTTTTGCCGCCGCGGAGAGATCGCGGAAGTCGGAAGAGACGCCCGAAACGCCGAGCATACCGCACTTTTTATTCAGATAATTGAGCCCCTCGTCGAACGTCATGCCCTTTTTATGGCACAGATATTCCACCGCCGCAAAGTCGATGTCCCCGCTGCGCGTTCCCATGGGAACGCCTGCAAGGGGCGTAAAACCCATGCTCGTATCGACGCACTTGCCCCCGTCCACTGCGGAGATCGAAGAACCGTTCCCCAAATGGCAGGTGATGATTTTCAGTTCTTCGGGCTTCTTTTTCAGGTACTTCGCCGCCTCGCCCGCAACGAACTTGTGCGAAGTGCCGTGCGCGCCGTAACGGCGCACCTGATACTTTTTGTAGTCGTCGTAATCGATCGCATAGAGCTTTGCATAGTCGGGCATGGTCTGATGGAAGGACGTATCGAATACGAGCGCCATCTTTTTATCGGGCATAACTTTACGGCAAGCGTTGACGCCGAGGATCGCCGCGGGATTGTGCAGAGGCGCCAAGTCCTTGATCTCGTCCATGAGTTTCATTGCCCCGTCGTCTACGAGGGTCGTTTTGGTGAACGCCTCGCCCGAAGCGACGACGCGGTGACCGACTGCGTCGATCTCGTCCATCGAAGCGACGACGCCCGCCTCTTGATCCGTCAGCTCTTTGAGAACGAGCGAGATCGCCTCGGTGTGGTCGGGCAGTTCCTTTTCGATCTCATAGGTCTTGCCGTGCGCCTTGTGCGTGAGCTTTCCGCCCGCAATGCCGATGCGTTCGCAAGTCCCCTTTGCGACGGCTTCTTCCGTCGCCATGTCGATCAGCTGATATTTGAGCGAGGAACTCCCCGCATTGATCACTAAAATTTTCATGATTTACTCCTTTACGGACTGTAACGCCGTGATCGCGACCGCACAGACAATATCCGAAGATTTGCACCCGCGGGAAAGATCGTTCAGAGGTTTTGCAAAGCCCTGACAGATCGGACCGATCGCCTGGAACCCGCCGAGGCGCTCTGCGATCTTATAGCCGATATTGCCCGCCGCAAGGTCGGGGAAGATGAACACGTTCGCATGCCCCGCCACTTCGGAATCGGGCGCTTTGAGTTTGGCGACTTCGGGAACGAGCGCCGCGTCGAATTGCAGTTCGCCGTCGAGTTTGAGGTCGGGCGCTTTCGCCTTTGCGATCTTGACCGCCTCCTGAACGGCGGTCACGTTGTCGTGCTTGGCGCTCCCCATCGTGGAGAACGAAAGGAACGCGACTTTGGGATCGAGCCCCGCGATCTCCTTTGCGCTCTTCGCCGTAGCGATCGCGCAGTCCGCAAGCCCTTCCGGCGTATAAGTGGGGTTGAGTCCGCAGTCCGCAAAGATAATGCAGTCGTCCTCGATATATTTATTTCCGCCCATAGGCACCACCATAAGATTGAAGCTCGAAACGGACGAAACGCCGGGAGCCGTTTTGATAATTTGAAGTCCGGGGCGCAGGGTGTTTGCCGTAGAGTGGCACGCGCCCGAAACGAATCCGTCCGCATCGCCCGCTTTCAGCATGAGCGCGCCGAAGAACGTTGCGTCCTTCGCCTGTTCCTTCGCCTGCTCCTCCGTCATGCCCTTTGCCTTTCTCAGTTCATAGAGGAGAGAAGCATACTCTCCGAGTTTGGGAGAAGTTGCGGGATCGATGATCTCCACGCCCGTCAGGTCAACGTCGGGATTATTCATTCTGATCTTATCCGCATTGCCTAAAAGCACGATCTGTGCGATGCCGTCTTTTACGCAATCGCCTGCCGCCTCCACCACGCGGGAGTCCTCTCCCTCGCAGAGCACGATTTTCTTATTCAGCGCCGCCGCTTTCTTTTTGATCGTCTCGACGATCGTTCCGCATTCGACGATCTTTCTGCCCAGGTCGCCGACCGCTTTTTTTGCCTTGTCGAAAAAGCCCATAATACTTACTCCTCAAATTTGCTTTATTTTTCTTCTCATTCAGTGTATAATAGAAAGGAAGCTACCTTATGACATTATACACCTTACAAAATAAAAAGTAAAGAAAAGGCGGTAAAAAAATGAAAATATGTGCGGTGATTTGCGAATATAATCCCTTTCATAACGGACACCTGTATCAGCTCAACAAGATACGTGAAGAGAGCGGTTGCGATAAGATCCTGTGCGTGATGAGCGGGAATTTCACCCAGCGCGGAGAAGCCGCCCTCTTTTCAAAATACGAACGCGCGAAGCACGCCGTCGAGAACGGCGCCGACGCCGTTATAGAACTGCCCGCGGCGTTTGCCGTTGCGCCTGCGGAAATCTTTGCCGAGGGCGCGATCTCCCTGATCGCGGCGATCCCCTCCGTTACGACGCTCGCGTTCGGCTGCGAAAGCGGAGAGAAAGAACAGTTCCTCACGGCGGCAAAGGCGACCCTCTCCGAGAGTAAAGAGTTCAAAACGCTCGTCAAAGAGACCATGAAGGACGGAACCTCGTTCGTAAAAGCCCGCACCGACGCGGCGCTTGCGCTCAATTCGGATATTGACGAAGCGCTCCTTAAAAACCCGAACAACATTCTCGGCGTAGAGTACTGCCGCGCTCTGCTCGCAAAGGAAAGCGAAATCGCCCCCATGCCCATACCGCGCGTAGGCGGCGGATATGCCGATACTTCCGTCCTTGCGGACTTTTCCTCCGCAACCGCGCTCCGCGGCGCGCTACTCCTCGATAAACGCCCCAAAAAGGCGCTGAAACGCAATCTCCCCAAAAACGTCTTTGCCGACGCAATGAAATGGAAGCCCTCCGCCTTTGAATCCGCCGCGCTGTGCGCGCTCGTTTCGACCCCTGCGGAAGAGATCGCGGAATGCACCGACTGTTCCGAGGGGCTTGAAAACCGCCTCAAAGCCATGACGCGCGGAAACCCCGAATATCATGCCATGCTGAAAAAGACGGTCTCCAAGCGCTATACGCTCTCCCGCTTAAAGCGGATCCTTTGCGAAAACTTCCTCAAACTCAAACTGAAAACGGTCAAAGAATTTCTCGCCTCTCCCCTCTACCTCAACGTATTGGCGACCGAAAAGAGCGACGGCGAAAAAATCCTTTCCGAGCTATCGGCAAGCGAGCTTCCCCTGATCGTCAGAAAGAGCGACGCGCTGACGTTGAAAAAAAATGCGCTCGCCTGTTTTGAAACGGACGTTCTTGCCAACGATCTGTATAACGTATTAACGGGCAGTACCTACCATGAATACGAAACCCTGTTTGTAGAACGCAAAATCAATCGTTGACGGTTTCATTTTTTCAACCCTTGTCCGTTCCCGATAAATCGGGAACGGACAAGGGTTTTTTTCTTTGCGCTCCCCCGATTTATCGGGGAGCGCAAAGATTCTATTTCCGAATAGTCGATTAACGGTATAATACCCCCCCCCTAAAATTTTTTCCGCCTGAAATGTCACAAAAGTGCAATAAAATCCGACTATGTATATGGCAAGTTTTATCCACTAAAACGAATGGGAAGAAATAGAAATCTTTTTTTATTTTAAGCGCAGTTATCCGATAAAAAATTATTTTATCATAGATTTTGCAACAAATTTCGACTATTTTCGTCCGTTTTTTATTTCGGAACTCTTTTAAGATATAAAAAATGAAAACTCTCATCGAGGCCGAAAATTTTATCCGCAAGGCTTTTATGAGCGACGAACGAGCATATACCACCGCCTGCGATTTATTTCTGTGGCATTACAAACTGAACGATTCGGTGGAAGGTACCAATCACTATCAGGCAATTTATTTGTTATACATAGCGAAAAACAAAAAACTCACTAAACAAGGAATTGCCGCAAAACTTTTCACAAACGTTAAGTCGCTCAAAAAAGAAAGAGTCGATTATGTAAAATATTTCTTTGGGATTTATAAAGAAATATTGAGCAAAAATATTACGGAGGAATCGGCTATTTCTTCCCTATTCTGATACTAAGGTCTAAACAACGATGAACGCAATCGATACGATTATTTATTTGAAAGAAACTCTACTCTGCTACCTGGAAGAACTCAAAGAAATCCACAGCAAACATAACGATCTTTTTGCCTACGGCGAAAAAACGGCTTATACCGAATGTCTGGAAATTTTGCAGTTGTGGGATAATGCGGCGCAGCACGGTCTCGATTTTGAAATCGAAAAGAGATACCCGCTGTAATTGATCCGCGCCGAACGCAGAGCCATCCGCTTTTTTGGTAAAGAGCGGAAGTTTATTATGCCTTTTTTATTATGTTATAATGTTGTTTGTGCGGATAAAAACGCAAGTTTTATGTTGTCTCCGCCCACGCACAGCGTGGGCGGAGGCAATTTTTTTGACAGTAATACGGAATCTTTCAAACCCATTCCCCTTTTTGTCCCTCACGCAACGCGTGAGGGACAAAAAAAGATAAGTTCATTGTGCCGCCCCGCGCGTTGCGAGGGGCGGCACAAACAGGAAAACAATTTATCGGTTGTCTTCCTCTGCGTATTGTGTAGGAACGAACAAACTTTTTACTGCAACGCCCTCTTTTTTGT
Organism: uncultured Christensenella sp.; assembly: GCA_910585235.1. Taxonomy (GTDB): domain Bacteria; phylum Bacillota; class Clostridia; order Christensenellales; family Borkfalkiaceae; genus Gallimonas. Next base: position 30,040 of record CAJUCM010000008.1, read on the forward strand.
ACCTCCTCACGCGTTGCGTGAGGAGGCTCAAAAAATTCAGAATTATTGAGCGCGCCCACGCAAATGCGTGGGCGCGCTCAAACTACTATTGTGCCTCCCCGCGTACTACGCGGGGAGGCACAAACGAGGAATTTAGCGCTTTATTTGTATTCAGACTATGTTGCCCGCGCTCTATCGGTTAATTATTCATGTCCGCGTGTTACGCGGGCATGAATAAAATTTACGGCAATTCTTTGTGCGTGAGGGAATTAAAGTAGCCCGCGTACAAAATAAATATATTGAGCTTTCCCGCGCGTTGCGCGGGGATATACAATAAATGATTCAACGATTTATATGTATTCAAACGCAGTTGTTTGAATCCGCCACGCAATGCGTGGCGGATTCTCTTTTTTCTTGTTTCCTGCGTTAGGGAGAACAAAAGAATCCATACAAAGTTATTAAGCCTCCCCGCGCAACGCGCGGGAATATATAAACTTTTTACTGCAATACTCTCTTCCCCTTTGAGCCCCCTCACGCGTTGCGTGAGGGGGCTCAAACTACTATTGTACCTCCCCGCATAATATGCGGGGAGGTACAAACGAGAGATTTATATGCGTTCAGATACAGATGTTTGCGTCCACCGTAATTCTTCATTTATTGTGCGCTTCCACGCATGCGTGGAAGCGCACAAATTACTATTGTATATCTCCGCGCAACGCACAAAGTTTTTGCCGCCACGCAATGCGTGGCGGCAAAAACTTTTAAGAGCCACACGCAAAGCGTGTGGCTCTTAAAAGTTTATATGGAGAAATCGAATAAATCTGCGATCACAGTTAAAAACGAACCGTTTTCAAATGAATATTCTTCATAGTTCATAACGTAAATATCATATTTTGAATTTTCTATCTGCGCTTTACAATAAACACGATTAATCCATATTTCAGAATCACTTAAAACTTCTTGTTTGTATGTTATCGAATAGTCGGGGTATGTCACCGTTTCAAAAGATTCTTCGATATCAAAATCATCAGGTTTATATTTCTCATTTACAACTATTCTTGTTTGAAGGTTGTAAAATAACTCACCAGAAACATCTACCACAACTGTGTAGAATAAGTCATCCCCGCTAACTGAATCGTAAATCCTCGATACGTTGACCTTTTGTTCTGCCGCAAAATTGATTTTAATATCTTTTGTTGCACCGAGCAATTCATTGACATCCGAATCGACGCGTATGAAATTTGCCTCCTCGTATCTGACGTCACCTGCGTCGGGCGCAGGGACTAACACTACCGGCAAAACGACCGCCGCAGTACAAAGCGTGACCCCCGCGGGGATCGACCAAAGCCATTGATAATTGCGCGTTTTCTTTTTCGGTTCCTCCGCAGAGGAACTTTTCAGAGAAGCGAGAAATTCCCTGTCCCGCTCCGTTTCTACGTTTTGCAGGTCCTCCTGCGCAATTTTTTTCAGATATTTTTTAATATTCATAATTTAATAGATATTGATGGCAATCGCATCGTTGATTTTTGTATTGCGGTTTATATCGTAAAAGCCCTTAGGTTTACCGTCAACCCCCGAAGCGACCGTCACATATTCATAGTGAAGCGCGGCGCCCGTTGACAACGTATAATCAACGATTTTATACCCGAACCCCACCATAACGTGATTAGCTCCCGACTCATAATAGTCGATATTTTCGCTTTTTTCGCTCAAAAACGAATCTACAACGTTATAACCGCTACAAAAGAGCACGACGGGCTGATTTGCCCGCATATAGTTCTTTGCCGTTTCATAGTCGAACTGACCGTTCTTCATGCAGGATGAAAAAGAAATACTCTTTCCCTTGCGGGTGCAGTAGGTTCTCATTCCATCCTTGAACTCCGTGACCGTCGTTCCTGAGTTATTCGTTCCCATATCGGCATAGAGCTGTCTTGTAACGGCAGTAACCGCACTATCTTCAATGCTATACAAGTACTGACCGGAAAAATAGTAACCCGCCTCATGATCCGGAATCAAATTTTCATCATAGCGGTCGTAAAAGCCGATCACGTTCGACCCCGCAACGCAGGCACAGGCAGCCACATAGGGAGTTGAAGCATAATACGGGTGCCTTAATACCATTCTGAACATATCCTCGTCTCTGTTCTCGTATTCGATCGTGACGCTCGATAAGTCCGCCAAAAGCTCGATCCCGTCGTCGCAATATGTATCTCCGCGGGCGGGCATTGCATTTCCGCAGAGCGCCGCACCTCCGAGCATTACCGTTAATGCAACCGCAAAAATATGTTTGATTTTCTTCATGATTTCTTCCTCCGTAAATATAGCCGTATACAATGACGGATCAAAACACAGAAATGTGACATCAGGATTTCAAAAATTCTTTTAATTTTTTATAACTTCTGCTGACTTTGGCGCGAACGCTGACGTACGACATTTTCAGTTCAGCCGCAACTTCGATCAGTTCATACTTTTCCCAATAAAACATATACAAAATACGTTGCGCCAGTTTATCCAATTTCAGCATGGCGCGTTTGACTTCGTCGCGGACCACCGTGTCTTCAAGTTCAAAATGCACGACCCGAACGGTTTCGGGCAATTCTTCCGTCGGGCGCATCTTGCGCAAAGCATCGATCACGCAATTATCGGCAAATCTATATATCCAAGTCGCGGGATAATCTACGTAATATTTGAACTCGTATTCCATCATCTTCAAAAATATGTCTTGCACGGCATCATCCGGATCGACCAGTCCCTTGAACCGCCAAGTGATATGCGCTTTCACGCTATCGTAATATTTCTCGGCGATCTCTTTAATATCTTTCTTGCCGCCTGTAATGCCGAGCAATTCATTAAACTTTTGTGCATCCATAACAATCCGTCCGAATCTTAAAGACCTTCGAGTTCATCGAGCGTAAGAGAAAATGCGGGAACAAAATGTTCCATAAAATAATCGACCGAACGCATATGCAGATCGCACAGCGCCTTTTTTATCGTCTTTTCCGCCTGCACAAATTCATTATTGCCCGAACGCAGTTCTTCAAGACATTTGAGGTATGCCGAAAGTTTATCCGCCGCCTTCATGAATTTATACTCTATGCACGTTTTATCCGCCGCAAGATAGGGCGCGATCTCCGCTTTCATCTCTTCGGGCAGGGTTTCCGCCAATTTTCCGACGGCGCGGTCTTCGAGTTTTTCGTATTCCCCGTGGATACTGCTGTTGAAATATTTGATCGGCGTAGGCATATCCCCCGTCATGACCTCGCTCGCCTCGTGATAGACGGCAAAGAGCACCGCGCGCTCCGCGCTGACGGTTCCGCCGAACACCGCGTTTTCGATACTGCACAGCCCGTGCGTCAGCATGGCGACCGACTGGGAATGCTCCATGATATTCTCTTCCCGTGTGGAGCGCATGAGCTGCCAGCGCTTGATAAATTTCATTCTGTCCATGTAAGCGTAAAATTTTTCCATTTCACCACCCCTCGATTTTTTTCATTATAACGCAAAATTTTATTAGTCCCTGTCCCATTTTGAGAATGAAATCGGAATATTTATATTATACAATAAAAAATTATTAAAATCAATTGACTTTGTAAAAGAAATAGCATATAATCTTCCCATAATTGCATTATCCGTCGTGGGTGCTGTAACAGGCTGAGATCATACCACTGAATCGGACAGGATAATCCCTGAACGAAAGTACGAGACTTCAAAAAGACGATACCCACGCTTTATAGCGCGGGTATTTTTTACATACGAGAGGGTAACGCAAAAAATTCATTCGGAGGTTTTTTATGTTTCTCTCTTCCCTGCTCGACGTGAGCCAGCAGACGACGGACGTCGTAAAATGGGTGTCCCTCGGAACCGTCTTTCTTCTGCTCGGCGTCATTGCGATCATCTGTTTCAGCGTCAAAAAACGCACTTACGACGCAAAACACATCGCCGCCGCCGGAATCACGATCGGTCTTTCCTTTGCGCTCTCCTACGCAAAGATTTCCCCGCTCCCCTACGGCGGATCGATTACGCTTGCAAGTTTTGTCCCCGTTCTCCTCTACGCATACGTTTACGGCATTGCGGACGGACTTCTCGCAGGCACGATCTTCGGGCTCCTCAACTTTATTTCGGGTCCCTATATTTTAACGCCGTTTACGTTTATTCTCGACTATCTTTTGGCGTTCGCTTCGATCGGGTTCATGGGGATCGCAAAAAAGTTTACCAAAAAACAGACCTTTAACGTCGTGCTCGGAACGGTGGGCGTGTTTGCGATCCGCTTTGTCTTTCATCTGATCTCAGGCGTGATCGATTTTATGGACGACGCCGTCTGGGTCGATCTGCCCGACTGGGCAATGGCGAACGCGTTCGTCTATTCGCTGATCTATCAGCTTGTATATATCCCCGCCGACTGTGCGATCGCGGCGATCATTATGTATATTCTTGCAAAGACCAAGGTTCTCGACAGCCTTGTCAAAATCATAACGCCGAAAGAAAAGAAGGCGGTACCGACCGCCGTCAGCGCGGAAGAGACTGCCGCCGAACAAACGGAAGAACTTGCGCCGACGGAATCCGTTTCCGAAAACATCTCAACGGAGGATCCCGAAGAGCAGGATCATGATTGAAAACGATTGATTTTCTGGAAAAAGCCCGATTCACTTCGGGCTTTTATTTTTGATCTGCTCCAATAGATTGCTGTATTCCGCGATTTTGCACTGAACGTAAATGCTTGCCCCGTCCGCGGATTTATCCGCGATCTCCTCCGCGGGGATCACGTCGCCGATATACAGCTTGCTCCGCTTGAACGGGTTGAGTTCCGGATAAACATAAACGGGCAGGATCTTCGCCCCCGTCTTTTTCGCAAAATACACAAACGAATTCTTGAAATCAAAAAAACCGAACTTGCGGGGATTGATCACGCCTTCGGGAAAAATGCAGATGATCCCGCCCCGATTGAGTATATCGATACACTTTCGGATAAATTTATAATTATAGCCCTCCGTCTCCACAAACACGCAGTCGAACAGCCAGGTGATGAATCTGGGTACGCACCGCGTTTTCGATCCGTCGATCGCGGCAAAATATATCTTTTTTCTGCCGTACATCAGATAAATAAAAAACGCATCGAAATTGGAATAATGGTTGGCAGCTATGATCGTCTTGCCGTCCGGTCTGTATTTTACGTTTCCGTATTTTTTATACAAAAACCACGGCCACGCAAACAGCAGAAACAGTCCGACAAGAAAACCTCTCAATATTTTTCTCATAACAAAAGACAAAAAAATACAACACCTTAATTCAGATGTTGTATTGTTGCAATTCCGCCAAAATTATTCCTTAACGAGAATAATGTTGATAATGGAATCAACGTAGTTGGAGCAACCGAAGCACTTCTTGATCGTCCAGGTGCTTTCGCTCGAACTAACAACTTTCCAACCCTGTGCAGCCAACTCGTTGAGCTTCTTCTCAGCGTCTTTGGGCTGTACCTGCAAAACCATATACATCACGCGTTTCCTCCTTTGCATATTATCGACTACGGAAAATCCCTTAGTCTATTTTGATTATAGCATATACACCCGCCCCCGTCAATAGTTTTTGTAAATAATTTTACTATATTTTGGAAAACAGGAAGATTGTTATATTTTGATATGTACAAATCAGTTGATTATATTTGATTCTTATGATATACTGCGGCATTGTAATATATTAAATAGGTACTAAGTTATGAAAAAGACCGTTGTATTTTTAATTCTTTCAATATTTACGTCTGTGTTATGTTTCAGCTTTACGGGCTGCCGAAAGGAAACGGATTTTACTACCGTTGACGGATTTATGGATACGTTAAAAATGACTTGGAACGACGAATTTGACGGAGATACACTGCAAAAATATTGGCAATGGAAAGATTCCGATCAAAGCAACGATAACCGAATATATTACAGCAAAGACTCATGCTTCGTTGAAAACGGCAATCTGATCGAACGTATCGATTATCGTGAAAACGGAAAATGCGGCGCAGGCTGGTACCACGGTTCAATAGAGACCATGTATAATTTTAAGCAAACCTACGGGTATTTTGAATGCCGCGCAAAAGTACCCTTATTTTACGGCGGTTGGGGTGCCTTTTGGATGATGCCGTATAATCAGTTCAGGGGAGATTATCTGAGCAGTAAACCCTTGGACGATCCCGACTACATTCCTCCGGAACGGAACCCGAATCTTAATACGGCAACCGACGGCGCCGAAATCGATATTTTTGAAGCGTGGTGGGGATATGACAATAACGGACATAAAGCTAACAGCACAATACATTACGATTACGGAAAATATCTTAAAAGCACAAGTAAAAACACAATTACAGAATCGGATATTTATGACGGTGAATTCCATACTTTCGGTCTTTTATGGACTAAGACTTCTTACAGAATGTATTTGGACGGAAAATTAACCGTTGAATTTGACGATAAAGGCTATACCGGAAAAGACGGGAATTTTGTTTCGCACAATATCATTTCGCAAGTTCCGGAATATTTAATTTTATCTACGGAGCTTCGCGGCGGTTGGGCAGGCAATCTGGATTTGAACGATAAAAGTAAAAATTACGATTTTGTAGTGGACTATTTACGGGCATATCAATTACCCGAATATCTATAAATACCGCTTAACCAAATTATCACGAAAAAAGCAGGGTTTCACCCTGCTTTTTTCGTGGTGGAGCTAACGAGATTTGAACTCGTGACCTCTTGAATGCCATTCAAGCGCGCTACCAACTGCGCCATAACCCCGTATTCAGTTGTTATAAAGCGATATGTTATATACGGCATTCTCGGAATCGGATAAATCCGATTCCGTATGCAATTTTGCGTTTTCAACGCAAAGCATCGCCGCTTTGCGGCTCGCGCAAGCGCGCTATGGGCTGCGCCATAACCCCAAGCACGGATATATTTTACTATATCCGCCTGACCGTTGTCAATCAAATCGCTACACAAACTGCAAAATATCGACAAGGATCGCAAAGCCCAACAGGAACACGAACCCCGCCGCGTGAATGATCGCCTCTACCTTGCGACTGATGGGCTTTCCGCGGATCCATTCGATCACCGTAAACACCACTTTACTGCCGTCGAGCGCGGGAACGGGCAACAAATTGAACACTGCGAGGTTCACGCCGATAAACGCGGATATTTCGAGGAAGTATCGGAATCCGAGCGACGCCATTTCGGAAGTGGCTTTGATCGTGGAGATCGGTCCGCCCATTGCAGAAATGCCGAGCCGACCCGTCAGAAGTTCGCCGATCACGCGCAGAATGGAACCTGCGATCTTGAACGAATACACGAACGATCGCCCAAGCGTTTCAAAAAATCCGAACTTTGCGGTGGCGCTGGCAAGCTGATAGCCACCGTTCTCCTCTTCATATTTAATTCCCAACGCCTTCCATGCGGAATCGAGTTCGGAACTGTTCCTCACGCTCACGTCCGAACGGAGCATGATCTCCACCGTCATCTTTTCGCGGTGGGATTTTACGATCTCCTCTTTCCCCGTTTCGGGATCGATTGCCGTTTCGTCGATAAACAGGCGCGAAATATACAGCTCGACTTTATCCCCCGCTTTTTTACCGTTGAGGGCGCGCGCCAGATCGACGGTCATATATAAATTTTTTCCGTTTGCCTTTAAGAAAATGTCTTTATCCTGCAAACAGTATTCGGCGGGGATCTCGTCGGTCGGTTCGACTTTGTAAGCGGCGGTCATCGTCTGTCCGTAAGCGAAAAAGCAAACGATGATCAGAAACAGCGCTAAAATATAGTTCATGAGCGCGCCCGCGACCAACACGATAATACGCTTCCACGGGGCTTTGCGCGTGAACGACCCGTCGTCGGGTTTCTCTTTCCATGCGGGCGTGCGCTTCTTTTTCTTGCCCTTTTTGCCCTCTTCCGCATTCGGCGCGGGCAAATCTGCAAAGAAGTCCTCTTCTTTCGGCTCTTCTTTGATTTCTTGCCTTTGCTCCTCTTCGGGCGCGGGCGTTAAGATCACCGTATCGGCAGAAGCCGCCTCGGCGATCTCCTTTTTTTCCGAAGTATCCGCAGATCCAGCGGTCTCCTCTTTTGCTTCCGTTTCCTGTTTTTCGGCATCCTTCTTTTTGTCGTCGTCAAGTCCGTCCTCGCCCCGAAACGCGCAGTAACCGCCGAGCGGGATCAGGCGAATTGCGAAAATCTGTCCCGACTTTTTACTCTTATGCTTGAAGAGCGCGGGACCAAACCCGATCGAAAATTCGTCGATCCCGAACCGCAGGATCTTTCCCGCGATCCAGTGCCCGAACTCGTGAATCGTGATCATGATAAGAAGAATTAAGATCGCAAGCAACACGGAACCGATCGTGCGGAACACGCTTGCAACGGAGAGAAGATTAACCATATATCAATTTTTCAGCAATTTTTCTTGCTTTGAAATCCGTCTCCCGAAGGGTTTCAAAGCAGTCGGCTTCCCGATTCGGAATACGATCGAGAACGCCTTGAATAGTTTCTGCAATTTGCGTAAAGCTCATACGCCCCGCAAGAAAAGCCGCCACAGCCGCTTCCCCCGCGCCGTTGAGGGCGGTCGGCGCAACGCCTCCCGCCTTTCCCGCTTGGATCGCAAGCGAAAAGCAGGGGAATTTTTCCTGCGGAAAAGGATAGAAATGCAATGCGCCCATTTGGGAGAAGTCAAGCTGGTTCAGACAGGGCAGACGGTCGGGATAGGTGAGCGCGAGCTGAATGGGCAGACGCATATCGGGATAGGCGAGCTGGGCGATTGCCGCACCGTCTTGAAAGCAGACGATCGAATGCACGATACTTTCGGGGTGTACCACCGCTTCGATCTGCGAAAAATCGGCGTCGTAAAGCCACTTCGCCTCGATGACTTCATAGCCCTTATTGAGAAGGGTCGCGCTGTCGATCGTGATTTTTGCGCCCATATTCCAGGTGGGGTGCGCGAGCGCGTCCTTTGCGGTGACGTTTTTAAGTTCCTCTTCGGAAAGACGGAAGAACGGTCCTCCGCTTGCGGTCAACACGAGCTTTTCAAAGGGCATATCACGACGGAAGGAGAGCGCCTGAAAGAGCGCGGAATGTTCGCTGTCAACGGGAACGATTTCAACGCCCTTTTTTCTCGCCTCTTTCATGACGAGTTCGCCGCCGCAGACGAGGGATTCTTTGTTGGCAAGGGCGACCGTCTTGCCCGCACGGATCGCCGCAAGCGTATAGGAAAGCCCCGCAAAGCCCCCCGCCGCGATCAGTGCGACATCGCAGTCCGCAAACACCGACTGCAATTCTTCGCGGTTGACGCCCTTTGCGGCGCAAAGAGCGACGCGCGGAGAAAACTCTTTTTTAAGCGCGTCGAGTTCCTCTTCGTTCCGCCCCGCAACGAGCGCGGAAAAGCAAAACCTTTCGGGATTTTCCCGAACGATGCGGACCGTTTGTTTTCCGATGTTCCCCGTACAGCCGACGAGCGCGATTTTTTTCATGGTTTTAAGCAAAATGTCCGCTTACGGAGCGGACAAATCATCCTTTATAATATATGTTCCGCCTTACAGCATAATAACCATAATGCGGATCGTAAATATGAGACAGACGGCAAGCCCCGCATAGAGCGAAGAGTCGATCCTGTCCAGAATCCCGCCGTGACCGGGGAGAATCTTACCCATGTCCTTGATTCCGAGCTTGCGCTTGATCGCGCTCTCCACCAAATCGCCGAACTGCGAGAAGAAAGCGGAAATAACGCCGATTCCAAGAAAGAGATATAAACTTTCCCACTCGAACACAATATTGTCGAAAGACCCCACCCTCAGCGGCGTGCAAAGCCCGTAGTACACGACAAACACGAGAATTGCGCCGAGTATTCCGCCGACGAGTCCGCCCAAGCCCCCGACAACCGTTTTGTTCGGGGAGACGGTCGGCGCCATTTTTTTGGGAAACTTTTTGCCGAAGAGCCGTCCGAATACGAGCGCAAGCGAATCGGAGAACGGGCAGATCAGAAAGATAAACAAAATCGCCGCATCCGAATATTTGACAAGGTGATTACAGCCTGCAAGGATCAGCAAAAACACCATGGGATAGACGTACGCGATGAGTGCATAGCCCGTGGATTCGAGAGAAGTCTGCCGGTGCGCCATGACGAGCAGCCCCAAAATAACGGCAAGCCCCGCAATGAACACGACGAGCGTGATGAGCGGCGTATAGTTCGCCTGTCCCCAGACCACCTCGAAAATTTCTTTGAATACAAAGTCGCTGATGCAGAACGTCAAGACCGTCAGCGTCGTGAACACCATGACGAGAACCGCCTGCGCGCGCGTGATCTTCCCGCGGAATGCGCGGATCATTTCATAGGTACCCAAAACAGAAAATCCGAGTACGATAAAATCGAACAGGAAATCGTTTACGAATATTTTTAACAAAAAGAATCCGATGAGGATCGTCATATAGAGCGTTCCTACGCCGAACCGCACCCAGAAATCGCTCTTCTTTTTCCGAGGCTTTTCGGGTTGCTCAGCCTGAATGCTCTCCCCGTCGTTCAATTCTTCTTTTTTCTCCTGTGTCTGAGAAATATTATCTTCCATTCCAAATCCTTATTTACCGATTTTTCCGAAACGGCGCTCCCGCTCCGCATAGGCAACCAACGCTTTATCAAACTCTTTGTCCGTAAAATCGGGAAACAGTTTCCCTGTAAAATACAGCTCCGCATAAGCCGACTGCCACAACAGAAAATTTGAAAGTCTTACTTCCTTTCCCGTCCTGATGAGCAAATCGGGATCGGGGATCCCCTCCGTGGAGAGAAGCGCGGAGAAACTCTCCTCCGTGACCTCCATACCCGCTCTCACTGCGGAATTGACGGCGGACAGGATCTCCTGCCGCGCGCCGTAGGCAATCGCAAGAACGAGCGTTCCGCGCGCGCCGCCCTTCGTCTCTTCTTCGCCGCGCCCGATGACCTCGCGCACGTCGTCGGGAAGTAATTGCAGATTCCCGATCACGCGGAGCGAGATCTTCTTCTCTTTCAGCGTCTCAACGTTCTTCGTAAAATATTCGCGGAACAACCCGAAGAGGGCGTCGAGTTCCTCCTGCGGGCGGTTGAGATTTTCCGTCGAAAGCGCATAGAGCGTACACCACTCCACTCCGCAATCGAAGATATGCTCGGAGAGCGAAATCATGCGCTTCATGCCGGCGCGGTGTCCCGCACTGCGGGGAAGCAAACGGTTTTTCGCCCACCTGCCGTTGCCGTCCATAATAACGGCGACGTGTTTCGGGATCCGCTTCTCCATTAAATCGTCAGAAGCTCCTTTTCTTTCGCGGCAACGGTTTTATCGACCGCCTCCACGCTCTTAGCAATGCTCTCTTCGATGTCGGACTCGAAGTTTTTCGCTTCGTCCTCGGAAATTTCCTTTCCGTTTTTGAGTTTTTTCACGCCTTCCATCGCCTCTCTGCGGTTGTTGCGGACGGCGATCTTCGCATCCTCGCCCATGCGTTTGACCTGCTTGACGAGCTCTTTTCTGCGTTCCTCCGTAAGTTCGGGGAACACAAGGCGGATCACGTTTCCGTCGTTCGTGGGCGTAATGCCGATATTGGAAGCGAGAATGGCTTTTTCGATCGCTTTGAGAAGGGACTTATCCCACGGGCTGACGACAAGGCACCTTGCGTCCGCCGCGGAGACGTTGCCGAGCTGGTTCAAAGGACTCATGCCGCCGTACGCTTCCACCTGCAATTTATCGAGAATATGCGGATTCGCGCGCCCCGCACGGATGGACGAAAATTCCTCTTTGAGTACGTTCAAAGTCTTTTCGAGCTTCTCTTCGAGAACGAGAAAAATTTCCTCTGCCTTTTCATTTTCTATCATATTAAGAGCCTCCCAGCTATTTTTTATTTCGTAATGATCGTACCCAGCTTCTCGCCGCAGACGGCGCGGAGAATCGAATCCTTTTCGCCGAGCGCAAACGCTAAAACGGGAATATCGTTTTCCGCGCACATAGTCGCCGCGGTCGTATCCATTGCCTTCAATCCCTTGTTCATAATATCGCCGAACGTCAGACGGTCGTATTTTTTCGCATTCGGATTTTTCGCGGGATCGCTGTCGTAAATGCCGTCCACGTTCTTCGCCATGAGCAAAACGTCCGCTTTGATCTCGCAGGCGCGCTGCGCCGCCGCCGTATCCGTCGAGCAGTAAGGATTGCCCGTTCCGCACGCCATAATGACGATCCTCTTCTTTTCAAAGTGGTGCAACGCCTTTCTCAGAACGTACGGTTCGGCAAGCGACACCATGTTGAGCGCGGTCTGCACGCGGGTGGGAATGCCCTTCTGTTCGATCGCGTCCATCATGGCAAGGGAATTCATGACGGTTGCAAGCATTCCCATGTGATCGGCGGTCGTTCGGTCCATCTGCGTACCCTGCCTGCCCCGCCAGAAGTTTCCTCCGCCGATGACGAGCGCGATCTCCACGCCCATATCGTGTACTTTGACGAGCTGATCGACGACTTCGGAGATCACGCTCTCGTTGAGTCCGAATTTCTGATCGCCCGCAAGCGCTTCGCCCGATAGTTTCAAAAGAATCCGTTTGTACTTAGGTACCATAACGCAACCCCCGCAATATCCGATTTTATTCAGTATAACATACCTGAAAGAAAAAATCAAGAGTTCGCGCTCATTCGCAGAAATTTCACACGCACCGAAATTTCTCCACGCAATTCAGTTTTTTAACTGTTTGTGAAATTCTTTGAGATCGGCTTTGGTTTCTTCGGATAGGCGGTTGTAATCGACGTGATCGACCGCGCCCTGCAAAACGTATAAAAACACCAGACAAATATCGGGATACCGTTCTTTTAGTCTTACGAACGCCTCTTTACTGCCGACCGCGATCAACTCTTCCGCAGAATCGATACCGACGGATTTTAACTTTCTCGCCATTTCCGCGCCGATATTTTTCAGCGCCGTCAATTCGCTCATTCGCTTCGCCTCCGCCAAAACAAAATAAGCTCACCGCCTTGTCCCAAGGTAAAGTGAGCTTACGCCGATTATCCGAGAAGATTTTTACTTCTTCATTGCCGCGACCTGCTTGTTGACTTCTTCCTGCAAGTCCTCGCTCTTCTTTTCGATCCCCTGTCCCATGACGAAGAAACAGAAACGGTTGAGTTTGAGGTTCTTGCCGAGAAGCTGTGCGATCGTCACTTTGTCGTCTTTGACGAACTTCTGATCGAGCAGGCAGTTCTCTTCGTAATACTTCTTGATCTTGCCGAGAACGATCTTCTCCGCGATCGCCTGAGGTTTACCCTCGTTCATGACTTCCTGCGTCAAAATCGCCTTTTCCTTTTCAAGCGCTTCCGCGGAAACTTCGTCTGCGGAAAGGTAAGCGGGTTTCGAGAACGCCGTGTGAAGCGCAACGTTGTGCGCGATCTCTTTATTCTCCGCATTCTCGGTTCCGTTGAAATCGAGCATAACGCCCATCGTACCGCCCATGTGGATATACGTTTCGATAAATCCGTCGGTCTCGTAGAGCGCAAAACGGCGCACGGAAATCTTTTCACCGATGATCGCCGTCGCTTCCTGCACGAACGTTGCAACCGTCTTTCCGCCCATGTCGCTTGCAAGGAGCGCGTCCACGTCCGCAGGGTTCGCTTTGAGCGCCTGCTTTGCAATGTCGTTTACAAGTTCTTTGAATTTATCGCCCTTTGCAACAAAGTCGCTCTCGCAGTTGACTTCGAGAAGAACGGCTTTCTTGCCCTCGACGAGCGCGTAAACAAGTCCTTCCGCCGCCACTTTCTGGGCGCGCTTTGCGGCTTTGGCAATGCCGCGTTCGCGGAGAAGATCCCCCGCCTTTTCCATATCGCCGTCGGCATCGATGAGCGCCTTTTTGCAGTCCATCATGCCTGCGCCCGTCTTTTCGCGGAGCGCCATAACGTCTTTTGCCGTAAATGCAGCCATAATATATACCTCTTTATTTATTCACAGAATTTGCGTGCGGAAAAGGAAATCATTCCTCAGCCGCGACGGGTGCCTCTTCCTCTTGCGCTTCCTCGCCTTCGAGTACGGGAGTTACGCCCTCTGTCGCCTCGATGACCGCGTTGGCGATCACGGACGAAATGAGCTTGATCGCGCGGATCGCGTCGTCGTTGCCGGGGATCACATAGTCAATGAGATCGGGATCGCAGTTCGTATCGGTGATCGCAACGATCGGAATGTTCAGTTTGCGCGCTTCGCTGACCGCAATGTCCTCGCTGTGGGGATCGACAACGAAGAGAAGTCCGGGCATACCGCGCATATTCTTGATGCCGCCGAGATTCTCTTGGAGTTTCGTCATCTCTTTTTTGAGACCGAGAACTTCTTTTTTGGGAAGGAGCTCGAACTCGCCGTTTTGCTCCATTCTTTCGAGCTTTTCAAGATAGTCGATCCTGCCGCGGATCGTTTTGAAGTTGGTGAGCGTACCGCCGAGCCAGCGGGAGTTGATGTAGTACTGCCCGCAGCGTTCCGCCTCCTCTTTGATCGCGTCCTGCGCCTGCTTTTTCGTGCCGACGAAGAGAACGCTCTTGCCCGCCTTCACCGATTCGCATACGAACGTGTAAGCCTCTTCGATGAGCTTCGCGGTCATCTCCAAGTCGATGATGTGAATGTCGTGACGCGCCGCGAAGATGTACTTCTTCATTTTGGGATTCCACTTTCTCGTCTGGTGACCGAAGTGCACGCCCGCTTCGAGAAGCTGTTTCATAGAAATAACTGCCATAATTCCTCCGTTTTACCTCCCCTCTTCCGCGTTGTTCCGCCCGTTATCCGCATGAAAGATTTACGGACACGGAGGGCGGCGCCTCAAAGGGTGCGTATTTACAGCGTTCAAATTATAACATAAACCGCCCGCCCTTGGCAAGCGATTTATTCATAACAACGATAAGATTTTTAATTTTATGACGGGAAATTATGCGCCTTACTTATTTATGCCCGTTCCTACAAGAATTTCCGAAATTTTTGCAAGCAACTTGTCTTTCCCGTCGCCCGTAAGTCCCGACACCGGAATGACGTTATCAACGCCGAGTCCGTAGGCGTTTGCGACCGAGCGGACGCGCTCGTTCCGTTTCATGCGGGAGAGTTTATCGCTCTTCGTCGCGATCACCGTAAAGGGCAGAATGTAATAATTCAGATAGGTTATCATCTGCATATCGTCCGCGGACGGATCACGGCGAATATCGCCGAGCAGAAAGACGTGAGAAATTTCCTCTTTCCGCGCAAAGAACGCGTCGAGCGTTTTGCCCCACTTTTCCTGTTCGGACTTTGAGACCGCGGCGTAGCCGTAGCCGGGAAGGTCTGCGAGAATGAACGTACCGAAATCGAAATAGTTCACAAGGCGGGTGCGCCCCGGTTCGGAGCTGGTCTTTGCCAGCCGTTTCTGCCCCGCAAGCAGATTGATGAGCGTGCTTTTGCCCGAATTGGATTTGCCCGCGATCGCGATCATGGGTTTATCGGGACTTATAAACTGCGCCGCCGTCGCGGCGGAAGTGATAAATTCAGCCATTCCGATCCTCAACGACGAGCGCGAACACTTCGTCGATCTTCTTCACGCAGGTGAACTGCAATTTTCCCCTCACGTTTTCGGGGATCTCTTCGAGGTCTTTTCGGTTCTCTTCGGGGATAACGATATGAGCGATCCCCGCGCGGTCGGCGGCAAGCGCCTTTTCTTTGAGACCGCCGATGGGCAAAACGTCGCCCCGCAGCGTGATCTCTCCCGTCATTGCAACGTCGCCCCTTGCATACCGCCCCGTCAGCGCGGAGAGAATGGCGCACGCCATGGTGATGCCCGCGCTCGGTCCGTCCTTGGGGGTCGCGCCCGCAGGAAAATGGATATGAATATCCTTTGTTTCAAAATCGCCCGCGGCAATGCCGTACCTTTCCGCATTGGCGCGCAGATAGCTCAGCGCGGTGCGCGCCGACTCTTTCATGACGTCGCCGAGCTGTCCCGTCAAAAGGATCTCGCCCTTGCCCGCGAACGTGCAGACTTCTACGTCGAGCGTCGTACCGCCGACCGCCGTCCAGGCAAGCCCCGTGACCGCGCCGACGCGCTTTTTGAGCGCCTGTTTGTTGCGGATATACCGCTTTGCGCCGAGGAAATCTTCGAGCGTTTTATTCGTGACGGTTATTTTCTTTTCCGCCTCGTTTTTGGCGATGCGGACGGCGGCTTTGCGGCAAACCGCACCGATCTCGCGTTCCAGAGAACGCACGCCCGCTTCCCGCGTGTAGCCGTCGATGATTTCCGAAACCGCCCCGTCCGAGATCGCGAGCTGTTTTTTATTCAGACCGTTCGCTTTGAGTTGTTTGGGAACGAGATAGCGCTTTGCGATCTCCTCTTTCTCCTGCGGCGTATAGCCCGAAAGCTCGATAATCTCCATTCTGTCGCGCAGGGGCGCGGGAATGGTGTCGAGCGTGTTCGCCGTCGCAATGAACATGACCTCGGATAGATCGTAAGGCACTTCGAGATAGCGGTCGCGGAAGGTGGAATTCTGTTCGGGATCGAGCACTTCCAAAAGCGCGCTGGCGGGATCGCCGCGCAAGTCGGAGGATATTTTATCGATCTCGTCCAAGAGAAATACGGGATTGCTCGAACCCGCGTTCTTCAATTCATAGAGAATGCGCCCCGGCATGGAACCGATATAGGTGCGCCTGTGCCCGCGTATCTCCGCCTCGTCTTTCAGCCCGCCGAGGCTCATGCGGACGAATTTGCGGTTGAATGCGCGCGCGACGGATTTTGCAATGCTCGTCTTGCCCACGCCGGGGGGACCGACGAGGCAAAGAATAGGCGACTTCAAAGACTTCGTTAAAAGATAGACGGCAAGGTATTCCACCACCCGTTCCTTGACCTTTTCCAAGCCGTAGTGATCCTCATTTAGAACGCGCTCGACCTCGTTGAGATCGGCGTCGTCCGTCGTCTTTGTTCCCCAGGGGAGATCGAGGATCCAGTCGAGGTAATTCCTCAGAACGGTATATTCGGGGGAGGACGTACTCATTTTTTCCATGCGGTTGAGTTCGGAGACCGCCTTTGCCTCCACCTCTTCGGGCAGTCCTTTTCCGAGAATTTTTTCGCGGAGCAGATCGTTCTCTTCCTCGTTGTCGCCGAGTTCCTTATGGATCGCCTTCATCTGCTCGCGGAGATAGTATTCTTTCTGCGATTTCTCCACGCTCTTTTTGACGTCCTCGCCGATCTTGCGCTCCAATTTGGTGATTTCAAGTTCCTCCGCAAGCATGGTCAGAAATCCGTCAAGGCGTTTGGGCAGATAATTCTCTTCCAGAATATACTGTTTGAGCGGTTCTTTCATGCGCAGATAGTGCGTCGCGAAATTGATATAGACGTCCGCGTCGCGGATCGTCGCGAGCGTGGATTCCACTTCTTTTGAAATCCTGCCGTCGTACTCTACGATTTCTTTTACAATATCCTTTGCCGCGCGGAGGCTCGCCTCTTCATACTCGGCGTCCCCGCCGCGCACGGGAAATATTTCCTCCGTGAGCGTAAAAAAGCAACTGCCGACTTTGCGGTAGCGGATCGCGCGGGCGCGGAAAAGCCCCTCCGCATAGACGCGTATCCTGTCGCCGGGGAGTCGCGAAATCTGTTTCAGACGGCAGACCGTTCCGACTTCGTAAAAGTCCTCCTCCTGCAAGCGATCCTTTTTGGCATCCCTCTGCATGACGAGAAAAACGTAATTATCCCCTTTCTCCGCAAGATTGGTTGCGGCAACGCTCATATCGCGCCCCACGTCGAAGGAGACGCTTGCGCCCGGAAAAATCACCTGCGCGCGCATGGGGATCACGGGCAGTTCTTTGGATGCGATTTCGATTCTGCTCTCTTTTACGGAAGTGGTAATTCTCATGATAACGCTCCTTGTCCGAAAAAGTTATAATAATACTATATCACACTTTTACGCATTTTTCAAACGTTTTCCGTATCCGAAAAATCCCCCGCAAGCGTTTGCGGGGGATTCTGTGCTACTATTTAACTTTCATAAGTCTGATGATCGAAGCCCTTTCGTTCTCGTCGAGTTTGCCTTTGATATAGGCGATCGTCTCTTCGAGTTGAGGGATCATGACGTATTCGAGCGCGTTCACGCGCCGCTTGTTCCGCTCGATCTCGGCGGCAAGCAGACGCACCGTCTTTTCGACCTCGGCAAGCTCGATCATCTTCGGGAGAAGCTCCCCCGCCTTTCCGACCGCTCTGTCCGCCTCGCTCGTCATTTCGGGATAGGCGTAGGGCAATCCCTTTCCCGCCTTGCTTCGGATCGTAATTTTCGGAACGTCCACCCCCATGATGCAACCCGTTCCGCACTCGGCGGCAACGGACGACACGGGCAGAGAAAACGCCGTTTCGACGCGATAGACGGGCGTCACGGAACGCGCGACGGAAAAGTCGCGGAGGGTCAGGGAAAGTTCCTGTTCCACTTCCCCGCGAAGCTGCATATTCCGTTTCACAAGCCCCGTGAACTGACGGACCATTTCGTCGGACTTATCCTTTAACAGCTTATGTCCGCGCGTCGCCGTCGCAAGCCGCGCTTTGAGCTTTTTCAGCTCCATGCGCGTGGGGTTGACGTTGAGTCTCGTCATTCCTGATTCTCCGCGTGAAAGTATTTATCGAGATATTCCTGACGGATCCGTTTGAGTTCCGATACGGGCAGGATCCGCAAAAGCTCCCAACCGACGGAGAGCGTCTCTTCGATCGTTCTGTCCTTTTCAAACCCCTGACTAACGTAATTCTTTTCAAACTCTTCCGCAAACTTTGCGTAAAGTTTATCCGTTTCCGACAAAGCCGCTTCACCCAGGATCGCGGAGAGTTCCTTGCATTCCTTGCCCTTTGCGTACGCCGCGAAGAGCTGGTTCATGGTATCCGCGTGATCCTCCCGCGTCTTGCCCTTGCCGATCCCCTTGTCTTTGAGACGGGAGAGCGACGGAAGAACGTCGATCGGCGGATTGATCCCCTTTTTGTAGAGATCGCGCGAAAGAATGATCTGCCCCTCGGTGATGTATCCCGTAAGGTCGGGAATGGGGTGCGTCTTGTCGTCCTCCGGCATGGTGAGAATGGGGATCTGCGTAATAGAACCCTGCGCGCCGCGGATCCTGCCCGCGCGCTCGTAGAGGGTCGCAAGGTCGGTATAGAGGTAGCCGGGATAGCCCCTTCTTCCGGGAACTTCCCTGCGCGCCGCCGAAACTTCTCTGAGCGCCTCCGCATAGTTCGTGATGTCCGTCATGATGACGAGAACGTGCATTCCGCAATCGAACGCAAGATACTCGGCGCAGGTCAGAGCAAGACGGGGCGTTGCGATACGCTCCACGGCGGGGTCGTTCGCAAGGTTGGTAAAGAGTACCGTCCGCTCGATCGCGCCCGTGCGCTTGAAGTCTTCGACGAAGTACTGCGATTCCTCGAACGTAATGCCGATCGCGGCAAACACCACGGCAAAGTTACCGCCGCTTCTCACTTTCGCCTGCCGCGCGATCTGCGCCGCAAGCTCGGCATGCGGAAGTCCGCTCATGGAGAACACGGGGAGCTTCTGCCCTCTGACGAGCGTGTTCAGCCCGTCGATCGCGGAAATGCCCGTCTGAATAAATTCGTTGGGATAGTCGCGCGCGGCGGGATTGATGGGTTCGCCGTTGATGTCCATTTTCTTTTCGGGAATCACGGGGTCTCCGCCGTCACGGGGATTGCCCATGCCGTCGAACACCCTGCCCAGCATATCGCGGGAGACGGCAAGCTGTTGGCTGTGTCCCAGAAAGCGGGCGCGCGAATCGGAAATCTTCAAGCCCTGCGAACTCTCGAAGAGCTGAACGACCGCCTTGTCGCGATTGACTTCCAGCACCTTTCCGCGCCTTAAATCCCCGTTCGCGCCGATAATATCGACGAGTTCGTTATAGGTCACGCCCTCGACGCCGTTCACGACCATGAGGGGTCCCACGGCTTCGGTAATCGTCTTATATTCCTTAAACATCTTCCTTCTCCCCCTCGCCGATCGCTTTGAGTTCGCGGTTCATGAGCTCGAATATTTCGTCGAATTCTTTGATATTTTCTTCGGGGATATATTTTGCACGCCCGATTTTTTCTTTACAGGAACAATTCAGGATCTCTTCGAGGTCGCAGTAGCTTTGAAGCGCCTCGCCCGCAAGACGGTTGAATTCATAGATGAGGCGGAGCATTAAGAGCTGTTTTTTCATGGAGGTAAACGTATCCACTTCATGGAACGCGTTCTGGTGCAGGTAGTCCTCGCGGATCATCTTCGCCGTCTCCATGGTGAGACGGTCCTTGCGCGAGAGCGCGTCGAGACCCACAAGGCGCACGATCTCGTCGAGCGCGGCTTCTTCCTGCAACACCGTCATCACAAACTGACGGTACTTCATAAACTCTCTGCCGACGTTCTCGTCGTACCAGTTCTTCATGCGGTCGGCATAGAGCGAATAGCTCACGAGCCAGTCGATCGCGGGGAAGTGCCGCTTATAGGCGAGCGACGCGGAAAGTCCCCAGAACACCTTAACGATCCTCAGCGTCGCCTGCGACACGGGTTCGGAGAGGTCTCCGCCGGGGGGCGATACCGCGCCGATCGCGGTGATCGAACCCGTCTTGTTTCCCGAACCTAAAATTTTCACGATCCCCGCGCGTTCGTAGAACTCCGCAAGGCGGCTCGAAAGGTACGCGGGATAGCCCTCGTCGCCGGGCATTTCTTCAAGGCGTCCGCTCATCTCTCTGAGCGCCTCCGCCCAGCGGGACGTCGAGTCCGCCATGATCGCAACGTTATAGCCCATATCGCGGAAGTATTCCGCAATGGTGATCCCCGTATAGATGGACGCTTCGCGCGCCGCCACGGGCATATCCGAAGTGTTTGCAATGAGAACGGTGCGCTTCATCAAAGGTTCGCCCGTCTTGGGGTCTTTGAGTTCGGGGAACTCGTTGAGAACGTCCGTCATCTCGTTGCCGCGCTCGCCGCAGCCGACGTACACGATGATGTCCGCGTCCGCCCACTTTGCGAGCTGGTGCTGAACGACGGTCTTTCCGCTTCCGAAGGGACCGGGCACCGCCGCCACACCTCCCTTTGCAATGGGGAAGAGCGTATCGATCACGCGCTGACCCGTGACCATGGGGAAGTTCGGCGAGAGCTTTTCGCGGTAAGGTCTGCCCCGTCTCACGGGCCATTTTCTGAGCATACAGACGCTCTTTTTTCCCGATTGTGTGGAGAGCGTTGCAACCGTCTCCTCTATGGTGTAATCCCCCTCGACGATCGAAGTCACTTTGCCCTTCATTCCGTGGGGAACGGTGATCCTGTGTTCGACGATCTCCGTCTCGTTGACGACGCCCAAGACGTCGCCCTCGCTCACCTCGTCGCCGACGCGCACGCGGGGAATGAAATGCCATTTCTTTTCACGGTCGAGATTGTTGACGGAGACCCCGCGCGAAATGCGGTCGCCGTATTTGAAATACAGCGTCGTAAGCGGGCGCTGGATCCCGTCGAAAATGCCCGTGATAAGACCGGGAGCAAGCTCCGCGGAGAGCGGCGCGCCCGTCGATTCGACCTCGTCGCCGACGCCGAGACCCGCAGTCTCTTCATAGACCTGAATGGAAGCCTCGTCGCCCCGAAGTTCGATAATTTCGCCCACGAGCTTTTTTTCCGAGACGCGCACGACGTCGTAAAGTTTTGCGTCCGCCATGCCCTCGGCAACGATCAGGGGTCCCGATACTTTGATTGTTTTGCCTTTCATACGTTTACTCCGAATCGCTCACGCGATCATTCTGATAAATTTTAATCGTTTGAAAACAGATCGACGCCGAGCGCCCTTTCGCTCGCCCGCCTGATCTCTTCCGCGCCGTAGCCCGTGCTCCCGCTCTTCGAGGGAACCGTCAATACGACGGGATAGGGCGCTTCGTCGAAGCGCTTCAAAAAGTCGCCGAGTTCGCGGGCAAGTTCCTCCGTCAGAAAAATTACGGAATACTCCCGCGCGACCTTGCGCAAAAGCTCGCGCGCCGCTTTGGCGTCATTCGCGGGAAAGGAATCCACGCCCGCCGCCCTGAATACCATAATGCTGTCACCGTCACCGACGATCGCACACTTTCCGGTCATACGCCTCTCCTTAAACGCTTTCTGATCTCCGCTTCGCTAAGCCCCGCTCTGAGGCAGACGAAAACGATCCTGACGTTCTCGTTCTCCGCACGGCGGCGGAATACATAGTAGAGAAAATTACCCTGCCCCGAAAGCTCGTAGGGCTTTTCCGCAAAGAAATCCGTCTCCGAAGATTCGAGCATTTTTTCCGCCTCGGTAAAGGGCTTGCCTTCGTCTTTCGCCGCACAGAGCCTTTTCACAAATTCTTTGAAGTCGCTCCTGTCGAACGCCTTTAACGCGGCGTCCGTTCCCCCGAACACGCACGCAAATTTTTCTTTTCCGAGCAGTCCCCCGTCCACGAAAAACTTTTCTGCTTCCTCCGCGCTCTCCGCGCGGAAACAGGTCAGAAGATTGGTCATATCGGCGCGGCGCGCGAGCAGTTTTCTGCAAGTACCGAATTTTTTCAATACGCGCGAAAGATAGGAAAAACGCGCTTTGTCGAACAGAAACCCGACTTCCGCGCCCGATGCGTTCTCCTGCGCCAAAAGCGTTTCGGCTTCTTTGACCGCCCCGCCCAATTCCTTTCCGAGTTCTTCCGCCTTGCCCGCTTCGATCAGGCGCGCGATCTCGTCCGAAGAAATTTTTCCGTCTCCGCCCAGCATGGGCGCGGGATCGCAACCGAGATAGCGCGCTTTCACGATCGCCTTTGCGTTGTGAAAATCGCGCGGCGATAAAAGATACTCTTCCGCCTCCTCCGAGGGCGCGTATTCGCGGATAAATGCGTCGATCTCCCGCTCGTCGGCAAGAATGAGTTCCTCGATTCCGAGCGCGGGATCGCCCCCGCCGAAGCCTCCGTCCAAAAGCGCGCGCAAAGCCTCGTCCGCGCTCATCGCGCAGAACTTCGCGAGCTTATCTTTGAGGAGCTTTTTCTCCTTGACGGCGATCACGCCGTTCGTATAGGCGCTGTCTTTTCTTTGCTTCATGTTCTGAAAATTTTTGCGGCAAGCTCCGCCTGATATTCCTCTCTGTCCTCTCTGAGGAGCGCTTCGTACGAAACGTCTCGGTCGCACTTCTTTCCGTAGAGATAGAATCCGCCTTTGATTTTCGCACGCGCGGACGAGAGTTTGTATCCCGCTTTTACGACCGCCTTTTCCGCCGCCGCGGGATAGGGATAGTCCTCCGAAAGAGAAACCTTGTCCCCCTCCTCCGCATACGCTTTCAAAAGACGCAACAAAAGCTCCGTACTCTCCTTTTCGGAGAGAGCAAAGAGCGATTGGAGCGCGCGTTCATAGACGGTGTCGATGACGCGCCGCCGTTCTTTGAGGTTGAATTTTTTCGACTCCAACCGAACGGTCGCCGCGCTCCCCTCTTCGAGGGCGCGAATGCGCTCGGCAACTTCCGCCTCTTCGCGTTCACGGTTTTTTGCGGCTTCTTCCCTCGCCTCCGCCTCGATCGCTTCCGCTTTCTTTTCAGCGGCGGCAACGAGCGTTTCCGCCTCATTTTCCGCGTCGGAAAGAATTCTTTCTTTCAACGATTCAAGACTCATTTCGTCTCCTTATCCCAACATGATGGAGATAAGCATACCGAGGATCGCATAGAACTCGATCATTGCGGGATAGATGATCAGTTTTCCGCCGAGGGATTCCTGCTTGCCGACCGCATAGATACAGTTCGCCGCCGCTTTCCCCTGGAAGAAGCCCGAAACAAGTCCCGAAATCGCCATAGGCATGACCTGTCCGAATACCGCCCAGCCCTCCGGAGTCAGCATCGCTTCGTGCAGTCCGCCCGACGCGATAATGGCTACGATAAATCCGTAGATCCCCTGCGTTGCGGGAAGAAGCACGAGAACAAGCACTTTTCCGAACTTTTTCGGATCCTCGCCGAGGATCCCCGCCGCCGCGCTGCCGGTCTTATAGAGACCGATCGCGGAACCGATGCCGCACAGAATCACGCAAATCGCAATTCCCGCCATCGCAATGGCATAACCTGCTGTAAACATAACTACCTCCAAATATATCCTTTCTATATATTTTCTTTTATTTGCGCGCCTTCGCCGCCTCCAAAACTTTCGTTTCATAGGCTTTCGGCACGATAAAAACGTGATCGTGTCTGGAACCGAGGGGTGCGAACAGCTTTCCCTCTCCCTCGTAAAATCTGCCGTAAAATTCCACATATTGCAGTCGTGCGTCGTGAATGTACGCGCCCAAAAGGCTCAGTGCAAGATTGAGAACGTGACCTGCGACCAACAAGAACACGCCGAGAATAATTAAACCCGCGTTTCCGCTTTCTATCATACCAATTTGGTCGGGAGTTGGATAACCCGTGAGTGCGTAGCCGGAAACGATCTCCGCGATGACCGCGCCCGAAAGCATAAGCCCGTAGAGGCGCGCATAGCTCAATATATCCGACGCGTAGTTGATGATCCCGTACGCCGCGCCGAACCCCTTCGTGAACTTTCCGAGCAGTTTCTCGCGGCGCCCCGCCGTCAGAATCGCGACAAGGAGCATGGCGCCCGCCGTGATCCCGCCCACGATCGCAAGGATCTTCATATTCAGCTCTTCCACAAGTCCCGCGATCGCAATTCCAACGCCGAGCGAAAACACCGCCCACACGACGCCGTCCAGAATCCCGTCCCAGACTTTTCCCCGCCGCCAGGACTGGATCGCACGGCAGACGTAACCTGCAAAGAGCTGCACAACGCCGATTTCGAGCGCGATCACGAGGAGCGCGGGAATGCCGATCCCTAAAATATGCCAATTGATATCCGGTTGCCCGTCTTTTGCAAGCAGTCCCGGCATGACCCTGACGGGCAACAGCCCGATCCCGAAGAACGAATTGAACAAAATTCCCCAGAGGATCGCAAACACTCCGCCGACCGCGAACACCGCGGCAAGCCGTTTCAGTCCGTTGTCGCGAACGCGGTTCTTCCACCAAAGGAATCCCCCGCCTAAGAGCATAAACAATCCGTAGCCGACGTCCCCCATGATAAAGCCGAGGAACACGCTGTAAAATATCCCCATGATCGTCGTGGGGTCGAACTCTTTCGCGTTCGGAGGAGAATACAGATTCGTGACCGCCTCGAAGTTCTTGAACACTTCGCTGTTTTTCATGAGCGTGGGAGGCATTTCGTCCTCTTCCGTATCGGTAAAATCAAAGTACGCCGAATCCGTGACCGACGAAAGCGCGGAGGAAATCTCCTCTTCGCTCCCCTTCGGCACATAGGCTTCCAACAGGATCGTCCGCTCGGTCGCAAGCATTTTACCGTTTGTTTCCGTCGCTTTTTCAAGCTCGTACGCAACCCTGTCGCAATACACTTTCAAAAGGCGCAGTCCGCCTGCAAGCGCAAATTCCTCTTCATCGTTTTTTTCCGCCAAAGAGAGCAATTCCCGCTTCTCCCGTTCAAGACGCGCATAGAGTTCTTTGCCCGTTCCCTTTTCTTTAAGGAAAGGGCAGGGCGTAAATTCGAGTCCGCGTAAAAACTCTTCCGTCTCGTTTGCACAACTTTTCAGAGCGACCGCGAGCAGAACGTTTCCGTCCGCTTTGACGCACGCATCCGTAAGAGAAGCAAACATTTCAGGCTTTACGTTTTCGACCGTTCCCAAAAACACGCGCGTGCGCGCCGTGTTCGTAAAAGAGGAAAACGGAATTTCAAAATTGCGGTACGGCTCCGCCGCACGCACGGTCTTTTCCAACGCCGAAAGCTCGGCGCCGAGTTTTGCGCGCGCCTGCGCCTTTTCTTTGACTTTCCCGATCAGTTCCTCCGCCTCGTTCCTCTTTTGTAAAGCCTCTATGAACTCTTCGTAGCGAATGAAAAATCCGTCCTGTTCGGTTTTATATTCTTTCTTGTGTTCCCTTGCGTAGCGTTCCGAGAACGAGGAAAGTTCCGTAAGCGCGCTCTCCGCTTCTTCAACGCGCGCAGAAAGCGCCCCCGCGTCCACAGCCGGACGAGAGACGTTCTCTTCCTCTTCAAGAAGTTTGATCTCGACCGCGCCCGTCTTGGAGAGCGCGTCGAGAATTTTATCCTCCTCGTAGGAGACCGCTGCAACGCGGAGTTTACGCATGACGGCGATCGCCATCTACTATCCTCCTCACAATTTGGGAAACCGTTCCCGCCGTATCTTTCAAAAGAGCGTCCGCGGCTTTTGTGTCCTTGCCCTTATTTTCGTTCAGCGTCCGTTCCGCCTCCGTTTTCACTATCGCCTCCGCTTCGCTCAGCGCAGTCTCGCGGAAAGATTTCAGCTCCTGTTCCGACTTCTTTATGATCTCGTTGGCGCGCGCACGCGAAGCCGTGATCAGCTCTTCGGCTTTCGCTTCCGCTTCGGCTTTCTTCGCCGCCGCCAAAGCCTCCGCATCTTTTACTGATTTCAATACTTCTTCCATGCCGCCGCTCCTGCTTTTTCTGAATTTCAAGTCTCGGACATTTTACCATATTTTCCAATTTTTTGCAAGTGAATTCACAAAAATTACACAAGAAGTTCAACGCATGTATTTACCGCAATGCAACCGGATAAAAATTACAGAGTCCTGACAAAATCGACTCCGTGCCATCATTCGATCGGCAGTCGTTTATGAAAAAAATTTCGGGAAATTTCTCGGAATAGGGCAAAATCGCTTGTAAAAAGCGCATAAAACCGCTATAATAGAGGCACCAATCAACATTTTGGGGCGTCGCCAAGCGGTAAGGCAACGGACTCTGACTCCGTCATTCGGGTGT
>CAJUCM010000009.1 GCA_910585235.1 uncultured Christensenella sp.
AGCGTCACCTTGCCAAGGTGAATGTCGCGGGTTCGAATCTCGTTTCCCGCTCCAATCGTAAACTAACGCACTATTTTTTTGGCGCCATAGCCAAGCGGTAAGGCGTGGGTCTGCAAAACCCTGATTCCCCGGTTCAAATCCGGGTGGCGCCTCCATCGTCGAAACGCGACGAATTTTGAAAGAGTTGCCTTTTAGGCAACTTTTTTCTTTAACGTCGGTTCCGCCTCTTTCCGAAAACAACTGCCCGAAAGGTGGTTGTTTTCGTTTAATGCCACCCGTCATCGCCGAATAGGCATACTATGTAACTGATATAATTTCTCCTTTGTCGTTTTTTATTTACGGGAGCAACTTCCCGACTAAGTGTAATTCACTACGTTAATTCATAAGTTCCGTTCGTTCTGCGAGGCTTTTAGTCATCAAAAATCTTCATAAAATCATCTCCTTGTTATAGTGCTGTTATCAGCGACGAGTATTACAAAGACGAAGTTGGTTTATTAAATTAGATCGTCCAACATAAAAGCAAAGCATAAGCCGATGTTCAAGGTAACGCGTTGAAAGGAGAAGCGTGCGTGTAGTGTTAAATTGGGGAATATTTTTATATTAAATCGTATAAAAAATTCCCTAATTTATAACCAAACACTTGCGGAATGGGGAATTTTTTGCTATAATCAAGTTAAAATTATTCCTCAACAGGAGCGATTTTATGGCGAATGTATTTGAAATACAGCGGGAACTGCTGAATAAAAGAGCCGATTTACAAGCAAGGCTGAACCTGTTGCCGTATGACGGAACGCCCGAAGTAAAAGAGAACGGTGAGGGCAAATACCTGTATATCCGCAAACGCGAGGCGGGACGGTTAAGATCTACCTATGTCGGCGCATATACAGATGAACTGTATAATCTCTTATTGCGGAATGCAGCAGAGGCAAAAGTAATTCGAAAAGAACTGCGGCAAATTGATAGGAGACTTGCCGAGCTTGGTTATTCCGCAGACGAACTGTCTGCGCGAGTTGTGCAGAACATTGATTTTGCGAGAGCAAATATGAAAGCCAACATCTATGACCAGGCTGTTTTGGAGGGCGTGGCGACTTCGTTTCCGCAGACCGCCGAGATAATAGAAAACGGTATTGTAAACGGAATGACGGCAACCGACGTGCAGAAAATCCTCAACCTGAAACACGCTTGGGAGTTTATTCTCGACAGAGATGTTGTAGCAAGCAAAACAGATTACTATTTGCTTTGCCATATTGCAAAACTTGTAAACGAAGGCTTTTTTATGGAGGGCGGCAGAATACGGGGAGTGCCCGTAACAATCGGCGGCACTTCATATGTGCCCCCCTTGCCCAATGAATTTGACGTTAAAGATAGAATTGCAGAGATAGTTGCTAAAGAAGCCGATGATATTGAGAAGGCAATCGAGCTGTGCTTATATTGCATGAAAACACAAATTTTCCTTGACGGAAACAAAAGAGCTTCGGTTATCTTTGCAAATCATTATTTAATCGCTCACGGCGGCGGTTTTCTTGTGATTCCCGAAAAAGAAGTGTCGGAATTCAAAAAATTACTTGTGAAGTATTACGAAGGTGCGGAAATATCGCTCATTATACAGTTTATGAAAGAGAAGTGCTGGAAATCGTTCTGAATAAAAATTGCCTTAAAATTTTTAAGGCGCACTATTGATACAAAAAGGAAAAAATGTTATAATTATTTCGATAAAGGCTTGCAGGCAATAAAAAAGCAAAAAGAAACCAAAGGAAAATAAAAAATGGCAGAGATAAGAAAGGATCAGGAAAGAGAAGAATTACATAAGGCAATTTGGTCTATTGCCGATGATTTAAGGGGAAGTGTCGACGGTTGGGACTTCAAGCAATATGTGCTTGGAATGATGTTTTACCGCTATATATCCGAAAATTTAACGAAATACGTCAACAAGCGTCAGCAGGAAGCGGGCGAGGGTAATTTCGACTATACCGCAATGTCCGACGCAGTTGCCGAACAAGCCAAGAAAACGCTTGTCGAAGAAAAAGGATTTTTCATTGCACCGAGTGAACTTTTCTGTAATGTGCGAAAACGTGCGGCAAGCGACGAAAATTTAAATGAGACGCTTGAAAAAGTCTTTAACCACATAGAAGAATCGGCAAAGGGAACGGTTAGCGAAGCGGATTTTTCGGGATTGTTTGACGATATCGACGTTAATTCCAATAAGCTCGGCGCAACCGTTATCAAGCGGAACGAGAAACTTGTAAAACTGCTCAACGGCATCGGTGAAATGAAGCTGGGTGGTTTTCAGGATAACACCATTGACGCCTTCGGCGATGCCTACGAATTTTTAATGAGCATGTACGCTTCCAATGCTGGCAAAAGCGGCGGCGAATTTTTTACACCGCAGGAGGTTTCGGAGCTTTTAACGCGCCTTGCGACGGTTGGAAAAACCGAAGTGAATAAGGTTTATGATCCTGCTTGCGGCTCCGGTTCCCTTTTGTTAAAGGCGGCGAAGATTCTCGGCAAAGAAAATATCCGCAACGGCTTTTTCGGTCAGGAAATCAATTTGACGACTTATAACCTTTGCCGTATCAATATGTTTTTGCACGATATTGATTTTGATAAATTCGATATTGCCAACGAAGATACGCTTATTTCGCCCCAACATTGGGATGATGAACCGTTTGAGGTAATTGTTTCCAACCCGCCCTATTCTATTAAATGGGCGGGAGATGAAAACCCGCTTTTGATCAACGATAGCCGATTTGCGCCCGCGGGCGTTCTCGCGCCGAAAAGCAAGGCGGATCTTGCCTTTATTATGCACGCGCTTGCATGGCTTGCGGCAAACGGCACTGCGGCAATTGTTTGCTTCCCCGGTATTATGTACCGCGGCGGCGCAGAACAGAAAATAAGAAAGTATTTGGTCGATAACAATTTTATTGATTGTATTATTCAACTTCCGAGCAATCTGTTTTACGGCACGTCGATTGCCACCTGCATTATGGTCTTAAAGAAAAATAAGACGGATACCAACGTATTGTTTATTGACGCCACAACCGAGTGCGTGAAAGTTACCAATAACAACAAGCTAACCGAAGAAAATATCAATAGTATCGTTTCCGAGTTTTCTTCCCGTGAAGAGAAAAAGCACTATTCCCACCTTGCCGCTTATGACGAGGTAAAAGGGAATGACTATAATCTTTCCGTTTCTACCTATGTGGAGCAAGAGGACAAGCGCGAAAAGATTGATATTGTAAAACTCAATGCGGAAATTGCCGAAATAGTCGCCCGCGAGCAGGTATTACGGGAAGAGATCGATAGAATTATACACGAGATAGAAAATGGCGAAAACGAAACCTAAATTAAGTGTTCTTGTAGATGCAAATATATTGATAAGGGCGGCTATGCAGGAACAGGAGCGAAAGGATTTGCATACACTCATGAACTTTACTAATGAGGGTAAAATATACTTTAATTTATCTGAAATAGTTATAGATGAAATACAGAAACAAAGCAAAGGGTTAGAAAATACATTAAATGAAGAGATTGCAAAAGTATCAAGTGGGGTGAGAGAAATTTTTAAAAACACTAAAATCTGGAACGAGTTGCGTGATTTTGAAAATTTTGTCGTGAATGCTTTATATGAATATAAGGGAATTAAATACCAACAGTTTTTGGATTTTCTTAAAGAGTTATCTGATATAGAAAAGAGTAAAAATACAAGGATTATTAAACCGGACCCTGAAAAATTTTATCAAACACAACGGAAAATAACAAAAGGTGAACTCCCTAAAATAAATTCAAATGATATACATATTCTTGATACGCTTGAAGAAATGAGTAGAAAAAGAAAAGCTGAAACTATAATTTTTGTAACGGAAAATAAAAAAGATTTTTTCGATACAGATGAAAGTGGCGAATATATGAAAAATGATATGGGTGGATTTATAATAAAAGGTCTATCGGATAGAAATATTATCGGTTTTGTCTCAACGAGAAAAGCAGTGTCATTTATAAGTAAAATAACGGAATAGAAAAATTCAAAAGCATAGCTTGAAGATAGATTTTGTCGTCAAGAAATTGGTAAGGAGATTGAGGAAGTATGAGCGAAAAAGAAATATGTATAACAATATATCATGAAGATGTCGCATTAGCCAAAAAACAATGTCCGCAGGGCTATCATGTTGAATATACGCGGAGAGGTTATCCGCTTTATGTTTTAGACGGTTATCATTATGATATAGAAACTGATTTGTGTTTTAAAGATAAAACATCAAGGTGATTTACAATGGAAGACGTTTTATGGAGTGGTGAACTTGATAACATAGCAGGAATAACATTAAATGCCGCAAATTATATATACAACTATCGACAAAAAAGAAAGACAACTAAATTTATATTGGATAATTATAATCAATTAGAAAATGTTATTTCGACCGTGTTGGGAATTTGGACGGGACATACATATGTAGGAGAACGAAAACAGGAAAAAATAAAAAAGGCATTTCAAAAATTTTTTGTTAATTTTATGGATTTGCTTTTAGATATAAAGAATTATTCAGAAAATTATGCTTTAAAAGAGAAGCAATTATCAAAAAAAGCATTATTTCAAGGAACTGTATATCGTCTTTTGGGTCACAATACAGCTGATAAGAATGAAAAAATAGAACAAACGTTTGACGATATTTATGTTTCATGGAGTAAAATTCCGCAGAATAGCTATTTTGAGTCAAAATTATATGGCGTTATTACATGGATTAAGTGCATTATTTCGGTTAAATATTTTGGGATTGATTTAACGGCATTGCAATGTTCTCGTTCAAACGAACAAGAAATTGTTTTTCCTACGATAGAGGAATGTATAACAGAGATTAAATATATTGAGGAACGGTAGCATGACAAAACTTGAAGAATTAATAAAAAAATTATGCCCGAATGGGGTGGAGTTTGTTGAGCTTGGAACTATTACGGATTTACATAAAGGTATTCAGTTTAACAAGGCTAATATGGCAAAAGAAGGTTCGTATCCAGTTATAAATGGTGGTATTGAACCGTCTGGTTATATTGAACAATTTAATGAAAATGAATATACGATTACTATATCACAAGGTGGAGCTTCGGCGGGTTATGTAAATTGGTTAGAAACGAAGTTTTGGGCTGGTGCACATTGCTATATTATTAAACCTTTGAATGAAGAAAAATTGCTTAATCGTTATTTATATCATTTTATAAAGAATAAAGAAGAGCAATTAAGAAAATGTCAGTATGGGGCGGGCATACCCGCATTAGGAAAAGAAACAATTAGCAATCTGTTAATTCCGTTGCCGCCTTTGGCGGTACAGCGTGAAATTGTCCGTATTTTGGACGAGTTCACGCTGTTGTCAGCAGAGCTTGCAGCAGAGCTTGTAGCTCGCTGCAAGCAGTATGAATTTTGCCGTGATAAACTGCTGACTTTTGAAAACAAAATTGAATATATGACAGTCCGTGATGTTATTGTAGGTTTAAAAACAGGATTAAATCCAAGACAAAATTTCAAATTGAATGTTGAAGGCGCAATTTGCAATTACATAACAGGTAAAGATATTTTAAATAATTCAATTTGTATTTCAGATAGGACAGATAAAATTACAAAAGAAATTGTTGCGCTAATCAACAAGCGGTCGTGTTTGCAAGATAATATATTATTGTTCGCAAGTACTGGGACGGGTACAGTAGGAAGAATGACGATAGTTGATCATTATGATGAGTTGTGGAATGTAAGCGAAACATTGTATTGTATTAAAACAAAAGATAGTGTGCTTGTAAAATATTTAATGTACATATTATATTCTCAACAAGCTAAAATGCAATTTGAGCCCAAAATTTCAAAAGGTTCTGTTCCGCATTTAAAAGTTGAAGATTTGTTGAATGTTAAAATTCCCGTTCCACCACTTGAAGTGCAGGAGCGAATCGTTAAGGTTCTTGATAACTTTGACGCAATCTGTTCCGACTTAAAAATCGGGTTGCCGGCGGAAATCGAAGCTCGTAAAAAACAGTATGAATATTATCGCGATAAACTGTTGACATTCGATTTGAACCCGAATACAATCTATCAGACAGACAGACAGACAGACAGACAGACAGACAGACAGACAGACAGACAGACAGACAGACAGACAGACAGACAGGGCTGATTAGGCTCTTGCAGTATGTCTACGGCTTTGCGTTTGTGCGGTTGGGAGATATTGGAAAAATATCCATGTGTAAGCGTATAATGAAAGCTGAAACATCAAACAGCGGTGATATTCCGTTTTATAAGATAGGGACTTTTGGCGGGGAAGCTGACTCATTTATTAGTAAGGAGAAATTTTATGAATATAAGTCAAAGTATTCGTATCCTAATAAGGGTGATGTTTTAATATCAGCTGCCGGTACAATCGGAAAGACTGTTGTATTTGACGGAAAACCGGCGTATTTTCAAGATTCAAATATTGTTTGGATAAATAATGATGAAAAAATTGTTACAAATAACTTTCTAAGATATTGTTATTCCAAACAACCATGGATTGCTTCGACGGGTGGAACAATAGTAAGGCTATATAATGAAAATATAGCGAATGCTATTATTGTAGTTCCCACACTTGCCGAACAAGAACGGATTGTTTCAATTCTCGACCGATTTGATAAACTTTGCAACGATATTTCAGACGGTTTACCCGCCGAGATAGAAGCAAGACGAAAGCAATATGAATACTACCGGGACAAACTGTTAAAGTTTGAAATGAAGAATAAAGAATTATAATTGTTTTAATAATTCTAAATTTTACATTCAGGAGGAGCTATGAGTTATTTCAATATTGTTACGCAAAGCAATGACAGCACTGTCGTCAGTGAATATGAACCCGACGAAAAGCGGTCTGACGCATATCAAAGTGAAGCCGAGCTCGAAAAGCAATTTATAAAAATGCTCACCGAGCAGGGGTACGATTATTTGCCGATCCACGAGGAAAAGGACTTAGTGGATAATCTTCGCTCACAGCTTGAAATACTGAATGACTATCGATTTTCTGACAACGAATGGAACAGGTTTTTCCGTGAAAAACTTGCGAGGTCTACCGATGAAATTAAAGAAAAGACGCGGATCATTCAGGAAGATTATATTCAGAATTTAATCCGCGACGACGGTTCCACAAAAAATATTACGCTCATCGACAAAAAGAATATCCATAATAACAGATTGCAGGTTATCAACCAATATGTTATAACG
The DNA here is from genome assembly GCA_910585235.1 of uncultured Christensenella sp. Taxonomy (GTDB): domain Bacteria; phylum Bacillota; class Clostridia; order Christensenellales; family Borkfalkiaceae; genus Gallimonas. The sequence continues at coordinate 7,229 of CAJUCM010000009.1, forward strand.
GACGGTGCGCGAGATAACCGTTACGACGTAACGATTTTAGTAAACGGTTTTCCGCTTGTACATATCGAATTAAAACGCCGCGGGGTGCAAATCAAAGAGGCGTTCAACCAAATCAACCGTTATCTGCGCGACAGTTTTTGGGCGGGAAGCGGTCTTTTCAAATATGTTCAAATATTTGTAATTTCCAACGGAACTAATACAAAATATTACTCTAACTCGACAAGATATAACCATATCAAAGAGGGGGAAAGCGGCGCAAGAAAGGGTAAGACGAGCAACAGCTTTGAATTTACTTCGTTCTGGGCTGACGCCAATAATCGCACGATAAAAGACCTGATCGATTTTACCAAAACATTTTTTACGAAGCATACTATATTAAATATATTAACAAAGTATTGCGTGTTTACGGCAGAGGAAATGTTATTGGTTATGCGTCCTTATCAGATTGTGGCAACCGAGCGCATTATGAACCGAATAGAGATTGCCAACAACTATAAAAAATACGGTAGCATTGCGGGCGGCGGTTATATTTGGCATACGACGGGAAGCGGCAAAACCTTGACGTCGTTCAAAACGGCACGCCTTGCTTCCGATTTGCCATATATAGATAAAGTGCTTTTTGTGGTCGACAGAAAAGATTTGGACTATCAGACAATGCGGGAATACGATCGTTTTGAAAAGGGCGCGGCAAACAGTAGCAGTTCCACCGCCGTGTTGCAACGCCAGCTTGAAGATAAGGACAATAAAGGTAGACCGCATACCTATAAAATTATTATCACGACGATACAAAAATTGTCTAAATTTATTGCCAATAATAAAACGCACCCTATTTACGATAAGCGCGTCGTCATTATTTTCGACGAGTGCCACCGCTCGCAGTTCGGAGATATGCACACGGCAATTGCAGGCAACGGGGTAAAGAAAGGTGCGTTTAAGAATTATCACATTTTCGGTTTTACAGGCACTCCGATTTTTGGGCTAAACGCAAGCGTCGGTAAAAATCCCAACTTAAAAACAACCGAACAGGCTTTCGGGGATTGTCTGCATAAATACACCATAGTAAACGCAATAAACGATAGAAACGTTCTGCCTTTCCGTGTTGACTATATTAAAACTATGGACAAAGAACCGGATATCGATGATAAAAATGTTTGGGATATTGACAGAGAAAAAGCATATTTGGCACCGAAGCGGATTGAAAATGTCGTTTCATATATTCTCGAACACTTTGCACAAAAGACAAAGCGCAACGAAAAGGCATATCGGTTCCGTCAGCTTGTAAACGTTGCGGAGGTTGCACGGGCAAAGAGCGGTAGTGGTGCAGAGGAATTGAAGAATCCCGTTACGCTGAAAGGATTTAATTCTATCTTTGCCGTATCGTCAGTTGAAGCCGCTAAAATTTATTATAACGAATTCAAAAAACAGATGACTGCGCACCCTGAAAAGGCGTTGAAAATTGCTTTAATATACAGCTTTGCACCGAACGAGGAGGAAGATGGCGGACTATTAGGCGAGGAAAATTCCGACGATACAAGCGGACTTGACCAATCATCCAGAGATTTTCTCGATGGTGCGATTGATGAATATAATCAATATTTCGGAACGACCTACGATACTTCAAGCGAAAAATTCCCCAACTACTATAAAGACGTATCGTTGCGTATGAAAAACAAGCAGATTGATCTGTTGATTGTTGTCAATATGTTTTTAACGGGCTTTGATGCAACAACGCTCAACACTCTTTGGGTGGATAAAAACTTAAAAATGCACGGGCTCGTTCAGGCGTTTTCAAGAACGAACCGTATTCTCAACTCCATTAAAACCTTCGGCAATATCGTCTGCTTTCGTAACTTGCAAAAACGGGTTGACGACGCCATTAAGCTTTTCGGCGATGAAGAAGCGTCGGGAATTGTTTTAATGAAGGGTTATAAAGATTATTATTTCGGCTATACCGATAAAAAAGGCAATCACAGACCCGGCTACATTGATATGATAGACGAGTTGACCGCAAAATTCCCGTTTGCGTTCTTTACGGGAATTATGACGGATAAGGATAAAAAATCGTTTGTTTCATTATTCGGAGCGATCTTAAAAATGAGAAATTTGCTCTCATCATTTGATGATTTTAAGGGACAGGAGATTATTTCGGAATTTGATTTTCAGGATTATTGTAGCGAATACCTTGATATTCGTGCGGAAATGGTGAAATTCAATCCCGAAAAAGAAAATATCGTCGACGATATTGTTTTTGAAATGGAGCTTATCAAACAAATCGAAATCAATATCGACTATATTTTGATTCTTGTGCAGAAGTATCACGATTCACATTGTCATGATAAGGAAGTGAGAATCGCCATAGAAAAGGCAATTAACGCAAGTCCCGAATTACGCAGTAAAAAAGCGTTGATCGATAACTTTATAAACGGAATCAACGAAGTTGACGATGTGATGGCAGAGTGGCGCTCTTATATAGCAGAAGAAAAGGAAAAAGAGTTACAGAAAATGATTGCCGAAGAAGGATTAAAACCGGACGAAACCCGAAAGTACATAACCAACTGTCTCCGCGACGGAGAAGTAAAGACGACGGGAACGGACATTGCAAATATCATGCCGCCCGTATCGTTATTCGGTGGCGGCGACAGAGAAAAGAAAAAGCGTTCGATCATTCAAAGAATTTTAGCATTCTTTGAGAGGTTTTTTGGGATCGAGTAAATGTGTTCAATTTGAAAGAGAAAACTTTGTGGGCAGAGTTTATATGTCTTTCGTAAATTTACATTTTGGATAATTACTGCAACCGTAAAAATCACCGTATTTGCCCTTTCGTAAAACAAGCGGAGCGTTGCATCTGGGGCAAATGTTATGGGCAATCTGTTGCTGTGTTTCACGAATGGACTTTATATGATCGCTCTTTGAAATATCGGTTGCTTGGTTTTGTTTTAAAATCTCAACTATATTATCTATTTCCGTATTTGAAAGCATATCGGGAGAAGCGGTGATTCGGTTTTGCAACCCTCGAACGGTAAAAACATTGTCAGCCTGAATATGGGCGATATTACCTTGAACAAATACAACGCAAGAGTTCACCCAAATGTTTTTTGGCAATAAATTTTTAATGTGATATACATGCGATCCGTTTTGCCTCACGGGATTGTAGAGTGTATTTTTTATATTTCCTCCGGCTAAAACCTGTGTCCATTCTTCTTGTTCCTGAGTACCGTAAATGTTTCCGCTATAATTTTTTGTTTCAATTACGAATACACCTTGTCTGCCCACATATATATGGTCGATTTGATGAGATTTATTGTTTTTATCTACCAAAATATAATTATTAAAAGTAATGCCGTCGAATCGGCTTAACATCTTGGCAACGGTATTTTCTCCACGATTGCCGCGCGTTGACGGGAGTTTTAACCAAACAACTACACCGACGATGATTACTATTAAGATAATTCCGATAATGATAAAGGGCATAGTAAAATCCTGATTAAAAAGTAAATAAATTATATCATAATTAGGAAATTTATACAAGTGAAGAATGCGGTAAAGGGTTAATGGCAAAAAAACGGGAAATTTATTAAATCTTTTGCAAGCAAAATATTTTTGGAAGTCCTAAAACAATCACCCGAAAGGCGGTTGTTTATTTTTTTGCTGAAATCGTTTGACAAGGCGGAGCGCAAAGTCTATAATAGAGCAAAGGCTGTGAAGCGGAAGAGACGGATCATAAAGTTTCTTTTCAGAGAGGGGAGCCCGCGGCTGAAAGGCTCTTCAAAGAACGAGATCCGGTATTCCCCCGCGAGCCGCCCGCCGAAACGAACTTTAAGCGGAGCCGCAACTCTTGCGTAAAAGAGGAAATAAGGCGCATATTTTTATGCGTGAAACAGGTGGTACCGCGGAATTTTTCGCCCTGTGCTTTGCACGGGCGATTTTTATATTCAAGACAAGGAGACGGATATGAGCGACGAAAAGAACGAAGAGAAAGAACTGGACGAGGTTCTGCAAAAGGCGATCGAGGAGGCGGAAAAGGCGGAATCGAGCCGAATCCTTTACGAGGCGAAGATGCGCTTTTTGGGGCGCATGGGGATCGTCATGAATTTTATGAAAAAAATGAAGGACGTGCCGCCCGAACGCCGTCCCTCGTTCGGGAAAAAAGTCAATGCGATCCGCGATAAGCTCGAAGCGGAGTTTTCTCTTATCGAGGAGAGGCTGAAACAAAAGGAACTCGAAAAGAAGATCGCCGAGGAGAACGTGGACGTGACGATGCCCGGCAAACGCAGGACGGCTGGCGCGCTGCACCCCGTCTCCCGCGTGAAAGCCGAGCTTATCGACATTTTTGCGGGCATGGGATTCGAGATTTACGAGGGACCCGAAATCGAGACGGACTATTATAATTTTACCGCGCTCAACACCCCCGAAGATCACCCCGCCCGCGATATGCAGGACACTTTTTACCTGAACGACAAATTCTTGTTGCGCACCCAGACGAGCGCGGGGCAGATCCGCCTCATGGAAAAAAAGCGACCGCCCATTAAAATGCTCTCGCCGGGGCGCGTGTTCCGCTCGGACGACGACGCGACGCATTCGCCCATGTTCCACCAGCTTGAAGGGCTTGTCGTGGACGAGGGGATCACGCTGTGCGACCTCAAAGGAATGCTCGACGAGTTTGCCCGCGTCATGTTCTCCAAAACGAGCAAGACGCGCCTGCGTCCTTCCTATTTCCCGTTCACCGAACCGTCCGTCGAGGTGGACGTATCCTGCGCGGCGTGCGGGGGCGCGGGCTGTTCCCTTTGCAAGGGAACGGGCTGGATCGAGGTGCTCGGCGCGGGCATGGTCAACCGCCGCGTGCTCAAAAACTGCGGGATAGACCCCGACAGATACACGGGTTTTGCGTTCGGCATGGGCGTGGAGCGGATCGCCATGCTCAAATACGGGATCAACAACATTAAACTGCTCACCGAAAACGACCTCAGATTTTTGGGTCAGTTCAAGGAGGAAAACTGAGATGATAGCGCCTTTGAGTTGGTTAAAAGATTATGTGCAAATCGACGTATCCGCCGAAGAATTGCAGGAAAAACTCTTCTCCTGCGGGTTCGAGGTGGAGGAACTCACCTATCTCGGAAAGGACGTTGAGAACGTCGTCACGGGGAAGATCCTTTCAACGGAGAAGCACCCCGACGCGGATCGTTTGACCGTCTGCAAAGTGGACTGCGGAAGCCGCGGGGAAAAACAGATCGTGACGGCGGCTACGAACGTATTTGCGGGCGCGGTCGTTCCCGTTGCGCTCGATAATTCCACCGTAAAGCACGAGGGCGGCGTTCAGAAAATTAAAACGGGAAAACTGCGCGGCGTCACCTCGGAGGGAATGTTCTGTTCGGGCGAGGAGCTCGGAATCAACGACGATTTCTACGACGGGGCGGAAGTCAACGGCATTCTCATTCTTGACGGCGACACGCCGCTCGGCGCGGACATTCGTCCGATCGTCGGGATCGACGACTACCTTTTCGATATTTCGGTGACGGCGAACCGCCCCGACTGTCAGTGCATTTTCGGCATGGCGCGCGAGGTGGCGGCGGTCCTGAAAAAGCCGTTGAAAAATCCCGAACTTACCTATCAAACTCATCCGACAAAAAAGAAAATCGAAGTCGAGGTCAGAGAGCCCGCGCTCTGCGGGCGCTACATGGGGCAGTGCGTGGAGGAAGTGAAGATCGCGCCGTCGCCCCGCGCTATACGCCGCCGCCTTGCGCTGTGCGGACTGCGCTCCGTCTCCAATATCGTCGATATTACCAACTACGTCTTGCTCGAAATGGGACAGCCCATGCACGCGTTCGACTATAACTTTATCAAGGGCGGAAAGATCGTCGTGCGCCGTGCGGGCGCGAAAGAAAAGATCACGACGCTCGACGGGCAGGAATTTACGCTCGATCCGTCCAACCTTCTGATTGCCGACGGGGAGAGAGGGGTCGCGCTTGCGGGGATCATGGGCGGAGCGAACAGCGAGATCCAGGAGACGACGGAGGCGGTGTTCTTCGAGGCGGCGAAGTTCGCCCGCGACAGCGTGAGAAAGACCTCCCGCGCGCTCGGCGTGAGGAGCGATTCCTCGGCGCGCTTTGAAAAGGGCGTGGACGCATATACGACCGCGCTCGCGCTCGACAGAGCGTTGCACCTTGTGGAAAAACTCGGCGCGGGAAAAGTGACTGCATACCGCGTTGATTCCATGAAAGAGAAACTTGTTCCTAAAACGGTGGAGACGGAAAACGCAAAGATCAACGCGCTTCTCGGCATCGAAGTGCCTTCGACGGAAGCGGACGGGATCCTGTCCCGCCTCGGCTTTACCGTAAAGCGTGCGGGCGACAGGTTTACGGCGGAAGTTCCGCTCTGGCGCGAGGACATTGACGGATACCCCGATCTCGCCGAAGAGATCATCCGTTTTTATGGCTACGAGCATATCGAGCCGACTTTCCTCAATGCCGCAAAGGTGACGCGCGGGGGATATTCCGACGAACAGAAGCGCGAACTCGCCCTGAAAAACGCTCTGAAAGAAGAGGGCTTTTTCGAGGCGTGCAACTACTCGTTCTATTCGCCGAAAGCGTTCAACCTCTTCCGTCTTGAAGATAACGCGCCCGAACGCAACGCGGTTAAAATCCTCAACCCGATCGGAGAGGATCTGTCCGTTATGAGAACGTTCCTCGCGCCCTCTATGCTCGAAAATGTCGTTCGGAACGTGCGGCGCGGGAACACGGAGGGACGGCTCTTTGAAATTGCGAAAGTATATCTTGCAAAGGAGCTTCCGCTTCGGGAACTGCCCGCAGAGGAGACCCGTCTTATCATGGCGGAGTGGGGCGAAGGATTCTTTGAACTGAAAGGCGCGCTCGAAAGCGTTGCCGAAAAGATGGGATTTGCGTTGAAGTTTGTAAAGGAGACGAAGCCGTTTCTGCACCCTGGCATTTCCGCGGCGATCTACTGCGGGGAAGAAAAAATCGGCTGGATCGGTCAGCTTCACCCGACGATCGCGGAGGAGCTTGCGCTCGAAAAAGCGCCCTGCCTTGCGGAGCTCAATGCGGACGCGTTTCCCGCAAAAAAGGAACTGCGCGTACAGCCCCTGCCTGCATTCCCCGACATTACGAGGGACATCGCCTTTACGGTGGACGAGCGCGTGACCTGCGCGGAGGCGGAAGAGTGCATCCGCCATGCGGTCAAGGCGGTGAAGAAGGCGGAGCTTTTTGACGTGTACCGCGGTCTGCAAGTGGGCAAAAATAAGAAGAGTATGGCGTTCCGTCTGACCTTTGCGGCGGAAGCGGATAAGGCGCTTTCCCCCGAAACGGTGGACGGCTATTTCAAAAAGATTCTCGGCGCGCTCAATCATAAGCTGGGCGCGGAACTCAGATAAGGCGTATGATTTATCTCGATTATGCGGCGACCACGCCCGTGGACGGGGAGACGCTCGAAGCGATGCTTCCCTATCTAAAAGAGAGTTTCGGAAACCCTGATTCCGCGCATACCGCGGGGCGGGCGGCGGCGCGCGCCGTGAGCGAGGCGCGGGCGCAGGTCGCGGAGATTGTCGGCGTCAGCCCTCTTGAAGTGTATTTTACTTCGGGCGGAACGGAGGCGGACAACTGGGCGGTGAGATTTCTTGCGGAGGGAAGAGCCGCCGTCTCTTCCATAGAACACGCGGCGGTCATAGAGGGGGCGAAGCTCCGTAAACAGGGTCATGTTCTCATCCCTGCGGATAAGTCGGGAACGGTGACGCCCGCGGCGGTTTCAGACGTGCTCACGCCCGAAACGGGACTCGTGTGCGTGATGGCGGCGAATAACGAGACGGGAGCGGTTCAGCCGCTAAAAGAAATTTCCGGACTCTGTCAGGAGAGGAACGCCGTTCTCTTTTCCGACTGCGTGCAGGCGGCGGGCTATCTCGACCTCAAAGAGATCGCGGCGCTTTGCGATGCGGTTGCGCTTTCGGGGCATAAAATCTATGCGCCCAAGGGCGTGGGCGCTCTGATCGTAAAAAGGGGCGTCAAGCTCGCGCCCATGATCGCGGGCGGAGAGCAGGAGCGGTCGCTGCGCGGTGGCACGCTCAACGTTGCGGGGATCGTCGGGTTTTCCGTTGCGCTTGCAAAAGCGCAGAGGGAGCGGGAAAAGAACGCGAAGCACGTCGGGGCTTTGCAAACGCTTTTTGAAGAAAAGATCAAGGCGGCGTTCTCAGATTCTGCGGTTATAGACGGCGAAAACCGTTTGCCGAACATAACGCACGTTACCTTTGAAAACGCGCCGAACGCGCTTCTTGCAAAGCTCGATCTTGCGGGGCTGTGCGTTTCGGGCGGGGCGGCGTGTTCTGCTCATTCCGCATTGCCCTCGCACGTCATGCTCGCCATGGGCAGGAGCGAAGAGGAGGCAAGGCGCGGCGTGCGGTTTTCCTTCGGCAGAGAGACGACGCGGGAGGAAATCTTAAAAGCCGTCGATATAATAAAAGAATGTATTTCATGATAAAAAAAGCCCCGCGCGTATTGCGCGGGGACTTTTTATGTAAATTTTGAAAAAGATTTTTCAAACCGTAATTTTTACGGTTCGCAAGTAATTTATTTTTGAATGTGCTACAATGGATTTATGAACTACAAAACCGTTGCGGAACGCATGAGAAAAATCAGAAAAGAAAAGGGCGTCACGATCACGCATATACAAGAAGTATCGGGTTGCAAATATTTTATAATTCGTCGTCTGCTGTGGGGAAAGCGCGCGCCGCGGCTTTCGGAGTTCGCGCTATTATGTAAAGCGCTCGGCGCAAGTGCGGACGAGCTTCTTGACACCGAAGAGGAATGGGAGATCATTGAAAAATAAAAATCAACGGCGTTAAAAATAAATAAAAGGATTCGACAAAATTTATTTGCCGCCGACGCGCTTCGACGGCAAATTTTTCTTCTAAACGAGGCTTTGTCCGCATACAGTAAATTGTCAGATAGGGACGACCTGTCAAATTACAATTTTAAGAGGTGTGGATATGAATGACGAAATCGATTATGCCGAAATGCTTGAAATTCCGGTAGAGACGGTGACGGTGAAAAAGCGCGAGCGCAAAAAACCCCGTCACGAAGCGGAGAACGCGGACCTTGGCGAACAGCTTGTCGCCGAAGTGAACGAGCGGCTGGAAGAGTCGCCCGAAGCGATTTCCGAGGAGAATGCGGAGAGCGCGGTAAACGATCCGAACTTTGCCGAGAGCAAACAGATCGCGCGCAGCGAAAAGCCGAAGAAAAAGAAAAGACCGTTCGCAAAAAAGATCCTCATCGGGGAACTTGCCGCGGTGTGCGGGCTCTGCGCCGTGATATTCTTTACGAATATCTTTATGGTGGACAGCGCGATCAATACCTTTGTGCGCGGGCTGTTCCAAGGGGAGGCGACGGCAACGGACGACAGAGAGTATTCCGACTTCAAACTCTCGCCCGTCGTCAACGACAGCGTGGACGTAGCGCTCACCGTATCGGATACGGGCGTTCTCTCCTTTACGGCAAATTGCAGCGTGTATTCTCCCGCGAACGGCAAAGTGAGCAAAGTGAACGGATCCAAAGAGACGGGCTATACGCTCGAAGTCAAGCATTCCGATAACTTCTCTACGATCATTAGCGGGCTCGACACCGTTTATCTTGCGGAGGGCGATACCGTAATGAGCCGTATTCCCGTGGGCTATACGGACGGCGAGGGCGCGGTCAACGTGATGATGTATTCGGGCGATACGCTCCTGAACTGTTACAGCGCAGAGGATAACAAACTCGCCTGGATCTGAAATGCGCTTTTTCAAAAGCATTCGTAAAAAAGAGGGGAGCGCGCCGGAAAAGCGGGGCGCTCCTTTTACGGGAAGGCTTTCCGTACACCCGCTGTTTTTCCTCGTGGGGATCCTGTCGGCGTTTACGGGCGGCCTTCTTGATTTTGTAAGCGCCTGTCTTGCCGCGATCGAGCATGAATGCGCGCACGCGTTCGCGGCGCGCCGCTACGGCTTCCGCCTCGACAAAATCGTTCTCATGCCCTACGGCGCGGTGATCTCCGGCGACGTTGCGGGCTTTACGCCCAGAGAGGAGTTCTTCGTCTCGGTCGCGGGACCGCTTGCAAATCTGCTGACGGCGCTCGGTTTTACCGCGCTCTGGTGGTTTTATCCCGATACCTATCCCTTTACCGAGGCGGCGGCGAACGTCTCCTTCTCTCTGTTTCTCGTAAACCTTCTGCCCGCGTATCCGCTCGACGGCGGCAGAATTTTAGGCGTTGCTCTCCGTCCGCTCTTCAAAAACAGGACGAAGTTCGCCCTGAAAAGTCTGACGCTTCTGATTTCCGCGGGGATATTCGGTTATTTCGTTTATTCGTGTTTTTCCGTTCCCAATTTTTCCGCGCTCATATTTTCCGCACTGCTCTTTGCGGGCGCGTTCGGCGGGGGAAGATATGCGCGGCTGAGATTTTCGCATAAAAAGAGTTTCCGCCGCGGATTGGAGGAAAAGCGGATCGCGATCTCCTCCGCGTGCGCGATCAAAGAGGGACTGCGCTTTCTCAGGGACGATCGGTATATCGTTTTTGTGCTCTACGACGGGGAGGAATTTTTGGGCGAGCTTTCGGAATCGGAATATCTCGACGCGCTTGAAAGGTGCGATTATGCGACCCCGCTCGGAAATTGTTTAACGGAATTTACGAAAGGGGGTTGAAAATTCCGTTTTGTTATGTTAAAATACTAACTGAAACATCTGCGGGGATTGGAACGCATGAGGAAAGAATGGTTTTTTGATCGGTTCTGCGGCGCGCAGCTCGTGGCGTATGCCGAGGACGGAATTCTGAAAGAAGCCGCAATGGAGCCCGAAACGCAGGGGCATGAGATCGGAAATATTTATAAGGGAAGAGTGAAGAACGTCGTCGGGGGAATGCAGGCGGCATTCATCGACTGCGGTATGGAGCGGAACTGTTATCTTCCGCTCAACGAGCGCGCCGCGATCATTGCAAGCTACGACGGCGGGGAAGTCGTTACGCAACAGACCTCTCTGAAAGAGGGGGATGAAATTTTGGTGCAGATCGTAAAGCCCGCGCGCGGAAGCAAGGGCGCAAAGGTGACGCGCGATCTTTCGTTTGTGGGCAAGACGCTCATCTATCTTCCGCTGAGCCGTTTTTTGGGGATCTCGCGCAAGCTCACGGACGGGGAACTTCGGGAGACGCTTCTCAAAGAGGCGGAAAAACTCATCGACGGGGACGAGGGATATATCGTGAGAACGGCGGCGCAGGACGCCACGAAACGCCGTTTGAAGACGGAGGCGGAATATCTGAAACGCATTTACAGGCTGACTTTGGAGACCGCCGCGTCCTCTCCCGTCGGCGCGTGCGTCTATCGGGAATGCGACCTTCCCATTAAGATTATGCGCGATTCCCTCGGCGGGGAACTCAACAGGATCTACGTTGGGGACAGGGAGCTGTACGAGCGCGTGTTGCGGCTTGCGAAAATACGCCCCGATCTCGGAGAGAAAAAGGTAGAGCTCTATACGGGCGAGAGACAGCTGTTCGACAGGTTCGATCTTGCGGAGCAGATCCTCGATCTGACCCGTCCGCGGGCGGAGCTTGCAAACGGGGCGTATCTCGTCATAGACCGTACCGAGGCAATGACCGTCATCGACGTGAACACGGGCAGTTTCACGGGCAAAGACGATCTGGAAACGACGGTGTTCGAGACCAATCTTTTAGCGGCGCGGGAGATCGCGCGTCTTGTGCGGCTTCGCAATATCGGCGGGATCGTCGCCGTGGATTTTATCGATATGCAGGACGAGGCGCACCGCGTCAGGGTCGAAGAGGAACTTGTAAATGCCATGAGTGAGGACAAGGCAAAGACCCGCGTCTATCCCATGAACGATCTGTGCGTAACGCTCTTTACGCGCAAGCGCACGCAGGGGGATCTCTTATCCTTTCTGTTAAAATCCTGCCCTCATTGCACGGGCGGGTACGTTCTGTCGGATACCTATATGCAGATGCGGATCCGCGGCGCGATCATGGATCGGTTTGCCGACGGCTACGACTCGGTGATCGTCGAACTCAACCGCGATCTTCTGCACAAGATCCTGCTCGAACGCGTTCTCACGCAGGAGGTCAGGGGCAGGTGGAAGGATAAACGCGTCTATTGCATTCCGCACGCGACGTGGAGCGCGGATAAATTCACCGTCCGCGGCGACAATGCAAAGGTGCTTTCCCTTCCCGACGACGCGCAGATCCTCTATTAAAAATTTTTCCGTCCTTTCGCTTGACAGGACGGTATTTTTTTGCTATAATCTAAAACAAGCGTTTCAGAACGAACGTTTTAAGAAAAGAGGTGCAATATGCCGCCTAAAGCAAAATTTACAAGAGAGGAAATGATCGACGCCGCGTTTGAGATCGTGCGGCGGGACGGATTTGACGCGCTGACCGCGCGGGCGCTTGGCGCACGGCTCAAAAGTTCTCCGCGCCCGATCTTTACCGTATTCAGGAGCATGGAAGAGGTGCAGGCGGAGGTTATAAAAAAGGCGAAGCGTCTGTACGAGAGCTACGAAGACAAAGACATGAGCGCGGAGAACCCGTTCAAGGGATCGGGAACGGGCTATATCCGCTTTGCGGCGGAAGAGCCGAAATTTTTTCAACTTCTTTTCATGAGGGAGAAGAGAGAGGTGCCGAGCCCCGAAACGGTCTTGGAGCAAATCGACGATTACAGTGAAAAGATTCTGAACGCCGTGGAGAGCGAATACGGGCTCAGTCGCGAGGCGGCGGCACGGGTGTATCTGCACCTGTGGCTGTATTCCCACGGGATCGCCGTAGCGATCGCAACGAAAATTTGTGTCTTTACGGAAGAACAGATCGATTGCATGCTTTCGGAAGTCGGCGCGGGGATCATCCGAAAAATCAAACAGGAGGAAAGCAAATGATCAAGGCGGAACATATCGTAAAATCTTATACGAACGGCAGAACGGTCACGGAAGTGCTCAAAGACGTTTCGTTGGAGATCGACGGGGGAATGTGCGTCATATTGGGCGCGAGCGGATCGGGAAAATCGACGCTTTTATCCGTGCTTTCGGGGTTAGAGGCGCCCGACGGCGGAAAGCTGTTCTGCGCGGGCGAAGAGCTGACCGCCATGACGGAGAAAGAGCGCACCGCATTCCGCAGAATAAAGGCGGCGTTTGTATTCCAGCAGTATTTTCTGCTTCCGCACCTGACGGTGGAAAAAAACGTAAAGCTCGGCGCGGACCTTGCGGGCAATAAGGACTTTGCGGGCTTTATCGACGCAGTGGAGCTGGGCGATAAGAAAAAGAAATTTCCCGCCGAACTTTCGGGCGGGGAACAGCAGCGCGTCTCGATCGCGCGGGCGCTTGCAAAGAATCCCGAAGTGCTGTTTCTCGACGAGCCGACGGGCGCGCTCGACGAAAAGACGGGCAGGACGGTGATCGACTATATCTGCCGTCTGCAAAAGGAGCGGGGATTCACGGCGGTCATGGTGACGCACAATCAAAATCTTGCCGAAATTGCCGACACCGTCGTGAGAATGAACAGCGGCGAAATTGCTGAAATTTATCGCAATTCCGCGCCGAAGAGCGCGTACGAAATAGGGTGGTGATCATGATTGTAGGAATCAGGGACGGACTGAAAATGTTCGGGGTGGCGATCGTCTCCGCGTGTGCGGTGTTCGTCTGCACCTTCTATCTCAATTATTATCTCGACTGCCTTGCGATCCGCGGAAGCGTGCCTGCGGAGAGCATACAGCTCTATGAGGCGCAACAGCTTTCGGCAAAGATCACCTGCGCGATCGCGGGCGGGGCGCTCGCCCTGATCGCCGTCGTGCTCGTCGCGTTCTATACGGGACTGTTCGTTGCGGAACGGAGCAAGACGATCGGCGTATTGAAAGCGATGGGATATTCGGACGGGAAGATCGCGCTCGGATTCTGGGTATTCGGGCTGAGCGCGCTTGTCGGAACGGCGGCGGGGCACGCGCTCGGCTATGCGCTTGCGCCTACGATCTACTCGCTCATGAGCGACGGATTTTTGGAAGTTCCGCTTCGCTATCACTTTGAACTCACCGCAGAGCTCGTGATCGCGCCCACCGTTCTGTATTCGCTCGTTGCGGTGCTGTGCGCCTATTGGAAACTGCGCGCGCCCGTCATGACCCTGCTAAGGGGCAAGGCGGAAAAAGCCAAAACGGGCAAAGCCAAGAACAGAGAACGTTCTTTTTTATGGGAAGTATTTTTCCGAACGCCATCCGCGCACAAGGCGCTCGCGTTCTTCGTGGCGTTCGCGGGATTCTGTTTTTCCACAATGCTCCAAATGAGCTGGTCCATGAAGGACTTGGCGTCCGTCACGATGGGGGTCATCATGTTCGTGATCGGCGTCGTGCTTGCCGTAACGGTCTTTCTGCTCGCTATGACCTCGCTCACGCGCGGCAACGCTAAGACCGTCTCCCTGATGAGGGCTTACGGCTACAATTTCTGGGAATACGGAAACGCGGTGTTCGGCGGATTCCGCCCGTTTGCCTATCTCGGATTCGGTATCGGCACGGCGTATCAGTACGGACTTTTACGGCTCATGGTCGATCTGGTGTTCAAAGACGTCGGAACCATGCCCGCGTATTCGTTCGACGTAGGAGCGTTCTTTGTGACGCTCGCCTGTTTCATCGTCGTATATGAGGCGGCGGTCGCGTACTTTACTTACCGTATCGGAAAAGAGAATGTGAGAAAATACGTTTCGGAATGATTGACGGACGGGACGGTTTCGTCTATAATGGAACCATGTTGCCCAAGGACCCCTATATGCTGCTCTCGGCAGTGAATATGAAACTTCGCGACGGCGGGTTTTCCCTTAAAGACCTCTGCGCGGAGGAGGACGTTTCCGCGGAGGAAATCAAGGAAAAGCTCGGCGGAATCGGTTATTTTTACGACGAAAACCGCCGTGCGTTCGTGCCGAGATGAATAAAACCGCAGTTATCCACAATGAATTTGTTGATATGTGGATAACTTTTTCGCCAAGACTCGCATAAGCGGCACATTTCTTTGTCGCGCTGTGGCAACCCTCAGTCATTTACGGGGGTGTAAACTCCTTCGGGTTTTCCTCGCGCTCCTTGAACTGCTTGCTTCTGCAAGCCTTAAATAACTCGACAGAGTGAGGTTTTATAAATGTCGCAGTCCGATTTAATGAAATTTTTTTCCCGATACGACTCCGAAGTGACGGAAGCCGATTTTACGCCGGAGGAGATCGAAGAATATCTCGCCTATGCGGAGGGGGAAGAAAAACCGCTCTCCCCCGAAGAGTGGAAGCGCAGATATTTCGACTTCTATGACGACGTCAAAGATAAATCTCTCAAAAAGCAGGATTGGTAAATGAAGCGCTACCGTCATGTCATTTTCGATGCCGACCACACGCTGATCGACTTCAACGAGGACGAAAAACGGGCGTTCCGCACGGCGTTTCGGAATACTCCGCTTGATCGGGAGGAGATTGTTTCCGCCATGTGGAAGTACTCTTATGAAAATTGGGAGGAGCTGGGGCTCAACCGCGTCAACGACGAAGAGATCAGAAAAAAATATCACGCGCTCTACTATGTGCATATTCACGCGCTCTTTGAATATGCCGAAGAAAAGTACGCGCTCGAAAACGCGGACGGGGCGGAGCGGATCTTTTATGAAACGCTGTGTCTGCCGTCGCACCCGCGGAGCGGCGCGCGCGAGGTCGTTGCCGCCCTGTCGCAAAAGTATGCGGTTTCGATCGCGACGAACGGACTTTCCGAAATGCAGAACGCCCGCCTGAAAGAATTTAAGCCCTTTTTAACCCGTCTTTTTATTTCGGAAGAAATGGCATTCATTAAACCGACCGTCGGGTTCGGGAATTATATGCTGAACGCGCTGAACGCGCGGGCGGACGAGTGTCTGTTTGTCGGCGACTCGCTGACTTCGGATATTGCGCTTGCGAATAAAATCGGCATGGACGCCGTATGGTACGATCCCGACGGGAGGGCATTGCCCGACGGCTACCGCGTTACGGCGCATATCCGTTCGCTCGGCGAACTTACGGAACTCATATAAAACCGCGCTCCTTATGGGGCGCGGTTCTTTTACGATACGTATTTTGTGGGACGGAATGCGATCAGCCAATACAGGAGCCAGAGCGCGGAAACGCCCGCAAGCGAGAGGAGCGACCGATAGACGGTCGTATTCGACGCGCAGAGGAAGAAAAACAGATTAAATCCCGAAAGCGCGTACACCGTAGCGCACAAGCCGAAGAAAATCAAAATTCCGCAGGAGATCCAGGTCGTCAGTTTCATACAGGCAGTATGCGCAGACAAAGCGGAATCATTCCGTATATCCGTCATAGAATGTTTTCGAGAACGAGTTTGTCGAAGGGAACGGGTTCGATAAAATCGTCCTTGCGGAACGTGACGTGGCGGAACTTGGCATAGTTGAAGATGTGCGTCTTCAAAAGAACGGGGGTAGGTTCGTCGAGCGCGCCGCAGATTTCCGAGAGATAGTCGAAAAATTCGGAATAGGTAAACGACTTGTCGCTTTCATAGACGAACTGTTTTTGAATGCGTTCTTCTTTGAGAATTTTTGCCCAGATGCGAAACATAGGGACAGTATAACACAGATCCGTAAAAAAATCAATCTCTTTGAAAAATCGCGGAAAAACGATCAAAGGGACGAAAAGGGTTGACAAGTCCGAAAAAAA
This sequence comes from uncultured Christensenella sp., assembly GCA_910585235.1. GTDB lineage: Bacteria > Bacillota > Clostridia > Christensenellales > Borkfalkiaceae > Gallimonas. The sequence continues at coordinate 23,909 of CAJUCM010000009.1, forward strand.
GCGGTATAATCCGCTTATCGAGCGTTGCCGTGATTTCCTCTTCGGGAAGTCACGGTCGTCTTTATAAAAAAACGCGTGAAAGCGCGGAAAGAGGTTTGAAATGGCAGAAAAGTTTTTTATGACGAAAGAGGGGTTGGACGCCGCAAAAAAACAGCTTGATTATCTTACGCGGGTCAAACGTGCGGAAATCGTGGAGCGCATTCAGGAGGCGCGCAGTCACGGCGATCTTTCGGAGAATGCGGAATACGACGCGGCGCGCAACGAGCAGGCGGCGAACGAGGGCGAGATCGCCGAACTCGAATATAAGATCCGCAATGCGGAAATCATCGAGGAGAACGACGATAATTCGCTCGTGCATATCGGCTCGGCTGTGACCGTCTATGACTGCGATCTGGAAGAGGAGACCGTCTATACGATCATGGGCACGACCGAAGCGGACGCGACGCGGGGCATTATCTCCAACGAGTCCCCCGTGGGCGTCGCGCTTTTGAACCGCAAAAAGGGCGAAACCGTGTCCGTAAAGGCGCCCGACGGCGAATATAAACTGAAAATTCTGAAAATCAACTGAGAGCGATCCGCTCCCCTATAAGGGCGGATCCGAAGGACAAGGATATGGAAGAGATCGTAAATTCAGAGGCGGAAGAAAAAGCGTTGCACGAGCAGGCACTCATCCGCCGCGAAAAACTCAAAAAATTGCAGAGCGAAGGGAACGATCCCTATCAGAAGACGAAGTATAACGTGAGCGCGGATTCCGCGCTCCTTAAAGACGGCTATGAGGAATGGGAGGGAAAGACCGTTTCGATCGCGGGCAGGCTCATGTCCCGCCGCGTGATGGGAAAGGCGTCCTTTTCGCATATCGCCGACCGCGAGGGACAGATACAGGTCTATATCACCCGTCAGGACGTAGGCGAGGAGGTCTATGCTTCCTATAAAAAAGATTTCGACATCGGCGACGTCGTCGGCATCGAGGGCTTTGTATTCAAAACCCAGACGGGGGAAGTCACCGTCCATGCGACGCACCTCGAAATGCTGTCGAAGGCGCTTCTGCCGCTGCCCGAAAAGCACAACGGCTTGCAGAACGTGGATATGAAATACCGCCTCCGCCATATCGACCTCATCATGAACGAGGACGTGAGAAAGACCTTTTTCCGCCGTGCGCAGATCGTAAAGAGCATCCGGAACTATCTCGATTCGCACGGCTATACCGAGGCGGATACGCCCATTCTTCTCCCGCTCGAAATCGGCGCGGACGCGCGTCCCTTCAAAACGCACCATAACGCGCTCGACCTCGATATGTATTTGAGGATCGAAACGGAGCTCTATCTCAAACGCCTCATCGTGGGCGGTTTCGGGAAAGTCTATGAAATGGGCAGGATCTTCCGCAACGAGGGAATGGATTCTTCGCACAATCCCGAATTTACGACGGTGGAGGTCTATACGGCTTACGCCGACTATCTCGCCGTCATGGACTTTGTCGAGGATCTCTATAAGAAAGTTGCGCTCGAAACGCTGGGTACGACGAAGTTTACCTATCAGGGTCATGAACTCGATTTCGGAACCTGGAAGCGCATGACCATGACCGAGGCGGTCAAACAGTATTCGGGCGTCGATTTTGCGCAGATCTCTTCCGACGGGGAGGCGCAGAAAATCGCAGCTGAAAAGGGCGTCGCGCTCGAAGAGGGCAAGACGACGAAAGGACATATCCTCGCCGCGTTCTTCGACGTGTTCGTCGAGGACAAGCTCATAGACCCCACGTTTATCTACGATTATCCCGTGGAGATTTCACCGCTCGCAAAGCGGAAGCCCTCCGATCCCTCTATGACGGAGCGGTTTGAATATTTCGTCATGGGCATGGAGCTCGGAAACGCCTTTTCCGAACTCAACGACCCGATCGACCAGAGAAAGCGCATGGAAGAGCAGGCGGAAAAGAAGCGCAAAAAGGGCGCGAACGCGGAAGTCGATGAGGACTTTTTGGACGCGCTCGAACACGGCATGCCCCCCACGGGCGGGCTTGGGTTCGGGGTGGACCGTCTCGTTATGCTCTTAACGGACAGTCCGTCGATAAGAGACGTGCTTCTCTTCCCGACTATGAAGCCCAAAAAATAATCACAGATACGGAGATAAAGAGCTATGGACGCACGGATCACCAAACAACGGCTTGCGAATATGCTTTCGTATGACTGGCTGAAAATCGTCGGGGCGATTGCCCTTGCGGCGGTGGCTTTCTGCGTTTTCTTTCTCATGATCGCAACGACTCCGACGGCGGGGCAGACGTTCTACGTATATGCCTACGACGGTTTGACGGGCGGCATGGATTTTTCCCGTCTCAACAACGAATTTGAAAACAAAAACGTCTTTTCCTACGATATTCTCAAAACGGGGAGCGAGACATTTTCAAATAACGGAATGTACGGCGGAACCGTGTTCACGGCGCGCCGTTCGGCGGGCGAAGGGCGCGTCATGTTCGTGTCCGACGTGCGCACGACGGACGAGGAAGGAAACGTCTCCTCGCCGCTCCTCGGCTTTCTCGACAGGGCGGGGACGGAGCAGGAGAATTTCGGAATGTTTACCGATCCGAAAGTCTTTCTCGGCGAAACGGAGACCTATCTTCAAAGATTCTTCGGCGACGCGCTTTCGTCGGAAGAGCCTAACGGGGACGCGACGCGTTCCGCGTTTATGGAGCGCAACGGAAAGGACAAGCGCTACCGTTCCGCCGCAAAAAAGGAAGAGGGCGTGCTCGAAGAGGCGCTGAGGCTGAAAAAGCTCAGGGAAGATTATCTCTTCGTCAAAGCCGCGGTCGGCGGAGGTACGCTCGGCTATGTGACCTATACGGGTTTTGAAGAAAAAGAACACGTCGTCGGGTTTTCCATGAAATCGCTCAACCTGACTTCGCTCGTGTTTTACACGGTGGAGGAAGAGGGGACGGAAGTGAAAAAGAACGACGATATTGCGCTCTGTATCTTCAACAACGGGGATCGGGAAGGCGATCTGAAATACGAGACGGTGAACTTTCTCGCCTATCTTCTGAGGACTTACGGTACGCAGAAATGATCCGCGGGAAGATCGCAACCATGCTCTGCGGGCAGAAGAAGCACGTTTCGTTTCATACGCCCGGTCACAAGAAGAGAGGCGCGGATATTACCGAGCTAAGCTATTCCGACAATCTGTTTTCCCCGCACGGCGTTATCCGTGCGGCGGAGGAGGAGACCGCGGAACGGCTCGGTGCGTACCGCACCTTTTTTTTGACGGACGGAAGCACCGCGGGCGTGCACGCCATGCTGTATGCGCTCAAAGCGAGAGGAAAAAAGCGCGTTGCGCTCTCGCCCTACTCCCATCCGAGCGTTTCGGGCGGATGCAAACTTCTGGATTTGGAATGCGTGTATTTTCCCGCAAGAGCATATGACGGTATTCCCCGACAGCCCTCGCGGGAGGAGATGGAAGAGGCGCTGAAAAACGCGGACGCGCTTTTTTTAACTTCGCCCGATTACTACGGTTATTTTCCCGATCTCGCCTTTGCAAGAGAGCTGACGCTGAAAGAAAACAAGCCCTTGCTCATAGACGGGGCGCATGGCAGTCATCTGCACTTTACCGACCGCCATGCGGGGCGCTATGCGGATATGTGGGTGGACGGGGCGCATAAATCCCTGCCCGCGCTCACGCAGGGCGCGGCGGTCTCCGCAAAGAGCGGAGCGTGGGCGGATCCGCTTGGCGAGGGGGTCAGGCTCTTTCATACGTCGTCGCCCTCCTATCCCATTCTTGCAAGCGTCGAGGAGGCGTTTCTGTATCCGCGGAACGCCGCGATCGAAGCGGAAGCGGAAGCGTTCAAAGAGCGGGTCGGCGCGGTGAACAATGAGGACTGGACGAAAATCCTCATCCGCTACGGCGGAAACGCGAAAGCGGTCGAGCAGTTCCTCGAAGAACGCGGCGTATATCCCGAATTCAACGACGGAAACTATATTATGTTCTATCTTTCGCCCTGTACGAGGGGGAAAGACCTCAAAAAACTTTCGCGGCTTCTGAAAGGTTGTCCCGCGCCCGAAGAGGGATCGGCGGAGGAGCGGGTTTCAAAAACGGTAAACGTTTCGGGCGGGGCGGTCGGCTATCTCCCCCCGAAAGACGCGGTCGGAAAAATCTGCGCCGCGGACGCGGGGATATTCCCTCCCTCTCTGCCCGTTGTGAGAAAGGGCGAGACCGTTTCGGAAGAGGCGGCGGCAAGACTTGAAAACGCTGTGCACATTTTCGGACTTGCGGACGGAAAAATTGCAGTTTATACGGAGCAAAAGTGATAGAGCTGATCCATTCCACAAACGCATACCGTTTTATGAAGCGGGACGCGTCCCCCGCGACCCTCGTCGTGTTTCCCGACACGAAGTATCTGCGCGCACTCTTAAAGGAATGTGCGAAGGCGTTCTTCGGGGAGGGCGACAGGCGGCGGTGCGCGCTTATCGGGGAGGAGACCTTTTCCGACTGCGCGGTACTGCCCAAAGAGGGTGCGAAACTGACTGTGGACGACGCGGCGCGCATCATCGACGAGAGTTTACTTCACCCCGTCGAGGAGGATAAAAAGCTCTTCGTTCTCGACGCGTTCGATTCCGCTTCCGCGCTCGTACAGAATAAACTTCTGAAAATTTTAGAGGAACCGCCCGCGGGCGTCTATTTTCTCTTGGGCGCGACGGGCGAGGGCGCGGTGCTTCCCACCGTGCTTTCCCGCATGAGAAAGATCGTCGTTCCGCCCTTTTCCGAAGAGGAAGTGCTTCGTGCGCTCAACCGCAACCATGGCGGAGAGGAGGGGCTCGCGCGTGCCGCGGCGGCTTCGGGCGGCGTATATTCCCTTGCGGAAGAACTGCTTTCGGGGGGCGATAACTTCCGCATTGCGGAACGGCTCTTTGAGGGGAACGACCTTGAAAAGCTCTGCCGCGAGGCGGAAAAGATCAAAGACAGAAACGCGCTCTTTGCGGCGCTTGCCCTGACGGCGCGCGATCTGCTGTTTTACAGAACGGGGCAGGGGCGGTTTGCGTCGCTGAAAAACGAAACGCTCAAAAGGCTGGCGGAGACCTATCCGGAGGGCGCGCTCGTGGCTTCGGCGCGGTTGATACAGAATGCGCGGCGGGAAACGGATTTCAACGCTTCCCTGCGTCAGGCGCTCTATACGTTGGGATTGAAGATCCGGGAGGAAAAAACGAGATGGCAAAAGTTGTCGCAGTAAAATTCAGAAAAGGGGATAAACTCTATTATTTCAGTGCGGGAAAATATTCCCCGCAGAAAGGGCAGGGCGTCATCGTCGAAACGGCGAAGGGCAACGAGTATGCCGTCGTCGAAGAGACGGAAAAGGAAGTGAGCGAAAAAGAGATCGTCTCTCCCTTAAAACCCATCGTCCGTATCGCCACGGAAAAAGACGAGGCAATGCGCAAAGCGAATATCGAGCGCCGCGGCGAGGCGATGAAGATCTGCAAGCAGAAGATCCGCGATCACGGTCTCGACATGAAGCTCGTAGATTGCGAATTTTCGTTTGACGGGAGCAGGGTCGTATTCAGCTTTTCCGCGGAAGGGCGGGTGGATTTCCGCGATCTCGTCAAGGACCTTGCCTCTACGTTCCACACGCGTATCGAATTGAGGCAGATCGGCGCGCGCGACGAAACGCATCTTTTAGGCGGCATTGCGCCCTGCGGAAGAGAGGTGTGCTGTGCGGGCTGTATGCAGGATTTTCGTCGCGTCAGCATCAAAATGGCGAAGAATCAGGGGCTTTCGCTCAATCCCGGAAAAGTGAGCGGACTGTGCGGAAGACTCATGTGCTGTCTTTCCTACGAGAACGATTACTATGCCGAAGCGTACAAAAAAACGCCTAAAACGGGAAGTACCGTGACGACGCCGGAGGGCAAAGGTACGGTCGTCGCCGTCAATATGCTGAAAATGGAAGTGCGCGTCAAGATCGAAAAGGACGGCGGAAACTTTGTCTATCGCGACTTCCCCGTCGATAAAATTTCGTTTAAGAGAGGCGCGGAAAAGGAAGAGAGCGGGAATTCCGACGAAGAGTAAAAAAATCCCGAAAAACCCTTTACTATCGCCGAAGATTGTGATATAATATGAGTAATCTTATGAACGGAGGTTTCACCGATGGCACACAAAATTACCGATGAATGCGTCTCTTGCGGCGCGTGCGCGGATACTTGCCCCGTAGGAGCGATCGCTCCCGGCGACACGACTTATGTTGTCGATCCCGACGCCTGCATCGACTGCGGCGCTTGCGAAGACGGTTGCCCTGTGGGTGCAATTACGGCTGACTGAGTCAGGTAAACAGAGAAAGCGCGGGGCTCCCGCGCTTTTCTTTATCTTTTTATGTTTCGGATATGAAAACGATTGATTATCTCGGCGACGGGCGGTATCGGATCATACAGGACGACGGGCTGTATAAATTTACTTCCGATTCTATTCTTCTGAGCAGATTCGTGACAGCGCGCAAGGGCGAGCGTGTCGCGGACTTCTGCGCGGGCGGCGGGGTCGTCGGACTGAATTTTTATGCGGAGAACAAGGGCGTTTCCTCCGTCACCTTTTTCGAGGCGCAAAAGGAACTTTCCGCGCTCTCGAAGGAGTCGGTTTTACTCAACGGTCTTGGCGGCGTTATGAACGCGGAGTGTGTGCGCGTTCAGGAGATCCCTGCGGAATACACCGAAAAATTCTCGCTCATTCTCTGCAATCCGCCCTTCGGGAACGCGGGATTTGAAAACGCCGATCCGCAAAAGGCGGTTTGCAGAATGGAACTGACGCTGACGCTGGAAGAGCTTGTGATGAGCGCGAAACGCTGTCTGAAATTCGGCGGCAGGTTCGTTCTGTGCCACCGCGCCGACCGCGCGGCGGAAGTGATTTGCGCGCTCTCTAAGGCGGGATTGGAGCCGAAACAAATGCAGTTCGTATCGGGCAGAGCGGGACGGGAACCGTACCTTGTTCTCATTTCCGCAAAGAAAGGAGCAAAGGCGGGCGTCAGGGTATTGCCCGAAGCCGTCAACGAACGGGAAGATCAGGGGAGGACGGTATGATCTATTTTGCGGCGACGCCGATCGGAAATCTCAAAGATATTACGTTGCGCGTGTTAGAGACCTTAAAAGAGGCGGACGCGGTGTTCTGCGAGGACACCCGACATACCATAAAACTGCTTTCGGCGTACGATATTAAAAAACCGCTGTACGCCTGCCATAAATTCAACGAGAGCGAGGCGGCGGAAAAAATCATCGCGCTCTCCCGCGAGGGGAAAAACATCGTGATCGTCTCGGACGCGGGAATGCCCGTCATCTCCGACCCCGGCGCGGTCGTCGCAAGAAAACTGACGGAAGCGGGCGAAAAGTTCACCGTTTTGCCCGGCGCGTGCGCATTCGTGAGCGCGCTCGCGCTCTCGGCGTTCCCGTGCGAACGCTTCACGTTTATCGGCTTTCTTCCCGATAAAGCGGGGGAGCGCAAGCGGACGCTCTCGGCGTATAAGGACGCGCGCGAAACGCTGGTCTTTCATGCGGCTCCGCAGGACGTGGACGCCTATATTCAGGCAATGTACGGGGTGTTCGGCTCCCGTCCCGCCTGCGCCGTGCGCGAGATCACGAAAATCCACGAAGAGGTACGGCGGTTCGATTTGAGCGAGGGGCTTGGCGGAGAGAAGCGCGGGGAGTATGTTCTCATCGTGGGCGGCGCGGAGGAGAAAGAAAACCCCCTCAACGCGTTGAGCGTCAGGGAGCATTTAGAGAAATATCTGAACGAAGGAATGGATAAAAAAGAGGCGATCAAAGCGGTCTCCCGCGACAGGGGCGTGCCGAAGAACGAGATCTATCGGGAAGCGATCGATCTTTAACCTTTTTTCCTGTAAAGTTTCTTTTTAATGGATTTTACTTCTTCAAAGATCGATTTGAGCGATTCAGTCATCTCTTCGCCGTTGCTCGGCGTAAACGTAAAGACCGTTTTCAAAGTGACGATTTTGATTCCCGCCTCCGTATCGAGGCTGATGATCCTCTCGTAGGGGATCGCGTATTCAAAGCGGTCGGTAACGATGATGAGCCCGCGGTATAAAAGATAGCAGTGCGCGCGCGGATTCCCCGGACGGTATCGTTTGGTGTTGCTGATAAATATGATCTGAGCGACGGTGAACGCGGCTACGATCACCCCGCAGGACGCGCCGAAAAACGTCCAGGAGAGCGCGTCGATAAAGAACGTGCAGAGCGCGAGGATCGCAAGCGCGGCGGCGCAGGCCACGACGGAGGGCAGAAAATATTCCGTGACGTAGCGTTCGTGCGTGGAAGCCGTTCCTGCCTCGTCGTTCATGATCTTTCCGAGCGTGTCGCCGTAAACGATTTCGATATAGTCGTCGTCTTTGAGCGCGTCGTTGCAGATGGGCAGGATAAAATTCCATACGTCGCGCAGGGAGAAGTCCCCGACCGTGACCGCTTTGGAAAGCTCCCGCGCCGATTCATAGACGATCGGCTCGAAATTTTCGCCCGCAAACAGAAAGTAGGGCGTGGAAGTTTCTTCATCCACTTCCCGCGCGATCACATACTCTTTCGATTCATACATGAAATTGAGTTTGTTGATCTGTCCGCTTTCAAGCGCCTTCTTAAAAGAATCGAATGAAATCATATATCCGTATTTTACCATATTCGTCGGAATCTGTCAAGGTTACGGCGGATAAAAGCAGTTGCATGAATTTTGAAAGCGTGGTATAATGCGTTGACAAAGCATAAAACGAGGAAAAACCGTGAAAAGACTGATTGAAAATACCCGCTTCGGCGAGGAGCGGGCGCTGTATGCGGAAAAAGATCTGATTTTAAGAAACGTTTCGTTCGACGGAGCGGAGGACGGGGAGAGCGCGCTCAAAGAGGCGCGCGGGATCGAGCTGGAAAATTGCTTCTGCAATCTCCGTTACCCGTTCTGGCATATAATGGATTTGAAGATAGCGGATACGGAAATGACGGAGCTTTGCCGCGCCGCGCTCTGGTATTCGGAAAATATCGAAATACGCAATACGAAAATGCACGGCATCAAGGCGCTCAGGGAATGCGCAAACGTAAAAATTTACGGCTCGGACGTCCGCTCTCCCGAATTCGGCTGGTTCAACAGGGGCGTGACCATGGAAAATACGACTGCCGAGAGCGAATATTTTATGATGCGGTCGCGCGATCTCAAATTCCGCAAAGTCGGATTAAAAGGAAAATATTCCTTTCAGTATATCGAGAACGCCCTGTTCGAGGACTGCTCGTTCGATACCAAGGACGCGTTCTGGCATTCCAAAAATACGACCGTGAAGAACTCCTTGATCAGGGGAGAGTATCTCGGCTGGTATTCCGAGAATCTGACTTTGATCGACTGCGTGATCACGGGAACGCAGCCGCTGTGCTATTGCAAGGGCTTGAAGCTCGTCAACTGTAAAATGTACGACGCCGATCTCTGCTTTGAAAAGTCGGAGACGGAAGCGACGCTTTTAACGCCCGTTATAAGCATTAAAAATCCGTATCGGGGGCGGATCTATGTCCCCGCGGCGGGCGAAATTATCCGCGACGACCCTGCCTCCGACGGTGAAATAATTCTTACCGCGCCGTCAGAACAGCGGGCTGGATAGCGGAAATACCGCTTTTTTAACGCGGAAAAGCGCTAAAAAAGGGGCGTTTTGCAAAAAATAGCGTAAAACGATTGATTTTTCGTACGGAATATATTATAATTTTTAACGGAATCCTAATCGTGTAGGAGTATATCATTATGACGAAAATGAAAAAAACGGCTTTGGCGTTCGGAACGGCTTGCGCGCTCGCATTCGGGGGCGGCTTTGCCGCGTTAAACGTATTCCCTGCAAATGCAGAGGCGAAGGCTTCGGGCGACCGTAAGTTTTACGGCGCGCAGCTTTCCAACAATGAGATCGCGGGCGCGTTCTACGACGAGCTCGTTGCAATGACCGTCGATCCCGACGGGAACGGCGCGGAATTGAGCGCGTTCCGCAAAGGGGAGTCGCACACCGTAACGAGTCAGGCGATCCTCGACGAGGCGGCTGCCTACGAAGCGGGAAGCATGAATCTTGTAAAACAGTTCGGCGCGGCGCTCGACAGCTTCCGCTACGATTACAACGAACTTTTCTATGTGGATTTCGATCTTCTGAATTTCACCGTCACCAAGACCGTGCAAACGCCCGATCCGGGAGAGGGCGAAGAGGAAACGCAGGCGGACGACGCGGAGACGGGGAACGCGCAGTACGCGGTCACGATCGGCGCGGGCAGAGCGACTTCCTATTTCTTATACGATCTCACTGCGGAAGAGCTCAACGGAAAGGACGGCGCAGACGGACTGTTTGCAAATTACACCGCGGCGAAAGCGACTTTCAAACAAGCCGTTGATACGGCGCTTGGCGGGGGAACTTCCGTCAAGGAAAAAGCGATCGCCGTCAATAAGGTCATTTCCGAAAAATTCCGCTACGGATTCGATTTCAATTCCGACGGCAACGTGAACGGCGTCGATCGCTTTGTCGCAACGACGGCTTCTATCGTTCCGTCGTCTGCAACTGCGAAATGCTATGCAAACGGCGAGGGTCTTGCGCGCGTCTATAAAATGCTTATGAACGAGCTGGGCGTATCCTGCGAGCTCGTCTCCGGTTATTACGTTTCGGGCGGTTCGGTCGGAGCCGGAATGTGGAATTACGTCAAGGACAGTTCGGACTATTACGCGGTGGACGTTACGAATAACCTTTCCACCGACAACAAGTACCTCTGGCTTTCAGGAGAAACGTTCTCGCTCGATCACTTCGAGAACAGGATCGTCTCCCGTTCCAATTATAAATTGACCTATCCCACGCTTCTTGTCAACAAGTACAACGTGGAGACGGGCGAACTTCAAATCGCAAACGGCACCTACGAGGGCAGAGAGGGGATCGCGGTTTCCTATACGGGAAACGGCGGAAAACTCGCTTTCCGTACCAAGGGAGAGGACGGCGTTTGGAGCGCTTGGACGACGTTCGAGGATTATATGCTGACGGACGGACCCGAAGCGGAAGTTCCGGCGCCCGAAGCGTTGGCTGAGGAAGGGGAAGGAGGAGAAACAACGCCTCCCGCGACGGATGGAGAGGGCGAAGAGCCCACCGATCCCGTAGATCCCGGAACGGATCCGGAAGATCCCGATCCCACCGATCCCGAAGAGCCCGATCCCGTAGAACCGGAGCCCACTTACAATATTGCGGAAAAAGACGGCGTCTATTATCTGTTCAGCTTGACGGAGGGCGCGTTCCAGATCGGCGTTCTCGATTCAAATAATAAATGCGTCGAATACGGCGAGACGGTCAAAGAAGAGCTGGAAGATATTGTGCCCCTTCCGATCGGGGCGAACCCCGAAAGAGCGGAGGCGCAGGATATTGCGCACCCGTTCGACGTGGAAATCACATATCGCGTCGATCTGAAAAAGACGGACAACGCGCTTCCCGTGGAAGTCGAATATACGGTAAGCTCCGTGAACGGAAGTTTTGTAAGCGAAGAATTTGTCAAACAGTTCTGCAAGATCGAAAACGTAGATTTCAATACGGGAACGAGTACCCTTAAATTCAAATTTACGCCGAGCGCGCTGTTGGCGCATAACGGTCTGCGCTATTCTTTCACGCCCACGAACGTCGAATCCGTGGAGACGGGCGCAAAACCGCAGGCATATTCCGTCGTATTCAAGTTTGACGGGATCAAGGCTACCGGCGTATATGACGGAAGCAATTATTATGCGGACGTCGTATCGATGCCTTCTCTCGTTTACAACAACAATATTTCTCTCGACGGATGGAAGTATTACCCCGTAGAGGGAGGTACGGCGGTTTCCGTGACCGAAAATATGCGTTCCACCCTTGCGCTCTCCGTTACGAAGCCCGTTGGAACCGTCGATACGGCGTTGACCGAGGCGGTCAAGGCAAAAATTGACGCAAGCACCAATCTCTTTAAGCCCGGCGCTTATCTTGCAAGCGAAAATTATCTGACGGCTTTGACGGTGGACGGAAAAACGGCGAGCATTCCGGCGGGCAGCTATCTCGATCTTACCTTCCCTTATCCGAACGGCTACGGTCCCGACCATGCAAACGCCGTATATAGAGTGTTGCAATTCGGTCTGGATGCACAGGGAAACGTCAACTATGAGGACGTTCAGATCATCGAAGCGATCGGGCTGAGGCAGGGTATTGTCGCCTCCGTGAACAGCTTTTCGGCATTTGCGCTGGTCGCAGTGGACGGAGCCAAAGTCGTCTGCCCTTACGGCGATAACTATATTCAGAAAACCGTATATACGATGACGACGGGCGTGGGCGGAAAGGTATCCGTAAAAGTTAATTCCAACGGATCTTATTCGACGGAATCCGACAAGACCGTAAATGCGGCGCAGAGAATCGATAAAATCATTTATACGATCAAGCCCGATGAGGGCTATATAATCGACAGCGTTACGCTGAACGGCATAGATGTGTCGGGAAAAGTCACAAACGGTGTATATACTCTTGATTATGGCGATACCGACTTCCTGCTGAATACGGTCTCTTCGCCGATCAATATTCTGCAAGTGTCGTTCAAGCCTGCGGATGCGGAAGCGGGCGCAAACGCCGTTGAAAATGCCGCAATGAACGCATTTGCTAAAATGCAACTCTCCAAGACGGCTTACACCGAGGACGAGAAGAACGAGATCATTAAAGATTATCCGTCGGGCGGCGCAAACTATGTGCCCGAAGTTCCGCCGGTAGAGGAGCCTTTCAATCCCGCAAGTACGACGATGCAGCTCATTATCGTAGCGGGCGTCGTCGGCGCGTTTGTCGTGATCGGCGCGATCGTGATCATCTATTGCGGCGCGATCAAACCGAAGATCGTCAGAGAACGCGAAGAGGAGGCGGCAAGAATCGCCGCGAACCGCGAGCGTAGGGCGAACAGAAACAGAATGCAGCCCATGGGCGGCGGTATGCCACGCGATCCCAAAAACCCGATGGGGAAATAAGTAGCAGTCAAAACAAAAGCGCCCGCGTTACGGCAGTTCTCATAGGGATATTTACCACAAAATATAAGTATAGCGCACTATACCTTGCATGCAAGGCAGTGCGCTTATTTATTTTACTTTTTAGGTCATATGTTGTATAATATTTGAAGGATAAACAGTAAATTGGTGGCTACTATGGGAAAGATTATAAAAGAAAAATTTTGCTGTAAACGTGTAGATTATAGAATTGCAGGCATCGTTTTACGACCTAATAAAAATAATTTACCCATTGCTATACTGTCTCACGGATTTTTGGCAAATAGTAAAATGATGTCGCAGTACATGCGTCTTTTTGCCGAATTAGGTTACGCTGCTTTCAGTTTTGATTTTGTAGGCGGTTGCATCAAAGGCAAAAGCGATGGAAAACTTACCGATATGAGTGTACTGACAGAAGTTGAAGATTTGAAAGCCGTCATAGAATTTGCAAAATCGCAAACTTATGTAAATCCCGAAAATATTTGTCTTATGGGGTGTAGTCAAGGCGGTGTTGTTAGCGCACTTTGTGCAGCCGAACTGAAAGAGCAAATTGAAAAATTGATATTGTTCTATACCGCTTTTTGTATTCCCGACGATGCTAAAAGCGGCAAAATGATTATGTTTAATTTTAATCCGGACAATATTCCCGATATTATTAAATGTAAGATTCCGTGTGTAAAAATAAGTAAAAAGTATCCCGAAGCCGTAATCGATATGGATATATGGGAAGAAATAAGCGGATACAAAGGGAATGTTCTGATAGTACACGGAACAAGAGATAAAATAGTTAAGCCTTCTTATGCCGAAAAAGCAAAGATCGAATACGATGTGTCGGGTGCAAATTGTAAACTTGTTATGATTGAAGGCGGGGGACACTTTTTTAGAGGAAAATACGATAAAACGGCGATGCGAATTTTACACGAATTTTGCAATCATAAATCGTAAATTACAATTTATCGGGCAATTAAAAAGAGCGAAGAATACTTCGCTCTTTTTAATCTCTATGGGAATTGCCCTTTTTACGCGGGCGCTTTTATATTTGTTATCATTCGATATCGATTTGGCAACTTTGCATGACGCCGAGCGCGGAGAGGTGATTTTCTCCCGGCGTTCCCGCGCAGGCGGAGGAGGCGACCCCGATCCGCGTCTGCGGGCAGAACGCCTTTACGAGCAACGCATTCGATACGACGCAGATGTCCGTACAGATCCCTGCAAAGGTGATCTCGTCATATTTTCCGTCGCGGGCGTATTCTCCGAGCGCAACGCTTGCAAACGTATCTTTTTCAAACACTTTTGCGCCCTCGGCGTAGATCCCGTCCGCAAATTCCGCGCCGCGCGTATTGCGGATGCAGTGGGGAACGGGCAGGCGTTTTCCCTCCTGCGTTTCGGCGTAATTTTCGCCGTGCAAGTCCTTGGTATAGACGATTTCAACGCCTTCGGAACGCGCTTTTTTCACGAGTGCGCGGGCGTTTTCAAGGGCGGAAAGACCGCCTTCCGCGCCCAATGCGCCGTTCACGAAGTCGTTTTGCATATCCACGATCACAAGCAGTTTTTTCATACGATCTTTTTGAGCTCTTTCACGGCGAGATTGGCGATATAGCGGCAACCCCGATGCGTGGGGTGAACTCCGTCCGCCGCGAATTTTTCGGGCGCAATGTCCTGCGTGAGCCCGCGGAAAATTTCGTTCATGGGTACGAGCGGGATCTCCCCGTTTGCAATTTCGCGGATAATCCGGTTGAAAGCGTCCACATAGGGGCGGAAATCCCGTTTGTCGCCCACGTCGAGCACAAAGGGCTGAATGAGAACGAGCTTTGCGCCCGTGTCTTTAATGGTCTTTACGAGCTTTTCGTAATTTTCGCGGAACTGCTCTTCGGTCACGATCTCGCCCGCGTCGAATCTGCGCCACACATCGTTGATTCCGATCAGCATGACGACAATATCGGGCTGTTCCGCTACGACATCGCGTTCGACGCGTTCGAGCAAGTTCGCCGTGCGGTCTCCGCCGATGCCTCTGTTCACGATCTTAAACTCTTTTTCGGGATACAGCAGGCGCAGTTTGTTTGCGGCAAACAGAACGAATCCTTTTCCGAGATCGTCGGGGTTTGCTCTGTCGCGGTCTGCGTCCGTCACCGAGTCTCCGAAGAATACGATTTTCATAAATTTCCCCCAAGGCGTTTTTATACGCCGAATTTATTTTTATAATTCTGAATACATTTTGCTATGATCTCGACCGCCTCGTCGCGGTGCGCGATTTCCTTGACCGCCGTTTTCTTGTGTTCGAGAGATTTATATACTTCAAAGAAGTGCATCATTTCGTCAAAGATATGTTTCGGCAATTCGTGAATGTCGTAATACCCGTTATAGGTCGGGTCTTTGTGCGGGATCGCAATGATCTTTTCGTCAAGCGCTCCGCTGTCGATCATTTTTATGACGCCTACGGGATAACAGTTTACAAGCGTCATAGGGTAGATCGTCTCGTTGCAGAGGACGAGAACGTCCAAGGGATCGCCGTCGTCTGCGAGCGTGCGCGGAATAAAACCGTAGTTTGCGGGATAGACGGTGGAAGTATAGAGCACTCTGTCAAGTTTCAAAAGTCCCGTCTCTTTGTCGAGTTCGTATTTCGCTTTACAGCCCTTCGGGATCTCGATCAGAGATTCAAACGAATTGGGCTTAATTCTTTTTTCGTCAATATCGTGCCAAATATTCATTGTAATCGCCTCTTTTTTCATTTTAGCATAATTTACTTATGTTCGCAATACGCGCGGAAAAAATTTTTAAGAAAAATTTTGCATTTCCGATTGAATATTACTTTGACATCTTTCCGTTTTTATGGTATAGTGTTATCGTTATAAATTGATTGAGCTTGCAGAAGTACCCAAGAGGCTCAAGGGGCTCCCCTGCTAAGGGAGTAGCACTGTTAAAGGTGGCACGAGTTCGAATCTCGTCTTCTGCGCCAAGACCCGCCCGCGGTTTACCGCGGGCGGGTCTTGGCGCAGAAGAAGGGTTGCTCGGAATCGTGAATTAACACGGGTTCGCGCGAGGAGCGTAAAACTAATTTATAAACTCTTTATATAGTAAACTGTTTTTTGAATAAACTCTTCATAATCATTGTAAATAGTAGCGTTATCAAAATTAAACACTAAATTTGAAAGAATCATGTCAAAATCCTTATGTAAATAGTATTCCTCAAATTCTTTTTTGTTCGCAAATTTATGATCGCCGTCACTATTTTGAATATGTACAATGAATACAAGCGTCTTTACGGGTGTGTGTAAAAATTCATTGACATTATCTTTTGATAAAGTGATATATTTCTTTAAGTCATGTTCGTTTATGTGTTCGGACTTGGCGATCTCTTCACCCTTTTTGAAATAGGGGATATTATCGGGAATAATAAATATTTGGAAATACGGAATTTTAGCAGAACGGATATTCGCCGTTTCTCCAAGCATATTTTCAAAATAGTTATTTGAATTTTGTTTATAATTGCTCATCACGTATTTAACGGCAATTCCGGCGACAGCCTTATTATTTTTTGTGATTGTTATATCAACGGTTTTTTCTAAATATCTACCGCTGATTTTCTTTTCCTTTCCGGTTTCATGACCTAATGAATAGACTTTGTAATTGTCATTTAATTTTTCTTGTAAATCTTCCGATATTGCGCCGTGTAATACGCATAACTTTTTGTTGCTTCTAGCGCCTGTTTGCAAGTAAGTCTTAAATGATTCTTTAAGAACAGTTAAAAATTGAGAATTGTTCATAGTTAAATCCCTTCCTTTGTGTATATTTATATTCAAGATAATTTTTCAAATCTTTTGACGAAAAAGTATAGTAGCCGCCGCTTTTATATTTGCCAAGCAATGAAATATACGAAATAAATTCTTGGCTGTACAACATAGATTTTAATTCGCTTTCGGGTATATCTGTCAAAATATAAAGTCCGCTATAAACGCCGACGCCCTCGTCGCATCTAATAAGTTTTAGATCGAATTGCGACTTGATTAAAGTATTCACGGAATACTTGCGTCGATAAACGTCTTTTATGCCTTGTGAACGACCAAACCCGTACCAACCGCTGTCTCTTTCTAAACTGCGATGTATAAGTAAATCTTTATAAATATCAAAATATTTTTTAATGTTGGAGTTTGCCGTCAGTTCTTCAAACGGAACTAATTTTCCTTTTGAATAAGGAAAAATGCATTTATATTGTTTTCCCGTCGATGCCTTAATAACGGGTATAGTAAAATCATTAAAATCAAAATTTCCGATAAAAAAACTGTCCGCAAGCGTTGCAAACCCATTTTTTACGGTAAAATGTTTCGTTGGTGATTTATAGGATAAAATATTTTTCAGTTCGTCTAATTTCTTCTTCTCGGCGAAATAGAAGTTATCGCATATAAAATAATCATCTGCGCTCAATGTATCGACATAATACGGAAAATTATTTTTGTCTTCAAACTGATAATATTCTGTTGTATGTTCCCGTCGATTATTTTTTAATATCGTAATCGTCGTATAAGTTGTAGCGGCAAAGGCTTGAAAGTGCTGTAAATTGACGATTTTATCAAGCAAATTATTTTGAATCAAATACGAGCGCATATATTTACCCGCCAGACTATTAAAATATGAGCTGGGAGTAATATAGCCCAAAACACCTTTTTCATTAATCATTTTTAATCCGATTTCATAAAAAACGATATATAAATCGGTCATGCCGTTTTTAGCAAAAGAAAATTTTTTTATATGGTCAAAGGAATTTCCTAAATTGTGGACTCTGACATAGGGCGGATTGCCTAATACAAAGTCCATTTTGCCATTGTATTTTTCGATTGTCAAAGCGTCGGCACAATTGATATCCCAATTTACATAACTTAAACCGTAATTGCCAACGACATGGTTCAGATTTGCAATACACTTTTTACATTCTGTTTCGTTTATGTCAATTCCGTGGATAAAGATAGACAATTCTTCCGAAAGTTCATTCAGATTATCGTTATTTTTCAAAAATTCACGACAATATCTGTCCGCAATGGCAATCAAAAATGCGCCGTCTCCGCAACTGTTGTCAATGACGTGCTTTTTCAATATCGTCTGTCCGTAATAGCCGGATAAATCAAGAACATTGTTGACGATGAATTCGGGCGTATAGAATTGTCCGCTAAGTTTTTCGGTTGAAATCGCTAATGCTTTTGCTTTCATGAATTTAATATATTATATCATACTCGTTCATTTTTCGCAATAGTTTCAAATATACAAAATAATTTGTTGCCTAAAAAATTTCAACATAAAAAAGGCGAGTCTAAACTCGCCTGATCTATTTGTAAATTTTTATTGAAATTTTATGCTTTATTCTGGGAGCCGAGAACGTTGATGATTTTGTGTTTTACCATTTCTTTCATGTTCACTCTCGCGTCGCCGAGGTACTGGCGGGGGTCGAAGTGGTCGGGGTGTTCGACAAAGTGTTTTCTGATCGCCGCCGTGAACGCTACTCTGAGGTCGGAGTCGATATTGATTTTGCAGACGGCAAGTTTTGCAGCCTTTCTCAGTTCGCTTTCGGGAATGCCGATCGCGTTGGGCATGGAGCCGCCGAACTTATTGATGATTGCGACCTGATCCTGCGGAACGGAGGAAGCGCCGTGCAGTACGATGGGGAATCCGGGCAGGCGTTTTCCGATCTCTTCGAGAATGTCGATACGCAGTTTCGGGTCCTGACCGGGTTTGAATTTATAGGCGCCGTGGCTCGTGCCGATCGCGATCGCAAGGGAGTCGATCCCCGTTTTGGATGTGAACTCTTCCACTTCGTCGGGAGAGGTGAACTGCGCGTCGTGCGCTTCGACTTTTACGTCGTCCTCGATCCCCGCGAGCTTGCCGAGCTCGGCTTCGACGACTACGCCGTGATCGTGCGCGTACTCGACGACTTTTTTCGTGATCGCAATATTCTCTTCCCAGGGCTTGGAGGAGGCGTCGATCATGACGGAAGTAAATCCGCCGTCGATGCTCGCTTTGCAGATCTCAAAGTCCGCGCCGTGGTCAAGGTGCATGGCGATGGGAATGTTCGTCGTTTCGGCAGCCGCTTCCACGAGGTGTTTGAGGTACACGGGATTCGCGTACTTTCTCGCGCCTGCGGAAACTTGCAGAATGACGGGCGACTTGCATTCGTTTGCCGCCTCCACGATCGCCTGGATCATCTCCATATTGTTCACGTTGAACGCGCCGACCGCATAACCTCCGTCGTAAGCGTCCTTGAACATTTTTTTGGTTGTTACTAAGGGCATAAAAAATTCCTCCGAAATTTATTCTTTCAATATTATAAAACGAATTTCCGAAAAAATCAAGGGATTTGCCAAAATCCGAAAAAAATTTGAAAAAGCGTTGACGAACGGGCAAAAGAGTGTTATAATATGCAACGGAAAAAGGCTCAAAGAGCCAAAATAAAAGATTTATCGGAGGATTTTTTCACATGGCAAACGTAAAAGTTGCAATCAACGGATTCGGTCGTATCGGTCGTCTTGCGTTCAGACAGATGTTCAAAGCGGAGGGCTACGACGTTGTTGCAATCAACGACCTGACTTCCCCTTCCATGCTCGCACACCTTCTCAAATACGACTCTGCGCAGGGCAGATACGCTTTGGCGGACAAGGTATTTGCGGACGACGAGAAGAGAACGCTCACGGTTGACGGCAAGACCATTAAAATTTATGAAGAAAAGGACGCGGCGAACCTTCCTTGGGGCGAACTCGACGTTGACGTCGTTCTGGAATGCACGGGCTTCTATTGCTCCAAAGAAAAGAGCGAAGCGCACATCAAAGCGGGCGCTAAGAAGGTCGTTATTTCCGCTCCCGCGGGCAAGGACCTTCCCACGATCGTATTCGGCGTCAACGAAAAGACGCTCACGAAGAACGACAAGGTGATCTCGGCGGCTTCCTGCACGACGAACTGTCTTGCTCCCATGGCGAACGCGCTCAACAACGCGTATCCCGTCGTTTCGGGCATTATGACCACCGTTCACGCTTTCACGGGCGACCAGATGGTTCTCGACGGACCTCACCGCAAGGGCGATCTTCGCCGTGCGCGCGCTGCCGCAGTGAACATCGTTCCCAACTCCACGGGCGCTGCAAAGGCGATCGGTCTCGTTATTCCCGCGCTCAACGGTAAACTCATCGGTTCCGCACAGCGCGTTCCCGTGCCCACCGGTTCGACCACGCTTCTCGTTGCGGTCGTCAAGGGCAAAGACGTGACGAAAGAGAGCATCAACGCTGCCATGAAAGCGGCTTCCTCCGCTTCCTTCGGCTACACCGAAGAACAGCTCGTTTCGAGCGATATCATCGGCATTACCTACGGCTCGCTGTTCGACGCAACGCAGACCATGGTCGCGAAGATCGACGACGATACCTATCAGGTACAGGTCGTTGCATGGTACGACAACGAAAATTCTTACACGTCCCAGATGGTAAGAACGATCAAGTATTTTGCGGAAATGAAATAAGTTATTTTCAAAAAAGCCCGTCCGTTTGCGGACGGGCTTTTTGTTTTATTTTCGGGATAAAACGCATACAATAAACAGTATGAGACTGTTTTCGGAAATCATAAAAGCGTTCGGAAAAGAGGAGGATTCCTCCCGCGTGCAATATACCGTACTCGACGGCGGGGGCGGATATTTTCAGAACGTGAAAAAAATTCTTGAATTTTCCGAAAACGCGATCGTCTTTTCGGGCAGGCGCGGCGCGGTGCGCATAGAGGGTGAGGGGCTGTCCCTCGGAAAATATTACTTGGGCGACGCAGTCGTGCGCGGCAGGATTCTGAGGGTGGAAAGATGCGATTGATGTATTTACCGTTCGGCAAGCAGGAATTTACGGTGGAATCGTTGAGCGTTTACCGCGTGATAGACAAGCTCGCAAGAGCGGGGATCGAGGTCTGTTCTTTCCGGATTCTTGCAAAAAACAGCGCGGTTTTCACGGTAAACGGAAAAGATACGAAAAAAGTTTTTGCAATTTTGCGCGGTTCGTGCTATAATATAAAAAAAGTGCGCCCTCAGGGACTTGCGCGCATTGCCGAAAAGCTTGCGCGTTCCGCGGGACTGCTTGCGGGGATCGTTCTCTTTTTTTGTTCCGTTTTCTTTTTTGAAACGCGGATACTCGATATCCGGATCGTTGGGAGCGGAGCCTATTACAGGGACGAGATCGTCCGCATTCTCGACGCGAACGGCGTAAAAAAATTTTCTTCGCTTCCCGACGATTGCGCCGCGATCACGGCGAGCATCATATCTCTTCCGCGCGTGAGCTTCTGCACGGTGGGGAAGGACGGCGGGATCGTCACGGTCACGGTGGAAGTGACGGACGACGGAACGGCATTGAAGAGCGAATCTCTTTTCTCTCCCGCGACGGGAACGGTGGAAGAACTCACCGTCGTGCGCGGAACGCCCCTTTTTAAGGTCGGCGACAGCGTGAACGAGGGGGACGAGATCGTCAAAAACGAAGCGTATTTCGGCGAGGAGAATCAGGAGTCCCGTCAGGTGATCGTCATTGCCCGCGTCGTCGTTGCCGTGCCGTTTGCAAGAGAGTATGCGGGCAGCGAGGAAAACGCGATCCTGAACGCGACGCTCGAATTTGAAACGGTACGCGATATACATACAACGAAAACGGGGGAGGGCTGGCTCGTGGAGGGCGTTGCGCTCGTGGAAAGATCGCTCAACCTCGGATAGGAGAAGCATACGGATAAGACAATTACGGTTGAGACGGGTACGCTCGACAAAATGCAGAAAGTGCTCGGCGTGTTCGACGAGAATTTACAGATCGTCTCGCGGGAACTCTCGCTGAATACCCGCGTGGAGGGAACGAAGATCGTCCTTTCGGGGGAAGAGGAAAACGTTCTCATCGGCGGGGAGGTGTTCGCAAGCCTTGCGGATATTGTCTCTGCGGGAGAGTTTATCGATAAGAGCAGTCTGATGTACTGTATCGAACTTGCGCGCGAGGGAAAGGCGAAGGAGATCGCGGGCGTCATGCAGGGCGTCGTTTTGGTGACCTCGCACGGAAAGCAGATCAAATGCAAGACGGTCGGACAGAAGAATTACGTCTCCGCGATCAAAAAGAACACGATCGTGTTCGGCGTGGGACCTGCTGGTACGGGCAAGACCTATCTTGCGGTCTGTCAGGCGGTCAACGCGTTCAAAAGCAAAGAGGTTGAAAAAATCATTCTCACGCGTCCTGCGGTGGAGGCGGGCGAAAAGCTCGGCTTTCTTCCGGGGGATTTGCAGACGAAAGTCGATCCCTACCTCCGCCCTTTATACGATGCTTTGGGCGAACTTTTCGGATTCGAGACCTATCAGAAGCTCATGGAAAAGGGGACGATCGAGGTCGCTCCGCTTGCGTATATGCGCGGACGGACGCTTTCCAACGCGTTCGTCATTTTAGACGAGGCGCAGAACGCGACGCGCGAGCAGATGAAAATGTTTTTGACCCGTCTCGGCGACGGCAGTAAAATGGTCGTGACGGGAGATCTGACGCAGACCGATCTGCCCGAAGGAAAGACGAGCGGACTCAAACAGGCGGTCACGATCCTGAAAGGGATCGACGAAATCGCGATCTGCGCGTTTTCGGAAAAGGACGTCGTGCGGCATCCGCTTGTTGGGAAAATCGTCAAAGCATACGAAAAGGATTCCGCGGCGAAGAGCAAAGGAGGAAAGAAATGAAGGATAAGATCAACAGACGGCGGCTGCTTGTCAGCGCGGCGTTCTTCGTGTTATTTTATATTCTGACGATCTTGCTCGTTTTCGTCATGATCGTCGCCAACCAGCCGAAGGACTGGACGAGTTATTTCGGCAACAGCTATACGGACGCCGTTCTCGTCTGCGTCTGCGTGTTCCTGCTGTACGCGATCATTTTCTATTATTACTATTTCGAGAACAAAGAGTTTCTTTCCAAATCGAAAAACGTCGTTTTGATACTCTCTATCATCATTCTGTCGTTAGGATTCAACTATGCGTTCGGCAGGGTCGTGGGAGACGTGTATATCCGTCCCGCGGCAATGGCGGCGCTCATGTTCGTATTTCTTCTGAACCGCAGGCAGGCGATCATTCTGAACTTCGTGTTTGCGTTCCTCATGTTCGTGATCGACAGAAACACGAATATGATGGCGGTGCTCGGAACGAACCAGCAGTACTTTTCCCTCATGCTGACGTTCGTCAGCGGTACGGTCGGCGTGTTCGTTGCGGGCGGGAACAAGACCCGCGGCGGACTCATGCTCACGGGCATTATCAACGCGATCCCGACGGTGATCATTATTCTGCTCTTTGCGATCCCCGAAATCTCCGAATCGGGCTGGGTGAGATATGTGACGGTCGCGGGATACGGCATTATCGGCTGTATCATGTCGGCAATGTTTGCGCTCTGCCTTCTGCCCGTGTTTGAAAGAATGTTCAACGTGTTGACGGTATTCCGCCTGAGCGAGATCACGAGCACCAACGCGCCCATTCTCGTCAGACTGAAAAAAGAAGCGCCCGGAACGTTCAACCACAGCCTGATCGTGGCGCACCTGAGCGAGACCTGCGCCGTCGCGATCGGGGAAAACGCCGAGCTTGCCCGTGCGGCGGGGTACTATCACGACGTCGGTAAACTCAAACAGCCGGAGTGCTTTACGGAGAACCAGACGAATTATAATGTTCACGACGAACTGACGCCCGAACTTTCGGCGGATATTATCCGCTCGCACGCAAAAGACGGCTATGATTTTTTGATGTCCGCGCATTTGCCCGAAGTGATCGCAAACGTTGCGGTCGAACACCACGGAACGCTGCCGATCAAATACTTCTATAACAAGGCGGTCAAACTTTCGGGCGAACAGCTCGACACCCGTGACTATTCCTATCTGGGACCTACACCGCGTTCCAAAATTTCCGCGATCGTCATGATCGCCGACTCGTCCGAGGCGGCGGTACGCGCGCTTACCGACCGCTCGGTGGAGAACGTGGAACGGCTTGTCCGTTCTATCATCGAAGAACGGATGGATCTCGATCAGTTCGCCGACTGCGATATTACGTTAAAAGAGCTTACGATCATCAAGGAGACGCTCGTGGGCGCGCTCTCCGGCGTGCACCACCACAGAGTGAAATATCCCGCGATCCGCTTCAACCGCGGCAGGCAGACGGTTGACGAGAGCAAGGACGCTTCGAGATGAGCGCGTTCCTGATCGACGCGGAGGAGTTCGGGGACGGGCGCCTTGAAGAATTTGAACGTGCGCTCTCTCCGCTTGCTAAGAGCGACTGTCCCCTTGTCGTTGAGATTTCGCTTGTAGATGAAGAGGAGATCCGAAATTTGAACCGCGAATACAGGGATTGCGACAGAGTGACGGACGTTCTGTCCTTTCCCGCCATGGACGGGATCAAGGGCAGATTTCTGCGGGCGGCGGAGCATCCGCTCGAACGGGACGAAGAGGGACGGCTTCTTCTCGGAAGCGTTGCGATCTGTACGGCGCGGGCGCGGGAGCAGGCGGAGGAGTACGGCCATTCGTATGAGCGGGAGCTTTTTTATCTCGCCGTCCACGGGATCCTGCACTGTCTCGGTTACGACCACGAAAACGTAGAAGAAAAAGAAGAAATGCGGGAGAGAGAAGAAGCGGTTATGCAAAAGCTGAATCTTACGAGGGAATCGTTATGAAGAGCGGATTGGTTGCGGTGATCGGCAGGGCGAATGCGGGCAAGAGCACGCTCGTCAATGCGCTCGTGGGGGAAAAGGTTGCGATCGTCTCCCCGAAACCGCAGACGACGCGCGACCGTATTTTAGGCATTCTCACGCGCGACGACGCGCAGATCGTGTTTGCCGACACGCCCGGACTTTACCGTCAGCACAACGAACTGACCCGCCGCATGATGCACGCGACGGAAGAGACCGTCAAAGAGGTCGATGCGATCCTCTTTGTGGAGGACGCGCACGCCGGAATGCCGGACGAGGATATTGCGCTCATCAAAAAGTATTCCGCGCTCGGCGTTCCCATGGTCGTCGCATTCACCAAAACCGACATTATGCCCGAAAAGAATATCCCCGAAGAGGCGGCAAAGCTCTTTGAAGCGGGGATCCTCAACGAGGTCGTGCCCGTCTCGGCGCGTCGGCGCAGGAATCTGAAAAAACTCGAAGCGGAGATCCTCAACCTGTTGCCCGACGGCGAAAAACTCTACACCGAGGATATTATTTCGGATAAGAGCGAAAAGTTCATGATTGCGGAGATCATGCGCGAAAAAATTCTTTTGGGCTACGAAAAGGAGATCCCGCACGGCGTGGCGGTGATCGTCAACGAATTTCAGAAAAATGAAAACGGCGTCTATTCCGTCAATCTGGATATAGTCTGCGAAAAAAAGAATCACAAGGCGATTCTAATCGGCAAGGGGGGCGCGGCGCTCAAAGAGACGAATATGCACGCCCGTAAAGAGATGGAACGCTTTTTGGGAGCAAAAGTATTTCTGACCGTATATGTCAAAGTGCGGGAAGATTGGCGCAACAGCGATAATCTGATCGGCGAACTCGGCTACGGCGATCTGTGAATAGTTCCCGTCCGATTGCATAAACTAAGAGCATGAAGAACGGGGAAAACAAAAGCGCAAGGGAGCTTGCCTGGGAACTCTTTGAAGAGACGGGCAATTTCAGTTATTACATGCTGTATAAGCAGTTAAAGGACTGAGTATGGAATTTACGGAGGACGCGCTCGTCATTCGCACCGCGAATTACGGGGAGAGCGACAGAATGATAACCCTTGTTTCGGCGGGCAGAGGCAAGTTCGGCGCGGCGATGAAGGGTGTGAGAAAGGCGGGTGCAAAACTCAATTTTGCCGCCCAGCCTTTTTGTTTTGCCGAATATACGGTCGCCGAGCGCGCGGGCAGAAAGACGGTCACGTCCGCTTCCCTCTACGACGGGTTTTATCCTCTGCGCGAGGACATGACAAGATATTATTCCGCAATCTGCGTGCTTGAAGCGTGCGACGCGCTTCTGCCGGAGGGAATGCCCGCGGGCGGAATGCTCGTGTTGGCTGTGGGAACGCTGAAAAAACTCTGCGCGGGAGAGGAATATGCGCTCGTCGCGTTTTTGCTGGACGCGCTGAAACTTTCGGGCTACCCCGTGGAACTTGGCGGGGAGGGCGTTAAAAACAGATTCGATTTTTCGAGCGGTACGCTCTCCTGCGGGGGCGAGGGCGCACCCGTCTCCGAAAGTACGGTCGGAATGCTCCGCTATGCCGCAGGCGGGGACGGGGAATCTTCGCCCGACGGCTATAAACGCGCGCTTCGGCTTTTGCGCTCCTACTTCTCCTACCAGACGGAGGCGGATCTTCCCACCGTCGGAGAGTTGCTCGATATCCTGTAACCGTTCTCGCTATGGGGCGGAAGAGACAGGCTTTTCAGCCTGTTTTTTATTTTGTGACAAAAATCTGTAAAATTTTTTTGATTTTTCGGCATTTTTTTGAGAAGTATAAGTTTTGCTTATACTTTTTTCATTTTACCGTTGAAATTCTTATAGTTAAAATTTACCAAACGAATTGCGGAGCAGGCAACCGTGTGATATAATAAACATATCAATAAAATAAGGAGAGAACTTATGAAAACCAGAACCAAATTTGTTGCACTGCTGTCTGCGATCGCCTTTTTTGTGCTGAGCCTGTTCGGGCTTAGCGGCGCGCTCCGCGCCTTTGCGGACGGAGAAGCGGACGCGGAAAGTCCCGACCCTGATCCCGGCTATGCTCAACTGACGTCGCTTTACTATTTTAGCGATTATTCGGGGAGCGAGGAGTATTTTGATAACGGATTCCTTCGTGATTATATCAATTGGAATCCGTATATCACCGACGCGCATCTGTATTATAGCGGAAATTATAACGGAGATTATATTCCGTTTTGGGAAATGATAGGGATGATGATGGCTTACGGTGATATGGACATTGAAAATGCGTTCATTATTTTTGAAGTGAGAGGCAGTCTTTCCAAAGAACCCGGTATTTTTACGGCGCCCGTCACCGATGAACAGATATACGAACACTACGAAAATTCCGTATATCCCACCTTGGAGTATTTGTTTGCTATGTGGAAAGGTAAAGGTTGTAAAATCATGTTTATCAGCGGAACCGACGAGGTATGGTACGAACAAGATCCGATGAATAAATTTTTGGATTATGCGGATATACATATCAACACCGATCTGCTTACGACCTTTACTTACAGTTTGGTACAGATTTCGTGTACACAGCATGATTTTGCGGAAGGCGTTATGATTTTGGACGGTACCATGTCGCAGGACTGGTTTTTCCGCAAATTTCTTCTTCCGTATATCGTGTCCTTTTATTATGAAAACGGAATACTGCTGAATATTCCGCCGATTACGGAGTATGACGATTATGACGATATAAACGTTATCCAAAGTATTTTGGATGAGCTTCATTTGACCGTTTATTTTTATGAAAACGGCGGTTATACGGATATTTACGAAAATACCGTAAATACAGATACGGTAGAAAACAAAGTTTATGATAGTGGTTATCTTTGCATTATTGCAGAAGCCGAAAGTCTTTTGGATGAAAACGAAACGTTGTTGAACCTTTATTGCGCCAAGGGAGGCAATGCGGAATTTTTTGTGTTTAATTTACGGTGCGTACCCGTTGAAGATATTCCCAGCGACATTAAATATTGCGGACTGTCGGACGAAAAAATGGATGACTACCTTTCGGCGATCATGTGCGATTTTATTCTGAACGACGTTCCGTCTTTACAAAAATATGACAATTGGGACGGGCGTTGCATGGTTACCTTTAAGCCGCTTTTTCCGGGGGATGGTTGGCTGTTAGGTCCTGATGGATGTGTACTGCCGGGGATTTTATAAGAGGACATAAAAAAATATGAAACAAAAACTGCTTCGGTTTTTACTTCCGCTTACGTTATTATTCGCCTGCTTGGGGTTTGCGGCGTGCGGGGACGGCGATTTGCCCACGAGCCTCTCCGCGCCGCAGAATCTGCGGGCGGAGAACGGCGTTCTGTATTGGGACGGGGTGGAAAATGCGGACGGATATTTTGTCTACGTCAACGATACGGAGAGTACTACGACGGAGTGCCGTTTCGAGATTGCGGAATTCAGCGAGATGAAAATATATTCCGTAGACGTTCAGGCATATAACGGGAGCGGAATATGTTCCCCGTATGCCTCTATGACGTACGCGGGGACGTATGCTCTTCCGACCGACGGAATGAAGTTTAATCTGAATTCGGATAATACAACATTTACCGCTTACTTAGTTGCGGATGAAAACGGCGTGTGCGTGGTTCCCGCAACGCACGAGGGATTGCCGGTGACGGGCTTTTCGGCTGGGACAAAGGAGAAAGCGTCGCAGATCAAAAAGCTGTATCTTCCGAAGACCGTGAAAGATGAATTTCTGGAAAATAAAAAGGAGTTTCACGCATTACCTAATCTGACCGATATCGTTCTCGAAGAAGGGAATCCGCGGTTTATCAGCGAAGGAAATTGCATTATCGACAAAAGGGAGAATACCCTGACGGTTGGGTGTATCGGAAGCGTGATTCCCGATTATGTGACGAAAATCGGGTGGGGCGCGTTCCGTGGGCGCAATCTGGAAGAGATCGTTTTATCCGACGGGATCACCGAAATCGACGACGGCGCTTTTATGAACTGCGCGGTTTTGAAAAAAGCCGTCCTGCCCGAACATATCACGAACGGGGAACTTAATCAAACGTTTGCGGGCTGTAAGTCGCTTACGGAAGTTAATATTCCTAAGAACGTGCAAAATTTATCGTTCACGTTTAAGTCGTGTATCGCGTTTAAGTCTTTTACCGTTCCGGGGCACGTCAAAGAACTTTGTGGCGCGTTTGCAAAGTGCACTTCCTTGAAAAGCGTTACGCTGGAAGAGGGGGTGGAACGATTGGATGCGATATTTTATGGAACAGGTAAGCAAGGAGCATTTCATGACTGTACTTCCTTGACCGAGGTTTCGCTCCCGTCAACGATGACCGATATCGGCGAAAATACTTTTGCGGGTTGTACGTCGTTAATGTCGCTTGAAATACCGGATGGATCGTTGATCGGGGGAGGCGCTTTTATGGGTTGCACATCGCTCCGATCGCTCGAAATACCGGAGGGAACTACGATAATAGGGGCAAGCGTTTTTGCAGGTTGTACGTCGTTAAAGTCGCTCGAAATACCGAAAGGAGTTAAATTTATCGAGAGAAAAGCTTTTGAAGGTTGTATTGCATTAGAATCATTGGTTTTGCCTGATAGTATTTTGCAAATCAATCCTTATGCTTTTGCGGGTTGTGCGTCGCTCCAATCACTCGAAATACCGGAGGGAACTGCGTCGATCGGGGCAAGCGCTTTTGCGGGTTGTGCGTCGCTCCAATCGCTCGGACTTCCCATGAGTTTAACGAAGTTAGAATCGAGTATTTTTGAGAATTGCACTTCGTTGGAGTCGATTTCGCTACCCGAAAACATACAGGAAATAGAAGCGTCTGCGTTTAGGGGTTGCGTTGCTCTGAAATCGATTACGCTCCCGGAAAAAATTACGAAGATTGAGCCGCGTACCTTTGAGGGGTGTATTTCGTTGAAAACGATCAGGATTCCGGATAGCGTGAACCTGATTGTAGGTAACGCTTTTAGTAAAGCTGCATTGGAATCGATCGTTTTGCCGCAAAATATCAGAATCAACAGCGCGGCGTTTGTATTGTGTACTCTGAAAGAGGTTTATTACTGCGGAACGGAAGAGCAATGGGGAAATAATGATATTAGCAAAGGCGACAACGGAGGGCTTTTTTCCGCAACGCGCTATTACTATTCCGAAACAGAACCGACCGAGCAGGGGAACTATTGGCATTACGTTGACGGCGTTCCAACAAAATGGGCGTAAGATAATTAAAGGTTTAACTTATGAAAAAATTACTGCTTAAAATATTGCTTCCGTTCACAATATTATTCGCTTGCTTGGGGTTTGCGGCGTGCGACAAAGAGTCCGCAATCCTTTCCGCGCCGCAGAATCTGCGGGCGGAAAGCGAAATGCTGTATTGGGACGGGGTAGAATATGCCGAGGGATATACCGTGGTGATCGACGGAAAGGCATATACGGCGACGGAAAATAAATTCGATTTATCCGGATTAAACAACTGGAATACATATCGGATCACGGTTCGCGCTTTCAATCAAAACGGCGCAAATTGTTCCGCTCCTGCCGAGATCGTTTACGAGGGGAAATGTGCCGTTCCGACGCCGGGCTTGGAATATAAAATCATTTCCGGAAAAAAGGAATATGCGGTGACGAAATTTGCCGTGGACGAAAACGGAACGTGTATCATTCCTTCAACGTATCGTGGTCAAAAAGTCACGTCGATTTCTCCCGATCCGGAGGATCCTGCCGTTGAAAAAGTAAAACATCTGTATCTTCCGCATACGATCGATGATTCGGCGTTCCACCTTGATAGCGTAAGAAATAATTTCAAAAAATTTTGCAATTTAGAGACGATCGATCTTGAAAGGAAAGGTGAAGATGATAAGTATGTCAGCGAGGGAAACTGCATTGTGAATCAATCTATTGCAAGTCTCTCCGTCGGCTGTATCGGCAGCGTAATTCCGGAGGGCATTAAAACGATTTCTTTCTATGCTTTTTTCGGGGTAAACATTAAAAGCATTGCGCTACCGGATTCGGTCGCCGTTATAAATAATAGCGCCTTTGCCGATTGTTCGTTGTTGAGTGAAATAAAGTTTTCCGCAACATTGGAAGTAATTGCGTTTTCTGCTTTCGAGAACTGTACGTCCTTGTCGGAAATCTCTCTTCCTGCAACATTAAAACAGATGATTGGGGGCGCATTTGCAGGGTGTTCGGCGTTGCAGTCGGTCGAAATTCCGGATAGCGTAACCGATGCGGGGATGACTACGTTCAGAGGTTGCACTTCTTTGAAATCGGCGAAGCTGTCCGAGGGAATGACGACGATAGATTTTGGGCTGTTTTCGGGGTGTTCGTCTTTGACTGAAATCATGATCCCCCGAAAAATTGCTAACATCAAGGGTAATGCGTTTGAGAACTGTCCGCTTGCCGAGATATTTTATAAGGGTACGCAGGAGGATTGGAACAAGATCGAAATAGTCGAAACAGGGAACGAAGCATTATTTTCCGCAACGTTAAACTATTATTCGGAAGAAGCGCCGACGGAAGCGGGAAACTATTGGCACTACGTTGACGGCGTTCCTACAAAATGGGTCTATCAGGGTTAACGGAACGGAGCGGGGATTCCCGCTCCGTTCTTTATGATGGAATTTTTCTATATTTTTCCTGAAAAAACTTAAAAATTTTGGATAAAATCGCTTGACTATCTCTTAAAGAGGTGTTATCATAACTAAGCTGTCTTTCGAGACGGCTTGCTTTTCCTCTTGTGAAAAGCCCTTCTGTTGAAGGAATCCGTAGATTGACAACTGCATAGTGAAGAAAGTGAAGAAAGAGAAGAGTAAGGCAAG
>CAJUCM010000010.1:0-39745 GCA_910585235.1 uncultured Christensenella sp.
TTCTCTTTCTGTTTTTGGTTTCCGCCTTGTGGTTCTTGCCGCCGTGAGGTCTGTTCACCTTACCGCTGCCCGTGAGCCAAAAGCGCTTTTTGCTTCCGCTATGCGATTTCTGTTTCGGCATACCTTTGTCCTCCAAAATTTTTATATCTTCTCCCCGCGGTTACTTCTTTGCGGGCGCAAGTATCAGAATAATATTTCTTCCTTCCATATTGAGCGGTTTCTCGACGAGGCAGACGTCTTTGAGCGATTCCGCAAAATTCGTCATAACGTCCTTAGCGAGCGACGAGTGCGCCATCTGTCTGCCGCGCAGACGGATCGAGACCTTGACCTTGTTGCCCGCTTCGAGAAACTTTCTCGCCTGTTTCTCCTTGGTTTTGAGGTCGCCGACGTCGATCGTCATGGAGAGCTGAACTTCTTTGAGTTCGACGATCTTCTGGTTTCTGCGGTTTTCCTTTTCTTTCTTCGCAAGATCGAACTTGTACTTGCCCCAGTCCATGATTTTACAGACGGGCGGCACGGCGTTCGGGGAAATTTTTACAAGGTCGAGATTCTCGTCCTCCGCAAGCCGCATCGCCTCTCTCGGCGACATGACGCCGAGCATCTCTCCCGTAGACGAAATCACACGGATTTCCCGATCGCGGATCGCCGCGTTCACTTGATTCTGCGCTTTGATAACCATTTACCTCTCAAAAATAATACGGGTCGCGCAAAGCGCAACCCGTGAAATTTCCTCATAAATACGGCTGTGACCGTTTCCGAAAATATCGACCCGCAACGCCCGTGCGTTCGCGGAGAGAAGGGTTGACCTCTGCTTGACCGTATTATCTTAGCAGATTTCCCCGCCCCTGTCAACGATTTTCAATCACTTTCAGAAAATTATTTTTTCGTCGTTTTCCTTTTTGAGGAGCGCGATGAAATCGTCCTGCGTCAT
This sequence comes from uncultured Christensenella sp., assembly GCA_910585235.1. Classification (GTDB taxonomy): domain Bacteria; phylum Bacillota; class Clostridia; order Christensenellales; family Borkfalkiaceae; genus Gallimonas. The sequence goes on from CAJUCM010000010.1 coordinate 932, forward strand.
GACGCCGATGTCGCCCTCGCCGCGCTTGCGGACGGAGACGGTATTTCCCTCCACTTCTTTATCGCCGACAATGAGTTTATAGGGAACCTTCTCCATTTCCGCGTCGAGGATCTTTCTGCCGATCTTCTCTTTTCTTAAATCTGCGGAGGCGCGGAGCCCCATTGCGTTGATGCGGTCGGCAAGTTCCGTTGCGTAAGCCGCCGCTCTGTCGGTAACGGGAAGCACTTTGACCTGCTCCGGCGCGAGCCACACGGGGAATTTGCCCGCATAATGTTCGATCAGGATCCCGATAAAGCGTTCGATCGAGCCGAATACCACGCGGTGAATCATGATCGGGCGGTGTTTCTGCCCATCCTCGCCGACGTATTCGAGGTCGAACCTCTGGGGCATCTGGAAGTCGAGCTGAATGGTCCCGCACTGCCACGTCCTTTTAATACTGTCCTCCAAATGGAAGTCGATCTTCGGTCCGTAGAACGCGCCGTCGCCCTCGTTGACGACGTAGGGAAGTTTCAGCTCGTCGAGCGCCGCCCTCAGAGCGTTCGTCGCCTTATCCCAATCCTCGTCCGAGCCCATGCTGTCCTTGGGGCGGGTGGAAAGCTCCACATGATATTTGAAGCCGAAGAGCGAATACACCTCGTCAATGATCCTGACGACCCCTTTGATCTCGTCCGTGATCTGTTCGGGGAGCATGAAGATGTGCGCGTCGTCCTGCGTAAAGCACCTGACCCGCATAAGACCGTGAAGCTGACCGCTCTTTTCGTGCCTGTGAACGAGACCGAGCTCGCCCATGCGAATGGGCAGATCCTTGTAGCTGTGCGGCGCAAGTTTATACACGAGCATTCCGCCGGGGCAGTTCATGGGTTTGACCGCGCAGTCCTCCCCGTCGATCTTCGTCGTGTACATATTGTCCTTATAGTGTTCCCAATGCCCCGAATTTTCCCAAAGAGTACGGGTCATGATCATGGGCGTTTGCACCTCGACGTATCCCTCGCGTCTGTGAAGCTGACGCCAATAATCGACGAGGACGTTTTTGAGGATCATGCCGCTGGGCAGAAAGAACGGGAAGCCTTTCCCCTCGTTGAGAAGGGCAAAAAGTTTCATCTCTTTTCCGAGTTTGACGTGATCGCGTTTTTTCGCCTCTTCGAGCATTTCAAAGTATTCGTCCATCTCCTCTTTCTTGGCGAACGCCGTTCCGTAAATTCTCGTGAGCATCTTTTTCTTCTCGTCCCCGCGCCAGTACGCGCCCGCGATCGACACGAGCTTGAACGCCTTGATTTTCCCCGTCGAGGGAAGGTGCGGACCTCTGCAAAGATCGGTGAAAGAGCCCTGTTTGTAGAAGGAGATCTCTTCGCCCTCCGGCAAATCCTGAATAAGCTCCACCTTGTAATTTTCGTGGAATTTGCTCATGAGAACGATCGCGTCCTCGCGGGAAAGCGTAAAGCGTTCGATGGGGAAATCCGCTTTGATGATCTTTTTCATCTCCGCTTCGATCTTTGCAAAATCCTCCATCGTGATGGGCGTTTTGAAATCGACGTCGTAATAGAATCCGTTGTCAATGACGGGACCGATCGCAAGTTTGCAGGTCGGGAATACGGTTTTGAGCGCCTGCGCCAAAACGTGCGCACAGGTGTGGCGATACACTTCAAGCCCCTCTTTGTCTTTGAGCGTAACGATCTCCAAACGGTCGCCCTCGCAGAGCGCCGTTAAAAGATCGGCGAGCTGTCCGTTGATTTTTGCGGCGACTGCCGCGCGGAGAAGCCCCTCCGAAATCGCTCTTGCGGCGTCCTTCGCCGTTGCGCCGCTTTTCAGATCGAGTTCGCTTCCGTCTTTCAAAATAATTTTCATATCGTTCTCCTTATGGAATTTATCCGTTTTTTGTCCGTTTTTGAAACAATTTTACGCATTTATGCCTGACATAGTACTTTGCAATCCGACAAAATATAAAAAATACGTCCTTAAATCCCCCTCAACGGGACAATTTAAGGACGCAATCATTTTGCGCGGTTCCACCTTAATTATCGGGAAATCCCGATCGCTCATTTCAGAATATCAAGTTTGATTCAAAGAAAGCGGTTTCGCGTTTCGTCTCTTTTACGCCCCTTTCAGCCGCGGGCGGCGCTCTCTGAAAAAAGAATGGCGAAGGCTACTTGTCTTTCCGAATATATTGTAGCCCTCTTTGATTATTTTGTCAAATAAAACAACGCGCTTTTCAGGAAAATATCGCGCGTTCCGCAAAATACTTTTGGAGAAAGTCGCAAAGCGACGCCTCCACCTCACCGAGGCAATAGACGTAGCCCGCATCCGAGAGAATGATCTCCGTCTCCGGATTCTCCTCCCCCATGAGACGGCTTCTCGAAAGTCTTGTGAAATTTTCCCCGAACACCGCGCCGTCTTTCAAATAGATCTTATGCCTGCTCTCCCCCACTAAAAATTCGCAGAACTGCCTCAGATCGACGGACGAAAATCCGCCCGGAATATAACTTAAAATATGCGTCCACTTTTCGCGGAGCGCGGCAAGGCGGAACGCATAGATCCCGTCGAGCGCGTATTCGCCCGAAGCGGGAAGTTTTCTTAAAATGAACGCCTTATCCCCCTCGAAGTCCGCCGCAATGAGCGCCGCCGAGAGTAACTTCATCTCCCTCTTGGAAAGCGAGACGCGCAGGTTCTCCCGCAGAAATTCGTACTTATAGCCGATGCCGAGGATCTCCGCAAGAATATGTTTGAGCTGTTTTTCGAGCGCGGGCGAAAGCAGAAGCCTTAAAACCGTTCTCTCTTCCCCGAAAAACAGCTCCCCCTTTCCTCCGCACCTTACGATCTCGTTCATGAGCGCATTGTAAATATAAGTTACGTAGGAGCTTTTCTCCTTGCGTTCCGTTATAACAATTTCTTCCACAACATTATTCTATGCCGATCCCGCAGAATTATTTATGCGGACAAACCGAAAAAAAGGATTGAATGCAAACGCTTGACTTCCTTCCCCCGAAGTATTACAATATAAGGTAGCTAATTTTTGAGAGAGGCTCATTCCATGGATTTCAAAGCGACAGAAAAAAAATGGCAGGCAATCTGGGAAAAGAACAAGACGGGCTACGACAAAAAATCGAATAAACCGAAATTTTATGCTCTGGAAATGTTCTCCTACCCATCGGGCGCGAAACTGCACATCGGACACTGGTACAACTACGGTCCGTCGGATTCCTATGCCCGTTTCAAACGGATGCAGGGCTATAACGTATTCCAGCCGATCGGGTTTGACGCGTTCGGACTGCCCGCGGAAAACTTTGCGATCAAGACGGGCGTACACCCCAAGAGTTCCACGCGGCGCAACATCGAAACGATGGAAAAACAGCTGAAAGCCATGGGCGCTATGTTCGACTGGTCGGCGGAAATCAAAACCTGCGAAGAGGATTACTATAAATGGACGCAATGGATGTTTTTGCGCCTCTACGAAAAAGGACTCGCCTACCGCAAGGAAGCGCCCGTAAACTGGTGTCCGAGCTGCCAGACGGTGCTTGCGAACGAGCAGGCGGCGGGCGGCATTTGCGAGCGGTGCGGAACGCAGGTCGTCAAAAAGAATCTGACGCAGTGGTTCTTCAAAATCACGGACTACGCGGAAGAACTCCTTACGGGGCTTGACGGTCTCGACTGGCCGGAGAAAACAAAACTCATGCAGAAGAACTGGATCGGAAAATCCATGGGCTGCGAAGTAGAATTCACGCTTGAAAACGGCGAACCGCTCCGCGTGTTCACGACCCGCCCCGATACCCTCTTCGGCGTGACGTACGTCGTACTCGCCCCCGAACACAGCCTTGCGCGCGCGCTGACGACGGAAGAAAATTATGCCGCGGTGGAAGAATATATCGACTACGCTTCCCGCGCAAACGAGATCGACCGCCTCTCTTCCGCCCGCGAAAAGACGGGCGTATTTACGGGTTCCTACTGCTATCACCCTTTAACGGGCAGACCCCTCCCCATCTATCTTGCGGACTACGTTCTCGCAAGCTACGGCACGGGCGCCGTCATGGCGGTACCCGCGCCCGACGAACGGGACTATGCGTTTGCAACCAAATACGGTCTCCCCATAGAACAGGTCATCGAAATGCAGGGCAGCGACACGACGCTCCCCTACACGGAAAAGGGTCATATCGTCAATTCCATGGGCTTTGACGGGCTCGATTCGGAAGAGGCGAAAATTGCGATCGCCACCGAGCTTGCCAAACTCGGAAGAGGCGGTAAAAAAATAAACTACCGTATGCGCGACTGGCTGGTTTCGCGCCAGCGCTACTGGGGCGCGCCCATACCCGTGGTGCACTGCCCGCACTGCGGCGTCGTACCCGTACCCGACAAGGAACTGCCCGTAAAACTTCCCGAAGAAGTGGAATTCCGTCCCGACGGAAAATCCCCTCTCGAAAAATGCGAAGAATTCATGAATACGCTCTGCCCGAAATGCGGCGGCAAGGCGCGGCGCGATCCCGATACGCTCGACACGTTCGTATGTTCGAGCTGGTACTTTTTAAGATATGCGGACGCGCACAACGACAAGGCGCCCTTCGATAAAGCCGCCGTCAATAAGCTGTTGCCCGTGGACGTCTATGTCGGCGGCGCGGAGCACGCCTGCATGCACCTGCTCTTTGCGCGCTTCTTTACAAAGGCGCTCAGGGATATGGGCTATCTCGATTTCGACGAACCCTTCAAACGGCTCGTTCACCAGGGCGTCATTTTGGGACCGGACGGCAACCGCATGAGCAAATCCCACGGCAACGTCGTCTCTCCCGACGACTATGTGGAAACTTACGGATCGGACGCGTTCCGCCTCTATCTGATGTTCGGCTTCTCCTATACCGAGGGCGGACCGTGGAACGACGACGGGATCAAGTCCATTGCCAAATTCATGGAGCGCGTAGAAAAGACGGTGCTCTCGGCATACGCCGTTGCGCCCGATCAGACGGGGCTGTACGGCGACAATGAGCGCGCCCTCGATTATGCCCGCAACTTTGCGATCTCGCGCGTCAGAAAGGACATGGAGGCGTTCTCGTTCAACACGGCGATCGCCCGCATGATGGAATTTCTGAACGCGCTGACCAAATATTCGACGGCGGAGAAAAAGAATACCACGCTCTACCGCACGGCGGCAAAGGATCTGATTCTTCTGATCGCTCCCTGCGCCCCTCATTTTGCGGAAGAGCTCTTTGAAAAAATCGGCGGAAAGGGTTCCGTATTCGATCAGCCCTATCCCGAAGAAAATCCGGAAGCGCTCGTCCTCGACGAAACGGAATACGCCGTTCAGGTCAACAGCAAGATCGTGCTCCGCGCAAAATTCAAAAACGGGATGACCGACGAAGAAATCAAAGAACGCGCGCTCTCCCTCGACGAAGTCAAATCGCGCGTCGGCGACAAAGAAGTCAAAAAGTGCATCGTCGTAAAAGGCAGGCTCGTCAATCTGATCGTCGGATAATACAGAGACAGCACGCATAAAACGATAAAATGAACCCCGTCGGACGAAAGTCCGACGGGGTTCTTTCCGTCAATTTACTCCTCGCCGAGAAGTACGTTTTTCGCCTCTGTAAAGCCCTCCAACAGAGCTAAGGTCTCGTCCGTATAAACCGTCCTCACGTCGTCAAACAGGACAAATCCGAAGCCGCCTCCTTCCCATCGATCGGTGATACGGATATAAACCGATTTACCGATATATTCGGAAAGATCCGCTTTGTACTTGGAAAGCGACAGTCCGCTGATCTTATCCGCGTCTCCGTCGAACGCACCCGCGTCGGCAAAGAGCGGATTTACATAACGAACCAGCGCGTTCCCCGTCTCCGCATCGACGATCTCGATATACTGCGAATTGTTTGCGGGATTGATCCCGCCAAGACGGAACGTGATCCAGCCGTTTCCGCCGATCACGAACGTAGAACTCGAAAGCGTTCCCGTTCTGTCATACGCGTTGCCCTCGCCGTCCGTACCTTTCTTATTCTCGGAACCCCAGAAGAAATATTCCCCGTCTTTCTGGTGGTTGATCCCCTCCCAATAAGTGGTCTCATGGGAAATTCCGCCAATATCCCCCGCCATTGTCCAGCCGAAGAGGTTGCCCGACTCGAATCCCGCGTTAATGGGTGCGTACAGGCAGTCCTCCGCCTCACAGTAAGAAGCGTCTATCTCGTCGGCGCTCGCGTAATAAGTGACAAGATCGTCAAACTGAACGAATCCCAAACCTCCGCCCTGCCATTTATCCGTAATGCGGAGATATACCGTCTTTCCCATGAATGCGGTAAGATCCGCCTTATATTTGATCAGCGTAAGTCCGCTGACCTTGTTTACGCCGTCCGGATGATTTGCGTCGAACGCTCCCGCATCGACGTACTTGACGTTGACGTAGCGCGACAGTACGGTGCCGCTGCTCTTCTCGACGATCTCCACAAACTGTTCGCCCCAATGCCCCGCAGAGCCGTAGCGGTAAGTGATATATCCGCTTCCGCCAACCTTGAACGCAGGACTTGTGAGCGTGCCGATCGTGGATTCATTCTTGCCCTCTTTTCCGCAGAAGAAGTATTGCCCCTCTTTCTGATAGAGCAAACCGCCCCAGTAATCGTTAATATCGGAGACCGCCCCGATATCCCCCGTCATACTCCAACCGTCGAGATTTCCTTTTTCAAATCCGCCGTTCACAACGCGGTACTGCGCCGTATCGGTCATGCGGAGGATAACGGTGTATTCAAGCACGGTCGTCCCCTCCGTAGCTTTGACAGAAAATTCGACCGTCTTTTGCACGTCGGTGAGACCCAGCTCCGAATATACGAGCGTATATTGACCCGCATCGCTCAATTCGATCGGTTCTCCGTCCATTTTGACTTCATACGTCACCGTCTTTCCGTTCGGGATCACAAGATACTTTGCAAAATCCACGGTCAACGTTTCCCGATTTTCTTGATCCTTTACGTCAAACTCCTCTTCGATATGATCTTCGCCCGCAAGCGAGATATGGTCGCCCGCAACCGAAACGTTGACGCGGAACGTGACGGTAAGTTCGTCCTCCACCAAATACTTTGTATCGGTCAGCGTGAGAGTGACCGTGACCGACACCTTCCCTTCCTCGGCGGAAGAGAACGTAAACAGACCGTTTTCATCCACGCTTCCCCCGTCCACGGAATAGGCGTAAGTAAATCTGCCGTCCGCTTCGGGAACGGGAAGCTGTAACTGCCCCTGTTCGCCGACTTTGACGGTGAGCGACATATCGTCGAATTCGGGAAGTTCCGCGGTATTCGTTACCGTAACGGCTACGGTAAACATCGCGTTTCCGCCAAGCGAATATGTGACGGTATAGTTCCCGCTTTTGCTTGCCGTGAGCGTATAGCCGTTTACGGAAAGTCCGCTCTTATCGGCGGTACCCGTCAGCGCTTCCAATTCCCCGATAAGACCCCGCGAGAAGAATACGGGCGTAACGGTCGCCGTATTCGTATCTTTCAGATCGATCGAGGCGGTCGTATTCCAATAGCGGACGGAACTTAAATCGGTATAAGCAGAACCGGGCTTTGAATCCCACCAGGTATTTACGCCGTCGAGATAAAGACTGCGGAAATCCCCGCCGTCCTCGTGATCCACCGCACGCAGGAAAACGGTCTTGCCTTTATATTGGGACAAGTCGAGTTTATAGTCGTTGAGCTTTAACGCGGCGTCGGGGTCGCTCCAAAGAATATTTCTGACAACGGCAATGACGGCGTTATCTTCCTGATCGACGACTTCGAGATAAATTTCGCGGAGCGTATTTCCCTCGTTGGGGCGCATGGATCCGAGCTTGAACGTAATCCAGCCGCTGTTCCCGACAACGAAAGCGCTGCTCACGACCGTCTCCGTTCCCTGATCCACGCCGACGTAATAGTTTTTCCCCTCTTTGTTGATGGGATACGTTCCGAAATAGGTATCGTCGCTTCCGACGTGACCGTTCGTACCCGTCCAGCCCGCCGTTCCGTTTTCAAATCCGCCGTTTTGAATGCGGTATGCAGAAGTATCTTTGACCGTGACCGTATAGGAATAATTCAACGTATCACCGTTTGTCAACGTGACTGCGACCGTCAGCGTGACCCTCTGCGCCGTTTCGGTATAACCGCTGCTCGCCATATTGTAAACGGAAACGCCCTCTTCAAGCGCAGTGCCGTTTACCGAATAGCCTTTTACATGTTCCGTATGGGTCACGTTTTCAGCAAGGTCTATCGAATACCGATTGTCGGTCAGTTCATAAAAATCCTTTTCCTCTTCGATCACCACTGCGTTTTCCAGAACGGCAGGCGTGCTGTCCGAAACGGTAACGGTGACTTTGAACGTAGTCAAAACGTCGGCTTCCCCGACCTTTGTTACGTTGACGGTAATTTCCAGAGGTTCCTCGGTGACGCCTCCGGAATAAGTAAGCACGTCCCCCGCGATCGAAGCGTTCGCGACCGTTCCGTCGATCGCAAACGCATACGTTCCATCTACGCCGCCCGTTCTTTCAAACGTACAGCTTCCGCTCTCGCTTTCGTATAGATCAAACGCGACCGCCTTATCGGCATAAATGGGCGCGTCCGCCGCCTGAACCGTGACCGAGATCACGGCGGTCACGTCTCCGCAGGTAAGCGTGATATTTGCGCTTCCGCGTTCCAGACCGTTTACGGTCACGGTACCCCCCCCCTCGACGGAAACGGATACCTTAGAGGGCGCGTCGCTCTCGGCAGACACCTCCCGTCCGTGCGCGAGAATGTAGTCGGAAACCGTAATCGATCCGCTGCCGCCCGCATTTACAGTCAGCGTGCCCGCCGTCTTGACCGATTCCGCAGGTTTCTGTCTGGAAGAAGAAAGGATCACGAGATTTTCATTTACGATGATCTTACTGCCCGGCTGTTTTTCTTCGCCGTTGACCGACCATACGAAGTCGTAATCCTCCGGATGTTCGGGCGCAGTTCCCTGATCCGCAGAGGGAAGAACATATTCCGATCCCGCCTCCGCCGTTCCGACCGGTTTCCCGTCCACCGTAACGGTATAAATCACGACGGGCGAAGTTACGGTAAACGAAACGGTGACGCCTCCGCATGAAAGCATTACGACGGCGGAACCGCCTTTCACGGCTTTTACGGTGACGACGCCGTCTTTCAGCGTCGCCTCTACGACGTCGGGCTTACTGCTCGTCACTTTCACTTCGTTTCCGTTCGTTCTGATATATTCGGAAACAGTGATCGTCTTTTCTTCGCCGATCCTCTCAAAAGCAACGCTCGCCCCGTTTTTGAGTTTTTCCGCGGGAAGCGTTTGCTCCTGCTTCTGATCGCCGTCGTCGCTCTCCCCGCATGCCGTCAGCCCGACCGCAAGCGTACTGAACGCCATTGCGGCAAGCATGAATGCCACTACTTTTTTTCCTTTTTTCATAAATTTCCCCTTAATATAATCGATCCCGAAAATTTGACTTATTCCTGCTTATCGTCTTCCGAAGCGTCCGCTTCATCCGACATGCGCTTTGCTTTCTTCTTTTTCATCAGGAAGAAAACCGCAAGGAATGCCATGGCGCCCAACACCGGCACGCCGAGTCCGACGCTCAATCCGACGATCAGCCCCACATTGTCACCGCCGTGACCGCCCGCAGAAAGTTTCACTTTAACGGTATATACGAAATCTTCCCCTTCGATCACGAACGCACAGCTTTCAAAGCCGTCCAGCTTACGGAAATATTCCTCGTCGATCGTGATACTTCTGCCGTCGATCCTGCAATACTCCGCTCCGACTTTTCTGTATTTGAGCGCGCTGTTGCGCACGACGAGTTTCTCCTGCGGCGCGATGCCCGTAATGCAAAACGCACCCTCTCCCGAATAAGTGTATTCGAGATCCGCCTTTGCAACCGAACGGAAGGTAGCGCGCGTTGCGCAGACGTTGAGTCCGAATTTCCCTTCGAGCGGGTCGCCGTCTTTGATATTCGCATCGATCACGCACTTTCCGTTGAAGAACACTCGCACCCGCTTATCCTGCGCAATGACGGAAATGCGGATATTCGTCAGATCGGAAACATTGACCTGCGCCCTGCCGAGTTCGCCGTTCTCCGACCAGAGTTTGACGATATTGCCCGGTTTATCGTAATTGGCGATGAGATAGTGCGTCAGTTTTCCGTTCTCTTCGCTTGCGCGGAACACGATCGCTGCCGCCGCTCCGTCGCCCAAATCAAAGGAAGCGGTATAAATGAAGTTGCGCCCCGTTTCTTCGGAGATCAGGAATCCGTCTCCGCCCCACTGTTCCCCTACGATCCCGTCGGCGGTCAAATGCCACTCTCCTGAGATCACCGAATCCGCATCGAAATCAAAATCGCATTCGATTTCGCCCGTCGTTACGGCAACGTGGATCAGCTCATAGGAATTTCCCGCGGACACCTTGATGACGGCGGTCCCCTCTTTCAGTCCCGTCACCGTCGCACCCGTCGCAGTCGGCTGAACGGAGACGACGTCCGCACCCGAAACTATCTCCCAGGCAAGTTCTCTTCCGCCCGCATAGGCGAGCACGTCTTTGGAAGAAGCGATCTGGTTATCGAGTTCCAACAGGGAAGCGGACAAACGGATCGCCACTTCATCCCCGTCCGCCTCCTGCCTCCATGCGGAAGCAATGGTATGGATCGAAATGCTCGTCAATTCAGCCGAAGCGGAAGCCTCGTAACTTGCGCCCGTGGAATAGGGAGAGGCGAACGTCAGAAGATAGAACGGAACCGTAAATCCGTCGCAGAAAACTTCCACTCCGCCGTCATCCACGAGAATGTAGAAATCGAGCGTAAGGTTGCGCTTGCCCTGCCGCGACGCAAAGCGGAGCGTGCTCGCGGGAAAAGCGACCCCGCCAGTCTCCGTATGCGTACGGTCCACATAATAGCCGTCCTTCTTGTTCCAGCCGATCTCCGTATAATATTTCTTGTCCGCACTCTCGTTGACGCGGAACACAACGGGTTCCCGCGTCGGATTGTTTACGGTCGCTCTGATTTCCAGATGATGACTTTTTACCGCGTCGAGACTTAATACTTCCGTCTTTTCAAAGTTATCGTCCGTGAGTACGATCGGGGTCTGGGTCAGCGTATAATAATCCTGACCGTCGCTCTTTAATCCGTAAATCACGGGGATCGTCATCCCGCCGCCGTTCCATATTTTGCGCGCCGCCGCAAGAGAGCCGCTCTCCACGGAACCGACCGCTCCCGGAACGCCTGAAAACCAGTGAAGCCCCACCGTTTTTCCCGCATAGACGCTATCCGAATCGGCGTCGATGTAGAACGTCTGCGCGGCGTAGGAATCGGGTCCGAAATCCATCTTTTTCAGGCGGAGATCGGTAGCGTTCAGTTTATTCAGCACCGCTCCGTTTTCGGTATCTTTGAGAACGATCTTTCCGTTCTCATATCCGAGATCGCACACGACGTAATAACGGGAAGTGAGCGTGATCACCGTATGCGTCGCGCCGTCGTCCGCCGTAAGCTGGAACACATCGGGGCATTCGGGCTTGCACTCAACGGTGAGATTGCCCGCATCCGCCCAATCGATCAGGTTTTTAGATTTCAGGAAGAACAGTTTCTGCCCCTCCATATCGGTCAGCGCCATGCCCCACGCATATCCGTCGTCGCTTCCGTTAAACTCATTCATACGGAATACTTTGGGATCGCGCCAGCTTCCGCCCGCATTGGAAACGGCGCGGTTGATCGCGTTTTCTTTGTTCCAGCTGAGTCCGCCGTCCGTCGAATACATGATAACGGTGTTTCTGTTTCCGCCGACGTCGTCGTGACGGGTATAAAAACCGATAAGTCCGAGCGCGTCGCCCTCCGACGCGTCCGTCCCGTCAAACCAGCCCTTTGCGTCGATCGCGGCGCTGTCCCCTTTATGATAGACCATCGCACTGCCCGACCACATATAGCCGATACTGTTTTCGATTTTCATATCGGGAACGAGCGCGATCGGAAGATTTTCCCAATGCACAAGATCTTTACTGCGGGCATGCCCCCAGTGCATGGGACCCCATGTGTTGCCGTAAGGATTGTGCTGATAGTACAAGTGATAATATCCGTTATAATAGACCATGCCGTTCGGATCGTTGTTCCAATGGGCAAACTGCGAATAGTGATACTGGTTACGGTAAAGCTCGCTGTACCGGGACACGTCCTCGGCGGAAATCATCTCGTCGGCAAACGTAGCGCTCGCGTCATAACAGTTGTAGCCGATCGCACCGCCTTCGTAAACGGCGCCCTCATAGTCCTCCAAGCGGATGGATCTTGTTGCCGCGCTTCCGTCCGTAAATACAAAGCGCTCGATCCCGTCCGCATAGAATCTTGCCGAAGTCGCGTTTTCCGAAGGCGCGATCACCACTTTCAGATAAATCGTTGCGTGGTTTTTCGTCTGTCCCTTGACGTAGTTGCGCTCCCCCTCGTCCATGTTCTTGGGTCCAACGTAATACTCGCTCTCCAACTCGCGGGACGTATCCCCCTCAAAGTAAACGAGTTTTACGCGGTTTTCCGCTCGATCCACGCTGAACAGCCAGGAATGCTCTTCGTTTGCGCCGAACACCAGCCCCGCCGCGCTTCCCTCGCGGAAATTGACGGTCGCTGAAAAAACAAACTTTTCATCCGCCGTATATTCTTTTTCTTTCAGGCGGAAGGCATTGCTCGCCTCTTCGCTCGTCAGTTCTTCCGCATATACAGGTTTCGCAGGCGCAAGCAAAAAAATTGCCGCGATAAAACATATCGCCGCCAATACGATCAGATATAAGCGAAAATTCTTCTTCAACGCTCTCATTTTTTCCCTCCCTTAACACCGAATGGAATTGATTCCATATATTTGAAATTTTTACGAGTAAATCATCGGCATCAAAATGCGGCGATCTACCCGTTCATTGTGGAAATAATTCCATATACGAATTATATCACAAGTTATCCGCTCTGTCAATATCTTTATAAAATATTTCCGTATTTTCGGAAATCAGGTCGTCTCCCCTTCCTCGAACAGGGTAGGCACCACCGTCATCTGTTGGTAATCCGTACCCTCAATCTTACAGATCAGCTGTTCCACGATCGCGTCGGAAAGTTTTTCGAGGTCCTGACGGATACAGGTAAACCGCAGACCGGCAAACCAGCTATCCACAACGCCGTCGAAGGAAACAAATTTGAAATCCTCCGGAATCCTTTTGCCGAGTGCGACCGCGCGGTGATAGGCGCTCGCGGCAAGCATATCGCCCGAAATCAAAGCGCCGTCCGCATCCGGAAAACTTTCAAAAAACTTCTTCACATACGCCGCTTCGTCCCCGTGTCCGATCACCTCGAACAAAACGCGCTCTTCCATTCCGCAGGACTTTACGGCGGCGCGGTAACCGCTGAGCCGCTCTTCTACTTCCGACTCGACTTTCGGCTTTCCGCCCAGATAACCGACTTTCCTGCAACCGCGCGAAATCAGATATTTGACCGCGCGGTAACAGCTATCGAAATTATCGCTCGTGATACAGGGGATCGCTTTATCCAAATGACGGTCCAGCGTGACCAGCGGATATTCGGGCGCAATGTCGTCGTGGCGGTGGTGCGTGATAAAGACGGCGCCGTCCAGTCGGTTCTGTACAATGAGATTGATCACGCTGTTCTCTTTCTGCGCATTTCCCTGTGAACAGACCAGCATGAGCTTATACCCTTTTTCGTCGAAACGGTTTTCCAGATATTGAGCAATCTTACTGAAAAACGGATGATTGATCGTAGGTACAAACAACCCCACAAGCCGTGTTTTTTGCCGTTTCAGGCTCTGCGCGCTATAATTCGGCGTATAATTGAGCTGACGCATGGCGGCGTGTACGCGCGCCCTTGCATCGATCGAAACGTACCCGTTCTCGTTGAGCACGCGGGAAACCGTTCCCAGACCGACGCCCGCCAGTTTTGCCACGTCTTTGATGCTTGCCATCCTGCTTCCTCCGCATGAAAACGTTTTCATAATTATACCTCTTTCGGCGGAAAAAGTAAATGTATTTCAAAGAACTTTATTTTTTTCTTTTTTCGGGCGGAAGCGCCTGCCGTACTAAGATTCCCGCCTGCTGCGAACCTTCGGACAAGTTCACCCATCCGATGTCGATCGTTCCGATCACGACGCCGTTCGTAGTACGGTTATTCACCGTCTCCGTCTGCGTAAGATCGGGAGCGGATTCGTAGTAAGTGATCACGTCGTCGAACGTGGCGATCCCCCAACCGCTTTCCGCATAATCTTCCAGCTCGATATACAGTTTTTTACCGCGGTAATCCTGCCCCTTATAATTGCTCAGATCGAGCGCGTAAGGCGCCATATCCAGCCAGGAACCCGTCCAATTTCCCGCGTCGTCCTTTGCAAGCGTCATGTTCGGACCGTCGGCAAATCTGGTTGTGAGGAACGCTCCGACCAAGGAATCCGCCCCATCTTCTCCGACTTCGTAAACGTAGAACTTGGCGTGACCGCCCATCTTGACGGAGATCCACCCCGATCCGCCGAGTTCAAACACGGTGGATCTGAGCTTGTAGGTAGCCCCCTCCGAAACGCCGCCCTCGTTCCCGCCGAGGAAATAGGATCCGCTCTTGTTAAAGGGAAGTTTTTCGCCCCAATAGGTGCTGTGATTGTCCACCGCTTTTGCCTTGAAAACGGATTCCGTCATTCCGGAAAGTTCGACCAATTCCCAGCCCGTCAGATTGCCGAGCTCAAAACCGCCGTTCACGATATTGTATTTATCGCTATTGACCACGATCGAGACGGTCGCTTCCGCGCTTTGATTGATGGATTCGGGTGCGTTCGCCACATAAGTTACGGTATAAACGCCCTCCGAAAGCGTAAAGTTTTCTACGTTCCCGATCGGGACCTGCACTCCGTTTTTCAGAATATTCGTAATGACGAGAGGAACTTCCCGTCCGAGATAGAGCGCCTGCGCTTTTTCAAAGAGCAACTCATTGAGATTAACGGGCTGTGCGGGAACTTCAAGAATGCGATTCTCCGCCTCTTTCACGATTTTGACGAACGGCGAAGGCGCGGAATGATAATCGCAGGTGACGTAGTAATTTCTCAGCCATTGAAGATCGCCCGAATACTGCCCTGCGGTAACGCGCGTTTCGGACATTGCCGCTTCATACTGTTCCCTGATCAGCGCGCTCACTTCTTCGTCTGTAAGCGAACAGCGGATATCGTCGATATTGATAAAGCCGAACCCTCCCGTTGCATTATCGACGACGTTGATATACATTTTTTTGCCCTCGTACTTCGCGTCGATTTTTGCATAGGTGCGTATCAGCATAAGCGCGCTGTCGGGGTCTAAGAACGCTTTGTTTGCAATCTTTTTGATAACGGTTCCCTTGCTCTCTTCTCCCACGTCCTCGGCAAGACACACTTCCGCATATACCTCCGAGGAGTTCTTCGCGGCGCCCAGCATCATACTGATCCAAGGCGCGCCCTCTTTCAGCGTAAACGTCGTGGAGCGCATGGAACCGATCGCTCCCTCGTTGGACTCGCCGCAGAAAAATTTTTCGCCGTGGTTATAGAAATATCTGCCGCCCCAGTATGTGGCGTTTTTATCCCGGATCCCGTTGGGGCGGAACGCCTCGCCCGTCATTTTCCAGTGATCGAGTCCGCTCTCGAAATCCCCGTTGAGAATATCGTTTCTCGTCGGGTCGGAATCGTCGAACGGCGGCGCGGCGTATTTTATAAGTTGCGCCGAACGCTCCGCCTGATACTTCTGTACTTCCTCCTCCGTTTCCAGCAATCTGAAATCGTCGAGATTGGCGTAGCCGTATGCCGCCTCGCTGCGGCTCGCATCGTCGTCCGTGATAACGATATAAACGTTTTTGCCGATATGCTCGGAGAGGTCTGCAATATGGCGGATGAGCTGTCCCGTTACGAATGCGCCGTCAAACTCGGTATTCGTCGCCTTTTTGACCGCAACGGAAGCGCCGTCGTACAGAAATGCCAGCGGTTTATCCGTTTGCGCGTCGTAAAATTCGATATAGACCTTTTCGGGATTTTTCGCGGCGCCCAGCTTGAACGCAATTTTTCCCGTGCCGGAGAGTTTGAACGTTTCGGAGGTCAGCGTTCCCTTATTGGTGATGATCGCCTTCTGTCCGTTAAAGTACATTCTTCCGTGAGCTTCCATGTCCTCCGCGTTTTCGTCGGTCACGCCGATCGACTGAAACGCCATGCCCTCTCTCGTCCAGCCCGGAATCGTCTTTTGGTCAATGTCGTACTCAAATGAACCGTTTATGATCCCGTCCGCCACGTCTTCTTCCGCCCCTTTTCCGCAACCCGTAACCGCGCCCGCAACAAGCGCCGCCAATGCAGAGAGCGAAAGCGCCAGAACCGTTTTCCGAAATTTTCTCATATTTTCCCCATCCTGTTTATTTGACTATAATGTCGTATTTTACCGCATCCTTGATCTGCGCGTTCCCGTCCTCGGCAAAAAAGCTGACGCTTTCCGCTCCGTCTTCGGGATTCGCATTGGCGCTCATCACGGCGTCTCCGCCGTTGAGAAAAACCTCTACGCCCGTCCGATCGAGAAAGATACGGAAACGGAGCTCGTCGCCGTCGGGCAAGATCGCTACGCTTCTCGTTCTGAAATCCGTTTCGGGAAAAGCGCCCTGAATCACGGCGCCGCAGTTCCCGCGGTCGAGCGTCACGCACGAGCGGACCCTGTCATAATAGACGCTCAGTTCGCAGCCGACGCCCTGAAACAGCTTGATTCCCGCCCTTCCGGCAGTCCCGATTTTTAAGGTAAAGGATATTTCCGTTTTCGTTCCGGCAAAATCCTCTATCTTCTGCTCCCCGTCTTCGAGCATAAAGTCCGCCGCTTCGCACTTGTTCTGACGGTAGGCTTCGATCTCACGGATCGGTACCTGCCGTAATTTTCCGTTTACGAGCGAACATTCCCTCGGCAGAGTCATTTTTCCGACGTAGCCCTCAGGCGCCGTGACGTAATCCCTGTCCCACATCTGCATCCATGCGATCAGAATATGGCGACCGTCCTCCGAAACGACCGTCTGGGGCGCATAAAAATCAAATCCGCCGTCCACTTCGCCGATGCTCTCCGTCGTAAATTTCCCCGTGGCAATATCGAGAGAGCCGACCGCATACACCGCCGAATGAATATTTACAAAACGTTCGCCGTCAGTCGGTAAAAACTGCGCGCTGTACAAAAGCACGTCTTTATCGGCAAGGCGCAGAAGCGCCGGACACTCGTACGCTCCGCGGTTCAAACCGCCCTCGTCTCCCTCAAACAGTTTCCCCACATATTTCCACCGTTTCATATTGATCGAACGGTACAGCGCAATGTTTCCGCAGGCATCCGTCTTGGTTCCGATCAACGCATAATAGCGGTCGCCCTGACGGAAAAGAAACGGGTCTCTGAATTCCTTGACGGGAAAAATTTCAGGCACTTTGCTCACGGGCAACACGGGATTGCGTTCGTATTTCGTAAAATGGATACCGTCTTCCGAAACGGCAAGCGCCTGCTGCTGAACGGCGTCTTCATCGACGCAGGTATACATCAGATGAAGCATTCCGTTTTCTTCGTACGCCGTGCCGCTGAAACAGCCGTAACCCCAGTCATAGGGCTTGTCGGGCGCCAAGGCGATGGGAAGATAGCTCCACTTCACAAGATCGTGCGAAACGGCGTGCCCCCAATACATAGTGTTCCACTTGGGCGAAAAAGGATTGTATTGCCAGAACAGATGATATTGCCCCTGAAATCTGCAAAAGCCGTTCGGATCGTTCATCCAGCCGATTTCGGGCGTAAGATGATAGGAAGGACGCTTACTGCGGTCGAGAAGCGGAGCGTGTTCTTTTACATATTCGTTTGCAAGCGCAAGCGTATAGGACAGCGCTTTTGCCCGTTCCGTCTGTTTCATAATCAATAAATAGACCTCACACTGCAAAGTTTCAAGTTTTCTACCGTCACGTTTCCGCCCTCTGCGGAAAGAATGATGTCCGTGGAAGCGAATTTTGCATAAGAACGCATGGAAATCGCAATATCCGTGTTAAAGAACGCTTCCACCAGCGACCTGTCGATATAAATTTCCACCGTAAGTTTTCCGTCTTTCAGCGTCAAACCCTCTTTCATCGCATCGGATTCGGCTCTGCCCTGGTCTCCTCGGTTATTCGTAAATCCCGAAAGCATTCCCGTTGCCGCGTTAAACGTAAAATCGGTATAGTCGCTCCCGTTATTACCCGCTTTGACGCGGACGGAGACGGTCTCCGTTTCGGAGGTGATACCTGCAAACGTAACGGAGAGAAGGAGCATATCCCCTTTGCAATCCGCAAGTTTTGCGTTCGCCTCCTCAACCGTGAGCGAAGTTCCGCTTGTAAGCTCCGTGGTATAGTCTTCCTTTACGGCGGACACCGCGTCGATCTTCAAGCGCGATCCGTCGTCGTTGAGCCATATCTTGCGAACGATCCCCATACTGCACGCCCAGCCCGCGCTGAACACGTCGGCATTACTGCGGTAATCCTGCGCGATGCTGAAAAGATGCACTTCCCCGCTCACGTCGTCGATCATAGCGCTCGGTCCCGTAAATACGTTGGGTCCGTAATCGAGGCGCTTAGGCGCATGAGCGTATTCGGGGTCGGGAATAAATTCTCCCGCCTTTTTATCGAACGTTCCGAGGAAATAGAAAATGTTGTTATCCGCCGTACTTGCGGGCGCGGGGCTCATGATGAGAACGTGCTTTTTGACCGTTTTATCCGCATTATAGATCGGGAGCATCACGGGAAGTTCCCAGGTTTTTCCCATGCTCTCGCTCCAATCCGCAGATTCAAGCTGGTGCAGGATCCCTCTGTAAGTCCAATTCATATCCACGTCGCCCGATTCAAAATCGACTTCCAGCATATCCGACTGATACAGAAGCACGCACCCCTGATTTCTGTTTGACGAACAGATCGTCATATACCACACGCCGTCCTCTACCCAGACGTGCGCGTCGCGGAATTCGCCTGCCTGACCCTGTCCCTCTTCCTGCTTGATGGCAAGATCCTCTCCCACCACCCATTCGGTGAGATAGGGATCGGTCAGATCTTTCGGATAGGCATACCCGATATTCTGGTTGGAAATCAGCCCGTCGCCCGTCTTTGCGTCGTTGCCCGCCGTAAAGAAGAGCACGGGAACTCCGTTGACGTCCTTGATCGCCCCGCCCGACCATACGCCGTCGGGACAGACGGAATCCGCCATCGGCGTGATCACCTCTTTGCGCGGCGTCCAGTTCACCATATCCGTACTGGTGAAATGTCCCCAGCAGAGCTGGCGGAAATAGGGTCCCGCCATATTGAACTGATGGAAAATATGATAGACGCCGTTATAATAGACGGGCGCGTGCGGTTCGTTCATCCACATCTGATACGGTCCGCCGTGATACTGCGTTTTATAGATATCCTCTTTCAGAATATCCTTTTGCATCCATATATCTTCAAACGGTATTTCGGGACACTCCGTCTCCTCATACTGTTCTTTGATATAGTCTGCGCGAAGCACCGCGCCGTAAATACTTACCTCGTCCAAAAGCCCGCTCACTTTGTTGATCTGCTTGCTTCCGTTCGATCCGACGTAAAGGTAGGTATCCGTCGGTTTGGAAATTCTGCTCCCCGCTTCGATCTCCTCCCGCGCGACCTCCTCTCCGTTCAGATAGAGCGCCATATATCCGTTTTCGCCGTCGAACACACCGACCACATGGTTCCATTCGTACTTATTCAGGCGGGACTCTCCGCTCCAAACGCGCAACCATTCGTTGCCCGTACCGACCTGAAAGCTCAGTTCCCCGAACCGCCAATAGCCGAGAATGAAACCGTCGTTCGAGCTCGACGACCTGTAATATTGGGAAACGATGCCCGTGAGCGACTCGTTGCCCATATCCTTTGCATTGGGCGCATCGTATTCAAACATACGGGGTGCAATGTATGCGCTGACCGTGAGCGTATTCCCGCTGACGCAAATTTCCTCGTCAGAATAACTGATAAAATTGGAATATCCGTCAAAGAGCAGGCTCCCGCCCTTTACGCCGTTCTCCCTCCATTCGGGATCGCGCGAGGGCATAAACTTCGCATCGTTATAGACGTAAGCGATCTGCCCCTTTCTCACATTTCCCGAAGCGTCGTAAACGGTCTTTCCCTTCCCCTCGTCAAACGTGAGATGAAGCGCAAGATCTTCTTCATACCGGTCGCTACAACCGCTCAACAGGCACACGCCCGCAGAAAGACAGGTCGCAAGCGAAGCGGCAAGCGTAAATACAAGTAATTTTTTTCCTCTCATAATAATTCCGCCTTCCCCAATTTATCAAGATACGGTTTGATCTCTTCCGGCGAGGGAAACGACTCGATCGCCCCCTTCTTCTGCGTTGCGAGCGTTCCGCATACGCTGCCCGTCGCCATTGCCTCCGCAACGGCGGAAAATCCCTTTTCGTCAAGCACTTTCAGTACCCCCGCATAATATGCGTCACCCGCGCCCGTCGTATCCACGGGTTTGAGATCGGGCGCCGAAATATGCAGAATCTCCCCGCCGTCATGACAGTATAAACTTCCGCGCTTGCCGAGCGTAACAAACAGATGCTTTCCTTTCGACATCTTCCTGATCGCCCGCTTCTCATCCCGTTCGCCCGAAAAATCGTATAATTCCTGTTCGGAAAATTTTACAATATCGGCGGCGGCGATATAGGAAGAATATACCCGAACCGCCTCTTTGGGATCGGGATAGACGTCGTCGCGGTAGTTCACGTCAAAGCTGACGAGAGCGCCTTTTTCCTTTGCCTTTTCAATCAGCCCGTCGGCAAACTTCCTGCCCCGTTCCTCGCTCAGAGGAAGGGAGCCGAGATGCACAATATCCGCCTCCCCGACGATACGGGGAATCGCTTCCTCGTTCAGACAGAAATCGGCGGTGTTCTTGCGGTAAAAGCAAAAACTTCTCTCGCCCGCTTCACTGAGGTCAACGAACGCAAGCGTCGTATTCCTCTCTCTGTTCTGTTCGATATGCAGTCGTTCGATCCCTCTCGTTTTTGCAAAATCGATGAGAAAATCGCCGATGAGATCGTTCCCGACGCAACCGTAAAAACCCGCTTTTCCGCCGAGCTTTGCAATTCCGCAAGCCACGTTGAACGGCGCTCCTCCGGCATGGCGGGAATATACCGTTCCCTCCGCCGTGTTTTTCGCGATCATATCGGCAAGGATCTCCCCCACTGAAATTACCATATCCGTTCCTCCGTGTCCTATTATTTCAATCCGCTGAACGCAACGCCCTCTACGATATACTTCTGGCAGAAGATATAGACGATCGCAATGGGAATGGTACTGAACGTAAGCGCCGCCATGGTGACCGAAACGTCCGAGGGTTCCCAGCTGTTGATGAGTTGCAAATACACCTGCAAGGGCATCAGATCCTTTCTGAGCGAGAACATCAGTTGTGCAAACACATATTCGTTCCACTGCCCCATAAAGGCGAAGATCGCAACGGTAGCAAAGACGGGCGCGCAACAGGGCATGATCACGCGGAAAAACGTTTTCAGTTTTCCGCAGCCGTCGATCGACGCCGCCTCTTCGAGTTCCTTCGGGATCCCCATGAAATAGGATCGGAACATAAAGATATACATGGGACTCACAAATCCCGGCAACAGGTAGCCGAGAATGCCCGCCTCGCCCTTCGTCAGTCCGAAGAAGTTAAGGATCATATAAGTCGATACGACGGACGTTTCCACAGGCACGATCAGTAGCAATAAAATGATCGTTACGAGCACTTTATGCCCCGGAAATCTGAACCGCGTCAGCGCATAGCCCGCAAGGGAATTGATAATGAGGATCCCCAAAATCACGATCCCGCAGTAGAGAAAGCTGTTAAAGATCGAACGGGGCACGTATTTGTACGTCGTAAACATTTTTCCGTACGACTGGAACCATACGCCGATATTTTTTGAGGGAAGAAACGTCGCAAACGAATTGATGGACGCATCTACCTCCTCCGCCGTCTTCATACTGTTCATGACCATCCAGACGACGGGGAACAAAAATAAGACGCAAAGCGCGGCAAGAAAGAGATAGAAGAATGTGGTCCCGATAATTTTCCCCGTCAGCTTGCCGTAGTTTCTGTTCTTTTTCGCGCATTCCGTTTCTGCGGACGGCTGTGCGGTTCCGCAGGTTTCTTCCGTTTCCGAAGAAATTTCCTTTGCAAGTTCCATATTATTTCGCCCCCGTATTATCGCCGCTCGTGAATTTTCTTAAAAGAAGCGCAACCGTCGCCATAATGACCGTATAGAAGAGCGCGACCGCGCTCGAATACCCAAGTCCTCCCGGTCCGCCGTTGCGCGCCCTGTCATAGATAAAATACGACATGGTGTAAGTAGAATTGTCCGGTCCGCCCTTCGTCATGATCATAGGCTGGGTTATCAGCTTGAATGCGCCGATCAGGGTCGTTACGAGCACGAACGAAAACGTAGGCTTGATTGAAGGCAACGTGATCGCAAAGAAACTCTGCACGGACGTTGCGCCGTCGAGTTCCGCCGCCTCGTACATGGCGGGTTCGATATTTTTAAGCGCCGAAAGGAAAATGAGCATCTGGTATCCCGCGCCCTGCCAGACCGAAACGAAAATGATGACGAGCATCGCGGTATTCGGATTTTCAAGGAGCGGGATCTCCACGCCCAAACCGCGGAGCGCCGTGCCGATCAGTCCGCTGTAAGACACGAGATTGATCCACAAAAAGGACGTGACCGCCAATGAGAGCATGACGGGCATAAAGAACGCCCAGCGGAAGAACGTGTTGCATTTCAGCTTTTTCTTATTGAGAATGAGCGCAAGCCCCAACGCGATCAAAAGCTGAACGGGCACCGCCACCACAACGAAAAGCATCGTATTTCCGAGCGCCTTCCAAATGATCTGATCCTCCGTAAACAGCTTCACGAAATTGTCAAACCCGATAAACTGCGCCTTTCCGGGAGCGGTAAAACTTGCGTCGGTAAAGCCGTAGGCAAGCGAGATCGCAATCGGAACGAAAATGAACAGGATCCCCAATACGCAGGCGGGTATGACGAAACATACGCCGACGAGCGATTCGTTTTTATTGTAACTGTTGCCGAACAGCTTAAACCATGCTTTCTTCGGCTTTTTCGGCTTCTTGGGCTGATCCTGTTGTTGAGGCTCAGCCGTCGCCGCCGTCTGAATTTGTGATTTCAAAATTTTTCCCCTCCATTCCGCCTGATGCAATCAGACCGCAAGATCAGTTATATACGTCGTACGTTTTTACGACCTGCTTCACGTCCGCCCAGAATTTATCCGCGTCGTAACCCGAAGAGGTCTGCACCTTTCCGACAATGTCCTTGAACGCCTGTTCAATATTTCCGCAACGGATGGTGGTCGGGCGGGGCGTCGCGTAGTCCATGAGTTTGGCAACGTCGCCGTACACCCCTTTCGTCAGTTCTTCGTTCATCCCCGTATCCGTATAGCAGGAATTGTGCGTAGGGAACGTGCCGATCGCGGAGAAGAACTCCATGCTGGCTTTGGCGGACGTAAAGTATTTGATGACCTGCGTCGCGGCGTCCGCATTGCGGGGCGTGGGAGACATGGCAAGGCACCAACTTCCGCAACCCGAAGTCACTTTGCCCTTCGTTCCGTCCGTTTTGGTAACGACGGGCATCGGCATTGCCGCAATGTTCCTCAGTTTATCGCGGTACGAGGAAGTTTCAATATCGTTGAGAAGCCACGGTCCGTGCAGTGCAAATCCGATATCGCCCGTTGCAAGCGCATATTTGGAAGAACCCTTATAGCGGTAAGCCTCCACTTTCTGCAATTCGGCAAGCGCTTTGGCGGAAGTTTCCGAATCGAGCGCGCCCTCCATTTTCTGCGTATCGTTGTTGAACACTTCCCCTCCCGCCGAATAGACGAGCGGAGAATAGAAATACAGATCGCCTGCAACTCCCCCGAATCCGTAGGGAATGCTGATCTGCTGGGAATTGGATTTTCCGATCACTTTCAGAACCCTTGCAAGCTCATCCCACGTCCAGGGATTCTGGACGGTGGCATAATCGCTCACGCCCGCCTTCGTAAGCACGTCGCGCGTCACGACCTCTTTGTTGTAGAAGAGCGCCGTGGGCGTCTCCATCGCGGAGAGCGCATACAGTTTGTTTCCGATCGTCGCCTGCTTGATGACGCTGTCTTTATAATCTTCTTTTTCCGCAGCGGACACATACTCGGTGATGTCTCCGATATATTCGTCGTTTACATATTGCGCGATCTTGGGCGCATCGACCGCAAGCACGTCGGGATACCTGTCGTTGGAAGCCTTTGCGATCTGTAAATTTTCCGCAAGCGTATTGGCGTCCGTCTTGCTTTCCAGAATCACCTCTATTTTCTTGCTTCCGTCTGCGGTCATGTGTTCTTCTTTGTTGAAGTTTTCGGCAAGACCGAAATAGACGCTCCCCTCAGGCTGTTCCTCCGTCTTGTGGATCCACATCAATACTTTCGTTACGCCGTCCGTATCTTCATACTTTTCGTCGTCTCCGCACCCGGCAAGCGAAAACGCCGTCCCGACTGCCAACACTGCCGCCGTAGCGACAATCGATACCTTCTTGAATGCTTTCATATTTCCTACTCCTTAAAATTTTTTATGGAAACGTTTCCGCTTTTGCTCTAAAAAAACGGCTTCCGCCCTTACCGTAATGTGGAATCGTTTCCTTATCGATGATTATATCATAACGCCAAAAATATATTTTGTCAATAGTTTTTCAAAAATTTGTCGTAATTTTTTGCGGAAATAAAATCACACAAAAAGAATATACTGAAAAAGACATGAAAACCATTCTTTTTACGGGCGGCGGGAGCGCGGGACACGTCGTTCCGAATCTTGCGATCATGAACGAACTGCGCTATTCCCACCGCGTACTGTACATGGGAACGAACGGAATCGAACGCGGACTTGTCGAAAAGGCGGGCTATCCTTTTTATGAGATCGAATGCCCCAAGCTCGTCCGCTCCCTGACGCTGAAAAATTTAACCATCCCCTTTCGCCTCAGCAAAGCGGTAAACGCCGCAAAAGAAGTTTTGGAAAAGGAGCGCCCCGACCTCGTCTTTTCCAAGGGCGGGTTTGTAAGTTTTCCCGCCGTCAGCGCGGCGCACAAACTCGGCATTCCGGCGCTTACGCACGAGAGCGATCTGAGCGCGGGGCTCTGCACGAAACTCATTGCAAAAAAATGCAAGCGCGTTCTGACCTCTTTTCCCGAAGCCGCCGATCTCTTCAAAAACGGCGAATACGTCGGCTCGCCCATCCGCAAAGAGATCCTCCGCGGAGAAAAATCGCGCGCCAGAAAGAAATTCTCGCTATCCGAGCAAAAACCCGTTCTGCTCGTTTTGGGGGGCGGGAGCGGAAGCAGGGCGATCAACGAAGCCGTCCGCGCAAACTTAAAAAAACTGCTCAAAATATTCGATATTCTTCATCTGACGGGAAAAGGAAACCTTATCAAGGAAGAGACGGGCTATATCCAGCGCGAGTTTGAACAGGATATGGGGAGCGCGTACGCCGCCGCGGACGTCGTTCTATGTCGGGCGGGAAGCAACACGGTGTTCGAGCTTTTATGCCTCAAAAAGCCCTGCCTGCTCATACCGCTCAAAAAGGGTTCGCGGGGCGATCAGCTTGAAAACGCCCTCTATTTTGAAAAAAAGGGACTGTGCCGCGTACTCGACGAGAGCGAAATTTCCGATCTCTACGAAGAAATCACAAAAACGTACCGCGACGAAGCATTAAAAAATGCGCTCGGAACGGCGCATATTGAAAACGGACTTGCAAACATTCTCAATCTGATCGAAAAGTATTCCAACCCTAATCCGTCGGCGCAAGCGTAAAACCGCCCCCGAACAAATCGGCGTTCAGAAACGTTTCGGGAACTTTGCCGATGAGTACGCTTTCGGCGACGAGCACTTCGGTAAGCGAAGCAAAATTGCTCGATCCCGTCGGCATGATGATCGAAATATCGGCAACGATTTCAAGGTAAATGGAGTGTTTCGTCTGGTTGATCCCCGCCTCCTCGAATTTGGAGACGAACCGACAGGACACATTGGAAATGGGAATAATTTTAATATGCAATTTGGGTCCGAAGCCCGCCCAGGCGGAAACGCCCGTAAACGCGCCGAGCGGCACTTCCACCCCTGCCTCGCTCATGCTGTTCAGATTCTCCTGCGACATATAGGCGGTATCGCGGGCAATGCGGTTGATCTGGAACGAATTGGAGGAGACCGCCTGAATTTCCCCGTCCTCTCCCCGCTCGATCGCGATCAGATCTTCATAACGCATTTTATCGGAGAGCGTATAATAGACGGCGTCGTTGACGGCGACCGTCGTGATCGACCGCATACTTGCCTCTGCGATCGACTTTAACACGTTCGTTACATTTTTATGGATCATGATGATAAGCGCAATCAGAACAAATGCTACGACGGCGAAAATCACCCGCCGCTTTAATTTGCGTCTGCCCGAAATTTTCTTCACAGAATATTGTATGCGGAAATCGGACAAACCTTTCTGAAAAATAAAAAAGCGTCCATACAAAAACGCAATTCTTATAGAAATTAAAAAGAGCAAAGAATATTGAAGTCCTTCGCTCTTTTTGATCATAAGATAAATTACTGTTTAACGAATTGCTGTGATAATAGCAAACGGCATAATTATTGTTTTTCGCCCATAGCTGCATTGTCTTGTGTTTCGGGCGTAGGAATTTCAAAAGTAGGTTTTTTATAATATTTCCCCTTGATAAAAATAATTAAGACGATTATAAAAGATATTGTTTGCGCAATCGCCACTCGTACTGTTTGCAATTCGTCAATGCCGCTTATCGAGCCGATATGCAAAATATTAACGATTGTATTATTTATAAAGTGGTCTGTCATAGGCAGCCATAATGAACCCGTCATTTTTGTCAATAGGCAAAACTTTGCTCCCGTAATTCCCGTTGCAAAAAACAGCATTATCATCATCATAAACATACCGCCCAGACTGCGCTCGCCGTCAATATAACTGCGGATAGGCGCAATGAAATGCCATAAGCCGAAAAGTACGGAAGATATAATTACGGCAATGAAAAAGTTATATTTCTTTTCTGCCAATTTCAAAAACAGTCCGCGAAAAACGCCTTCTTCCATAACTACGTTTATAATGTTTCCTGCAATACAGAGAACGAAAAACAAAAAGCCTGTTTGATTTCCCATATTACCGTCAACAGAATAACTTGTCACATAAAACTGTAATGACGGCGATTTACCCGTAACGGCAAGAATTATCAATTCTATGCCATAGGCTAATATGTAAACCGATATTCCGAGTATTGCTCCGTAGAGCAAATATTTAGGCGCACGGCGAACACGAAAGCCCGCTTCGGGCGGTTTAATATGCAAAAAGAATAACGATAAAAAACAAACCACTATTCCCAACAACTTATGAATAAAGGCTTCGCCGAAAAATGTTTGGTCGGTTCGTATTAAGAAATATTCCAAACAACGGAATAGCAAGCAAACCGCATAAACGGCAAAAATAGATAAAATAATTTTAATGCCGTTCTTATTTTTATTAGTTAGTATATTCATACAAACTGCTCCTACTAAAATCGTTTTGATAATTATAATGATTGTAAAATTCAAAAGCAATGCTGTGAATGCTAACTTACAAAAGCGGAATACCAAGTTACAAAAGAGGCTGTGAATTTCACAGCCTCTTAAAAATTATTCTGTTTTATCATTGTTATTTTTTCTCTTTCTCAACTCGTCCAAACTTGCGTTTATTTCTTTTGCATCCCGGTTAATTTTTATAATATCCATAATTATAGCAAGAACAAAAACTATAACGCCGACTACACATACAATCCAAATTTCGTTTACTGCAAACCAATCGAAAAGAAAGCCAAACCCTAAAAGTATACCGATTAAATATACGAGCATTACCGCATAGTTGATTATTTTATATTTCATATTTATTTTATCAAACAATATAAAACCGATATGCGCCAAAAAATTCACAAGCAATATCTGAAAAGGCGCAACTAATGTCATTAAAGTAAACCCTTTTATAATAGCAACTATGCACATTAAAAAGATACTCAATGCGGTTGTCGCAAGTGTATTTATCAGCAAACGCTTAACAAAATTAAATATCTGCCTTTTCATATCATTTTCTCCAACCGCTTTTTTATTGTGGGAATAAAGTTCCTCGATATAATTACCTTTTCGCCGT
Source organism: uncultured Christensenella sp. (assembly GCA_910585235.1). Classification (GTDB taxonomy): domain Bacteria; phylum Bacillota; class Clostridia; order Christensenellales; family Borkfalkiaceae; genus Gallimonas. The sequence goes on from CAJUCM010000010.1 coordinate 29,120, forward strand.
TTTCAAGCATTGCTTCCATTTTAGAGTTAAAAATTGCTTTAACGCTGACCAAAGTGTTTAAGTTCAAAACACACGATTTACTTATTTGTTCAAACCCGTAATTATATAGTTTTTCGGCAAATTGATATAGCGGCAAGTCTGAACTATAAACTTTTTCTTTTATATAAATAAAAACTTGCTTTTCTACACTTTCAATATAATAAATATCCGATACTCGCACAAAACAAATTTTTCCGTCATCATCTTGACAACGGACTATATTATCAACCGATTTTATTGCCGTTTCTATGCGGTGTACGGTTTCTGACATTTCGGGGTATTCTATAAGAACTTCAATATCATTCTTATTTTTGTTTTCTTTTAAGTTAATTTTCATAATGATTTCATCTATTGATGAGAACGGTTTTCCGAAGATCGATAAATCACCGTTTATCTTACAGATATTATAAAACAAACACTTCAAAAAGTAAAATAAATAAGCGCACGATACCGTGCGCTCCGCTTATATTGCGATCAATTTATTCTTTTTACGATACCACTCTGAGAACGGATTCTACGTTTGCGATCTCCGTCGAATTGATTTTTTCGACGGCGTTTTTGATAGCAAATTCATGCGTGGCGTGCGTGACGAGTACGATCGAAGCCTTGCCGTCCCCTTTTTCGCGCTGGATCATTTCCACGATCGAAACGTGATATTTGCCCAGTACGGAGGCGATCTTTGCAAGCACGCCGGGTTCGTCCGAAACCGACAGACGCAGATAATACGCGCTCATAAAATCCTCGACGAAGTTTACGTCTTTTTCCGCCTCTTCGCCGTTTTTGAAGGTGGAATATCTGATCTCCGTATGCGTCGCCGCATAGATAATGTCGCTGACGATCGCGCTCCCCGTAGGAAGAGACCCCGCGCCCCTGCCGTAGAGCATGACTTCGCCGACCGAATCGCCCTCCACGAACACTGCGTTGAATCCGTCCGACACGCTCGCAAGCGGATGATCGGCGCGTACAAAAGTCGGATGCACCCTCACTTCGATCCCCGCGTCGGTATTCTTACCGATCGCAAGCAATTTCAGAACGTAGCCGAGCTGTTTCCCGTCCAGAATGTCCTCTTCGGAGACGTTCGTGATCCCCTCGCGGAACACTTTTGAAAAAGGCACTTTCGTATGGAACGCAAGCGAAGAGAGAATGGAGAGTTTATAAGCCGCATCGAACCCTTCTACGTCGGAGGAGGGATCGGCTTCCGCATAGCCGAGCTTTTTCGCCTCTGCAAGCGCCGCCTCGTAGCTCATGCCCGCGCAGGTCATTTTGGTCAGAATATAATTGGTCGTGCCGTTGATGATCCCCATGAGGGAAGAAATCCGGTTGCCCTGCAATCCGTCCAACAGCGTTCTGATGATGGGAACTCCGCCGACGCAGCTCGCCTCGAAGAACAGCCCCGCGTTGTGCCGCTGTGCAGCGCGTTCCAGCTCGTGAGAGTATTTTGCATAGAGTTCCTTATTGCTCGTTACGACCGTTCTGCCGACGTTGAGCGCGGCAAGCGTATATTCTTTTGCCGCCGCCGTTCCGCCGATACATTCCACGATCACGTTTACGTCGGGATTGCACACGACTTCCGCGATATTCGCGGCGATCTTCTCTTCGGGAACGCCGAGACTCTCCGTACGGGCGCGGTTCATTTCAAGCACGCTCACGACTTCGATATCGACGTTCTGCGTCTTCTGATAAAATTCACGGTGCTTTTCAAGAATCTGATAAGTTCCGCCGCCGACGACGCCGAGTCCCAAAATTGCCACGCCGATTTTTTTCATGTGATTATCTCCCTCTAAAACACTTCACTTTTAAGGTACGCCCGAAAGACGAAAATTATTTATTTTCTTCCGTATTCAGGTAATATAAATATTTCAGCCCGTAGAGCGTCAGCGTTTTATCAATGATGTCGATGCACTTCGTTTCCTTTGCGATCGTCTCCGAAAAACCGCCCGTCGCAATGGTGATAACGTCCTGCGTTTTCAGTTCCGACTTGATCCTTGCCACGATGGACTCCACAAGCCCCGCAAACCCGAACACGATCCCCGCCTGCATATTCGTGACGGTGTTCGTTGCGATCACGCTCTTGGGCGCCACGATCTCCACGCGCGGAAGTTTTGCCGTTCCGCTCACAAGACTGTCCAAAGAGCCCTTGATCCCCGGCGCGATCACCCCGCCGATAAACGCGCCGTCCCTGTCGAGAATATTGAACGTGGTCGCCGTTCCGAAATCGACGACGACCATGGGCTTTTCCGAACCGTAAGCCCGCAAAGCCGCAACGTTGTTCACGACGCGATCCGCCCCCACTTCCTTGGCGTTGTCCGCACGCATTTTCAAGCCCGTTTTCAGCCCCGGTGCGATTTCAAGCGGCGTAATGCCGAGATAGACGGAAAATATATGCTCCACCGTATAGTCGAGCGACGGCACGACCGAAGAAAATATTCCGCCCGTGATATTCTCTTTTTGAATACCGTTGATCGCGAGCATCTCCAGAAGGTGCGCGCCGTATTCGTCGGAAGTGCGCTTCATATCCGTCGCCGCGCGCCAGGAGCATTTAAGCTCGTCCCCGTCGAATACCGCAAATTTGAGATTGGTATTTCCAACGTCGATACAGAGAATCATGGTTCGGTTTTTTCCTCCGCTTCAAGTTCCTTTTCCGCCGATTCCCCGTCCTTTTCGGAATTTTCTAAAAGTGACGGTTCCTGCGTCTGAGGAAGCGCTTTCTTTTTCACGATCATTTTTTCCACGACCAGCACGACGCGGTGGATCGCGGGCGAGAGCAACAGATTGATCGCAAACTCGATGAGAAAGTTGATCCCCGCGCAACCGATAAACAAAAAGTAAACGAGCGTCGAACCCTCTTCGACAAAATTCGTCGTGATCGTTCCGCTCATGCAGAGCGCGCCCACAATAAAAAGTCCCGTATTCATGATCGGCGCCAACGCGGACGCGACGATCACGCCGGCAAGTTTATTCTTTTTGGCGATCAGCGGGTAGATAAGCCCCGGAACGACCCCCGCCGCGATCCCCTTGACGAGACAGGTAAGGGCGGTCAGAACGGGCTGATTAACGAATAAGATATTCGTAAAGGGATCCGTTCCCGCCACGCCGTACATCAGTACGATAAACCCGAACGCAAAACCGAGAAGCGCGCCCGCCCACCAGCCGATCAGTACCGCGCCCAACACAATGGGTACGAGCACAAAGCTCAAACTCGTCGTGCCGATCACAAAGAAGCCGCTCAGACACTGCAACACGACGACGAGCGCCAGAAGCACCGCAAGATAGACGAGATTCTTCGCCGAAAGGAACTTGCTCTTTTTCATATTCAGTTACCTCCATCGGATTCGGGATCCCCGATATCCGTAGAAAAAAATAAGTATTTGACTGCCACAACAGAGATAAAACCGTTTCCGTGTTTTTCCCACAGCGCACAATCATATTTTAATTATAACAAATCGCGATTCTTTTGGCAACTAAATGAAGTAGGGTTTTACGGAACATTTTTAGCGCGCCCGCGCATAAGATTTAGTATAAAACCGCAGGTAAAACAAACAATACATATTCTCTGCGGCGACGGAGGAAACTTATGAATTGCTGGATGAGCAATAACAGCTATCTTTGGATTCTCATTATCCTGCTCATTTTGGGAACGTGCAGCGGCGTGTTCTCTTCGGGCATCTTTACGGGATGCGGCTGGCCGATCCTTGCGGCTCTCGCGTACTGTATGTGCAAAAACGGCACGCTCGGCTCGCTCTTCGGTAAGGGCGGCTGCGGCTGTGGCTGTAACAACTGACCGTAAAAGGTCGCATGAAAAAAACCCGCGTTCAGCGGGTTTTTTTCATGCTTCCGGTTGCGTATCTTCAACGCACTTTTTCTTTGAACGGAATTTTACATACGGTTTGAGTTTTACGCCGAGGAGCGCGGCAAAGAACAGTTTGACCGCGTCGGGCAAAAGATAAGGCACGACGCAGAGCATTGTTGCGGCGGCAACACTCACCGCCTCCGCGCTTCCGCGGTTATAGACGGTCACGAACCACAGCGTGCCGAAGAAATAGCATACCGCCATCCCGAAGATCAAGCCCAGATACAATAACGCCGTCTTTGCGATATGATTCTTGATTTTCAATGCGGAAAAGATTCCCGCAATCACGACGGAAAACAGAAATCCGATCAGATATCCGCCCGTAGGTCCCAAAAGCGCCGCAACGCCCGCATTAAAATTGGAGAACACGGGAATCCCGATAAGTCCCATCAGCAAATAGACGGCGACGGCAATCAATCCCCTCACCGCACCGAACAACGCCCCGACCAAGGCGACCGCAAACGTCTGCAACGTCACGGGGATCGCACCGACGGGGATCGTGATCCAGGCACATACCGTGACCAGCGCGACGCCGAGCGCAAGATACGCGACCTCTCTCGCCGCGCTCATCGCCCGCGATTTACCGTTTTTCGTCTTGTTTTTTGTCCCGCTTTCCGCTTCCACTTTCATAAATATTTTTTAAGATCCTCTACTTTATCCGTCTTTTCCCAAGGGAACTCTTCCCGCCCGAAATGCCCGTACGCGGAGGTCTTTGCATAGACGGGATTTCTGAGTCCGAGCGTTTCGATAATTGCCGCAGGGCGCAGGTCGAACTCTCTGCGGATGATTTCCGCGATTTTATCGTCGGGAAGTTTGCCTGTTTCAAAAGTATCGACGAACACCGAAACGGGGTGCGCCACGCCGATCGCATACGCGATCTGCACTTCGATTTCGTCGGCAAGCCCCGCCGCCACGACGTTTTTGCTAAGATACCGCGCCATATAAGTCGCGCTCCGATCCACTTTCGTCGGATCCTTTCCCGAAAACGACCCGCCGCCGTGTGCGCATCTTCCGCCGTAAGTATCGACGACGATCTTTCTGCCCGTAAGTCCGGAATCCCCCTCCGGTCCGCCGATCAGAAATCTCCCCGTGGGATTGATCAGATATCTGGTATTTTGATCAAGGTATTCCGCCGGAACGGCGCGTTTTACGACCTCTTCCCTGATCGCCTCCGCAAGTTTTTCCTGCGTCACTTCCTCCGTGTGCTGGGAGGAGACGACGATCGTATCCACGCGCACAGGCTTTTTTCCGTCGTATTCGACGGTCACCTGCGTCTTTCCGTCGGGACGCAGAAAGGGAAGTCTGCCCTCTTTCCGCGCCGCCGACAGCATATAGGCGAGACGGTGCGCAAGCTGAACGGGAAGCGGCATATATTCTTCCGTTTCGCGGCAGGCATAGCCGAACATCAGCCCCTGATCGCCCGCGCCGATCAAATCATAGCGTTCCCCGCCCGCTTTATTTTCCAGCGAGCTATCCACGCCGAGCGCAATATCGGGCGACTGCCCGTGAATTTTTTCGATGATATTGCATTTGTCGTACGCAAAATTGCCGAAATCGTAACCGATCTCTTTGATCGCGTCGCGGGCGACTTTCCCGTAATCGACGTTCGCCGAGCTCGTCACTTCTCCCGTAATAAAGAGCGTATCGTAAGCGGCGCAGCACTCTACCGCTGCACGCGTATTTTTGTCCTGTTTCAGAAGTTCGTCCAAAATCCCGTCCGCAATGCGGTCGCACACTTTGTCGGGATGCCCTTCCGTCACGCTTTCGCTCGTAAAATACCGTTTCATATCCGTTTCTTCCTCTCCGTAATTCGATCCTTATTATTATAAAAAATACCTTGAACGTTGTCAACCGTTTCGGGTTGCTTTTCTTTGGATTCCGTGATATAATCGGGACATGGAGCAATGCACTCTCTGCCCCGTACAGTGCGGAGCGGATCGAAAAATCAATGCGGGCGCGTGCGGTGTGAAAAGAATCTCCGTTGCAAAATACTGCCTGCACGCATTTGAGGAGCCCGCCCTCTCACCGAACAAAAAAAGCGGCGCAATCTTTTTCGGCGGCTGTTCTTTGCGGTGCGTTTTCTGCCAGAATTACGAATTGTCCCGCGCGGAACGAGGAAAGGAAATCCGTCCGAAAGAGCTTGCGGAAATTTTCATATCCCTCGAAGAGGCGGGCGCGGAGAACATCGACCTCGTCACGCCGGATCACCTCGTTCCCATGATCGCCGAGGCGCTCTCCATTCACCGCCCGAACGTTCCCGTCGTCTATAATTCAAGCGGCTACTGCAAAACGGAAACGTTACGGGAGATCGACCCCTATATCGACGTATATATGCCCGATCTGAAATTCTTCTCCCCCGAACTTGCCGAACGCTATACGGGGAAAAAGGACTATTTCAAGTACGCTTCGCAAGCGATCAATTTTATGGCGAAAAAGCCCGTTCTCTTTGAAAACGGGCAAATGAAATCGGGCATCCTTGTACGGCACCTCATTCTGCCCTGCTGTACTTCGGATTCCGTAAAAGTGTTGGATTTTCTCAAAAGCGTTCTGCCCGCGAATGCGCCCGTGAGCCTTATGCGCCAATACACGCCCATGGGCGATACGGAAAAATACCCCGAACTGCAACGGACGCTGACGGACAGGGAATACCGCCGCGTCAAAGAATACGCGCTTTCGTTGGGGTTTTCCGTCCTCTACACGCAGGACAAATCGAGCGCGGACAGATCGTTTATTCCCGATTGGGACGAATGATCAGCGCTCGATCCAATGGCTTTTGATCCGCACGAGTTCCTTTGCGATCTTCGCGCTCTCCTTGGGATTTGCGTAAGTCAGCCGCTCTTCGAGACGGCGGACGGTTTCAAGGGTCGTTTCTTTCATAAAAACAGTATTATCGACGGATAAAAAATTATGCTGATTTCACTTGACGGCGTCACCTTTTCCTACACGGGCGAACCGGTTTTAAGCGGCGTCTCCCTCTCGATCGACGAGGGCGAGCGCGTAGGCTTCATCGGCGGAAACGGCGAGGGAAAAACGACGCTCATAAAACTTATTTTAGGGGAACTTAACCCCGAACAGGGTTCCGTCATCAAAAAGAACGGGATCCGCCTCGGCTATTTGCCGCAGAGCGGCGGCTTTGAATCGGAAGATACCGTTCTTCGCGCCATGGAAGAAGTGTTTGAACGGGATCGGTTTCTCCTGAAAGAACTCGAAAAAACGCAGGAAAAAATGTCCTCGGAACGGGAGGAGAATCTGCCCGCGCTCATGCGCAAATGCGAAGCGCTCGAACGGGAAATTGCTTCGCGCGACAGCTACAACTACGTCGTTAAAATCCGAACGGTTCTGAACGGCATGGGCTTTCACGGACGGACGGAAGAAAAAGTTTCCGTCATGTCGGGCGGCGAAAAAACCAAACTCAAACTCTGCCGTCTTTTATTGGAAGAACCCGACCTGCTCATTTTAGACGAGCCGACCAACCACCTCGATCTTACGACCCTCTTCTGGCTCGAAGACTATCTCTCCGCTTTCAAGGGCGCGCTTCTTATCGTCTCGCACGACCGCTATTTTCTCGATAAACTCACAGCGCGCACCGTCGAACTCGAAAACAAAAGACTGCTTTCCTATAAGGGGAACTATTCCAAATACAAGCTCCTCAAAGAGGAGCGCTACAAAACCGAACTCAGAGAATACGAAAAACTGCTTGAAAAGACGAAGAAACTGCAAGATTACGTCGATAAAAACCTTGTCCGCGCGACGACCGCCAAGAGCGCGCAGAGCCGCGTCAAACAGCTTGAAAAAATCACGCTCGAAAAGCCGATCCCGCCCAAAGAGGCGCCCCGCTTCCGCTTTACTTATGAGAACAGACCCTACGAGCGCGTTCTCTACGCGCCCCGCTTCGATCTGTATGCGGGCGAAAAGTTGCTCCTCAAAAACGCCGAATTTACGCTCATGCGCGGAGAAAAATGCGCGCTTCTCGGCGACAACGGAACGGGCAAGAGCACGCTTTTGAAATTTCTTTTATCGGGCGACGGGCGCGTCGGCTACGCCAAATTCTTAAAGGTCGCCTACTACGATCAGGAGAACGCGGAGCTGAATCCCGACATGACGGTGATAGACGATTTAAGATTCCGTTTCCCCCTCTTCCCCCTGACGGAGGCGTATGCGCTTTTAGCGCAATCGGGAATCGATTCGGAGGACGCGCTGAAAAAAGTCAGAGAGCTTTCGGGCGGGCTCAAAGCCAAACTTGCGCTCGCCGTTCTGCAAGCGGAACACGGCAATTTCCTAGCGCTCGACGAACCGACCAACCACCTTGACCTTCTGTCCCGCGAATCGCTCGAAACGGCGCTCAGAGAATTTGACGGCACGCTCCTCTTCGTTTCGCACGACAGACGGTTTATCGAATCCATTGCGACGAGCATCGCGTGCATCGAGGACGGAACGCTGACAAAGTTTGACGGAAACTATTCCGCCTATCTCGAACAGAAAAAGACAAAGCCTGCGGAAGAAAAAACGGAGTTCCCCGCAAAAGAAAAGCCCGCAAGCGAGAGCTATCGGAGCAAGGAAGAGCGGGCACGGCAGGCAAAGACGCGGCAACGCATTTCCGAAATTGAATCTCGGCTTGCGAAAATCGAGGAAGAACAGCAAACGCTCAACGGCGACCTCGTAAAACACGCCGCCGACTATGCAAAAGTTCGGGAAATTACCGCCCGCCTCGAATCCCTGCAATCCGAATCCGACCGCCTGTACGAAGAATACGGGAATCTGATATAATAAAAAACCCGACGCTCAGCGTCGGGTTTTATTTTTTTCGCGCAGGCGCATTTCCGAAAAAAAGGAACTTAACACCTGTTTGCACTCCTCTTCCAGAACGCCGCCCTCAACTTCCACCGTGTGGTTGAGCAAATTCGCGTTTGCAAGCTCGTTTGTCAGACTTCTGCCCTTTTGCTCATATGCGCCGAAGTACACCCGTTCGATCCTTGCGTTGAGGATCGCGCCCATGCACATGGGGCACGGTTCCAAGGTCACATAAATTTCCGCTTCGGGGAGCCGCCATGATCGCATTTTTTTACACGCTCTTTCGATCGCCCTGACTTCCGCGTGCGCCGTCGCCATCTGCAACTTCGTGCGCAGGTTGTAGCCCCTTCCGACGATCTTACCGTTCAATACGACCACTGCGCCGATAGGCACTTCCCCTTTCTTTTTTGCTTTTTCGGCAAGGCGAAGCGCCTCGCGCATAAACTCTTCTTTCATACGGTTAAGATTTTTTCAGCGTAAATTTCGGATACCCACTTATACGCTTTTCCGATTATTGATTGCCCGTTTGAACGGATTCCATAACGCCGTTCAGTGCTACAAGCGCCTCCGCATTTTTTTCCAATATATCGGGAAGCGCCTCAAATCCGAGCGGATGACAAAGTTCGTCCGAGCCGACTTCCACCGTAAACGCAGGTATCTTCAACGTTTCCACGCACCAATCTTTATAGCCGCCTGCGGAAAAAGGCGTATTTTTCAAGGGATAGCCCGTCGTGCGGGAGAGAACTTTTGCGATCTGCTTATCTCTCTTTGCCCGCGACAAGGGCTGATGAAAACGCCAGTAAATTTCCTCGCCCTTCGTGTGCCAGCTCACCGTATATTGCGGGGAAACGGCTTGCGTAAAAAGCGCGAGCGCCCTGCTTTCACGCGCGGAGAGCGGTTTTCTGCCTACACAGCCGTGCGGCGCGGGAGAAAAGCGGTTGCCCCTGCCCTGTCCCCAGCGCGCAGGAAAGTTCAGATTTAAGTCAACCCCTCCCGCATTCGCCTTCCAGAGGGAGAAATCCTCCGATCCGTTCAGACCGATCAGGTATTCCCGCCATTCGGGCGAAACCGACCCGATCCCCTTTTGGACAAGCAACGCGCCGTCCGGATTCATGAGCGGAAGCACCCACACGCCGCCGCAACGAACCCCGCGGCGAATATGCTCGATCGCAAGAAGCGCGGTGATCCATTCCCTTGCATGGATCGCATACTGACTGATCCCCACGCAGTGAGCGCCGTCCCCGATCAGCATTGCATACAGGTTGCGACCCTCATGGCTCTTTCCTATGATCTGCTTTTCTCCGCGGTAATGTTCATAATAATGCGTGACCGCCTCATAAACGTCCATGCGTTATCGTATGAAAAACGCAACTATTTATGATACTTTGCACCCGCATTGATCATGAACGCGCGATATACCTGCTCCAATAATACGATACGCATGAGCCTGTGCGGAAAGGTCATTTCCGAAAAGGAGAGAAGCTCGTCCGCCCGTTCCTTGACTTTCTTTGAAAGCCCCTCGGACGAGCCGATGACGAACGTGACCTCCTCGCCCCTGTCCCCGTACTCTGCGATCTTTTTTGCAAACGCCTCCGAAGAACACTGTTTTCCCTCGACGGCAAGCGCAACGACGCGCCCTTTCAGCGCACGGAGAACGCTCTCCGCCTCATCTTCGGGATTTTTCCTTTCGGGAAGTTCTTTGACTTCCGTCCTGCAAAAGCGGGAAAGACGTTTGAGATATTCCTCCGCCGCCTCCACGAAAAATTTCTCTTTGAGATTGCCCACGCAGACGAAATTTATTTTGATCATCCCTTGATCCCCATAATGAGCTGAACGATCCATTCGATCGCGCAGATCCCGATCCCTGCCGCCGCCGAGAAGAAGAACCGTTTTCCGTTCACGACCCCGCCCTTCTGACGGTTGCGTTGATCGAAGAAAATGAGAAA
>CAJUCM010000010.1:39755-54077 GCA_910585235.1 uncultured Christensenella sp.
AAGACGAGCGCGCCCACAAAGAGCAGAGACGAGACGACGATCACCGCAACGAACGCGCCCGTCGGCATCGTCCACCCCGAACCCAAGGTTGCTTCGAGAATGAGAATGAGCGCGTTGTTCAGAAAGTGCGCGATCACCGTGGGGAAGATACTCCCCGCTTTGACGGCGACAAACGTAAGGCACACGCCCGAAGCGAACTGATATAAGGTCTGTTCGGGATTGCCGTGATAGACGGAAAAGAGCGCACCCGTGATAAACACCGTCTGAACAAGCCCCCAACCGCTCGCGTGCATATTGCGCGAGAGTATCCCGCGGAAGATCGTCTCCTCGAATATCGCGGGAAGAACCGCGATCACGATGATCGCGGGCAGGATATTCCACCCCGCGAGCGAAGGAACGTTCACGCCCGTACTGTGATAGCCGAGCTTTTCAAGTCCCCCGATGAACAGATCGTTGAGCTCGGACAGGGGAAACATCAGACCGAGTTGCAGAGCAATCGCAAGCAGATAATAGTACCACTTGCACCCCTTTGTAAGCACGCGCACCGGTTCTTTGGTTCGCATAAAATATATGAGCGCCGCACCCAAAAAACAGAGTTGCGGAATTAAAAACGAAAAATAGAGATACCAGTCGGGATACAGCGTTTCCTTTGTGATCGGATCAACGGGAAACTTGACGGACATTCCCACGATAAGCGAAAAGAGCGCCGAAACCAAAATGATGAGCGCCGCGCCCGCAGAAAAGCCGATCCCCGCTTCTCCCAGGCATTTCTTTCGGAACTCGCGTTCTACCTCTTCCGCGCTCTTAATTGTCTCCTGCCGTTTCTTCATAGCGTTATTATACAGGAAAATTAAAAAATGTTCAAATAAAAACTTTGCTTTTTCGGGAATTTGTTTTATAATATAAAAAAAGTTACTTTCTATTCACAGGTGTGCATATGCGGATCATTCAAACGCAAACGGTTTCGGACTGTGTCTGCCGTCTTGCCAAAAGGGCGGGGCTGACGCTCACCGACTCATGCAGAACGGCGCTTTCCCGCGCCGCAGAACAAGAGAGCGGCGCGGCGGCGTTCGCGCTCGATTCCCTTTTGGAAAACGAGAAAATCGCACAGCGGGAGAAGATGCCCGTCTGTCAGGACACGGGCATGGCTTGCGTTCTCCTTGAAATCGGGCAGGACGTCCGCTTCGAGGGCGCGCCTTTACGGGAAGCCGTCAACGAGGGCGTGAGAAAGGCTTACGGCGAGGGAAACTTCCGCAAAAGTATCTGCGACCCCTTGACCCGCGTCAATACGGGCGACAACACGCCCGCCTATCTGCATACCGAGATCGTTGCGGGCGACAAAGTGAACGTCACATTTCTACCCAAAGGCTTCGGGAGCGAAAATATGTCCCGCCTCTATATGCTCACTCCCTCCGAGGGAAGAGACGGCATCGTAAAAGCGATCGTCGATACGGTCAGGATCGCAGGCTCGCGCCCCTGTCCCCCCGTCTACGTCGGCGTCGGGATCGGCGGATCGTTCGACGGCGCGGCGTTCCTAGCCAAAAAAGCGCTCACGCGGGAAGTCGGCTCGCACAACGAACGTGCAGACGTCTCTTCGATCGAAGAAGAGGCGCTTGCAAAAATCAACGCGCTCGGAATCGGCGCGCAGGGCTTCGGCGGAAGCGTGACCGCGCTCGGCGTCTCCTGCGAGATCGCGCCCACCCACATTGCGGGACTTCCCGTTGCCGTCAACATCCAGTGCCACTGCGTGCGGTGCGAAAAGGAGACGATATGAAAAAAATTACGCTTCCCCTTTCTAAAAACGAGAAACTGCAACTTCATGCGGGCGACTGCGTGCTTGCGTCGGGAACATTGTTTACTGCGCGCGACTGCGCCCATAAGCGGCTGTTTGCACTTTTGGACGAGGGCAAACCGCTCCCCTTTCCGCTCGAAAACGCGTTTATCTACTATGCGGGTCCCTGCCCCGCCCCCGAAGGAAAGGCTTGCGGGAGCTGCGGTCCCACAACGTCCGCCCGTATGAACACCTTTGCGCCGAGGCTTTTGAAACTCGGTCTGGGCGGCATGGTCGGCAAGGGCGAAATGAGCGAAGAGACACGGGAAGCGATCCGGGAGCAAAAGGCAATCTACTTTGCAGCGATCGGCGGCGCGGGCGCATTCTACGGCAATGCGATCAAAAGCAGCGAACTTGTCGCCTTTCCCGATCTTTTAAGCGAAGCGATCTATCGCCTGCAAATCGAAGATTTTCCCCTCGTCGTCGCAATCGACCCCGACGGAAACAGTATTTATGATAAATAATAATTAAGGTTCGGAAGTCCTCCGAACCTTTTTCATTATTTTTAATTTATTTTCCCAATCAATTCTTTCAGCGTTCTTACCCAATCGGAAACGCCTCCGTCCGCCTTTCCAGTACGAAGTATGACGAACCCGCTTGACGGAGAAATATATAATATCTGATCCGACTTTCCCCAGGCAACGATATCGTAACCGGACGAATCGTTTGACGGCGTCGAGTACCACATATATTGATAGCCGATATTCCTGCCCTCCAAAAAAGTGCCTGCATATTCGCCCGCATCGATCGGGAACGCGCACAGCGTTGACTTTTTCAGCCAGTCGCCGTCTACGATCTGTTCGCCGTTCCAAAATCCCCCGTGCAGAACCATGCTTCCGATTTTCAGAAAATCTTTCGCGCGGAAATTGATTCCGCTCTCCATCTTTTCAAAACCGCCCTCATAGTCCAGACTCCACGAGGCGTCGTATTCCGCACCGATCTTCCGCCAGATTTCCCGCCCGAAAAATTCGGAAACGGTAACGCCCGTCGCGCGTTCCAGAACGATCCCAAGGAGCAACGGATGATAATTGTTGTAATGAAATCTTCCCTGATATTTTTCGGTAAGCTCCGTATGCGACAGAGCGAGTTTTCTTAAATCGTTGTGCCAATAAGTCAGCGAATCATCTCCGAACCACAAAAACTTATCTTCGTCATAGACAATTTCAGAGCGCATGAGAAGCAGATCTTCAATCGTCGTCTTGCCGATTTCCTCATCCGAAAACTCCTGAATAAAATCCGAAATCGGCTGATACACGCTTTGAATATACCCCTCTTCGATCGCTTTGCCGATCAGCAACGAAACGACGGACTTCGCCATGGAAAACGAAGTATTGATAGAATTTTCGTCGTATCCGTTCGCGTATTTCTCATAGACGATTTTATCGTTCTTTACAATGAGAAACGAAGTCGTTTTCGTACTTTCGACGAACGCGTCAAGGCTTTGCGCCCTGTTCGGGTCGCCGACAGCGATTCCCCCGATAGACGGATCTTCCTCTTTTGCGTAAACAAAGGGTGTTCCGCTTTTTTCAATCATCCGTTCGGAAAAAATCTTATAATCGCTCACGTCCGAATCCCAATGCGTAAGTACCCTTCTAAGATAGGTCGGAGAAAACATACCCATCGTCACGAAACATAAAATCAGAAACGCGGACACGAATACAAGTACGGGCGTTAAAATACCCCATAAAATATATTTTTGCTTTTTACCGAGCCGTTTTCCCATGCCCTGATTATATCAGAAACCCGCAATCATTTCAAGTAAAAACAAATTTTTTTCCTGATAAAATACCGAATGCGGCACGCTGTGCCGCATTCGGTCAATCCTTCTGTCTCTGATGTTCGTATTTCTTTTTTGTCGCGTCACCGCCGCGTAAATGGCGCTCCTGCAAATTGACGGAAAGCACCGCCTTGACTTTTTCCCATAAAGCAGGATCGATCTGCGCCAACCGCTCCGTCACGTCTTTATGTACGGTAGATTTGCTGGTGCCTAAAACTTTTGCGCAGGCGCGGACGGTGCAACCTGTTTCTACAATGTAATTTCCTTCCCGAACGACTCTCTCCTGGATATAATCCCACATAGAAATTCCCCTTTTTTCGACAAAATATACTTATATCTATGTCGAATTATAGGGAATTAGTACAAAAAATTAAAAAAGCGCCCCGAAGGGCGCTTAATAGCCGATAACGTATTTCAGGACTGATCGTCGGGTTTGCCTTCGGAATCCTGTCGGGAAGACGACGGATCGTCAAATTCGGAAAACGGCGACGGAGCCTTAGCGGCGGGATCGGCAAAATCGGAGAACGGATCCTCCGGCTTTTTCTCGTCCACGCTCACGTTCACTCCTGCGGAACGCATTGCCTGTTCGAGCCGTTTCTTCATATATTCGTTGAAATCAACGGGTGTATTGTTTCTGACCGCAAACAGAAAGAACGCACGGAACGGCAAAATGACAGAAAATACGGTCATGATGTAAGCGTTTCTCGGACTGTATTTGCGGTAAAGTCCGTTATAGACCGCGCAAAGGAATACGATCATCACGAGTTCGGCAACGAGCGCAAGAATCGAAAACCAGAAAGACGCGCCCGACATCCAGCGAAGTCCCGCGGGCACGCTCTCAGGATTGAAAACAAGCGACGCGCCGCCCCCTTCCAGATAATTCGTCTCATAATAAGCGGGATTGGAAAGAAGCACGCTTGCCACAAGGCTGAATATTTCAAACACGGCATAGACGATCTCACCGATCATGGCGTACAGTCCCGCACGCTTCATCTTTTTCCCGAAAAAGGAAACTTCGCCCGCGACCTTGCCCGCATAATAAGTGTTCGCAAAGGGCAGAAATCCGAGCCAGGAATGTTTGACCCCCGCCCGCTCCGCCATCGTGTAGAGCGCAAGCCCGCCGAGCATAAGACAGACGAGCGTTGCGCCGCCCGCCACACCGAACAGAATGTACAGTTCGTCCAAAGAAATCCCGCCTGCTCCGCTTCTGAAAAACTGGATCAGATACTGCGGGATTCTGAGATAACTAAAAAATTCCATATTTACTCCTTATTGTCGCCGAAAAGCAGCGTATCGTATTGCGTATTCAAAAGCACAAGTCCCTTTGCGGGCATCGTCTTTGCAAGTAAATTCCGTTTCCCCGTTTCAAGCGCTTCCCTGACGGCGCCGTCGCCTTTCCCCGATCCAATCGCAAAGAGTTCCCCCGCTATGATCCTTACCATATTATATAGGAACCCGTTGCCGCATACTTCGATCTCATAATGCACCGCATTTCCGTCCGCCCGTTCGCGGACCACGATCGAAGTTATCTCCCGTTCGCTCGTCTTTGCCGAAGACCCCGTCGCGGAGAACGCTTTGAAATCATGCCTGCCGACGAGAAGCCCCGCCGCCTTTTTCATGCGTTCCGTATCGACCCTGCACTGTAACCGCGCTTCGTACCGCTCGCAAAGCGGCAGCGCGCACTCGGAAAAATAGGCACGGTAAGCATAGGTCTTTTTACGGGCGGCACGCGTACAGTCGAATCCGTCGGGCACCTCCGCGCTCACAAGAACGCTTACGTCGCAGGGAAGGATCCGGTTGAAACAGTCGCGGATCTTCTCCGCGGGAACGGAGGTTTCCGCCTCGAACTCGCACACCTGAAAGAGCGCGTGTACGCCCGCGTCCGTTCTTCCGCTACCCCTGATCTTCGTCTCCTTACGGAAAATAACAAAAGCCGCCTCCTGCAAAACGCCCTGCACCGTGCGTGCGTTCTTCTGCAACTGCCAGCCCGCAAACTCCGTGCCGTCGTAGCTGACGCCCAAAACATATTTCATATCGGCGACCCCAGATAGATCCGCATGAACACAACGCCCGTAATGAGCCCCGCGCCCACCAAAAAGCCGATCAGATCGCGCCAGGTAAAGCGCAGCTTTTTATATTTTGTCCGTTTCTTGCCGCCCGTATAACAGCGCGCGTCCATGGCGTCGCCCAGCTCGTCCGCCCTGCGGAACGCCGATAAAAGCAACGGCACGAGAACGGGAACGAACGCTTTGACCTTTTTCACGAGTCCGCCCTTTTCAAAATCCGCGCCCCGCGCCTTCTGCGCGTTTTTGATCCGCTCCGTCTCGTCCATGAGGATCGGGATAAAACGCAACGCAATGCTCATGATGAGCGCGAGTTCGTGTACGGGAAAACGTATCCACTTCAAAGGCGTTAAAATCGCCTCGATCCCGTCCGTAAGCGCAACGGGCGTCGTCGTGTAAGTTAAAAGCGACGAACAGGTGACGAGAAGCACAAGTCTTATGATCAGGAAAAGCGAAAAAATAATCCCCGACTGCGTGATCTGAATAATGCCGTACTTGAAATACACGCCCGTCTCCGCATTTCCCCAATACACCTCTTCCCCGCCGTGGAACAACACGTTGATCACTGCGGTGAATAAAACAAGAAACAGAACGCCCCGCACTGCGCGCAACACTTTCAAAAGCGGAACGCGGGAACAGGCAATGATCACAATGAGAACGCCCGCGCAAGCCGCCAATCCGTAAAAATTCTTTGCGAGAAAAATAGCCACGATATAGGCAATCAGAAAAAGAATTTTGAGGGCGGGGTTCATGTTATGCACGAACGACTTTACGGGATAATACTGCCCGAACGAAACTTCTTTCATTCGTCCGCCTCCCCGCTTTCCGCGGTATGCCCCGCATAGCTAAGAACACTCCGGATAAAACCCTCGACGGTGCAATCGTTATGAAGGTCTATCCCCTTTTTTCTCAGAGCGAACGTGAGTTTTGCAACCAGCGGAACGTCAAGTCCCAGCGCGACGAGCTCGTCGGATTTTTCAAAGAGTTCCGCAGGCGGAAGAACGTATTTGACTTCCCCCTCCGAAAAGACCGCGACGCGGTTGCAGTTTTCCGCGATCTCGTCCATGTCGTGCGAAACGACGACGATCGTTTTACACCATTCCCTGTGCAGTTTGTGCAACAGTTCCATGATCTCCTGCTTGCCCGCGGGATCGAGACCCGCCGCCGGCTCGTCGAGAACGAGAACTTCGGGACGGGAAACGATCACGCCCGCGATCGCAACGCGGCGTTTCTGCCCGCCCGATAAATCGAAGGGCGATTTGTCTTTGAGTTCGTCATAGCTGAGCCCCACCACTTCGAGGGCAGCGCGGACTGCGTTTTGCACCTCTTCTTCCGTCGGCTTTTTTTCGGCGAAATTTTTATAGCCGAACGCAACGTCCGCAAAAACCGTCTCCGCAAAGAGCTGATATTCGGGGTACTGAAAGACCATGCCGACTTTTCCGCGGAGCGCGCGGAAATCCGTTTTTCTGTCCGCAAGATCGAATTCCCCCACCGTGAGACGGGGAAGCGGCGGAGGGACCTGCCCGCGCTTCACCTTTTGTTTATAGCGTTTTTTGAGCGACGAGGGCAAACGGATAAGCCCGTTGAGGTGCTGAACGAACGTACTCTTTCCGCTCCCCGTATGCCCGATAATACCGAAAAAATCCCCCTCCTCTACGGTGAGGGAAACGTCGTTCAGGGCATGAACCGCAAAAGGCGATTTCGCGTTGTAGGTATAGCTTAAATGCTCCGCTTGGATACGCAATTTGAAATCTCCTCTGCAAGCGTTTCATAGTCGAGCGTATCGGGAACGTCAAGTTCCCCCTCGCGCAACCGCTTGGATATATAGCCGATTTTCGGCAAAGTCAGATTATACTGCAAAAGTTCTTCGCTGCGCGAAAAAATTTCTTTCGGCGCGGCGTTCATGACGATCTGCCCCTTGTTCATGACGATTGCGCGGTCCGCAAGAAGCGCCTCTTCCATGAAGTGCGTCACGAGCAAAACGGTGATCCCCTCTTCTTCGTGCAGTTTTTTCACGACGTCGCAGATCTCTTTGCGCCCGCGCGGATCGAGCATGGCGGTCGCCTCGTCTAAAATCATGATCTTCGGCTTTAAGGCTAAAACGCCCGCGATCGCAACGCGCTGTTTCTGCCCGCCCGAAAGACGGGAGACCGTCGCTTCGCGCAAGTGTTCGATCCCAACCGCCCTCAGCGCAAAGTCGATCCTCTCTTTGATCTCCTTGCGGGGAAGCGCGATATTCTCCGCGCCGAACGCAACGTCGTCCTCGACGATCGAAGCGACCGTCTGGTTATCGGGATTCTGAAAGACGATCCCGACTTCCTTACGGATATCGTAGAGCTTTTTTCCCTCGATCGGTTTTCCGAAAATAGAAATCCTGCCCTTGTCCGCCAATAAAAGCCCGTCGCAAAGGCGCGCGAGCGTACTCTTTCCGCTCCCGTTATGACCGAGGACCGCAACGAACTCGCCCTCTTCCACGTCAAAATTCAGATGTTCAAACAGGAACTTTTCCTCGTATGCGAAAGAA
The DNA here is from genome assembly GCA_910585235.1 of uncultured Christensenella sp. Lineage (GTDB taxonomy): Bacteria > Bacillota > Clostridia > Christensenellales > Borkfalkiaceae > Gallimonas. The sequence continues at coordinate 47,951 of CAJUCM010000010.1, forward strand.
ACGTCCTCAAACGAAATCGCTTTCATACCGTTTATTTTTTTTATTATAGCAAATCCACGCGTTTTTTACAATGAAATACCCGTGAAAATTGAAAAATATTTCTAATACGAAAAAGCGAATACAAATGTATCCGCCTCCTGCACGCTTCGAATAAACACATTGTCAGTACTCTACAATCGTAATACCAAGATTATTTTGATTTATATATTTTTTTAACTCAGGACAACGATTTTTCAAAAAAATTGCTTCCGAATGAAATATATCAAAAACCTCCCCAGGAATCACTGATTTTATTATACCCATTTTTTGTTGAGCCGAAAGCCAACTGCGAACTCCTTTTCGAATTACCCCACCACGTTCGTGACTACCATAGCCGTGAATAAATATTAAACACCGTACGCTATTTCTATACATTTTCAGATAAGTTTTAGCATTCTGCATAGCGTCCCGAAAGTTAGGTTTGTTTTTTTCTAAGTTGATTTCGTAAAAAGAATTTCTTGCATTCAATGTTATCACCATTTTAATTCATCTCAATAATTTTCAAAAAAATTATTTAACACATCCATTGGGGTTACAAACATTCGAAGCGTAAACAGCACCTGTAATAATTATAAATAAATTCCAAAATCCTTCTTCAATATTAATTTTGCCTCTTTGCTTCCATTTCTCGCGGCTTTTATAAACCACTCTTTCGCTTTTTCCATATCCGCATTCACTCCTATTCCATCTGCGTAACAGGCACCCATATATATTAACCCCATTGTATCGTTTTGTTCAGCAGCCAATTGAAATAATCTGAAAGCTACTGACTCTCTCAGCGCTTGGCGCCACCCTGAACCTTGCAAATCAATGTCATTATTACGTTCAGCATCACCGTCAAGAACGCATCTTGCATATTGAACTTGTGCAGGCGCATATCCTTGTCTCGCCGATTGATCAAATAAACAAGCTGCAATATAACGATCTTGTTTCTGCATATGCCTACCAAAATAATATATCTCGCCTAATTCAAATTGAGCCTCTCTCGTCTCTGAAATATCATGCTCACACGCTCTATGTAACCAATAAAGATAATCCGACACCATTTTTCCCGCCAGTGTATCGGGATCAAAATTAAATTTTCCTGAAAGTGCCTGCATCATTAAAACTTCCGCTCTAAATTTATCCACCAATTCTAACTGTGCGTAAACGTCTCCTTTTTCAGCCAAATCGGTTATTTGGTCGCGGCTTAAATTTTTCAAGTAACTTAAATCCATTTCCTCTCCTTTTGATTTCTTTTGATAGCAAATTGCTATTTTGTGAATTTATTATATAGCTCTTTGCTATAATTGTCAAGTATCATATGATGATTTTTCAAGATAGGCTAAAAGAATTGAGAAAAAGTTACGGCTATACGCAACGGCAGGTCGCAGAACGCCTTTGCATTTCGCAACCGTCATACATCCGTTATGAAAACGGAAGCTCCGAGCCGACGTTAGAAAATCTTGCCGCGCTCGCCGATTTATTTGACGTATCCGTAGATTATCTGCTCGGTCGCTCGGAATTATAACATTTCAATTTTTCCCGTCCCCTCAACGAGGGGATTTTTTAATATCCTTTTATAAGTTTTTTCACAATGTATATTGACTTTCCCAAAAATTTCCGTTATAATATGCTGTGAGCGCGGACAAGCGTATTTTTTCCGCGTGCAAAGAAAAAAATATTTTAATTTTATGGAGGTTTTTTGATGACTAAGATGACCATTGACGGCAACACCGCCGCCAGCCACGTCGCCTATGCATTCAGCGAAGTGGCTGCCATCTATCCCATCACTCCTTCGTCCCCTATGGCTGAATCCGCGGACGAATGGGCGACGCAGGGACGCGTGAACATGTGGGGGCAGAAGCTCCGCATTGCGGAAATGCAATCGGAAGGCGGCGCGGCGGGCGCGGTGCACGGCTCTCTTTCCGCAGGTGCTCTTACGACCACTTACACCGCGTCGCAGGGACTTCTTTTGATGATCCCCAACATGTATAAGATTTCGGGCGAACTTCTTCCGATGGTTATGCACGTTTCGGCGCGTGCGCTCGCGGCTCATTCCCTGAACATCTTTGGCGATCATTCCGACGTTATGGCTTGCCGTCAGACGGGCTTTGCAATGCTTTCGAGCTGCTCCGTTCAGGAAGTTATGGACCTTTCGCTCGTCGCGCACCTTGCAACGCTGAGAACGCGCGTTCCTTTTTTGAGCTTCTTCGACGGTTTCCGTACCTCGCACGAAGTTTCCAAGATCGACGCGATCGACTACGAAGAAATGAAGGCGCTCTACGACAAACTCGGTCTCGATAAGGACGTTGCGGAATTTAAGGCGCGCGCGCTCAATCCCGAACACCCGATTCAGAAAGGTACCGCGCAGAACGGCGACACCTATTTCCAGAACAGAGAGACGGCGAACAGCTACTACAACGCGACCCCCGCGATCGTTCAGCAGATGATGGACGAAGTGAGCAAACTCACGAAAAGAAAATATCACCTCTTCGACTACGTCGGCGCAAAGGACGCGGAAGAAGTCGTCGTTATCATGGGTTCGGGCGCGGAGACCGTGGAAGAGAGCATCAACAAGCTCAACGCAAGCGGTAAGAAATACGGCTTGATCAAAGTCCGCCTCTACCGTCCCTTCGTCGCGGACGCTTTCGTCAAGGCGATCCCCAAGACCTGTAAAAAAATGGCGGTTCTCGACAGAACGAAAGAACCCGGATCGCTCGGCGAACCCCTCTACCTCGACGTATGCACGGCGCTCCTTGAAAAAGGCGTGAAAGGCATCGAGGTCGTCGGCGGAAGATACGGTCTCGGCTCCAAAGAATTCAATCCTTCCATGGTGCTCGCGGTCTATAAGAACCTCGAAGCGAAGAAACCCAAGAACCACTTCACGATCGGCATTTACGACGACATCACGAAGAAGTTCGACGCGGCTCCCGCAGGCTCCACTTCCTGTAAGTTCTACGGTCTCGGTTCGGACGGTACGGTCGGCGCGAACAAGAACTCCATCAAGATCATCGGCGATCACACCAAGATGTATGCGCAGGCATATTTCTTCTACGATTCCAAGAAGTCGGGCGGCATTACCGTATCGCATTTAAGATTCGGCAAAAAGCCCATTCAGAGCGAATACCTCATCGACTCGGCGGATTTCGTCGCTTGCCATAACCCTTCGTACGTCATCCGTTACGACATGGTATCCGATCTCAAAGAGGGCGGTTCTTTCCTTTTGAACGCTCCCTGGACGACGGTCGAAGAACTCGAAGCAAATCTTCCCGCCTCCGTCAAGAACGCGCTTGCGAAGAAGAAAGCGAACCTCTACGTCATTGACGCGATCTCCATTGCGGCGAAGCTGGGCTTACGCGGCAGAACGAACACTATTCTGCAATCGGCGTTCTTCCTCATCAATCCGCAGATCATGCCCTATTCGGACGCTGTGGAATACATGAAGAAAATGGCGTACAAGTCCTTCGCAAGAAAGGGCGACGCGATCGTTCAGATGAACTACAACGCGATCGACTCGGCGAAAGACAACCTCGTTAAAATCGACATTCCCGCTTCGTGGGCGACCACCACGGAGGGCGCGGAAATGATCAAACTTGCGGACAACGACTATTTCAGAAACGTCGTCGCTCCCATTCTTGCCCTCGAAGGAGACAAGCTCCCCTCCTCGGCGTTCAATGCGGACGGCTCCGTTCCCACGGGCACGACCAAATTCGAGAAGCGCGGCGTCGCCGTTATGGTTCCCAAGTGGATCGAAGAGAACTGCATTCAGTGCAACCAGTGCGCATTCGTATGCCCTCACGCAACGATCCGCCCCGCGCTTGTAAAAGCAGGCGAAAACAAGCCCGCAAACTTCACGACCAAACCCGCGACGGGCATTCCCGGATACGAGTACCGCATTCAGGTTTCCCCGCTCGACTGTATGGGTTGCGGCGTGTGCGCGGACGTCTGCCCCGGCATGAAGGGCAACAAGGCGCTCGTCATGACGCCGTTCGCGGAAATCGAACCGCTTGAAAAAGACAACTGGGAATACGCGGTCGAACTTCCCGACGCCGATCTTTCCGCAGTGAAGATGGCGGACGTGAAGAAATCGCAGTTCACCGCTCCCCTCTTCGAGTTCTCCGGCGCGTGCGCGGGCTGCGGCGAGACGCCTTACGTCAAGGTCGTCACCCAGCTCTTCGGCGACAGAATGATCGTTGCAAACGCGACGGGCTGTTCGTCGATCTACGGCGGTTCTTCCCCCACCTGCCCCTACACCACGAACAGAAAGGGTCACGGTCCCGCTTGGGCAAACTCGCTGTTCGAGGATAACGCGGAATTCGGCTACGGCATGCAGCTTGCATACAAAGCAAGAAGAGCGGCGCTCAAAGAAAAAGCCGAAAAACTCATCGACCTTTGGAAAGATTATCCCGAAGACGTGAAACTCGTCAAAGCATGGATCAAGGGAATGGACGATGCGGAAGCAAGCAAGAAAGCATCTGCCGAACTCATCGAAGCGCTCAACAAGCATTCCTCCTGCCCTACCTGCGGACCTACGGTCAACGAAATCCTCGCGGATAAAGACTGCCTCGTCAAAAAATCCTTCTGGATCATCGGCGGCGACGGCTGGGCGTATGACATCGGCTACGGCGGACTCGACCACGTTCTGGCTTCCGGCGAGGACGTGAACGTTCTCGTTCTCGATACCGAAGTCTATTCCAACACGGGCGGACAGGCATCGAAATCCACTCCCGTCGGCGCGGTTGCGAAGTTCGCTTCCAGCGGCAAGCGCGTGAAGAAGAAAGACCTTGGCATGATCGCGGCAAGCTACGGCTACGTTTACGTCGCGCAGTGCGCAATGGGCGCGGACAAAGCTCAGCTCGTCAAAGCGCTCAAAGAGGCGGAAAGCTATCACGGTCCTTCCCTCATCATCTGCTATGCGCCCTGCATCAACCACGGCATCAACATGACGAAGTCGCAGTCGGAAGAAAAAGCGGCGGTCGATTGCGGCTACTGGCAGCTCTACCGCTTCAATCCTGCTCTTGCGGAAAAGGGCGAGAATCCCTTCACGCTCGACAGCAAAGACCCCACGGGCGATTATCAGTCCTTCATTTTGGGCGAGACCCGTTACGCGTCCCTCAAAAAGACGCAGCCCGAAGTTGCGGAGGAACTCTTCAAAAAGACGGAAGAGAACTCCAAAGCGCGTCTTGCAGGCTACAAGAAGATGGCAGGCAAAGAATAATCGGACATAATAAAAAAAGACGACCCGAAGGTCGTCTTTTTTTATTATGTTTATTGCTTATTCTTTTTGCCGCCGGCGATTGCCCCGACCGTTCCGATGATCATACAGGCGCAGACGCCCGCAACGGGGGAAATCCACATGATATGCCAAAGATCCAGAACCGCCGAAACGCATAAAAACACGACGAGCGATATGCACATGACGATCCCGCACGCGCCCGCCGCATAGGGGTTCTCCCCTTTTTTCCGTTTTTCTTCCACTTTTACGCGGTCGCACATATCGAAGATACAGCCCGCGATCCCGCAACAAAACGCGGCGGAAGCGGGAATACACCACAGCGGATGCCATGTTCCGAACAGACAGCCGAGAGACACGAACACAATAACGGAGATCGCCATAAGCGTCGCGCAGACGCACCCGCAAATACGTCCTAAATAAGTCGTTTTCCTATGTTCGGCTTTCACGCCGTTGATAAAAATACCCCTTGACGAAATTTCAACGGTGTCCCGTCCGCTCGAAAAACAAACGGCGTCCTCATTCTTAAAAAGATCTTCCTGCGGTTTATTTTCTTCGGCGGACAAGGATCGGCGTTCCCCGCGCAAAAGCTCGTCCACGCTCACGCCTAAAATTTCGGCAAGCGGCAATAATTGCGCCGTATCGGGCATCGCCTCGCCCGTCTCCCATTTGGATACCGCTTTGTTGGTAATGCCGAGTTTTTCGGCAAGCTCCGACTGCGTCAGATTTTTCTCCTTTCTCAACTCGTAAAGTAAATCGGAAAATTTTGACATATGCGCTCCTTGGTTGTGTTCTGCCTCTATTTTAGCATTCCCGCCTCCGATTTGCAATAGAAAAAAGTCGAATCAAAGTAGAATCCCCCTTTCTTGGGGT
>CAJUCM010000011.1:0-39622 GCA_910585235.1 uncultured Christensenella sp.
TACCTCGATATGACGAAGGCGTCCGTCATGAGCTGGGCGCTCTTTGCGGTGGCGTTTGCATTGCAGCTGATCGTCTATAAAGTCCGCAACAGGAGGATGAAAGATGAATACTGAGACGGTTTCGGTAACTGCAAAAAAGAGGATCAATACCCGCTATCTCGTCACAAGCATCGTGATCTTTTTGTTGCTGTTGTTTTATGCGATCATCCTGTTTGCGCCGTTCTATGTGATTTTGGATTATTCGATCACCTCCAACGAGGAACTGTTTGTGACGCAGGGTTTTCGCTGGTTCCCCAAAAAGGTTTCGTTCGAGGGATATGCGATGGTATTCCGCGAGGACCCTTGGAGCGACGGGATCCCGACGCTCGTCACGGGCTTTTTCAACACCATGTGGCAGACCCTTCTGCCCCTCGTGGTGGGGCTTTTGGTTTCGGGATTTTCGGCGTTCTGCTTTGCAAAGCTCCGTTTTCCCGGCAAAGAAAAAATCTTTCTCGTGCATATCGCCACTATGACGATGCTCGTCGGCGTGTTCGGAATGTCCTCGTACTTCTTCTGGCAGGCGCTGGGACTTTCGGAATCCGTTCTGCCGCTGATCCTGCCGGGGCTGTTCGGCGGGGCGGGGACGGTGTTCTTTTTAAGAATGTATTTCGAGAGTATCGGAAACGAGATCATCGAGGCGGCGAAGATCGACGGGGCGGGAATCTTCCGCATTTATTTCAGCATGGTCATACCGCTGGCGGTTCCCGCGTTCTTGACGCAGTTCATTTTCGGGTTCGTGGGCGGTTATAACAGTTACGCGGGACCTTTATTGTATCTCATCGGAAAACCGTCCGAGTGGCCGTTGCAACTCGTGCTGTCGCAGATCCTCGGCATTTACACGACGGGGAATTTCAATACGACCTGCGCGGCGGCGCTCATGTGTATGCTGCCCCTCATCGTCATTTACATTTTTCTGCAAAAGTGGTTCCTCGAAGGGATCGCGGTTGGCGGAAGCAAAGAATAAGGAAAAAGGAATAAGGAGGAACTTTATGAACAAAAAGGGAACAGGCGCGTTGGCTCTCGCCCTCGGCGCGGTGATGATCGCATCGTTTGCAGGGTGCGACGGCGCGGGCGTCATGGCGTTCGACGCGGGAAAACAGCTCGAAGAGGGAACGTATGCGGGCAATCTATTTACCTCGAACCCCGTATCGGGGATCGACCTCGGAGCGGACCCGACGATCCTCTATGAGGACGGCTGGTACTATTGCTATCCCACGACTTCTTTTCCGATCAACGGCGGCGGATACGGCGTGTACCGCTCCAAAGATCTTTGGAATTGGGAGGACTTGGGCGCGTGCTACGTCGCGCGGGGAGACGGCTGGGCGCATGACGGATTCTGGGCGCCGGAAGTCACGAAAATCGACGGGAAGTTCTATCTCTTCGCTTCGGGCAGAAGGGTGGACGGTCGCTTGGAGAATAATGAGCGCCATGCGATCGGCGTTGCGGTCGCCGACAACCCTTGGGGACCTTTTGAAGATTTCCTCGACGAAAGAGGGGAGCCCGTCGTATTCAAGCCCGACTATTCGGTGATCGACGCGGACGTCTTTCAGGACGACGACGGAAAAATTTATTTTTACTATACCAAAGAGTGGATCGACAATCCCGTAACGGACAGCTTGATCGGCGCAGAGCGCGAGAGCCAGATTTACGGCGTAGAGATCGAGAATGCGGACGGCTATTTTGCGTTCAAGGGCGAGCCGAAGCTCCTTGTGCGCCCGTCGCTTAATTGGCATCACTTCGTGACGGAGGCGCCGCACATGCACAAGGCGAACGGGATCTATTATCTCACCTATTCTTCGGGACAGGATAAGCAGTACTCCGTCGGGTGTATGCTCGGCAATTCTCCGCTCGGCGATTTCAGTCATGCCGAGGAGAGCAGAATTTTATACAGCGATTCCGATTCTCAGCTTCTCTCCTGTTCGGGGCATCACGCGTTCGTGACCTCGCCGGAGGGGGATAGCTATATCATCTATCACACCTGCGTCGATGCGACGGAATTTACCTGGGACAGAAATATCCGCGTGGACAGGGTGTGGTATAAAGAGGACGGCATTCTCTGCGCGGGACCGACGGCGGAATACGTATGGTATCCCCGCGAGCGGATCGGCTATTACAACATTGCGCCCGAAGGGACGGTGACGGCGACGGACGGCGTGAACGAAGCGTCCCTTCTCAACGATAACCGCATCGTCGTGAACTGGAACAACCTCGATTACGAGTGGAAGTGCGAAAAGACGAGCGCGACCGTCAGGGTAAAATTCGACGGGGCGCGCGCCGTAAAAGCCGTGATGATCTATTCGTCCGTCGATAAATACGCAAACATTATCGAGAGCGCGAAGGTGACGGTTGCGGGCGTGACGCAGGAAGTGAAGTTTATTCAGTTCCAGACGGGCGTCGCCATTCTCGAACTTGAAAAGGCGGTCTCCGTCAGCGACGTTAAAATCGAGGTTTCGGCAACGGACGGCGAGCTTGCGCTCAGCGAAATCGTCGTTTTGGGACTTTAAGGAACAAGGGAGGAAAATTATGAAAAAGAAAACCAAATGGATCGCCGCTACGGCTTCGGCGGCATGTGCCGCTTTTTTGGCGGGGTGCGGAGTTGAATTATTGGACGATCCCGTCATACAGGATCCCGCCGATCCCTATACGCCGCCCGTTGCGGAAATCACCGTGGACGGATTTGACAGCGAGGATTGCTGGGGATCCGCGCCCGTGCATACGTTCGGCATTGCAGACGGCGCGACCGTCCGCCTGTGGTTCGGCGAAAAGGGCATGGGAATTTTTCTGACGGCAAAGGACTCTACTTATAACGCGCTCAAAAACGATCCCGACCAGTGCGATAGAATGGAAGTGTTCTTCGATCCGCTCCTGAACGGTCCGCGCGAAAACGGAAAACCCAATTGGGACGACATCGCGCTCCGCCTCGGCGTAAACGGCGATTTTACCGCTTGGTTCGGTCACGACAACAATACGGACGGCTATTGCTGGACGAATTCCTACGTCGATTTCGACTTTGTCTCCCTGTACGACGAAGCGGCGAACAGTTACAGTCAGGAACTGTACGTTCCCTATAAGAGCCTGAATCTTGCGGGAAAACCCGACGAGATCGGCATGGCGTTCAATCAGGTGGATATTATCGAGCCTCTCAAAGACTGGTGGGTCAATCAGGGCGTGCGCGTCAATTCCGTTATGGACGGAATCGAGCTGAGCGACGTGAACGCCTATCCGCTCTTCAACAACAAGGGCGAGCGGATCGCCCGCAAGACTTTGGAGGAAGTGTTTGCGGAATCCGACTATGAAAGCTATACGCCCCGCGCGGGGGATATGAAGCGGATCGATACGATCTTCACGGGGAGCGGAATGTACGTGCGTGCGATCCGCGACACGAAGGGGAAAGAGCCTGCGCTCATCGATCCCGAAGCGGGTTGGTGGTCGGACGGCTGGCTCACTTCGGTGACGGTCGACCTCGATTCCGAAGACGGTCCGTGCGGAACCGACGATCTCCGCCGCGTTCAGGCGGTCATCCGCCCGTCGGGAAACTACGCCGTATCGAGCGGCGGTCAATGGGTCGGCGACTGGGGTTCCTCGATCAAGCTCGGCGTCCGCCAACAGAGCATTTATAACGCGGCGACTTCGGAATACGCCGTCATGGCATACATTCCCTATACGGCGGCGGGCATGAAAGAAGCGTCTTCGCGCGTCGCGCTGTGGCCCTTTATCGGCAATCCCGACGATACTTCGCTCTACGTGCAGTACGACCCCGCAACGGGGGAAATCGTCTCCGATCCCTATGACGGAGAGACGTGGGAAGAGTATCTCGCGCAGTTTGCGGGCGAGAGCGCAAAATTCGAGGGCGCGTGGGAGACGGAGCTTTCGGACGGCACGAAGTTGCAGGCGAAGCCGACGGCGGACGGGATCTATGTGCGCCGCTCGATGAACTTTACGAACGCTACATTCCCGTTCCTTCTGAATGTCGGAGATTTCTATGCGGACGACGCGTGGAGCAAAGGTTTTGTCCGCGATCTCTTTGTGGACCTCGGCGGCGAGGGCGGAGACCGTTGCGACGCCAACGACTTTAAGATCACGCACTTTATCGACGGTCGGTTTATTCTCTTTCAACGGAGCGCGGACGGCACGAAGTGGGAAGCGCTCGGCACGTCGGTGCAGCAACAGGGAAACAGAAAGCAGGTCGACGGCTTCAAGTTCTGGATCGACCTCAACGGAATGCAGTACGAGACGGCGAATCAGACGGGAACGGCATGGATCTGCTTCTATGCCTCCAACGAAAAGACGGGCTTGACGGATACGCCCGAAGCGGTCGGAATCGGGATCAACCTCTCCGCAGAGGACGAGGGCATTCCCTCTAAGTACACGCCCGTCGGCGCAAGTAAACTGCCGCCCCGCGAGGACGCGACCTTCGACGGCGCATGGACGAGAGAGGCGAACGGTACGACCTTACAGGTGAAGCTCCTCTCTGAGGGCATTTACGTCCGCCAGTCGCTCAGCGTGGACAATCAGACGATCCCGTCCGCGCATCTGGACGCAGGCGATTGGTGGAGCGACGGCTGGTGCAAGGATCTGATCGTCAACTTTGACGCGGGCGTCAATCGGTTCGACAGTAACGATTATAAAGTCACTTACCGCCCGAACGGCGATTTCAGACTCATGAAACACAACGGCAGTTCGTTTGCCGACGTCGTTTCCGGTCACTGGAATGCCGACCCCATCCGCGGTTATGACTTCTGGGTGGATATGAACGGCTTGCAGTACGATACGGCAAATCAGACGGGTAAGATCTGGGTTTGCTTCTATGCGGAATACGATAAAATCGGATTGAGCGAAAATCCGTCGTCCGTCTCGTTCTACGTGCCCGGCGACAGCGCGGAAAACAACGTTTCCACTTATGTGCCCGTCAACGGGTCGGGCGAGTACGCCAATAAAAACACCGTATTTGACGGCGCATGGGAAGCGGCGACGCCCAGCGGAGACAGAGTGTTTGCAAAGGCGACCGAAGAAGGCGTGTATGCGCGCGTTACGATTCCCGTCAACAATCAGAGGATTCCCTCTATGAATCCGTCCGATCATTGGTGGAGCGACGGCTGGTGTAAAGACTTGTTCGTCAATGCAAACGGACTTGTCAAGACGTTCGACGGGAACGATTATAAAATCACTTATCGCCCGAACGGCGATTTCAGGCTCATGCAAAAGAGCGGAAACGGCTATGACGACGTCGTGAAGGATCACTGGGACGCAACGCCCCTTGACGGGTTCGACTTCTGGATCGACATGAACGGGTTGAAGTACGACGAGAACGGGCAGAACGGCACGGTCTATGCCTGCTTCTTCGTCACGAACGCACGGTCGGGCTTGACGCAAAAACCCGAAGCGGTCGGGATCGGTTGGAATCTGACGCCAGAACAGGAGACGGATCCCTCGATGTGGACGACGCTCGGCAATAAAAACGCCGTGTTTGCAAACGCCTGGAACAGCTATACCGTAGCGGGCAACAACACGGTCGTGGTTGCCGCAACGGACGACGGCGTTTACTTCAAGGTTTCGTATAAGGTGTATTCGTCGGAAGTTCCGAGCGTGGCGAACTGGGACAATATTTGGGGCAATTCCTGTCGGCATGAAATTTTCATCAATCTCGACGGAAGCAGTACGGCGTTTAATACGAACGTATTCAAAATTACCGCTATGACGAACGGATACAACCGAATGTTCCGCGGAGGCGGTGCGAATTGGGATGCGGGCGAGTTGCATTCCGATATTACGAACAGATCGGTTGCCGGACTCGAATATTGGACTGACGCAAACGGGATTGAATACGATACGGCGAATCAGACGGGCGTCATGTGGTATTGCGTGTATATCTCTTACAGTCTGGGGGGGGGTACGCTGACGCAGAAGACTTCGAGTATCGGCTTTGCGCTCAACCCCGACGGGGCGAACGAAATGAAGCCCGAAACTTATACCGTGCTGACCGATAAGACCCTGCCGTTTGCGAACGCGGTTAAGACGACGATGAACGGCAATAAATTCGAGGTGGCGGCGGACGATACGGCGATTTACGTCCGCATGGCGGTATCCGTGAACAACGAAAATCTGCCTTCCGAGGTGAATTGGTCGAATCTGTATGGTGGCGCTCATCCCAGAGATATGTTTATCAACGTGAACGTCGGCGTCACGCAACAGAATACCGCAAATCTTTTTAAGATCACGGGTATGGAGAACGGATATAACCGGATGTTCCGCGGCGGGGGCGCGAGTTGGGACGCGGGGGAACTGCATTCGGATATTACAAACACAAATAACGTCGAGGGGCTCGAATACTGGACGGACGCTAACGGATTGGTGTACGACATCGGCGGTCAGACGGGCGAAATGTGGTATTGCTTCCGACTTACCTATTCGCTTGCGGGTCTGAGCGGAAAGCCCGCGCAAGTGGGCATTGCTGCAGGGATCGGCGAAGAAACGAATCCCGCAGTCTATCAGAACGTCACGTTAAACTGAAATTAAAAAACGGATCGGAATGAAATGAAAAAACAAACGGAAACGTGCGCCATGCACGGGTACTGGTGCACCTGGCTCACGCAGAATTATCTGGCAGGCAAGTCCTGCGCCGAAGAGAAGCGAACGGAACAAAGTCTTATCGGCGATCAGGGTGCAAAACTTGCCAGAAGCTACATGAACGAAAAAGCCGTGTTTGAAAAAGACGGCTGGGCGGAGCAGTGGGAAGGCGTAAAGAGCGATCTCTACCTCATGCTGGACGACGGGTGGGACGTGCCTTACGGGGTGCATCCCGCCGACCGAAGGGACGCGTTCGGCTCGATCGAAGTCAACGAGGAGCGGTTTCCCTGCACCGCGGGGAAAACTCCCGCGGAGCGGTTATCGGTTTTGAACGAAAGAGCAAAAGCCTGCGGCTGGAAGGGGATCGGAATATGGGTCGCGGCACAGCGCTGCGGAAAAGATTACGAGAAACCTTTTTCCGCCGTGGACGAAGCATATTGGCGGGAGCGCATTCTGTGGTGCAAACAGGCGGGCGTGACCTACTGGAAAGTGGATTGGGGAACGCTCGAACACGACAACGCGTTCCGCAGGTTTTTGAGCGAGACCGCAAAGGAACTGTTTCCCGCGCTTACGGTTGAACACGCGATCTGCTGTCCGCCCCTCAACGGGGTTGAAAACGTTTCCGATCCCGATTTGCACGGCAGATTCTGCGGGGATCCAAAGACCTGCGCGCTGGCGGAGACGGCGGTCTCGTTCAGTGAGGTGTTCCGCACTTACGACGTGTTGCAGCCGCTGTCCGTCGCGACGACGCTCGACCGCGCGGGGTATCTTCTGCCGAGGGCAAAGGGCTTTCTGAACGTGGAGGACGAAGTGTATCTTGCCGCCGCGCTCGGCTGTCAGACGGGCGTCATGCGCGGTATTTACGGCAAGGGAATTGACGCGTGGGACGACAGCGAACGGCTGGAAGAGGTGAAAGCGGCGATCCTGTGGCAGCGCACGGCTCCGCCGTTTGCGGGCGGAACCTGCACGGTCGGCGACGAGATCCTCTTTGACGACTATACGTTCCGCGACGACGAAGTCTGGTATTGGGGCGCGAACGGAAAACGCATTGTGCAGGGAGCTCCCGTTTCGTTGGCGCGCAATCTTCCGCTTCCGCTTGTGCGGGCGGGAAAGTCGGGCGAAAAACCGTTCGCGGTCGCTTCTCTTCATCCGAACGGCAATTATGCGGTGGCGGTTCTGCCCCGCACGATCGGCGGAAAACGGAGCTACGTCGGCGGGGAGATCGTCTGTACGCTGTGCGGTCGTCCCGATCGGATCGCTTTGTTCGGAGTAGCGGATTCGGTCGTCTTTCGCAGGGAGGACGGCGTAAAACTCAAAAGGGTGACGGCAAAGAGTATGCTCGGCGGCGGGGAGACGGAAATTCCCGTGTTTGCGGAAAAGGACGGATTTACAGCCGATCGGAACGTGTTTCGTCTGTGGCGGGCAAACGATCGTTCCGCACCCGCGCTTCTTTTTGCGATCGAGTATGAAAATCTATAAAAATCAAGGGAGAAAATTGTGATGAATCTTATTCAAAAAATCGGTGCGTTCGGTCTGATTGCGGCAACCGCGCTGTCCGTTTCGGCATTCAGCCCCGCGATCGGCGCGCAGGCGGACGAAGAAAAAACCGTTGAAATGTATCTCATCGGCGGACAGAGCAACGCCGCGGGAATGTCGAAACACCTGTATGCGGTCAACGAGAAATTTGAAAATATCGGATATATGGGCGAGGTGGAATCGAATTCCCTCGATCAAAAACCCGTGCGTCCCGAACAGGTGCGCTTTTCCGACGTGATTGAAAGGGGACTCGGACATTCCAAGGAGAGCATCGGACCCGAATACGGGATGGGTAAAGCGCTGAACGGCTATTATGACGGCGAAAACAGGGCGTTTATTTTCAAATACGCCGTGGGCGGTTCGCCCGTATTCGGCACGAACCGTTCGGATTGGCGCCCGAAGTCGCTCTGGGAGAGCGGTCACGAGCCTGATCTTACACGGGAGCCGACGGGAACGAACGGCGTCGGCTGGCTGTATCAGATGTTTTTGTATAATTTTGAATATTGCTATGAATCGCTGAAAGCCGACGGCTATACGCCTGTCGTAAAGGGAATGGCGTGGATGCAGGGCGAGAGCGATTTGGGGCGTCATGATCAATACGGACCGGCGCTCGAAGCGTTGATCGGCGATTTCAGAAGCGATCTTTCTCAGATCACGGGCGACGATCTGAGCGGAATGCCCTTTGTCGTCGGCGAGATCGCAACGACCTATCAGATGTATGAAAATCCCGCTGTACCGCCCTTTATCGAAGCGCAACGCGCCGTCGCGGCAAAGATGTCGGGCGTCGAAACGGTTTCGACAAACGATCTTATCATCGTCAACCGCTACGGCGGGGTGAGCGGTTCGGACAATTCCCACTTCAACGTCAACGACGAGGTGACGCTCGGTTTGCGCTTCGGGCGCAAGCTCGCCGCGCTGAACGGCAAAAAGACGGTGGAAGTCGAGGAAAAGGGCGGCTTCGTGACGTATGACTTTACCGATCCCGAATCGCTTGTTTTAACGCTCACGCCCTCCGATAACAATTCACTGACCGAGTTTACCGTGAACGGACAGGATAAACTGTCCGAGGTGCAAAACGGAACCTACACTGTGATTTCGCCCGATAAAAATACCCAAGTCAAAGCGGTGTTCTCTGCGAAAACGCGCTATCAGGTGAGCTATGCAAAAGTCGAAAATGCAGAGTTTATCTCTTCGCCTGCGTTCGTGTACGACGGCGAATTACTGCAAGTCAGGTTGAAAGCAAAGGCGGGCTACGAAGTTTTATCCGTCCGATACGGCGATCGGGAAATGAGTTATAACGAAGCGGACGATTGTTACGAGACGGTAGCAAACGGGGCAAATACGGTGACCGTTCAAATGCAGAAGATCACCGCGGATCCGCCGTCGCAAAACGGTTTGGCGGGCTGGGCGATCGCGCTCATTGCCGTCGGGTGCGCGCTGGTGGCAGGCGGGATCGGAATTGCGGTTTATTTCGTTTGCAGAAATAAAAAGAATCAATCGGCTTGATAAAAACCGATCAATGTGTTACAATCGATCCGGATGAATCCAAACATTCGGATCGATCCGTGTATTGGGAGAAAATCAATGAAAGACGAATATCTGAAATTTCTGAGGGTCGGCGTTGAAAAACCGAGAGCTTATTATGTGCCTTTTTCGGCGGGGCAGAGCGTCGGCGAACGGTACGGCATCGTCGATCGGTTGACGAGCGACCGCTTTCTTCCGCTTGACGGCGAGTGGGGGATCAAAGAACATTCCGATCCTCACGGTGTGGAGATCGGAGAGGCGATGACGCAAAAGATCACCGTGCCGTCGTGCGTGCAGATGAAGGGGTACGACCGCATCCAGTATATCAACGACCGCTATCCCTTTCCGTTCGATCCGCCCCGCGTGCCCGACGAAAACCCGACCTATCACTACCGCCGTAAATTTACGTTGAATGAGGTTGCCGAAAAATACTATCTTGTGTTCGAGGGCGTGGATAGCGGATTCTATGTGTTTGTAAACGGGAAAGAAGTCGGCTACGGGCAGATCTCGCACGCGATGAACGAGTTCGATATTTCAAAGTTTGTCCGCACGGGCGAAAACACGATCGACGTTATCGTCTTAAAGTGGTGCGCGTCGAGCTATCTCGAATGTCAGGATAAGTTCCGCTTTACGGGAATTTTCAGCAGCGTGTATCTGTTGCGCCGTCCGAAGGCGCATATCACCGATTTTAAGATCGAAACGGATTACGACGGAAAAGACGGATTTATCTTGATTCATAATTTAAGCGCGATTCCGTTTACATATTCCGTAGCGGGCGAAGCGGGGGAACTCGCGCCCGAAAAGAGTGCGACCGTGAAAATTGCAAACGCTACCCCCTGGACGGCGGAGTCGCCGCACCTTTACGAAGTGACGCTTTGCGCGAACGGCGAAAAGATCGTGCAAAGAGCGGGCGTGCGCCGCGTGAAAATCGAGAACGGCGTTTTCAAAATCAACGGCAGGCATATCAAAGGCGTGAACCGTCACGAAATGAATCCGCAGACGGGCGCGACGGTCACGGCGGAGGATACGCTCGAAGATCTTCGGCTCATGAAGTGGGCGAACGTGAACGCGATCCGCACGTCGCACTATCCCGATATGCCTCAGTTTTACGAACTCTGCGACGCGTTGGGGTTCTACGTCATGGACGAGGCGGACGTGGAAACGCACGGGATCGTTCCGGCGCACGGCGGCGACTTTTCGCAGTGGGAGCGCTATACCGACAACGGCACGTTTGACGAGGGGATTCTCGACCGTGAAATCAATCTCTACGAGCGGGATAAAAACAAGACCTGCGTTGTGATCTGGTCGCTCGGAAACGAATCGAGCTGGGGCAAAATGTTCTATGCGGGCGCCGATTATATTCACGCGCGCGATAATCGCCCCGTGCATTACGAGGGGATCGTCAATGCAAATAAGAGCAAGTATTATACGCACCGCGTGGATATTGCGAGCAGAATGTATGCGCCGCCCGAATTTTTCGACGAATTTCTGAAAGACGAAAAGGAGACGCGTCCCTACGTTCTCTGCGAGTATTCGCACGCAATGGGGAACAGCAACGGCGATCTGAACGACTATTGGAACGAGATCGACAAGAGCGACCGCTTTATGGGTGCGTTCGTGTGGGAGTGGTGCGATCACGCAATCAAAACAGAAAAAGGTTTTCTGTACGGCGGGGACTTCGGCGAGGCGGAACACGACGGCAATTTCTGCGTGGACGGGCTTGTGAGCCCCGACCGCCTGATTAAGAGCAACCTGTTGGAACTGAAAGCGGTTTACGGCGGAAAACGGGAGAAGGCGTTTGTTCCGCCCGAACCGAAGCCGTTTTGTAAAATGACGGCAAAATCCCCCGCAAAGGTCGAAACCGACGGAAACGGGCGGATCGGAAAGATCGGCAACGTATTATTTGACGAGCCGATCAAAATTCAGATTTTACGCGCCTATCTCGATAACGACAAATACGCGAAGGACGAATGGGTGAAGTTCGGGGGATTTACGCAAAAGACGGACAGCTCGGAAACGTTATCGGGCGGCACAAAGGTCTATTGCGGAAAAATCGTAAAAAACACGTTCGCGCCCGTTATGAAATTTACGCTCGCGATCTCTCCCTTCGACGGCGGCGCGGATATTTCGTTTGAATACGAGGTCGCGGAACGCATTGCGTATCTGCCCCGTATCGGTTTGGAATTTGCGCTGGATCAAGCGGATATGCCCTTCGAGTACGACGGCTACGGAGAGACGGAAAGTTATATCGATAAACATATGGCGAGCGAATACGGCACATACCGTTCCACGGCGGAGAAGAACTACGGGCACTATGTGAAGCCGCAGGAGAGCGGGAGCCATTTCGGCGCAACGCGCCTCAAAATCGGCGGTATGGAGATCACGGCGGAAAAGCCGTTCTCGTTCAACGTTTCGCCCTATTCCGTGCAGGCGCTTACGGATACTGCGCACGACTTTGAACTTCCCCGTTCGGATAAGACGTATGTGAATCTGGATATTGCCATGAGCGGTGTGGGAACGAATTCCTGCGGACCCGCGCTTGCGGAAAAATACCGCGCGCCCAAACGCGGAAAGAACGTTTTCCGTTTCGTTTGCGGAAAGTGAAAGAAAGATCAAAAAGCGCTCTGAAAATGATAGGAGCGCTTTTTTATGCAATGCGATCGGGATTGCCCTTGTATTCGCTTGCGGTTTTCCCGAAAATCATATATAATATTTTGAGCCTGCGGTATGTACGGCAAAGAGGAAACGAGAGGAAAAAGGAATGAAAAAGACGTTGAACGATTTGACGATCGAAGAAAAACTTCGGCTTATCTGCGGAAAGGACTGTTGGAACACCTGCGATCTGGACGGGAAGCTCCCTTCCGTGCGGGTGACGGATGCGAGCATGGGCGTGAGAATGCCCGTCGATCCGGAGCAATGGGGCGGCGACAGACCGTCCGTTTCCTATCCCTCGCTGCAAATGCTCTGCAATACCTGGAATACGGGGATCACGCGCGAATATGCGGAGTGCGTGGCGGACGACTGCCTCGATTACGGCGCGGATATTTTGCTGGGACCGGGCGTGAACATCAAACGCAATCCTCTATGCGGGCGCAATTTTGAATACTTTTCGGAGGATCCGTATCTTGCCGGCGTGATGGCGCGGGAATACGTCAACGGATTGCAGAGCGAGGGCGCGGGGGCGTGCGTCAAGCACTTCTGTTGCAATAACGAAGAGACGAACCGTTTACAGCAGTCGAGCGAGGTGGACGAGAGAACGTTGCGCGAAATTTACTACAAGCCGTTTGAGATCGCCTGCGAGGCAAAGCCCGTGTCGCTCATGTCGAGTTACAACCGCATTAACGGCGTTTACGGTTCGGAATATCGGAAAGGTTACGATATTTTGCGCAACGAATACGGTTTCGACGGGCTTATCATGTCCGACTGGGATGCCGTGCGCAACAGAACAAAGGCGGCAAAGGCGGGGTGCGATTTGGAAATGCCCTATCACCCCGAACATTACGAAGCGCTGGTTGCCGATTACAGGGCGGGAAGAATTACGGAAGCGGAAATCGATCTTTGCGCGCAGAGAGTGTTGGATCTGGTTGACCGCTGTAAAAAATTGCAGACGGGAAAAAAGCGCAAGCACGCTCTTGAAGAGAGAATCGGCTTTACGCAGAAGGTCGCGGAAGAGGGGATCGTACTCTTAAAAAACGACGGCGTTCTGCCCTTGAAAAAGGGACAGAGTCTTTCTATGTGCGGCTGGTTTGCCCGCCCGTGCGCTTATGCGCGCAAGCGCCCCGAACTGACGTGCGGCGGCGGTTCGGGTAAAGTCGAACGGCTGACGCCCATGTTCGATATGCTTGAAATATTGCAGCGGGAACACGGCGGGGCGGTTACTTACGAACCCGCGTTTTCGGAAAACGGCGTTGACAGCGCGTTCATGATTCCCGGAAACGCCATCATGAACGCGGCGGTGAGCGAAGTGAATCTGGTGTTTGCGGGCACGGGCGCGGGGATCGAGTGCGAAGGCGGCGACAGACGCTCCATGAGCCTTGAAAGCGACGCGCAGGTACGCACGATTTTGGAGACGGCGGCGGTGAACAGGAACACGGTGGTGATTTTGTTTGCGGGCGCCCCGATCGATATGAGCGAATGGATCGACGAAGTCGCGGCGGTCGTATATGTCGGGTTCCCCGGCGAGCGCGGCGGCGAAGCGCTTGCAAACGTTTTGACGGGCAAGGTAAATCCGAGCGGAAAACTCAGCGAAACGTTCCCGCTTTCGTATGAGGATACGCCCTCCGCGCAGTGTTACAGGGACTGCAACGTGACGCGCTACGAGGAAGGATTAAACGTCGGCTACCGCTACTACGATACTTTCGGCGAGCCGGTGCTGTTTCCGTTCGGTCACGGGCTGAGCTATTCGGAATTTGAATATAAAAATATTTCGTTGAAAAAAACGGGCGCGGGATTGGAAGTCGGTTTTGAGATCGAAAATACTTCCGACGTGAGCGGCAAGGAAATTGCACAGGTGTATGTGCGCGCGATGAGTTCGTATGTATATCGTCCGTATAAAGAATTAAAGGGCTTTGCGAAAACGTTTGTGAAAGCGGGGGAAAAAGAGCGCGTTACGGTGCGCCTCGACCGCCGCGCGTTCGAGTATTGGTCGGTCGCGGACGACGGTTGGAAAATCGAGGACGGCGTCTATGAGATTATCGTCGCCGCCTCCTGTTCGGATGAAAGGCTGAGCGCGAAGATACAAATAAAAGACGGGGTTATCACCGTACTGTGAATACACGGAAAACTTTGACCGATCGGACAGAACGAATGCTCTGTCCGGTTTTTTATGTGTTTTTTGTTTTTTTACATAATTTTTCCACGGTTCGGGATACTGATATAAGAAATATCTATGGGAAATCAGACTATCTATTTCAAAAAGAAGCCCCGGATCGTTTCGGTCAGTACGGTGGCGGGACCGAAAGAGTGCGCGGGGGTCATCGGACGCTATGTTGAAAGGGCGCTTTCCGACGATATGTTCGGTGAATCCACGTTTGAAAAAGCGGAATGTAAAATGCTTTCCACCGTGATCGACGGCGCGATCAAAAATGCGGGATTACAGCGCAAGGACGTCGATATGATCGTATCGGGCGATCTGCTCAACCAGATCATTTCGGCGAGCTTTGCGGCGCGCGACTTCTCCATTCCCTTTTTGGGGGTGTACGGCGCCTGTTCCACCATGGCGGAAAGTCTTGCGGTCGCGGCGGCGTTTACGGACGGCGGTTACAGACGGCGGGTTGTTGCGGCAACGGGCAGCCATTTCGCGTCCGCGGAACGGCAGTACCGCTATCCCTTGGAACTCGGAACAACGCGTCCGCCGCAGTCGCAATGGACTGTGACGGGCGCGGGAGGCGCGCTCGTCGCCTGCGAGGGGGACGGGATCAGAATTGCGGCGGCAACGCTCGGCAAAGTCGTTGACTACGGCATTACCGACGTCAACAATATGGGGGCGGCAATGGCGCCCGCGAGTGGTATAATGGCACCATAAAAAGGGGCAACAAGGTACGTCTGCATAAATTATGACCCCAAGGAGGTGGTGGAAGTTCCGTTTCATTTGCCGAAATGAATTTTTTCAAAAATTGTTGTTTTTTCAAAAATTTTGTTGACTTATTTTTATATATCATATATAATGAATAGAAATAGACGGCGAAATTTTTGAATTAAATTCACGGCAGATAATATTTTAAGGAGAAGGCAGATGATAAACGTGCTTATAATCGGCTTCATCATTATAGCTGTATTTGTTATCGCATTTTTATCATTGAAAGTGCGCCGCTGCGGCATAGGCATTCTGCGCAGGTATTTTAACGGCGCGATTAAGTGCACTTTTACCGCCTCCTGCTTTTTGTTGGTTACCTGTTCCGGTCTGATCCTTTGCTATACGAGCGTGAGCGATATTCTGAAATCGACGCTTTCGCCGGAATCCGTTGAAAAAATTAAACTTTTTGCGCGCGTGCTCACCGGCGTAGATTCGGTTTTTGTTGCGTTGCAGTCGCTGGCGTTTGCTTCCTTTATGGTCAGCGCCGTTTCGTGCTTTGTGTATTTATGCGGAAAGTTGACGGTCTATGCTTACAGCGACAACTCCAATGTGAGCGGTACGGCGGAAAAGGAAAAAAATATCGGAATAAAATGTTTTTCTTTCCATGCTCCGAAAACGTTTTTAGTTTATTCCAAATTTAATTCGTAAAATCAAATATTGTCCACGGGATCGCCGCGGACGGTTGTAGCGTATTCAGTATTTCTTGCACAAATTATTGTGTAGGATTTAACAGTTGATGCGCTTTTTTTGTTGCAAAAAACCGGGATCATTGACGAAGAGGCGTTTGATCCATGACAAACGAAATACAGGACTTACGCAAGTTTTGCGCAAGGGTGATCGATATGAAAGGAATCATACTTGCAGGCGGTTCGGGAACGCGTCTGTATCCGCTTACAAGAGTAACAAGTAAACAGTTGCTGCCTATTTACGATAAACCCATGATATATTATCCGTTATCGGTTTTAATGAATGCGGGGATAAGGGATATACTGATAATATCGACTCCGCAGGATACTCCGCGCTTTGAAGAGCTTCTGGGGGACGGAAAAGCGATAGGGATCAATTTGTCTTATGCGGTACAACCCTCGCCGGACGGGCTTGCCCAGGCGTTCTTGATCGGTGCAGAATTTATAGGACATGACAGCGTGGCTATGGTGCTTGGCGATAATATTTTTGCCGGACACGGCTTGAAGAAGCGGTTGCGCATGGCGGTTCAGCGTGCCGAGGAGGGGAAGGGCGCAACGGTTTTCGGATATTATGTGGACGATCCCGAACGTTTCGGCATTGTTGAATTTGATAAGACGGGCAAGGCGATTTCGATTGAGGAAAAGCCTGAAAATCCTAAAAGCAATTATTGCGTTACAGGATTATATTTCTATGACAATCAAGTTGTGGAGTATGCAAAGCATTTAAGACCGTCTCCGCGCGGGGAGCTTGAAATTACCGATTTGAACAGAATATATCTGGAAAAAGGTCATCTTCACGTTGAGCTTTTGGGACAGGGATTTACCTGGCTCGATACGGGAACCATGGATAGTTTGAACGATGCCTCCAATTTTATCAGAACGGTGGAAACGCATCAGCACAGGAAGGTCGGCTGTATCGAAGAAATTGCTTATTTGAACGGATGGATCGATCAAGAACGGCTTCTTGAACTGTATGAGCCCATGAAAAAGAATGAATACGGGCAGTACTTGAAAGACATCATCGAAGGAAAATATTTGGACGGATTATATTGATGTTATTTACCGAAGCTAAAATAAATGGCGTCTATATCATTGAACCGAAAGTGTTCGGCGATCATCGCGGATACTTTATGGAGACGTATAACGAGAATGAATTTAAGGCAAACGGACTTGAATATGTTTTTGTTCAGGACAATCAGTCAAAAAGCAGAAAAGGCGTTCTTCGCGGTTTGCACTTTCAGAAATCTCATCCGCAAGCAAAACTTGTAAGAGTTTTGGAGGGTGAAGTTTTTGACGTTGCGGTTGATCTCCGTAAGGGGAGCGACACATACGGGAAGTGGGTCGGCGTAGTGCTGTCCGGAGAAAATAAAAAAATGTTTCTGATTCCGCGCGGCTTTGCCCACGGATTCATAGTGCTTTCCGATGAGGCAACGTTTGCTTACAAGTGCGACGATTTTTACCACCCCGACGACGAGGGGGGGATTGCCTGGAATGATCCCGATATTGCGATCGACTGGCAGTTTGACGGCGATCCAATTCTTTCCGAAAAAGATAAATTGCATCCCACATTGAAAGTAAGTAAGACGGAGTTTACATTATGACGATGATTGTGACGGGAGGGGCGGGTTTCATAGGCAGTAATTTTGTCTATTATATGCTCGACCGGTATCCCGATGATAAAATAATCTGCGTTGATTGTTTGACCTATGCGGGAAATCTTTCAACGCTTAAAAAAGCGCTTAAAAATCCAAATTTCAAGTTCTATAAAACCGATATTTGCGATAGAAAAGCGGTCAATGAAATTTTTGAAAAAGAAAAACCCGATGCCGTCGTAAACTTTGCGGCAGAGAGCCATGTGGATAGAAGTATTGAAAATCCCGAAATTTTCTTAAAAACGAATATTTTGGGAACGCAGGTCATGATGGACGCCTGCCGCAAATATGGGAATATCCGCTATCATCAAGTATCTACCGACGAAGTATATGGCGATTTACCTCTTGACAGACCCGATCTGTTCTTTACGGAAGAAACGCCGATTCACACAAGCAGTCCCTATTCTTCAAGTAAAGCGGGCGCGGATTTGCTTGTCCTTGCTTATCATAGAACATACGGTTTACCCGTAACGATTTCGCGTTGCTCGAATAACTACGGACCGTATCATTTTCCTGAGAAGCTGATTCCCCTTATGATTGCGAATGCCCTGGTGGACAAGCCGTTACCTGTCTATGGAAAAGGGGAGAACGTGCGTGATTGGTTGTATGTGGAGGATCATTGCAAAGCGATCGATTTGATCGTCCGTAAGGGGCGGATCGGTGAGGTCTATAATGTCGGCGGTCACAATGAATTGGCGAATATCGATATTGTAAAACTGATCTGCAAGGAATTGGATAAACCCGAAAGTCTGATAACATATGTCGCCGACAGAAAGGGACACGATATGCGCTATGCGATAGATCCGTCTAAAATTCACAACGAACTCGGTTGGCTTCCTGAAACGAAGTTTCAAGACGGAATCAAAAAGACCATTCAATGGTATTTGGACAACAAAGAATGGTGGCAGGAAATCATCAACGGCGAGTATCAAAATTATTACGCGAAAATGTACGGGCAAAGGTAAATGAAGGTCTTGGTCACGGGCGTCAATGGGCAATTGGGTTTTGACGTCGTAAACGAACTGAATCATCGCGGACATGAGGCGGTCGGAGTAGATGTCGAAGAAATGGATGTCACGGACTCCGAGTCCGTTGTCCGCGTATTCAATGAAGTTCAGCCCGATGCGGTCGTTCACTGTGCGGCGTGGACGGCGGTCGATTCCGCAGAGGAGCACGAAGAAAAAGTCCGTGCGGTCAATGCAAGCGGAACAAAGTTTATTGCAGAAGAGTGTAAAAAACTTGGCTGCAAAATGATGTATATTTCTACGGATTATGTGTTTGACGGACAGGGGAATGAGCCTTGGGCTCCCGATTGCAAAGATTATGCTCCGCTCAATGTTTACGGACAAACGAAGTTGGAAGGCGAACTTGCCGTTTCAAGTTTGCTTGAAAAATATTTTATTGTTCGTATTGCATGGGTATTCGGTAAAAATGGCAATAATTTTATTAACACTATGTTAAGGATCGGGAAAGTGCACGATACTGTTCGGGTAGTAAACGATCAGATCGGTACGCCGACTTACACGTTTGATCTTGCACGGCTTTTGGTCGATATGATCGAAACGGAGGAATACGGTTATTATCATGCTACCAACGAGGGCGGATATATCAGTTGGTATGACTTTGCCTGTGAAATATTCAGACAAGCGGGATATGATACGAAAGTCGTACCTGTAAGCACGGAGGAATACGGTCTGTCTAAGGCAGCGAGACCGTTTAACAGTAGATTGGATAAATCAAAACTTGCCGGAAAAGGATTTATATTACTTCCGACATGGCAAGATGCCTTAAAAAGATACTTAAAGGATAAACTTGATGAAAGTTGACATCGTGTGTCCGTTATATCAAGCCGAAAACTATATAGATGGACTGATTGCGGGAATCAAATCTCAGACTGGAATAGAAATCGGGAAAGTGATATTTCCTATTACCGAATGGGAGGGGATGGAGGCGGTTTTAGAAAAAATAACCGGCGCAGGCTATGAGTATTTTTTGGTGAAACCGAATGATTTTTCTCACAGTCTTACACGCGAAAGAGCAATTTTTGATTTTTGCGTAAGCGATACTGTCATTATGCTGACTGAAGATGTAAAAATAATCAATCATGATTGTTTTTACAAACTTGCCGAGATAATATCGAATGAAGTTGTGTATGCCTACGGTAAGCAAGTTTGTCCGAAAAAGACAATCGAATACTATATCAGGAAGCATAATTACGGCAAAGAATCACGGATTATCGGTAAAGAGGATATTGAAAAACTCCAACTTCATGCTTTTTTTGCATCGGATGCGTTCGCGGCATATTATCGTCCCGTGTTTGTTGCGCTGAATGGTTATGGCGGAAAAAATATGATGATGAACGAGGATATGTATTACGCAAAAAAGATTCTGGATAATGGGTACAAAAAAGGTTATGCGGCAGAAGCGGTTGTCGAGCATGCGCATAAATTTACGTTGAAGCAATTATATAAAAGATATTACGAGACGGGGAAATGGTTTGCCGAACATCCTGAATTTGATCATTATAAGACAACGGATTCGGGATTAAAATTAGCCTTTTATGTTTTGGGACAAGCGTTAAAGCATTTTAATATTCCCGTTCTTTTTCGTTGGTTGCCCGATATGTCTGCAAGATATTTGGGAATGAAGAAAGGGAAGAAGAGGAAAAAATAGATCATTATGGATTATCCGATAAGAGTTTTAATTGTCAATGGGAAGATGATATGCGGTGGAGTTGAGGCATTTATTATGAATATCTATCGCCATATTGACAGGACTAAAGTACAATTTGATTTTTTGGTTCATTATAAAGAGCGCTTTTTTTATGATGATGAAATTGAAAAATTGGGTGGAAAAATTTACAGATTAAGCTTTCGAAATGATAAAAATTTTTTTAAATATAAACATGACTTGAATAAATTTTTCAAAGAACATAAAGAGTATAGTATCGTATGGGGGCATATGGATGGTTTGGCTGCTATTTATATGCGATCCGCTAAAAAAAATGGCATTAAAACAACTATTGCGCATGCGCATATAACGAGTGCGGAAAGATCATTGAAAGGTCTTGTGAAGCGATTTTTGAGAAAAAAAATAAGCAAATATGCGGATTTAAGATTTGCGTGTTCAACGGAGGCCGGTAAATATTTATATGGAAAAAATGAGTTCAAAATTATTCCAAACGCAATAGAAATTGCGAGATTCAAATTTAATAAAAATATACGTGATAAGATTCGGTTACAATATAAGTGGGACAATAAAATTGTTTTGGGACATGTCGGAAGATTCAATGATCAAAAGAACCACAAATTTTTGATAGAAATTTTTAAACGGCTACTGGATATTAATGATCAATATTATTTATGCTTATGTGGTGATGGCGAGAATCGACAATCCATTGAAAAACAAATTTCTGATATGAATTTGAATGATAAAGTCTTATTGATGGGTAATATTGCGAATGTAAATGAGTTGTATCAAGCGTTTGATTTGTTTTTGATGCCTTCTTTGTATGAGGGCTTGCCGGTTTCTGGGATTGAGGCACAGGCGAGCGGTTTGAATTGTATATTCTCTGATACAATTACTCATGAGGTTGCATTGTTGCCAGATAAAGTTAAGTTTATATCTTTAAGTCAATCAAGCGATACTTGGGCTGACATAATCAATTCAACTGTTGGTTATGACCGAATTGATACGACGGAAATTATCAAAAATGCGGGATATGATATAATTGATGAAAGTTTCAACTTGCAATCGTTTTTTACCAGAATTCAATAAAACAGTAAAAACAAGTGCGCTAAGGGAAAATATTTTTTTGTATTTGTCCTTGATTTTTGCATTTGAACCTAAAATTTTTGTAAAATATGCTTTACTAAATTATATTTTTATTGTAGGCATAGTTGTAGTTTTTTTGATAAATATTTATATTTATTTCAAAACAGATACAAAAATTTCAGGTGTGTTCGTTGCTATCATTATTTATCGTTTGTCATTTGGTATAACCACGTTCATATCCAGAGGCGATATTGAAGTGTGGGGATATATTTCAATTGTGCTAATGTCCTTATATATGACAATAGATCTATTTGCTCACCGTAATTTGAAAATGTTGCTTAATGGGCTTATTAACGTATTGACTGTCATATTAACACTAAACTTAATATCAGGAATATTATTCCCCGATGGAATAAAAGATGAACTATTTTTTATTGGGATACGGACTCGTTTTACTGAGGTGGTATTGGTTGATATAGTACTTACTCTTACTTATGATAAATTATATCTAAAAAGTATTGGAAAAAAAAGTTGCTTTATCATATTTTTATCCATATTTACTGTATTAATGTTTTGGATAGCAACGGCCGTTATTGGATTAAGTTGTTTTTTGTTAATTTGTCTCTTTTACAAAAAAATAAAATTCAACAAAACAACATTTATACATTGGATAGTATTTACGTTTATTTTAGAAATTCTTATTGTTCATGTGAGGGTTTTAGATAATTTGGATTGGCTACTTGTTGATATATTGCATAAAACTACTTCTTTGTCGGGAAGAACCGGTATTTGGGATAATGCATTTCCAATTATTTTTGAAAATCCAATTTTTGGCCATGGAATGGTTGACAATGGTAATTTTGTTCCTTGGGTCTGGGGGGAAGGCGAAATTGGTTTATGGCAGGCGCATAATCAATGGCTCCAATTATTGTATGACGGCGGATTAATATGTGTAATTTCGTTTGTGGCTATTATCGTAGTATGTTATAAAAAAATTAATCAAAACAAAAAATCAGTTATACGAAGTCAATTCCTAATTTTTGGTATAATTGTTTTTTATATTATGATGATTGTTGAAATATTTTCTTACACTCCGTATTTTTTTGTTTTGCCTTTTGTAATGGCAAATATGAATAATGCGAAAGTTTGTCATAAAATTTCTCGTGAGGGAACACGATGAGTTCTAAGTTTAAAAAAGAAATTACACGAATAAAAGATTTTGGTGTATCTTTAACTTTTTGGCGGGTAATGTCTCATTGCTTTAAATGTGCATATTCAAAAAAACATAAGAAAGTATTGAAATTTTTAGAAGATAATTTTGGTGACGCGATTAAAGAAATAAATGACGAAGTAGTGACGGAAGGGAAGATTGATAAGAATTTGCCTGTTTGGATTTTTTGGTGGCAGGGATTAGAGGACGCTCCGGCAGTAGTGAAGCGGGCAGTTAACAGTATATTTTTGCATTGCGGCAAACATAAAGTAATAGTTTTAGATAAAGATAATTTGAAAGATTATATAAAATTCCCCCAATATATATGGGATAAATTTGAACAAGGGAAAATTTCAATAACCCATTTGTCGGATTTGATTAGAGTTTCATGCCTTGCCGACTATGGCGGAATATGGTGCGATGCTACTTTATTTGCAATTCAAGATTTTCCCGATAATTTATATGGTCTTTCTTGGTATAGTGTGAAATTGCCTTACCAAGATAAACATTATGTTAGTGAAAATAAGTGGTCTGTTTATTTTATGGCATGCTGTCTTAATAATCGTATTGTTAAAGCAACACAGAAGTTACTTTTTTTGTATTGGGAACGTTATGATTTAATAATTGATTACTTTTTGACTGATTATATTATTATGTTATTGAATCAATATGATAAAGAAATTAGGACTTTAATAGATTCGGTGCCAATAAATAACCAATATATTTTTTGGCTTGCTGAAAATTTATATAAAAATTTTTCTGAAAATGAAATAAATCAAATAAAAAACTCAACATTTTTATTTAAATGTAATTGGCGTATCCAATTAAGGGGGGGGGAAGGAAAAGCAGGAAAAGAAAGTAATTTTTATCACTATTTTATTGGGGGAGAGACCGCTGATTTATGATAAGCATAATTGTTCCTGTTTATAATGCGGAAAAATATTTATCAGATTGTATTACATCAATCCTCAATCAAACTTATAAGGATTTTCAATTAATTTTAGTCAATGATGGTTCTATTGACAAAAGTTTAGATATTTGTAAAACTTATAGGGATTCTGATCATAGAATATTGGTCGCAGAACAACAGAATTCCGGAGTAAGTGCAGCGAGAAATTATGGCTTGTCAATTGCTAAAGGTGAATATATTTTCTTTGTTGATGCTGACGATAAGTTAGAAAATACTGCATTGGAAGACCTTATAAATGTTGCGTTAAATAATGCAAGCGACATCGTTATAGGGGGATTTCGAGTTGAGGGGAGACGTGTTGTTAATGATACTGAGGTTTTAGATGAATATAAAGGGAATGTGAACAAAAGCCAGCTATTAAAACTAATGGTATCGATGAATAAGAAGCGTATTCGAGAAAATGTATGGCGTTGTTTATTTGCAAAAAGTCTGCTTGACGAAAATGAAATTCATTTTCGCGTTGGCATGAAAATTGCGGAGGATTATCTATTTTTTTTACAAGCTGTCGACTGTGCTGAAAAGATATATATTTTACCTAAGGAATTATATGTTTATTATGCGAATACATGCTCAGTGACTTCACGTTATATAGATAGCTTGCATATGGATATGGAATATGTTGATGAATGGATAAAAGATAATTTATGCAACAAATATCCCGAAATAAAAGCCGGCTATTTTGAGCGGCTTGTAAATACTTATCTTCGCAGTATTCAAAATTTATGCTTGCCGAACTCACCTTATTCAATAAAAGATAGAATAAAAGAATTGAAACGATTTTCGGAGAATAGGAATTATAAGCTGGCATTGAAGAATGTAAGAGCGTCTAAAAAAATTTTCTCTAATGTTGACCGTTTATCAATTAAATTTTTAAAAATGCATTTATTGAGGTCGTATGTTATTCTTTACACTATTTATAAAAAAATAAGGAAATAACATGGAAAAAATTCAGGAGTTAAAATTATGAAAATTTTTGCATTGTTTCTTCCTCAATTTCATGAAATACCCGAAAATAATAAATGGTGGGGAGAGGGGTTTACCGAGTGGACTAAGGTAAAAAATTCCAAACCTCTTTTTAAAGGACATAAACAACCGCGCGTTCCTTTAAATGATAACTACTATAATTTGCTTAATAGGAAAACAGTTGAGTTTCAAACTCAACTGATGCAAAGCTATGGTGTTGACGGCTTAATATATTATCATTATTATTTCAAAGGTAAGCTTTTACTCGAAAGACCAGCTGAAAACTTGCTTTTATGGAAAGAGATTAATCAACCATTTTTCTTTTGTTGGGCAAACCATTCATGGTATAAGGCTACTAAAAACAAAAAAGAATTATTGATTAAAATGGAATATGGAAATCAGGAAGATTGGGAGCAACATTTTCAGTATTTATTGCCATTTTTCAAAGATAAAAGATATGAAAAAAAAGGTAATATGCCGCTTTTTATGATATTTGATAATCATTTCGCTGAAAAGTTAGCGATGTTTGATTATTTTGATAGAAGATGTCGAGAAAGTGGTTTTGATGGGATTTGCATAGTTGAAACGATAGGTTGTTTACCTGATAAAAATATGAAACAATCTATTTGTAAACAGACCCAATATATTAACTTACGCGAACCGAATACCTCAGCTTATTTGTTCAGACACAAAGCGAAATTTTTATTTTCAAATTTGACTAGAAAACTACAAAGGCTTCTAATTAAATGTGGCAGTAAAAGGTATGTAAATAAATATGATGGAAATAAATTATATAATATTATGATTAAAGATGAGCCGCATAACGATTCGATGTTGGCTCACGGAGTTTTTTTTGAATGGGATAATACTCCTCGTCACGAAAACAGAGGTTTTATAATAACGCCGCCGGACAAGCAAAAATTTTTTAAGTATATGGATAGTATACAAAATGATGATTTTGTTATTGTGAATGCTTGGAACGAGTGGGCAGAAGGTATGATGTTAGAGCCGACGCAAGATGAGGGTTATAAATATCTCGAATGGATAAAAGAGTGGAAAAGTATATAGGGATTTAGTTGACAATAGGGAAACAGAATACAAAAAATTTTATGTTTATGTTTGCGTGGAAAAAATGGACCGAAAGCGATATTCAGAGCCTGATGTGAGATATTGCATTAAATAATCAAATGGGAAAAAGTATTAAAAAAAACTATATATTTAATTTAATATATCAATTGTTATTGATAGTTATTCCCTTAATATCTATTCCATATTTATCAAGAGTATTACTTGAAGACGGTATAGGTGTTTATAGTTATTCCGAATCCATCGTTTCTTATTTTACCTTGGTTGCGGTATTAGGGAGCACGACTTATGCGCAAAGAGAAATCGGTAAAGTTCAAAACAATGTAGAAGAAAGAAGTAGGCTTTTTTGGGAAATTTTTATAATAAGGTTATTAGCTTCGATAATTGCTATAGGCGGTTATAGTATATATTTATGTTTTCAATCCGATAATTTATTAATTGCTTTAATTTTTGGATTAAATATTTTCAATGTGTTATTTGATTTAACTTGGTTCTTCCAGGGAGTAGAAGATTTTGGGAAAGTAACCGCAATTGGTTTTGTTTTTAAATTGTTGGATTTTGCATTTATTTTTATCTTTGTAAAACAGCAATCAGATTTATGGATTTATGTTATAGGAAAATGTGGATTTGTTTTGCTCGGAAATATCTGTATGTGGCTATTTTTACCCAAGTATTTATGCAGAGTTAAAAATCTTAAACCGTTTAAACATTTAAAAACAATACTTGTTTTTTTTGTTCCTACTGTTGCGATACAGGTTTATACAATTCTTGATAAATCTATGATTGGCTGGTTTACCGGAAATGCTTCGGAAAATGGTTATTATGATTATTCTGAAAAAATTATTCGTATGAGTATTACTATTATTTCTGCATTGACGGTTGTATTAATACCGAGGATTTCAAAAGCTTATGCGGAAAATAATATGGATAATGTAAAATGCCTTGTTAATAATGCAGTTTCATTTGTTTGGCTTCTTGCATTACCATTAATGTTTGGTTTTTTATCTATCTCAGATATATTAGTACCAGTATATCTTGGTGAAAATTTTATGAAATCGGTACTCCTGATGAACATATTTGCTCCGTTAATTTTGTTTGTTGGTATGGCAAACATTATTGGGGTTGCTTTTTTGATTTCTATTGATAAACAAAATGTCTATATTATTTTTGTAATAATTTCTGCTATAGTTAATATAATTTTAAATTTGATTTTAATACCGAAATTTGCATCTGTTGGTGCCGCAATTTCATCTGTTATAGCTGAGGGAATAGGGATTACTTTACAAATAGTTTATGTGTTTAAAAAGAAATTATTAAGCCCTAAATTCTTTTTTAGCAGTTCAATTAAATCTCTTATTTCATCGGTAATTATGTTTGCTGTTTTATATTTGTTAAAAATATTTGTTTTTCCTGTCGCTATATGGAGCTTAATTGTATTGACAATAATTGGAATTTTGCTGTATTTTATATCTTTACTTATTTTACGAGATAAATTTTTGCTTAATGGTATTAGACAAGGTTTGCGGTTGATAAAGACTAAATTTAGTAAAAAAGTATTAGTTGATGATGCGGTTGAAAAGAAAGATGAAGATGAAAATTCATCTAGTGAATAAATGCTGTGGATACTGTATATAATCATTCTTTTGGGGATAGTGACAGTTTTTTATGGACACTATAAAATGACGACATAACTCAATTAAGCAGTTTATTAACATTAAAGGCGATGTTATTACGGCATTGCTTTTTTTGTTGTCAAATGTTTTAATTTCAAACAAGTGAAAATATAAAAACAGGAGGATTTTAAATGAAATACAAGGAATGGCTTCAAGTCAATAATGGCGTAATACAACATATGTCGTCACTTATAAAAAAATTTAATTATTTAATTTTATCTCTTGCGTTTTTTTGTAAATTATAGTAAAATATTGTTGTAAAATGTCACCTATTATTTTAATAGACGAATTTATTGATTTTCTCATTTGGTTGATTCTGAAGTAACCATCGTCATATTTTATATCAGTATAATAATAAAAAAGGAGAATTATATGGCAAAAACAACTTTTATAACGTCACACAGAATGCGCGTTAAGAAAGCAAACGAAACCATCAAAAATTTACCCGAACGCATATCTGTTTTTGATCGGGAAGCTTATGTCGAGTTTTTTCTATTAGAGGATATTGTAAGGTTGTATGATTATCGTTTGAAAAACGAGCGTGCTAAAAAAGTTGAAACGCGAGCAGGACAACTTGCAAAAGATCGCAATATTGAAAAATTTACGGCAATTATTCGGATTTTCAAGTCGGCTATCGAAGTTGCTTGGGGGGAAATTACGTCCGGCAATTATAAAGCTGTTTGGAAAGCGATCAGAGAGGGTGCATTGATGTCTGCTGCGGGAAGTTTGAAAAATTTGCCGGTTCTCCGTGATATGGCGGTGGAATTGCTTAAAGAACTTTCAGAAGAAGCACTTAAAGCAACAGGTGAAAGCGGGGCTTTGGAAGAAAGTCTCGATGATATGGAAGCACACGAAGCAAACGTTAGAAAAGTAAGGGGACTTCCTTCTGTCGAAGAAATCAATGCGGTGATCCGTGAAGTGGAAGCGGCTATTCCTGACGAACAACCGAAAAGCAAATTAAAACCTAATATTTGAAAAATAAAGGAGATAAAAAATGGCTAAAAAAATGAACAATGACGAAAAAATTATTGCTGCGTTTGACGCGTTGGATAAATCTACGCGCAATTTACAAAAGTTCGGAGCGAGATATGACGAACATATCGATCGTGCGGCGATGCGCGGCGATGACAAAAGGGCAAAGCAACTTATTAAACAAAAAATAGGCGTTTATGCTTTGGCGGAACAATTGCAGACCTTAAAAGGCAATATGGAACTTGGTGCTTATACGGCTCAGGTGATGTCTGATTTAGGAACACTTCCTGTTGCGATTGCGGGATGCAAAGGATTGTTGTCCGAATCGCCCAACTTTGATAAATTGGGTAAAAGTATTGAAAGAATTTTCAAAGATATGCAAAGACCGGCGGACGAAATATCCAAGCTCAATAATATTCTCGACAGCGTTTTGACTCCGCAAGCAGAAAATACGCTTGCTAGCCGTCTTGACGGTACGTTCGAAGCCGAAGAATCCGATCAGTTCAAAACGGAATATGCGGCAATGATCGAGCGCGTGAAAGGTAAAATCAATCCTGAAACCGTTGCAAAGCCTGACGGATTTGATATATCCGCAACGGGCGATATTGATTATGCGGGAATCGTTGCGGAAGAAAATAAGAAAAAGTAAGGTGTATTCATGGCAGAGGCAAGTATGATCGGTATTTTTAATAATAAGGTTGCCGTGTTTAATAAGGCGGTAAACGCAAAGGATATTGGCGCTGTTTGCGAAGCTGGCGCCGATATGTTGCGGATTGCCTTGGAGCAGTGCGCTAACCCCAATGTCTCAATGACGCTTAAAGATACTTATCGTAAACAGTGCAATAACGTTATCGAACATCTTATCCGCTATGCCAAACAGCCGTTCGTTCCCGTTGCGCATTCGGGCGGTGACGGTGAAATGGTGGGCGATCCTTATTATTCCGAAAAAAATTGGTTTTCGGATGAGGTTCCAAAACTAAACTTTACCAATATTATCGGCGTGCAGGAAGTAAAAGACGCTTTCATGGTTGACGTCGTCGCGCCTCTTCGTCCTGAATTTCAGACAGTTTATCATAAATTCAGAGGCAATCAGCTCGGCACGCAGATTCTTCTTTATGGTCCTCCCGGAACGGGAAAGACGCATATCGTGAAGTGTCTTGCAGGCGCGCTCAACTGTAAAATAGCCGTGGTTCAGACGAGCGAAGTTTTGGCGAGCGTCGTCGGCGTTGCGGAAAAAAATATGCGCGATATTTTCGCGCAGGCGGCGGAACTTGACCGTTGCATTATCTTTCTCGATGAAATCGACAGCATTTGTTCCGACCGTTCCAGCGATGATTCAAGGCATACCAAATCGATACTTACGACGATGCTGACATGTATGGACGGTTTTCTGAAAACCACTAAACCGAATCAGCTTAGGATCATAGTGGCAGCGACGAATTTGCCTTGGAAACTCGATTCGGCATTAAAGCGCGGCGGAAGATTTGAAACGCAAATATATGTGCCGCTTCCCGACGAAGATGCGCGAAAAAAATTTGTCGAACTCGATTTGAATAAACTTCCGCATGCGGAGAACGTTACAATCGATTATCTTGCCGGTCGATTGGACGGTTACGCAGGTGCGGACATTAAGGCGGTTATGAAGCAAATTGCTAACGAACCGTTAAGGAGAGAAGTCCTCAATATCATGAGAGACGGACAAGCCAAGGGAGAGGTGGTCACGCTTTCCGATTGCGACAAGGTGTTGAAAAACTATATCAACGGCGTGACGCCTGAAACGTTGTTACGTTTTAAGGCATACGATATGGGCGTTTCTTATGAAGAGTTGCTTGCGTCGTTAAAAAGGAGAGAATAAATGGTAGCCAAAGATCAGATTGTTGCTTACTACTTCAATGCGAGAGAGTTTGTAAAACAAAATAATCCCAAGGCGGCGAGAGCATATGTTCTCGCCATTTTGAATCATGCGGTGGAATCTCTGAAATCTGCTAATAGTATTTTGGAAGAAGTGAGGACGAAAGCATTTTTGGATCGTTGGATTAGAGTGAGCCAAGAATTGTACGATAAAGGCATAAGTAATTATGTTTTGGAGAGTTTCGGATTAACGGCATTGCAAGCTCAAAATAAGGCGCGGTCGCCGAAGAAGCAGGAAGAAAGAGCGATCGGATCACCGAACCCTGCGGACGGAGAAATCGATATGGCGGGGCTGATTGAAGAGTCGGCAAAAACGCAAGGGTGGGGCGCTGAAATTTTTGAACGGAATAAAAATGCAGTTGTCGGGATTTCCGTTTATAATTCGGGACAATGCGCAAACGGCACAGGATTTATTATTTCAAAAAACGGGTATCTTCTCACAAACGATCACGTCGTGTTCGACGAGGATGCACAGGGATATTATCCGAAAATTAAAATTTCTTTTGCCGATCGAACGAAGAGCTATAAACTCAACGTTTTATTTTCTGATAAAAATGCGGACGTTGCGTTTTGCAGTTTTGATCCCGCAGAGGTTGGTGAATTTACCGCCGTTAAGCGGATTGCGGACTATTCTCGTATTTTGCCGTGCGCAGACTGCCTTGTGATGGGCAATTCTTTTGGTAACGGACTTTCAGCCTTTTTGGGGGTCATTCGTTTTACGAAGAACGATAAAGGAAATCTCGTGCATACCGCGCCGTCTAATCCCGGTGATTCGGGCGCGCCCGTTTTTAACCGACAGGGGGAATGTATCGGAATCAACAAATCTAAAACGCTTGCCGTACAAAACGTCACGGCAGACGCTTACGCCAACGCCACGCCCATGGACAAAATAGACGAGCTTCTTAAAAAGTGGTGCGACGTGAATGAAATTATTTTGTAAGAGGTGAATTATGACCGTAGCAGAAGCAATAGACAAACTGAAAGAAATCGATTTGAATCAGGGGCATCCTGCTTCCGACGAAGCGAAGCAAAACCTTAAACTTGCAATAAAAAAATTAAACAAAATCAGCGGAATTACGGGATACGAAATTACTCCCCGCTTAGAGACGCTTGTGACGGAGAAAATTCCTGATCCCTATATGAGCAGCGCCGAGTGCAAAAATACATGGGCTGAAAATGTTTATTTTGAAGTCTTGTCCGAGTGTCGCCGTATCGGCTGCAAACAATATTTGTGTACGCACAAAAATAAAATCGACGGAGAAGCGGCGCAATGGGCAACTACCATAGTGCAGGGCATTGTTGGTGCAATTTCATTGATTTTTGCTTTTTTGATAGGTTTCAAGGTATTACCCAATA
This sequence comes from uncultured Christensenella sp., assembly GCA_910585235.1. GTDB lineage: Bacteria > Bacillota > Clostridia > Christensenellales > Borkfalkiaceae > Gallimonas. The sequence goes on from CAJUCM010000011.1 coordinate 31,495, forward strand.
TTTTTGGAAAGGATACCGATACGTTATATTACATCATCGGGACGGTCGGGCAGCAAATTGTTGCCGTAGTTGTTGCCGTGGTGATAGCCGTCATAAATAAAAAGCGTTTGCGTTCAAAGTATAACAACAGCGCGTATTCTTTTGAAGAACTGATGTCGGTAAAGTATGCGGAAAGTAAGGTAACTTTATTTTTGCCCGCTAATATTAAAACTTTGATAGCGGGTAACGGTAATAATTATAAGTCAAAAGTAATAGTCAAACCCGGAGCGAAATATAGTCAAGGCAACAACAATACGGTAAAATGAGGATGTTTTTGCGGAATCAATTACAATTTGAGGAGATAAAAGCATGAAGCAGGACGCGATAATCGGAGCAAGCAACAATTATAAAAGTAAAGTGCGTGTTGAAGACGGAGCCGTTTATATACAAGGCAATAATAATAACATCGGATATACAAAAGAAGAGGTTGAAGAAATAATTTCCAAAGCGATTATTCAAAAATTTAACGCTTTTTCCAATAGCTATAAAGCGGATATAAGAGAAATATTAACAACTCGTGTTTACAACAGTGTAACCCAAGCAGTGATTTCGGCTATGGAGAATAACTGCATTGATAGATTAGAACAATCGTTACGGGAATTAAAATGCTCCCTCAATTTTGATGAGATAGTTGAAAAAATAACAACTACAGTGTCTAAAAATTTAGCGCGAGAGATTGCAGTTTTAAGGGCGGATATTCGGGATGATTATCAAAAAAACAAAGAGCTCCTTGATACACTCAACATAAAGGCTGATCGGATTATTGAGATTACGCGAGACATTAAACAAGATACGGAAGAAATTAAAAAAACAACAGATTCGACTTTTGACAATACAGAAATAATTATAAAAAAATTAGACGAATTCACAAATCAATCAAAAGAGAATCCGCAAAGCAGTGCGTCATCGGGAAACAGTAACGTCCGAAAGTCAGACGATGCCGACACGCAAGCGAAAAAGAAAGACGACGAAATAAAACAGGAAGCCGATTCAAAAACAAATATAAAAGGCGACGCAAAGAAAGACACAGAAGAAAACATAGAGCAAGCTGCAAAATCTGATGCTGAACAAAGCGCGGAGTCCGTTCCTGAACAGGATGCGAAACCGAAGCGACTTGCATCGAAAAAAGTGCGGATTTTATCTGATTGTAGTCTTGTGGCTTTTTCGGTTTTCTCTATTGCCGCAATTGTATTGGGAGTACTGAGCTTTGAGATTCGCAACGAAAGTTTAATTTTAAGCGGTTTAGTGATTTCGGGATGCGGAATTTTACTTGCAATTCCTTGTTGGATTTTTTCCAAATCTCAATATACACATAAAGGTGTTTTCGGTTATGCATTATGGCTTGATAACGGCTTTATGCTCTTTATATTTGGTTGTATTGGAGAGGTACTAAGTGTCGCATTTTTAACTGCTTATTTTCTTACGTTTATTTCATGGCTAATGTATTGCTTATTGGTCATTTATGTATTTTTATGTATATTTATTTTCAGTGTAGTTGGATTTGGAGATAAACTTTATGGTTTAATTGGATTGCTTGTAATTCTTTTGCATGGTATTGTACTGAACATCATGGGAAGTGTATCTTTTTACGATATTTCGTACGAGTATGACGTGAACAAAGACGGGACGGTTACGATTACAAAAATATCTTGCCGGATTAAAGGGGATATCGTGATTCCTTCGGAACTTGACGGAAAAATCGTTACGGGAATCGGAATTGATGAATGTGTCGGAGGTCATTATAATAGCAAGATATATAGTATAATTATTCCGGACAGCGTGACAAGTATCGGAGAAAGTGCGTTTTCATCCTGTTATGCTCTTACAACCATTACAATTGGTAGCAATGTAACGAGTATTGGTGGGAGAGCATTCGATTATTGCAGTAATCTTGCCAGTATTACTGTAACAGAAGGGAATACAAAATATCATTCTGCGGGGAACTGTTTGATCGAAACGGAAAGTAAAATTTTAATCCGCGGTTGCAAAACAAGCATGATCCCTGAGGACGGCTCGGTGACGATAATCGGTGCGAATGCGTTCCAGAACTGCAATGAACTTACAAGCATTACAATACCGAACAGTGTAACGAGTATCGGAGAGTATGCGTTTTGGTCATGCGATTCTCTCGTAAGTATTATGATCCCAGATAGCGTAACAAGTATTGGAGTGGCTGCGTTCAGTCATTGCGAGGCTCTTAAAAGTATTACGATACCGGATAGTGTGAATAGTATCGGCGGACAGACGTTTAAAGATTGTGATTCTCTCACAAATATTATAATTCCGAACGGTGTGACGAGTATAGAATATTTAATGTTTGAAGATTGTGATTCCCTTACAAATATTACGATACCAAACAGTGTGAAAAGTATAGGTAGTAATGCATTTAAGGAGTGCAAATCTTTATTTGAAATTACATATGGCGGAACGAAAGCGCAATGGGATTCAATCAACAAAGATACAAGTTGGGATTACCATACGAGAGATTACGTCGTTTATTGCACTGACGGTCAGATAGAAAAACAAAAAGGAGAAAATCAATGAACTTTGCGGATAAATTCAGGGAAAAGTACAGGGTTGCGCTGTATGCGGCGCGCGCAAACAACAAAGAAGCAACGCTTGCGGGACTTGACGATTTATTTCGGCTTTTTGCCGAGCAGTATTCGCTCAATAACGGCGACAGTATCGTAACCAAGGCAAAACTGAGCTACTGGCAGGAAATTTTTGGCGGATATATCGAAATTATCCGCAAAGAGGGATTGGGCGACAGGCGCGTTCAGAAATTTTTCGGTTTGATCAACGATCTCGATATTCCGTCGTTTGGCGATATTTTAAGCGGAAAGGGAGACGTTGCAGTGCCGCCCGTGCATTATGCGCAACCCGCAGGTAAAATCGATCTTGGCGGAATCGTTGCGTCGGAAATTCCCAAACACAATAAACCGACAGAACCGAACGAAGCGCCTAAAACGGACAAGTCCGTCGATCCCGTCGTTCCCTCAACACCAGAGGAGACGGAAGTTCCCGCTGAACCCGTATCCGTTACACCTGTTAGCAGTGGGAATGCTGAGCCTACTTTTGCGCCCGACACGTTAGAGGGTTTTATCGGTCAACAGCACATCGTCAAAACGCTTCTGAAAGAAATCGCCATAGCAAAAGCGCAGGGCAAAAAATATCTCGATAACATTTTGCTGTTCGGCAACCCCGGTTTGGGTAAGTCAACTTTGATGCAACTGATTGCAAAGGCTTTGGGTGTAAGATTTGAATGGATGGATTGTTCGCAGTATCGGAACAGTCAGCAATCGTTAAAAGCATTACAAAATTTTTTGATGAAAGTCGCGCGCGAAAACGAGCCAGTCGTCATTGCTTTCGACGAAATACATATGCTTACCGATGAGCTTCAATCGAGCCTTTTAACGTTGCTGAACAGTCGCGTGTATGTATCGCCGCCCGACGTAAACGGCGTAGTCAAACGTATTCCCATTGATAATTTTACGTTTATCGCGGCAACGACCGACGACGATAAAGTGCTTTCCACCATCAAGGACAGATGTCTGCGACTGAAATTCCATATGGTGGACTACACGCCAGACGAACTAAAACGCATTTATCGGAACAAGATTGCATCAAAAGGGCTTACGGTTACCGAAGAGGCGATCGATGCTTGCATTCCGCGTAGTCGCGGTTCGATCCGTTACGTCAATTCTTTTGTGGACGGATTGGATACCGCGCTTTACGACGACAACGGACAGCGCGTTTCTACAAATATCGATTTAGGTGTCGTTAAGAAATATTTTGAAGAAAGAGGGATCGACGCGATCGGTTTAGAGCAGAAAGATCTTGAAATTTTACGCGTCATTGCAGAAGATCCGAGCGGCGCAATCGGAGCGGAAACGCTTTCCGCACGCGTCGGTCTCGATCCGAAAAAATATCTTTCCGAATACGAACCTTATCTTATTAAAATCAGTTTTGTAAACGTTACCGGTAGAGGCAGATCGTTGACGGACAAAGCAATTAAGTATTTGAGGGGGGAGTAAGCGTATGACGACAGAAAAAATTTTGAATAAGTTATATGTAAGAAAAGTTGAGGAGACCGACGAAACAAAAAAAGAGCAGATAGATCATATTTGTAGTCTTTTAGAAGCGTTGCCTGATTTTGATGTCGCAAAAAATATTCCCGAAATAGAAAGATATTTAAGCGATTCAGTCTCACGGTTAGACGGCGACATATTGAAAGTGATTATCGATAAACTTAAAGAAAAAATCAGTGAAGTTGAGCATACAACGATCGAAACAATGAACAAAACCAAAAGGCTGGTATTAAATTGTTTTCTTTCTATTATAGGGATATTGGCGGCGTGCGCACTTGTGTTTACTGTTCTAAATTTTGTTTACGGTGAAAATTATTGTGATGGCTTATTCGGAAAAATAGCAAGTGCTTTCGGCACCTTGGATTTCTCAATTGGCGCAGTGGGATTTATTTGGGAGCGTAAAGAAGATTTAAAGAAAAGCGAATTGCAATCTGCCGCACGGGCTGCACGAGAAACCGGGCAGACGGAAAAGTTTACTTTGATTATTAACAAGAATGTTAACCGTAATTATGCGAGCTGGTTTTCAAAAGTCATCGATAACAGTAGAGTAAGCCAAAAGTTTGATGACCAAGAGAATGAGGATTTTAAAAATGAAAAGTAAAAGCGAAAGCAATAGAAATGTAGCGAGCTGGTTTTCAAAAGTCGTTGATATGAGCCAAATAGTAAATAAAACAGGCATAGATGAAGAAAAGTTGGATTCCATGTTAACTATTTTGAAGAACGAGGTTATAACAGTGATTGGCGAGAATGCAACAGCCATGCGTGATGAAAGCAATGCTATTAAAAAAGCGATAGATCAAAAGTTTTGTGGCGCGGTTTGTGATATCAAAGCAAATTTTGATTTTACATTAGAGAGGTTAAAAAACTGTATTGAAAATAAAATTATAGAATTGCGGGATGAGCATACAACGTTTGTCGAAGAAATTAAAAAAGACTACGCAAGTTTATCAAACACTGTTGTAAAAATCGAAGATTGTTTTTTAAGACTTGCGGATAGATATTCGTGGGAAAATAATAATATATCGAATGTAATCATAAAGAAAATTACGGATAATAGGAATATTGAATTTCAAACGGGCAAGGAATGTCTGCTTACTGCAAAATTTGATGAAGCAAGAATCAATTTTCAAAGGGTAATTGATGCCGGTACTGAAGATTTGCGTGCCGAAGCATACTTCTGCTTGGCTTTGGCTGAATGTAAAATACAACCGATATGGGATTATTCAAGGGATACGGTTTTACCTATTTGCTATCAGTATTATGAAAATTTTAAGGAAAATGTAAATTATAAAAATGCAATCCAATATTTTAACGGGGGAAAGAATGTTGTTGAACCGTTTGTCAAAGAAATAGACGCTACATTGAAAAGTTATCGAGATCTACAAAATAAAAACAAAAAATACGACTGTTTTATATGCCTTAAAGTATCCGAAACCAATGATACAGGTAATAATACCGAAGATTGCGTTTGGTTAAAAAATAGCGGACTTTACGACCGGCTAAATAATAATGAAGAGATAACAACTTTCTGCTCCGAAATGGATTGCAAGGACATTTCAAAGGGCACGGCATATTATAACGCTCAAATACAATATGCGTTATCTACGGCAAAAGTTATGATTTTGATATGTAGTAACGAAGATTATTTACATACCGCGTGGGTCAAAAATGAGTATTCACGGTTTCGTTATTTACTGAGAGAACGAGGAGAATCAGAAGAGAATATAATCATTGTTTTCAAAGATAAAGCTATTAATCTTCCCCATAGGCTTCAATTTGAAGATTATGACAGAAATAGGGGAGTAGATGACTTAATTAAGTTATTGAAGAAAAGACTGAACGATGCTAAAAATTACATAATGCCTAATTATAAATATTGTTCGAATTGCGGCGAAAGATATTCGTTTGATACGCAAGGTGTTTCATGTTTGCGGTGCAAAGGCAGTATTGTAGATCCGGTTACATATCTAAACAGGTTAATTGAAAAGGAGGGACACGACAAAAATAAATTAACAGAAGCGTTGGAAAAGAAGAAGGAACAGTTGAAGGAAAAAGATAAGAGTATTGAGCAGTTGAAAATCAAATTATCTAAAATTGAAAAGGATAAAGGAAATTTACAAAATAAAAATACCGACGTTTCGCCGTCGAGTAATTTTATAATTGAAAAAAACATTTTGAAAAAATATGTAGGGAATGAAATAGAAGTAAATATTCCGAATGAGATAAAAGAAATAGGAGCTTACGCTTTTTCGGGATGTAATAGTTTGAAAAAGCTGATTATGCCGAATAGCGTAAAACAAATTAAAAACGGTGCTTTTGCCGGTTGCATCAATTTAGAGGATTTAGTCGTTTCAAAAAATTTAACTGAAATCGGATTTCACGTTTTTGAAGATTGCCTGATAAAAAAAGTTGTGATACCGTCAAACTTTATTCATTTTTTGACGAAAGATAAATTAAAAGAAGTGATAGTAACCGGAAATAATATAGGGATTGATGCGTTCAAGGGTTGCAGTTTGCTTACAAGTATTACGATTTCCGACGGCGTAAAAAGTATTGGAGTCAATGCGTTCAAGGATTGCAGCTCGCTTACGAATATCACGATTCCCGACAGCGTGACGAGTATCGGAGTGGATGCATTCAGCGGTTGCAGTTCGCTTACGAATATCGCGATTCCTGACAGTGTAACATGGATCGGACGCAATGCATTCAACAGTTGCACGGGCATAATACAGACGATAAATGAAGTACAGTATGTAGATAAGTGGGTAATCGGATGCGGCAAAACCGTAACAAATGCAAGTATAGAAAGCGGAACAAAGGGCATTGCGAATAAAGCGTTCGAGGGTTGCAGCTCGCTTACGGATATCACGATTCCCGACAGCGTGACGAGTATCGGAGAGTATGCGTTCAAGGATTGCAGCTCGCTTACGAATATTACGATTCCCGACGGTGTAACGAGAATTGGAGACAATGCATTCGCCTTATGCCGTTCGCTTACGGGTATTACGATTCCCAATGGCGTAACGAGTATCGGAAACACGGCATTCTATGGTTGCAATTCGCTTACGGATATTACAATTCCAAACAGTGTGCTAAGTATCGGATTGAGGGCATTCGCCTTATGTCGTTCGCTTACGAGTATTACGATTCCAGACGGCGTAACGAAAATAGGATACGGGACATTTCAAAATTGCAGTTCGCTTAAAAGTATAATACTCCCGAATAGTGTAGAAAGAATTGAAGGCTGTGCGTTTTCTGGTTGTTCTAATGTAACGGATGTTTATATAGGAAGCGGAGTTAAATTTATTGGCAGTGATGCATTTAACAACCATGAAATAACATCAATAAAGGTTCATCCGGATAACCAAAAGTTTGCAGGCATTAATAATTGTTTGATTTGTAAAGCTAATAAAAAGCTTATCTTAGGCTGCAAAAATAGTATAGTTCCTGAGGACGGTAGCGTGACCTCAATTAGCGCCAAGGCTTTTAGTTACTGCAAGGGTTTGCGTGAAATAAAAATACCGGATACCATACGCAGTATTGCAGGGGAATCTTTTTGTGATACCGGTTTAGAAGAGGTTATAATTCCTTACGGAGTACAAACCATCGGTAAAAAAGCATTTTATGATTGCGCATCCTTGACAAGCGTTACCATGCCCAACAGTGTAACAGCAATGGGTGATTACGTTTTTGCATACTGTAGAAATCTGAAAAAGATTAAATTTGAAGGCACTTTGGAACAGTGGAAAAAAATTGAAAGAGGACATTATTGGAATACAGATATATTTTCGCGCTCTACGCTGGTCTTAGAATGTAAAGACGGGACTCAAATGGTATGATAACGAACGCTAATTATGGGGAGATCGATTTATGCAAATACATTTAGTCAAATCCAATTACAAGTTGCAAGGGGTTGCGTTATTTGAAAGTCAAATTACAACGGTGGCGGAAAACTATGAGGAACAGATTGCGGCAGAATGTTCCGACGCCCTCAAAAAGGC
>CAJUCM010000011.1:39632-42817 GCA_910585235.1 uncultured Christensenella sp.
TGTTAAAGAGGACTGCAACTGCTCGTATATAACCAATGTAATTATTGAAGTGGTTGCCGAGCTTTATGATACTTCAAATATACCGCTCAACTTCGGTTTATATTTGGTTGGCGCAACAAAGGACGAAAGCAAGCAAGTTGACCTGTTCAAGAATAATCTTTTGGAAACTGTTGAAGAAAATCATTTGTTTGGCGATCCGGGCGATTCGTTAAAACCGAAATTTGAAGAATATCAGGGAATGCTGAAAAAGGGGAAAGAGTTTCGCTATTTGCTTACGGAGTTGATTGAGAAGAAAGGTATTGTAAAGGATTCCGACGCATACAAGGCGGCGGGCGTATCAAAATCGGTATTTTCCAGAAAGACAAATAAAAAGCCGAAAATACCGAGCTTGCCGTCGCGCGGAACGGTTGCGGCGTTTGCGATTGGGTTAAAATTGAATCTTGAAGAAGCGAAAGAATTATATAAGAGCGCGGGATATTATTTGGGAAAGACGGATATTATAGACAGAACGATTCGATTCTTTATCGACTACGGGATTTACGACATTGACGAAGTCAATTATTGCTTGGCGGAGTACGGTGCTCCGCCGCTCGGCGAGCGGTCGCGGGAGGATCGGTTGGATTTCCGTATGAACCGATAACCGAAAAATATTCAAGGTAACTTTGAAAGTTACCTTTTTTTCTTTTATTCATTTATACTGGCGGTATCGGTGAAAGGAGAAGAAAATATGTTAAACGCAACGGTTGAAATGTTTTTATCGGAGTACTTTTTAGTTCAGGCAATCATCGGCAAGTATCTGACGGACGGAAGAGCGTTATTCGACGCGCTGGGCAGAATCTGCCTGATCCCCGCGGGGGAAGCCGACGGGCTGTATGCTCTGGCGGAGAACGAGGCGGCAAAACAAATTGCGACGGACAAAGATTTTTTTCGGCATCAACGTTTGCGGAAGTATTCGCGGCTGCTCGGAACGTATGACGAGTCCGACGCCGATTTGGAAGAAGTCGTGCGGATCAAGGGGAACGCTGTTTTAGACGCGCAGGCATACCGCCTGACGCCCGAAACGGACGCGTCGGCGAACGTGATTTACGAGTATCTTTCGGCGGCGGTGACGGGCGGAACGGTGCGCGCTTTGCAGATTATGGGCATTTTGCAGTGCGAGGGAATCTTTCTTGACAAAAACGAAAAATCGGGTCTCAAAAAGCTCATAAAGGCGGCGGATTGGAACGACGCTTTCAGCATCCTCGCGCTATTGCATTATCGCACGGAACTACGAGCCTATAATATAGCGCGCCTTCGTCAGGTAACCGAGGAAACGCCCTTCTCTGCGCTGTACGCGGCGGCGGTGAAAGCGTACGGTGTCGCCGCCGAATCGAAATATGAGGAGGTAGAGCTCTTATCTAAGGCATTTAATTCGGGCGTTCTCAAACGCGAGATTTATGATCCGAAATATGCAAGGATCTTGCGTAGCAAGGCGCTCGTCTTCAAGGACAAAGAAAAGGCGATATTTTCGCACAATAAGGAACAGCTCTCCGTGATCGGCGATCTGCCATTGAAATTATCCGACAGGAATATCACGGCGTTCGACGTTTGTGCCGTGCAGGAAATTCCGTTGAGAAGGAACGCGGAGATTGCGGCGGTCGTGCGCGCACTTCAAAACAGCGATCGCAGAGAAATGCTCGCATATAGACCGCTCTGTCTGTGTTCGGATTCCGAGTACTTGCTGAATCTGTACGCAAGAGCTGTCTCCGCGCCGTCGCCCGACGTTCATACGGAGAGGATCGACGTGAAAGAGCTGACCGAATACGATCTCGATCCTACGCCGAACAACGTTTTTATCCGCTGTCTGGACGAGGATAAGGACAACCGCCTGCTCCTCTTTTTTTGCGGGAGCATTTCGGAAAAACAGACCGAAGCCGTAAAGTGCATTCTGCAAAGCGGGAGACGCTCAAGATTTCACTTGAACAGTCCCTGCTTCACTCTGAAATTGGGCACGGTGCTGCCGATTTGCTTTTGCGATAGGCAAAATGCGGCGCGATTAAAGCCCTATTGCGACGTGATCGAGCTTGCCGCGGTTTCGGCGGAAGAATTTCCGATAGCCGTGTACGATATTCTTAAAACCAAGAGAAAGCTTTACGGAACGGGAAGAGTGAGGCTCAACGACGCGCTGGAAGACGTGTTGCACGGGTTCGACGTCGATACTGCGGAAAAGCTCATCGATTCGGCGGTGCGCACCCTCCGCGAGAAAGGTGCGGAAATCGTTTTGTCGCGCGAAATTCTGCAAGAATATTTGCCGAACGACGAAGGACCGAGAATGGGCTTCGGAGGTGATATAAATGAACGAAACAAATGAACTTCTGAACGGGTATGAAAATACAAGGTTTATCCATTACAAGGATGCCGTCGATCTGCCCAACACCGTGGCGTATGACGAGATCGGCGGGCGCGCCGTATCGGGCGTTCTGAAAGCCAATTGGCACGTCGGCGGAAAGCTCATGCAGACCTACACGGAGCAGGAGAATCACGTCGGGGTGATCGCCGCCACGCGGCTCGGCAAAACGACCTCGTACGTGATCCCCACGATATTGTCCTTTGCGCGTCAAAAGATCAAGAGGAGCATGATTATTTCCGACCCCAAGGGCGAAATTTACCGTTATACCTCTGAGACGCTCCGTACGGCGGGATACAGGGTGATACTTCTCAACTTCCGCGATTACCTGCATTCCGAATGCTGGAATATGCTGACCCCTATCTTCCGCAAATATAAGTCGATCGAAACGGTCATCGACGAGGTGAGCGTCGTCGACACAAAAAACGGTCCGAGGAATCGATTCCGCGGGCGCGTGTACGAGAGTCAGAGCGAGCTCGACGAGGATATTCGGCGCGCCACGGATCTTCTTATGGGGGAAGTCGGAAACGACATCGACAATGTGGCGCTCATGTTCATCGAGACCAAAAAGGAGAACGACCCCTATTGGGAGGATTCGGCGCGTGACGTTCTCAAAGCATTTCTTTGGGCGATGTTGGAGGACAGCGATCCGAAGACGTGCAAAAATCCGATCACCGAGGACACCTACTCGTTCAACACGATTTTGTCGATCATAGCGACGTTCAAGGACGGCGACGAAACGCATTATAACGACAACGGTTATTTTACCGACCGTGACGAAAATTCCCGCGCATATGTT
>CAJUCM010000011.1:42827-53776 GCA_910585235.1 uncultured Christensenella sp.
CACCCTGATCGAAAACGGGCGTCCTACCCGTAAATGCATCATGGGATCGTTGATGACGAAACTTTCGGTGTTCAATGAAGTGGCGATGCGCCTCATTACGAGCTGCAATTCGTTTGAAATATCCAAGATCGCCGACGGACCGATCGCAATCTTTATTGACTACCGCGACGAGCTCAGAGCGCACTATGAGGTGATCAGCTTATTTGTTCAGGACGCGTATCAATTTCTGATTAGACAGGCGAACGATAAACCGAACGGCAAGCTGGACGCTCCCGTCTATTTTATCCTTGACGAGTTCGGCAATTTTCCCGCTTTGAAAGACTTCGAGACGACGATTTCAGCGTGCGCGGGTCGCAATATTTTCTTTATTCTGATCATTCAGTCGTATGCTCAGCTTAACAGCGTTTACGGGGCGTCAGTTGCCGAGATCATACGGGACAATCTGAACGTTCACGTTTTTTTCGGGAGCAACAATCCGAGTACGCTGGAAGCGTTTTCAAAAGAATGCGGACAGAGAACCCGCATTTCTCCGCTAAGCGCGTTGAACGGGAAGGGGGCAGACATCGACACCTATCATATTGAGACGATCCCGCTCGTACCGAAAAGCATGCTGTTGCATTTTCATCCGGGCGAGTGCATTATCACCGAAGCGAACAGCGGTTATATAATGTTTTCCAAGTTGGAACGCTATTATCTGTGCGACGAGTTTAAGGACTTAAAACTCGCATCGGAAAAGGATTATCGTTGCAACGTAAATCCTTTTGACAAGCGGTATACATATGTTTTGCCGAAGGACAGAAAAAGAAGAAGTTTTTTTGATGGAGACGATTGAAATGAAAGAAAAAATTCTTGATTATATCAAACAAAATCACGGAGCGGAGATTCCCGCTTTACAAAAAAAATTCGGAATCACTTACAGAGAGATGAGAAAGATTGTGGATGAACTGATTGCAAACGGCACGCTGGTTTATGAATCCGGCGTAAAATTCAATTACGTTGATAAAGCAGGAGACAACTTGTCTGAAAAAATCGCTGACCTTGAACGCTGCAGAAAGGAGCTTCTTCAAAAAATGTATGAAATCGATGCGCAGAAGGAAACCGATGATAAAAAGTCGCCTCAGGAGAAATACAACGCGTATTTTGAAGCGCGTAGAAAAGAACTGATGAAAAGACTGCAAGCGGATTTGGACGATGAGGAGGATGACGACGAAAGCGACGGGGATGAGGATTTCGCCGCATTTGAAAAATATATGCGCGCTCATTTGGGTGATGACGACGGAGATGGAAAGAAAAACAGAGAGAATGATCAATTTATTAATTTGTCCTTGAAAAATAATAACACGGTAGGTTCGGGGGAGGAAGAACCCGTTCATTCCTCATGGGAGAACGAAGAGGAATTCGATTTGACAGTAATGGATCATTTGGAACGTCTTATCAGGTCGGATCGGCTTATGGGGCGGCAACGCGCGTTAAAAATAGCCGAAGCGAATCTGGAAGCAGTCAAAGAGACGGGCGATACAAAAATCATTCGGGTCTACGAGCAAATCTGTTATGAGATCGGCAACACAAACGATTATTATTACAGGCAGTTAAAAAAGCAGATTTTCGGAGACTGACTTGCCGAAAAAAATATTCAATAAAACAGAAGGGAATATTGAAATGGTTCCGAATATAAAAACGCATTATAAAACATACATAAAAGATGGGGTGAAATACGACCGCGTAGAACGTTCTCTCAAATATCGTCTGATTCGCAGAAATCTCGAAAATGAAGTCGAAGCGGAATATCAAAGATATGTTGAGTATAAAAAAAGTTATGGTTGTCCTGAACCATGGATCGGACGTTGCCATATATATTGGTGGATAAAGAAAGACATTCTGAAAGAGAAGTATCATATCGATTGGTGCAGTCCGGCAGAACTCAATCCTCGTGCAAGATTTGATTGACCGCAACGCGGGAAATTAAAATTGTCGTATGTTATAACAAATTAAAACTGTACATTTGTTCAAAACATTCATGAAAAAATGCTGTTTTTAGTTGCAATTTCCGAAAATGCCTGCTATAATAGGACTTGCTTGTTCAAATATCGATTTCATTTTATAAAATTAGAACAAACGTTGAGTCGGAGTAATAAAGAATGGAAAAGACGCTTGCGAGAAAACAGTTTGACGTACTGTGTGCGTTTTTGGGCGGAAACAATTATACCCAACGTGAGCTTTGCGAAAAAACGGAGCTTTCCTTGGGTACGGTCAACCGTATCGTAAAAGATCTGAATGATTTAGGTTATCTGGCGGACGGGGCGATCACGGAGGCGGGGATGTCTGCATTGGAGCCATACCGCGTCAGGCGTGCGGTATTTGTGGCGGCGGGGTTCGGAAGCAGACTCGTTCCCGTCACGTTAAATACGCCCAAGCCGTTGGTGCGAGTAAAGGGAACGCGCATTATCGATACGTTGATAAACGCGGTACTTGCGGCGGGAATCAAGGAAATATATATTGTGCGCGGATATCTCGCAGAGCAGTTCGATCAGCTACTGTATAAATATCCGATGCTTCATTTTATCGAAAACCCGTCTTATAACGAAGCCAATAATATTTCTTCCGTCATGTATGCACGGGAATTGCTTGCCGATTCTTACGTGCTTGAAGCGGATTTGTTGTTGTCTAATCCGCAATTAATCAAGCCTTATCAGTATTCTTCTAATTTTTTAGGGATACCCGTAAAGAAAACGGACGATTGGTGCTTTACCGTAAAGGGGAACGTGATTGCGGAACAGATTGTCGGAGGCGTGGAGTGCTATCAGGAAGTCGGGATTTCTTATTGGAGCAGAGAGGACGGTACGCGGCTTGCGGAGGACGTTAAAACGGCTTATGAAATGCCGGGCGGCAAGGAGCTGTATTGGGATCAGGTTCCCTTTGTCATATGCAAGGGAAAGTACAAGGTGGAAATTCGCCCCTGCAAAAGCGAAGACGTGACGGAAATCGATACCTTCCGCGAGTTGAAAAAAATTGACAGCAGTTACGACGTATAACGGGTACAAGAAAAATAAAATCGATTGAATAAAAAATCAAAAAGTGAGGATAAAAAAATGAAAATGAAAAAAGTTGCAATCGCCGCTATGAGTGCGGTAATGGCGGTTTCCGCGCTGTCGCTTGCGGGCTGCGGAGGAGAAAAGATCGTCATTTGGACAAGCGGTGAGGATTATAAGAACAATTATTACCTGTCCGAGCTGAAAAAGCAGTTCCCCGATTATAACATTCAGCTGGAATATTTGAACAGCAGCACCATAGCGAACAATATTATTGCCACGGGGGACGCCTGCGTTGCAGATATTATTTGTTCGGAAGAGTACGGTTATCTGAGTAAATGCGAGGAATATTTTGCAGAGCTTACCGAATTCGATTATTCCGTATTCTTGCCTGAAATCGTTCCCGAAAGTCATAAATATACGCCCGAATTGAAAAATGGCGGTTGCATTATTCTCAACAAAAAAGTTTTGGAAGAGAACGGCGCGGCGGTCCCTACGTCTTATTCCAATTTATTGAAAGCAGAATATAAAAATCTGATTTCCATGCCCAGCCCCGCTTCGAGCGGTACGGGCTACATGTTCTTGAAACAGCTGGTAAACGAATGGGGAGAGGACGAAGCGTTTTCCTATTTTGACGGATTAGCGCAAAACGTTTTGAGTTTTACTTCTTCGGGTTCCGGTCCCGTCAATGCGTTGATGCAGGGAGAGGTCGGAGTCGGTCTCGGCATGATCAGTCAGGCTGTGACCGAAATAAAAGCAGGGGCGGAATTGGAGATCGTATTCTTTGAGGAAGGCGCGCCTTACAGTATGTACGGCAACGCAGTGATGAAAAAGAGCGTGGACAAGTTGGACGGCGCGGTAATGGAAGTTTTTAATTATCTTTCCACCGTGCTTTGCAAAGAGAATAATCAGCGCTATTTCCCCGATCAGATCTTTCAGGACTTTGTGCCCGTTGTATCCGGTTTTCCCGCAAACGTAAAATACGGCAATATGAGCGGAGATACTCTTGCGGAAAAGGAGCGTTTGCTTAAAAAATGGGATTACTGAGCGAGGATATTCTCACGATCCAAAATATATCCAAGGGATATAAAGAGAACGACGTATTGAAAGGAGTTTCTTTCTCGGTGAAAGAGGGGGAATTCCTTTCTATTCTCGGATCTTCCGGTTGCGGAAAAACAACGTTGCTCCGTATTTTAATGGGACTGCTCAAACCGGACACGGGCGAAATTCTCAAACGCGGAGAAGATATTACGTATGCCCGCCCCGATAAGCGCGGCATGGGGATCGTTTTTCAGAATTACGCGCTGTTTGAGAATATGACGGTGTTGCAAAACGTAGAGTACGCGTTAAAAATACATAAGGATACAAAAGCGTCTGCCCGCCAGACCGCGCTCGAAATGATAGAAGCGGTGGGATTGAGCGAACATCTGAAAAAATATCCCCGTGCTCTTTCGGGCGGACAACAGCAGCGGGTCGCCATTGCCCGTACGCTTGTGCTGAAACCCGACGTCGTACTTCTCGATGAACCGATGTCCGCGCTTGACGTGGCAACGCGCATTTCGCTTCGGGCAGAACTCAAACGCCTGCAAAAGACGTTCGGCACGACGATGATCTATGTGACGCACGATCAGGAGGAAGCGTTCGCGCTCTCCGACCGAATCATGATTATGCAACAGGGAGAAATCGGTCAGTTGGATACTCCCGAAAATATTTTCAAAAATCCCGCAAACGATTATATACGGTCGTTCGTGTTGGACAATTTACGGGCAAAAGCGGATTCTCTTGCCAATTTTATTTCGGTGAAGTAACATGGAAGCAAAGGCTACAAAAAGAAAAAAACGGTTTTCCCGTACGGGGTTGAAGGGTTGGCAAAAATATATTCCGCATATCTGCTTTGCGCTCTTTTTTGTTGTGTGCGTCATTGCGCCCGTTATTTCCATGTTTTGCAATATCACTGCGGACGGTTTTCGGGAATTGGTGTCTTCGTCGCAATTCGGACCCGCAGTGGGGAATTCTTTGCTGACCGCACTCGTAGCCGCAATCTTTTCGGTGGTGCTTGCAAGCATGGCGGCGTACTGTCTGGAACGTACGAAAATCAAATGTAAATCACTGTTTTCTATCTTATTTGCGGTTCCCATGCTGATTCCGTCCATCTCTCATGCGTTCGGGCTTGTCGCGCTGTTCGGCAGAAACGGTATGGTGACGAATTGGTTTCATGCCACCAGTTACATTTACGGCTTTTGGGGTATCGTATTCGGTTCGTTGTTATATTCGTTTCCGGTAGCCTTTTTAATGATTTCGTCCATCATGCGCTATGAGGACGGATTGCCCCATAAAGCGGCGGCGATTTTGGGGATCCCCGCATGGCGGCGCACGCTTAAAATTACGTTGCCCTATATGAAAAAAACGTTGCTATCCGCGTTTTTTGCCGTGTTCACCATGGTGATCACCGACTACGGCGTGCCGCTTGCGATCGGCGGGAAAATGAAGACGCTTTCCGTTCTGATGTATGAAAAAACGGTTGCGGGCATGAACTACAATCTGGGAAGCGTTGTCGGAATTTTTCTGCTCATTCCCGCTGTTCTGGCGTTCGTTGTGGATCTGCTCAATCCCGAACACGGTCAGAATAATTTTGCGGTCGAAAAAATAGAACAGCAGGGCAAAATATGGGTAAAAGTTATTGCCTATTTGTTTTGTATCTTGCTGTCGCTGTTCGTGCTTGCCCCGATTATTGCGTTCTGCACGATGGTATTCGAGACGAAATATCCCGTCAATACCGCGTTTACATGGCAACATATCGTTAACACCTTTCAACGGGGGGCGGGGGAGTTTTTGGGGTATTCCGTCTTATACGCTTTTTTGGTGGCGTTGTTCGGAACGGTTATTTCGTTTTTATGCGCTTATACCACGGCGAGAATTAAGGGAAAACCGAGTAAAGTACTGCATCTTGTATCCATGTTGAGTATGGCGATTCCGGGGATCGTACTCGGACTTTCATACGTAATATTTTTTCACGGTACGGCTTTTTACGGTACGATTCTGATAGTAGTGCTGGTTAACAGTGTTCACTTTTTTTCCTCGCCGTATCTCATGATGTATAATACGCTTTCCAAACTCAATCATAATTTGGAGGACGTGGGGGCGAGTCTCGGCATCGGAAGATTCCGTTTGATATGGAATGTGATTTTGCCCGCCGTCTGGACGACTTTGCTCGAAATGGCGGTATATTTCTTTGTAAATTCGATGATGACGATTTCGGCGGTATCCTTTCTGTCGCCGCCGTCTCCCAAGCCGGTTTCCCTGATGATCAATCAGTTTGAAGCACAGCTTTTAATGGAGTGCGCGGCGCTTGTTTCGCTTATGATCCTGATCGTTAACGTGATCATGAAAGTCGGCGCGCTTCTGATCAAAAAATATATCGGCAAAGTAAAAAAGAAAAAATAAACGTCAATGATATGATTCGTTGAATCGACCGCTTTTAGCGGTCGGTTTTTTTATTACAAAAGGAGCGCAAATGTGAAGACTGTTTTGCAATCAGGTCAATAAGTGTAAAATAGGAGGAACAGGGGAAGAATCAAAGAAAGGAATAAGAGGGAGACGGAATAACGCAGTGCAAAATAAAGAGCAACGACTGAGCAAATTTCTTTTGGAAAAGGAAACAAGGCGTCTAACACAAAACGGGTTGCGTAAAATAAGCGACAATGCTTATATGCTGAACGTGGACGGAACAAAAGTAAAACTCGTCTTTGAGAATGCTACAAACGGCATACCGCTTGAAAAGGCATTGGCAAAAATTGTCATGGCGGAGAGGTGGAGGTAAATGCCGAAAGCACTTGTGATCATAGTCAAATTCTGTTATAATCAATTTGTGCAGACGTGCCGTAGTGCGCCCCGAAAAGGAGTATTGCTATGGCAAGAATAAGTAAATATGAAAGAATAGAGCAGTCCGGATCGGTCACGACGTGGAGAGCGGGACTGTATATTCGGCTGTCCCGCGAGGACGGCGATAAGTTGGAGAGCGAAAGCGTTTCCTCGCAAAGAGCGATCATCGACCACTATTTGAACGGTCGCGCGGATATTTTAGTCTATGACAGCTACATTGACGACGGATTCACGGGGACGGACTTCGATCGTCCGGCATTCAGAAGAATGCTGAAAGATATTACCGATCAAAAAGTCAACTGCGTGATCGTCAAAGATTTGTCGCGTTTCGGCAGAAATTATATTGAATCGGGAAAATACCTTGAAACGGTGTTTCCGCTTTTGAAGGTGCGTTTTATCGCCATCAACGATGCGGTGGACAGTGTAGAAAATCCCGCTTCGGTGAACAGCGTCATGCTCCCGTTCAAAAATATCATGAACGACGAATACTGCCGCGATATATCGGCTAAGGTGAGAAGTTCGCTGACCGCCCGTCGCTTTCAGGGGAAGTTTATCGGATCGTCGCCCTCGTACGGGTATCAAAAAGATCCGAACGATCACAATAAACTGATCGTCGATCGGGATGCCGCGAACGTCGTGCGTCGTATCTATCGGATGTTTCTTGCGGGGAACAGCATTCTGGGGATCACGCGGTATCTGAACGATGCGGGGATCGTCAATCCTTCCACTTATAAAAAAGAGCACGGAATCAACAAAAGCAGTCCGAGAACCGTTTCGTCCCTCTGGATCGATACGACTGTGCGCCGCATTCTGTCGAACAGAATGTATGTGGGGGATATGGTTCAGAAACGGTACGAGGTCGTCAGTTATAAAATTCACGTGGGAAAGCCCACAAAGCAAAGCGATTGGATTATCGTTGAAAATACGCATGAGGCAATTATTTCCCGTGAGGACTTTGAGAACGTACAGGCACTGTTAAAGCGCGACACGCGCGTGTCTTCCGATCAAAAACTTTCCGTGTTTGCAGGATTTCTGAAATGTGCGGATTGCGGAAGAGCCATGAACAAAAAGACGATCATACAGCCCTATAAAAGGTATGATTATTACGTCTGTTCCACATACAAAAAGTTTGACCGCACCGCGTGTACCAAGCACACGATCCGTAGCGACGTTTTAGAAAAAGCAGTGTTGACGACGCTCAATCAATATATTACGCTTGCCGTGGATTATGACGAGTTGTTAAGACAAATTGACGAGAATGCAAACAAAGAGAGTGAGGAAAAGCGTTTGCAGGCGCTCATAAAGGATAAACAGCGCGAGGCGGAGCGGGCAAGAAAACTTCTTTTGGAGCTTTATCCCGATTATAAGGACGGCATTCTGAGCCGTGAGCAGTATATATCGTTAAAAGAGAAGTATGAAGCGAATCTGCAAAATAGTACGGCGGAGATAGACGAGCTGAAAAAGCAAATACAAAACATTTCGGCGGCGGACGTTAAAAATCGCTTTATCGACCTTTTCAAAAGTTATCGGGGACTTGCAAAATTGACCCGCGAAGCGGTATGCGAGCTGATCGAGAATATCTTTGTCCACGAGGGGGGAGAGATCGAAATTCACTTAAAATGCCGCGATTCATTGCATCCGGTGCTTGAAAATATGAAAAATAAGATTGAAAGAAATCAAAATAGCGCTTTCATAGTTAATCATTAAAAAAATTTTATGGTGTTTTATTGACAATCGCTCCCGCGGCGGCAGACACCATATTGACGCATTTCCGCACAACGGGGGAGGAGCCGGGGGCATACGATCTCATTGTAACGGGAGATTTGGGCGCGCTCGGTAGCCGTATCTTAAAGGATTTATGCTGGGAAAAGGGTTGCGATATTTCCGCAAACCACGTCGATTGCGGCGAGATCATCTATAACGTGATCGAGGATGAGTTTCAGGGCGGGAGCGGCGCGGGCTGTTCCGCAGTGGTGCTGAATTCCTATTTTCATTCCAAACTCATGACGGGAAGTTTGAAACGCATTCTGTTTGTGGCGACGGGCGCATTGCTTTCGACGGTGACTTCGGGACAGGGAGAGAGTATTCCGTGTATCGCGCATGCGGTCGTTCTGGAACGGTAAGGGGGATTTATGGAATATCTTGAAATCGTATTCATGTTTATAAAGGCGTTTGCGGTCGGCGGGATCATCTGCATGATTGCGCAAATCGTCATCAATTTTACCGAGCTGACGGCGGGAAAAATTCTTGTGCTGTTCATGCTTTCGGGAATCGCGCTCACGGCGGTAGGACTGTATCAGCCGCTCGTGGAATTTGCGGGCGCGGGCGCGACGGTCCCCATTTCGGGATTCGGCTATCTCTTGGCAAACGGCGCAATGAAGGGGGCGCAGAAGGGATTGTTTCAGGCGCTCACGGGTCCGCTTGTGGCGGCGAGCGCGGGCGTTTCCGCGGCTGTCATTTTCTCGTTTATCATGGCGCTTATCTTCAAATCGCGCACAAAATATAATTAAATAAAAACGGGCGGAGATTTTTGTCTCCGCCCGTTTTGCATTTTGACAAATTATGATCTAAGCGTTTCGATCTTGCAACCGAATTTCCCATTTGTAACTCCTGACTGAATGTCGGTACAATTTACAGCTCGACGGCGTTTTCCAGAACGGAGATCCCGCTTTGATAGAATGCCGAGAGACCTTTTTTGAGTTCTTCGTAATCGGCGGGGGCGAACGTTTCCACGGCGGAGTGCATGGCGAGCTGGGCAAGTCCCAAATCGACGGACGGCACGCCGATCTGCGTAAAGCTGATACAGCCGAGCGTGCTCCCGCTCTGCATATCCGAACGGTTATAAAAGTTCTGATACTTCACGCCCGCATCCTTGAAGAGTTTTTTGATCGCGGCGGAAGTTAAGGCGTCGCTCGTATAAGCGCCGTTCGCGTGCGCCTTTACGACGATCCCGCCGCCCATGATCGCGCGGTTGGTGGGATCGCATTTTTCGGGACGGTTGGGGTGCAGGGAATGCGCGTTGTCGAGCGAAACGAGCAACGAAGAGGAGAGCGCCTGCATAAACGCTTCCTCCGATTTGTTCTGCGCGAGCGCGATGCGTTTGAGCGTGTTTTTGAGAAAGTCGCTTCCCGCGCCCTGCCGCGTGCGCGAGCCGATCTCTTCGTTGTCGAAGAGGGCGGCGACACAGACGCCGTTCGTCTGAGCGGAAACCGCTTCGAGCGAGGCGCATACGCTCGTCAGATTGTCGAGACGGGGCGAGGAGAGAAATTCGCCGTTCGCGCCGTTGATAAAGGGCTTTTCCGCGGGAACGACGAACAGGTCGCGGGCAAACGCCGCGTCTTTGAGCGTTGCTTCGCCGAGCGCGTAGAGGGGCAACAGATCGGTCTGCGGATCGGGCGCGAACTGTTTGTTCGCCTCTCGGTTCATGTGGATCGCAACCGAGGGAATGACGAACGTTTCGTCTGACGCATAGAGTTCGGATACGAGTTTCCCGTTCTCTTCCCGAATGACCCGTCCCGCGATGCGCAAGGGGCGGTCGAAGAAAGTATAGTACAGACCTCCGCCGTAAGTTTCCACGTTGAGGCGGGTGAAATTCCCCTGCATTTCGGGCGATTCTTTGAGTTTGAAACAGGGGGAATCGGTGTGGCTCGCAACGATTTTGAAGTTGCCTTTTTTATGAAACGTAAAGGCGATCAGACTGCTTCCGTTTCTTGTGACGAAGTATTTTCCGCCCTCTTTCAGATCCCATGGATCGCGTTCGTCGAGCGAAGTAAAGCCGCGTTCTTTAAGGAACGTTTTTGCGTTTGCGACGGCGTGAAAAGAGGTGAGGGAAGTTTCCAGAAATGTAAGTAAATTTTTCATATACTTATTATAAAACTTTTTTAAGAGGATTGCAACCGAAAAGCGGGGAAATCTTTCCTGCGCTTTGAAATTGACAGATGCGGGAAAATGGCGTATAATCGGTATCGGAACTATGCGGACGATATTACACAGCGATCTGAATAATTTTTATGCGTCGGTGGAATTATTGCGCCGTCC
>CAJUCM010000012.1:0-9010 GCA_910585235.1 uncultured Christensenella sp.
GAATGATAAAAGTCCCCTGCCGCTGTACCGAGCTGAACAATATCCCCGATTTCAAGTCCTCCCAAGGGAACGGGTTGGGCAAACGGGCCCTCTCTGCCGTTCCCCATCAGAAAATTAAAAAGATACTCCACGCCCGTCCATGCAGGCACCCGATCGTTTAAGGAACGGTAATACCAACCGAACGTAGGCGTAAAGTTCATAACGCCCGCGCCCGCATAGATACATTGCGACGCAAAGTTTGTACAATCGCCTCCGAGGTTATTAAAATTATAGTAATCGGGGTTTCTTCCGAATGCCCAGCGTTTTGCGTAAGAGACCGCCGCATTGCGGTCGTAAGGAATAATTGTCATATTCCATTCTATGACGATTCCTTAAAAAAAGAAAACAGCCTGAATTTTATCAGGCTGCTTTATCATTTTTTATTTTTCTGTTTTTTCTCTCTTCAAGCGAAGTAAGCACATAGTTTTCATATAACTCATGATTGATCCGAAGCGCTTCATCGGTGATATTTTCGATCGTCATACCGTCGTCCAGCATCTGATTAACGAAAATCGGTTTTGACACGACAAGCGACCGTGCCTTTGCGCTGTAATAGCAATTATAGACGGGAACGTCTTCATTGCGCATCTTTTTATAAAGTTTCGACATGGCGACAAATCCCTGATAAAAGGATACGGGCGGCTCGATATAACCTTTGGAAGAATCCTCCGGAAAAATCAGAAGCGCGGAATTTTCATCTAAGATACGGCAACTCGATTTAACCGTAGAATGAAAACGCGCGTCCGTATAAGTCGGAATCAGTCCGATCGCGCGATAACAGAGAATGGAAATCGGCGCGAACAGCGAAGCCACGATGAAAGCGCGGAATTTACTCCAATGCAATTTTTGACGGTAAAAGACGTGATAGAGATATTTCCACCTCGACCTGTAACCCTCCGTCATTTCATGCGCACCCCAGTTGGTGATGCGCTTGGGAAAATACAGTTCATACGAAAGCGGTCCGCCTGCGCCCGCATGGTTGCTCAGGTAGATCGCTTTATCTTTCAACTCTTCGCCCGAAAGATTGATTATTCTCGGTTTGCGCTTGAATAGTCCGATCACTTTCTTGAAAAAGCTGAAAATTTTTCCGCGTTTTAATTTCAGCCTGTATTCTCTTTTCTTTTTCATGATTGTTAAGCAATTGTATTATATAAATATATTACAGGCGATTTGTTTTTAATATAAGAATACTTCGTGAAAAGAATATGAAATTTATAATATCATAAAAATACGCCGACGATTCCGTCGGCGTTCTTCATTACTTTTTTTCGATTATCGTTTTATACCCTCCGCTCCCGTGCTTCACGCAAGTAGAGATCCGGCTCAGCGTCACCGTAGAAATCTGCGTTTCTTCCATGATCTGGTTATAGGTCTTGCCTTCAAGCAACATCTTAGCCGAATACAATCGCTGCGCCATATTGTCGATTTCAGCATAAGTACATAGATCCTGCAAAAATGCCCCGACGTCCTCAGGGGAAAGTTTTGTCAACCGTTCCAAAAGATAATCGTACATGATACTCTTATCGATCATAAATTTTCCTCCATGTCAGAAGTTCTGCTTTGCAAAAAATTTCTCGTTTTATTGCTCTTGGGATTGCCGAATACTTCCTGCGGCGTTCCGATCTCTTCAATCACGCCATCCGCCATAAAGATTACTTTATCCGAAATCTGTTCCGCAAAACGCATTTCATGCGTCACGATCACCATTGCGCGATCCTTGCTTTTCAGCGCGCGTATAACGCGCAACACTTCCCCCGTAAGTTCGGGATCGAGCGCGCTCGTCGGCTCGTCGAAGCAGAGAATTTCGGGCTTTAAGGCAAGCGCCCGCGCGATCGCCACGCGCTGACACTGTCCGCCCGAAAGTTCACAGGGATAATTCTTCAACTTATCCCCAAGACCGACGGAAACAAGGAGCTGTTCCGCACTCGCGGCATTGTCCGCATAGAGCGCTTTGAGTTCTCCTTTGCTCTTTTTTATGCGTTTCAATGCCTCTTTGCCCTGCGCCTTTGCAACCCTAACGTCTTCAAGATACCTCATTTTTGTCTGTAAGTCAAGTGCAAGCTGAACGTTTTTCAGCGCAGTATATTGCGGAAACAGGTTGAAATTCTGAAAAACCAAACCGAAGTGCAGACGGTTTTTACGCAAATCTCTCTCTTTGTATTTTTTACCGGCTTCAAAGACCGTCTCTCCGCCGACACAAATGCTCCCTTCTTCCGGAATCTCCAACAGATTCAGACAGCGCAACAGCGTCGTCTTGCCGTTACCGGACGACCCGATAATCGATACGACTTCTCCCCGTTCAAGCGAAAATCCGACGCCCTTCAAAACTTCAACGGCACCGAATTTCTTTCTGATATTTTTAACTTCAAGTAACGCCATAAGCCCTCAGATACGATAATAACTCATTCTCTTTTCCAGATAATGGAACAACAATGTCAAAATCCCGATAAACAGCAGGTAGAATACGCCCGTGTAGAATAGCGGCCAAATAATTCCCTTGGATACATAACGGCTAAACGCGACCTGCAAAATCTCCTGCACCGTGATAATGCGGGCAAGCGAAGTATCTTTGACAAGCGTTATGATCTCATTCCCCATCGGCGGCAGAATACGGCGGACGACCTGCATCATAATGACCTTAAAAAAGATCTGGCGCCTCGTCATACCGAGAACCTGCCCCGCTTCGTACTGACCGCGCGGAACGGATTGAAAGCCGCTGCGGTAAATCTCTGAAAAATAGCAGGCGTAATTGATGGAAAACGCTACGATGATCGTGGTAAAGCGTTCCAGACCGTGCCAGCCGAAGAGAAGCCCCGGCGCATAAAAGAAAATCAGAATCTGCAACATCAACGGCGTTCCCCGCACGATCCAAACCAATATTTTGACGGGATAGCTGATCGCCTTAAATTTTGAGGTGCTTCCGAACGCAATGATAAGTCCCAACGGAAGCGCAATGATAAGCGTCAGAAAAAAGATCAGGCACGTCATGCCGAATCCCTCTAACAGCGTTACGGTAACGTTCCACCACATGACGTCAACCTTTCAGAAGATTTGCAACACCGTATTTGCGGGCGAGTTCTAAAATAAAACCGTTCTCGGTGAGCGTTTTCAGCTGAGCGTTGACTTTTGCGCAAAGTTCCGTATCCCCTTTGCGGAATCCGACGGCGTACTCCTCCACTTCAAATCCGAGATCAACGGCAACAAGCGTACCGTAATAGTCCGATCCCTCGGAGGTAAGCGTTTTTGCCATCGTATAATCGACGATTGCAATATCGCTCGTACCAGCCGCAACCTCCATGACCGCCGCGCTCTGGGTCGCAAGTTTATTTTTTGTGCACGATATGTTTTTGATCAGGTTCTCGGCGGCAGAACTTGCTTCCACCGCAACTTTCTTCCCTTCCAAAGAAGCGATCGACGTATATTCGGACTGGTATTCCGTCTTTACAAGCCCGTATTGGCGGTTTTCAAGATATACTTCCGAAAGCGTAATATTCTCTTTCAGCTCGTCCGTCACCGTCATACCGTTCCAGATGACGTCGATCGTCCCCGCGTTCAATGTAACGATCTTCGTTTCCCAATCGATTTCCTGAAATTTTACTTTGTAACCGAGATTTTCAAATACCTTCGTCGCAAGTTCCGCATCGAACCCTACCCACTCGTTGTTTTCGTCACGGTAGTCCATCGGTTCGTAATCGGTAACGCCGATCACGATCGCATCATCGTTGCATGCCGTAAGACCCGCCGTTCCCGCGCATACCGTAACTGCGGCCATAAGAATCGCAAAAGATTTTTTCATTTTAAGTTTCTCCGTAGATTTGATGATACTATATTACACTATTGCTTTATTGAAGTAAAGCGTTTTTGCTATAAAAACTGAAAAAATTTTTTGAAAATACAAAAAAGACGCCAGGCATTTTTCGCCCGCGTCCTTTTCGATTTGTTTTACATTCAATTCTTCTTTGCAAGTTCCGATAAAAACAAGGCGGCGATCGTCTTACCGTCTCTGATCCTTCCGTCCCTGACCATAGCAAGCGCCTCCTCTCTCGGAAAATAGACCGTATCCAAAAACTCCCCTTCGTCAAGATGTTCTTTGCCCTTGTTCAATCCCTCCGCCTCGTAAATATATATTTTTTCATCCGTATAGCCGGGGGTCGGATAAAGCACGGTCAGAAGTTTCAATCGGTCGGCAATCAACCCCGTCTCCTCCGATAATTCGCGCGCGGCGGCTTTTACGGGATCTTCGCCCGCATTGAGTTTGCCCGCCGGAATTTCGTAAAGTTCCTCCTTGTAAGCATAGCGGTATTGGCGCACGAACGCGATCCCCGCTTCCGTTTCGGCAAGCACCGTCGCACCGCCCGTATGCTCCACGACCTCCCGTTTGCAGGGCTTGCCGTCAGGAAGAATCGCATCGTCGCAACGCAACGACAAAATCTTACCGCGGTAGATATAATTTTCTTTGACCGTTTTTTCTTCGTATTTCACAGAAAACTCCTTATCCGTTCAGGCTCTTTGCCGCATGGAAAAGCTCATCCCCGCCCTCAATAAAAAGCGCGCGCAAAAAATAACGGTATCCTGTAAGCAACGCCATGATCGCAGGCACATTATTTTTTCCCGCCGACTGCACGATCTCGGCAAGGATCGCATCGCCAGCCGCCGCGTCGTCCACGGAGAGCGCGACAGATTTCAGCCTCGTACGTTCTTCGATCGCACACGCGGCAAACGCATTCAGCGCCGCGTCCGCTTCGGCTGTATTCGGGAAACCCTCTTCGGATACAGGCTGTCGTTTAGCGACGTCGGGAAAACACTCTTTAACGATATCCCGAAACGGGCGGAGCATTCTTTCTGCAAACATCGCAAAACTTGCCGTATAGCTTCCGTCCTCATAAAAATATCTTAAAAGAAATTCGTCCAACTTAATGCGCCCCGCGTCAATGTCAACGAGCAGACAGAAAACGAAAGCCAACGTTTCCCCTCTGTCTTCGGGAAGATACGCCTTCCCGTGAAATGCCGTGTTCGTCGCAGGAAAGCGGAGATAGGTCTTTTTTGCCGAAGGATAGTCGAACCGCTCCGTCACCGCGGAAAACAGATCTGTGAGCGCGCGACTCTCCGCAATGGAACGTAAGACCTCCTGAATGCGGGCATCCGCCACCATATATTTCTCGCTCATAAGTTTGTCGCACGCCTGAAAAAAGCGGTTCAGCTGTTGTACGCTTGTTGACATATTCTTCCTCCGGACCGTATCCGCCTGAAATTCCCCTTTCGGGGAAATATATTTACTATATTATAACACAAAACAAAAAAATGTTAAAGAATTTTTCGGAAATATCTTGCTTTTATCACTTATTTTATGTATAATGAAAGAAAAATATATGAAAAAGGAGAACTAACACTATGAAATCCATGAAAATATCTCTTGAAATGGCACAGCGCGTCAAAGACTTTGTTGCGATCACGCAGAACTGCGACTATGAAATCGTTCTCAAAAGCGGCAAATACGTCGTAGATGCAAAATCGATCCTCGGTATTTTCAGCCTTGATCTTTCCAAACCTCTCACCGTAGAAATTTACAGCGACGATTGCGCAGAACTTCTTGAAAAGCTCGCAAAGTTTGCCGCTTAACCCCATCTGAATTCAGGCGAAAAAACAGTCGCTTAAAACTTTTAAGCGACTTGTTTGCGTTTTGTAACTTAACGCGGAGAACCAAAGAGAGCCATGCAAATCAAAGGCGAAACGTCTATCAACAAGTTAATACTTCTATTCGTCTTTGATAAGATGGAAATTCCCCTGTCCGAGCGTACGCTGATCGACATGTGTACTTCGTCCAACGATTGGATCAATTATATGGACTGTATCGTGCTCATTCATAAGCTCTTATCGGACGGGTTTATCTGCGAAATTCCGAGCGGAGACGAAACGCTCTATACGATCACGCCAGAGGGTCGGGAGACGCTTGCCAACTTTTATATCAATATTCCGCGCAGTTCCCGCGAAGAAATTTCAAGATTCATCAAACAGAACAGCGCAAAATTCCGCACGCGGCAAGACTGTAAATCCGACTACTTTCTGAATAAAGACGGCACTTACACCGTATTTTTAAGGATTCTTGCCCCCATGCAACCCATGCTCGAACTCAGATTCGTCGTACCGGACAGAAAGACCGCGCACAATATCTGTAAAAAATGGGAAGATAAAGCGGCGGAACTCTATTCCGTCGTCTACGATACACTGATCGACTAATCTTACGAGGTATAAATATGATTACTTATTCTACAAAAGGCACTTGCAGCAAACAAATTATTTTCGACATTGATTCGGAAAACAAGATCCGCAACGTCAAATTCATCGGCGGTTGCAGCGGAAATTTGCAGGGCGTCGCGCGTCTCGTCGAGGGAAAAACTCCCGACGAAATCGTACCTCTGCTCGAAGGAATCCGCTGTAAACAGAATACGTCCTGCCCCGATCAGTTTGCGCAGGCATTAAAACCCTACCTTACAAAATGAACATTAAAAACTGGAATGACAAAAGAACAAATTTTTGAATTTATAAAAGAACAAAAAACGGCTATGATTTCATCTGTTGATGAAAACGGTTTTCCTAACACAAAAGCAATGCTTGCACCAAGAAAGATTGACGGTAATGATTTTTACTTTACTACCAATACTTCTTCTATGAGAGTTTCGCAATACAATGCCAATGAAAAAGCATGTATTTATTTTTATAAACGCGGACGGTTTAGTTACACGGGCGTTATGTTGGTAGGCAAAATGCAAGTGTTGACAGACCAAAGTATTAAAGACGAGATTTGGCGCATGGGCGATACAATGTTTTATAAAAAAGGGAAAACCGATCCCGACTATTGCGTGTTGAGATTTACGGCACAAAAATGTAGAGTTTACAAGGACTTAAAAACAACTTGGTTGGACATATAAATTACAATTTGTCGGGCAGATAAAAAACGAGATTGTTTAATCTCGTTTTTTTGTTGGTTTCAAAATTTATAAACCTTGGGGCGGGTTTTTTAACAGATTTTATAATTGGCGGCAAGCCCGCCCTCCCCCGTTTCCCGATAACGGGCATTGATGTCTTTGCCCGTCTCATACATGGTCCGAACAATCAGATCGAAAGAAATGCGCCTTGTTCCGCAGAGCAAGCGGGCGATCCTCGCGCTGTCGAGCGCACGGAGCGCGGCAACGGCATTCCGCTCGATACAGGGAATCTGCACATATCCCTCGACGGGATCGCAGGTCAATCCGAGCTGATGTTCGAGGGCGATCTCCGCCGCATATTCCACCTCTTCGGAATTGGAATCAAAGAGCGTTGCAACGGCTGCCGCAGCCATAGAAGTTGCCGTCCCGATCTCCGCCTGACACCCCGCCTCCGCACCGCTGACGGAGGCATTCGTTTTAATGACGCTTCCGATCATGCCGGCAACGGCAAGCGCGTTTATGATTTTTTCTTCCGAAAAACGCTCTCTTTCTTTGAAATACGTCAAGAGCGCGGGAAGCACGCCGCAAGCCCCGCAAGTCGGCGCAGTGACGATCGTGCCCCCGCCGGCATTCTCCTCCGCCACGGCAAAAGCATAGGAAGCGATCAATCGCTTTTCTTTATCTTCTCCGAGTTCGCCCGCTACGGGAGAAAAGAGCCGCTTTGCTTTTCTCATTACCTGTAAACGACCGGGCAAAGCCCCCTCTGCATTGACGCCGCGCCGCACCGCCTCCTGCATGGTCTCCCAGACCTTTGCAAGATAGCTCCCGATTTTCGGTTCGTAACGGAACACCGCCTCATAGAGCGGTATCCTGTTCTCATGGCAGTACCCTTTCCAACCGCTGAAATCAGAGAACGGATAGACGCTTTTTTCGGGACTTTCTTCCCCCGGAACGGCAATATTTCCTCCACCGATCGAAAGATATGTAATTTCCCCCAGTTTTTCGCCGTTATCGGCATAAGCCGAAAAAACCATAGTGTTCGGATGAGGCAAATCCTTTGTTTTTGTATCGAAAACGATTTCGGTTTTTTTGTCCCCGAATGCGGAAAGGATCGCCTGATCCGTCAGATGTCCCCTGCCCGTCATTGCAAGAGAACCGTACAGCTTAACCGCGTAATAAGACGCCACGGGATACCGCCCAAGAAAATCTTTCGTTGCAAATTCAGGTCCCATGGAATGCGAACTCGAAGGTCCGCGCCCGATTTTATACACTTCTTTTAACGAATACATTTGATTTCCTTTTTAGTTTTCCCGATTCATGCACATACTGAAAATACTATGATCTTTCTGTACGTTCTCTTAGGGATATACATTCTTTCGGTGAATTTCGCCTCGTTCATGCTCGTAAAACGGCAATACGAGGAATGGGAAGCGGGAGACGAGACTGCGCGTAAGACGGACGGTAAAATTGTTCTTGCCGCGCTCCTCGGCGGCGCCACGGCGATCTATGTTTCTATGTTCTGCCTCAGATACCGCCTGAGCAATCTGCTTTTAATGATTTTAATGCCCGTTCTCGCCGTCGTCAACTTTTACTGTTTTTATCTCGGATTCAGAGGCATTTACTTCTTCTGGTGAACTCAGAACCCCGAATTTTGTTCAAGCCATTTGGCAACGCCGTCCTCTTCGCAATAGCCGATAACGCCCGTGGATTTCCGTTTCAGCCATTCATCCGCATTCATGACGGCATACTTCTCTTCGCATACGTCGAACATATCCGAATCGTTGGAGGTATCGCCGAAACAAACGACCTTTTCGCAACCCAAATACGCTTTTATCTTTTTAACCCCATTCGCTTTGGTCGCTTCGCGCGGGGAAATTTCCATCCAGAAATCGTTCTGATACGTCTCCTGATGATAAATACAGATAAAGCGCGAATCGAGTTTCAGATCGTTCCACGCACCTTCGAGCATTGCCTGCGGACCGATACATTTGAAATAAAAGGCGTCTCCATTCAAAAGACGCTCCTCGTTTGCAACGGGAACAAAA
>CAJUCM010000012.1:9020-16159 GCA_910585235.1 uncultured Christensenella sp.
GAGTCATCTCTCCTTCTCGAAAGATAGCGCTGCATTCCGAACGTTTCGCTCCCCGGAATCCACAAAACGCGCTCGCGCATACTTTCCCTGTCCGCGCCGAACACAAAAGGCTGGATATTATGCGCGCGAAGCACAGAATAAATATAATATTTTTCTTCGTCACTGAATAAAACGGCGTTTAAGACCTCCCGCGTACGGGGATGAAGAATCAGCCCGCCGTTATAGAGCGCGACGGGAATATTCAGATTCAGACCGGAGACCGCTTTGCTTGCGCTCTCATACGCCCGCGCGGTGGCAAACGTAAATAACAGACCGCGGTCGATCATACGGTTCAATCGCTCTTTGCTGTATTCGGAGACCCGCTCTTCTTTCGTGAGCAACGTCCCGTCCAGATCGGTAACAAATAACGTTTTCATAATTCACTATTATTATAACACCATTCGCTATCTTATGTCATGAGTTCAAACACAATTTTTACAAAAAATTGAAAAATATCAGAAATATTTTTTACGCTTAAACAGATTGACGAACGCACGAAGCGCATAAGAGACGCTTGCGTTCTTCGGAAGCGCGATCCCGACCGATCGGGTGGGAAGGAGCGGTTCCACGTCAAGTTCAAAGATCACGCCGCTCGCCATTTTATTTTGCGCGTATTCCCGCGGAATACAGCCGATCCCCATACCCTCGGCAACCAATTTTTTCATAAACCCCCAGCTGTCTACTTCGATCGCGGGTTCGAGCTGAATGCCGAGATTGTTTGTATATTGGTTAAACGAAGTGCGGAATACGGTATTGGGCTGCATCAGCAACAAAGGATATTTCCTCAGATCCCAGACGGAAATTTTCTTTCCCTGTAATTCCCTGAACGGCTCGCCCGCAATAAACACGTCGTTGAGAAGCATGACCGTATCGCTTATAACAACGCTGTCGTCCGCTTCAAGGGGAAGATTGAGGAATCCCACGTCGCAACGGTCGGCTTTCAGATATTCGACGATCTTCGGGGAAACGTCCGAGATCAATTCAAACTTTACGTCGGGATAAAGTTTATGGTAATCCATGAGATGATCGGCAATACAATACTGAAAAATCGTCTCCGATGCGCCGATACGCAAAGTCCCCTGGGCGCTGTGGCGAAGTTTGGAGACTTTGTCCTCAATCCCAGACAAAAGCCTCAACGCCTTTTCAATATCGTCAATAATGAGTTCGCCGCCCTGCGCGGTGAGTTCCATTCCCCTGTGCCCGCGGTTAAAAAGCGTCATTCCGAGCTGCGTTTCAAGCGATTTGATCGCCTGGGACACGGCGGGCTGGGAAATGAAGAGTTCGTCCGCCGCTTTCGTCAAACTGCCCGTGCGCGCCACCGTATAAAATACTTTGTAAAGTTCAAGATTTATCATAACGTTCCTCTATTTCCCGACACAAAATTTTTCAAAAATTTCGTTTATCACAACTTCCGAAGCACTTTCCCCGCTCACCTGTCCGAGCGCATTCAATGCAAGCGTAATATCCTCTGCGTAAAGCTCCGCGGGCGCGCCGGATTCGACTGTTTTAATCGACCGTTCCACATACTTTTTCGCCTCGGCAAGCGCGTTATAATGGCGCTCCTCCATCAGATATACGCCGTCGTTTTCTTTTCCGTAACCGCGTTCATAAATAAGATTTTTTAAGCGCTCCATTCCCTCGCCCGTTCTGGCAGAGACAGTCAGATCGCAATTCCCGTGTTTTTCAATATCGCTTTTCGCCCCCACCGTAAGAACGGGGACTCCGTCCGGAAAATCGACGGGAAGTAATTCCCCATCTTTCAGCCATACAATGAGATCGGCGCTTCGGATCGCTTTTTCGGCGCGGGCGATCCCGTCCCGCTCTACCGCGTCCCTGCTCTCATGCAAGCCCGCCGTATCGTAAATGCGGAAGTTGACGCCGTTCAATTCAATGCTCCCCTCCACAACATCCCGCGTCGTACCCGCAACCTGCGAAACGATCGCGCGGTCATAACCTAAGAGTGCGTTAAAAAGCGTACTCTTGCCCGCGTTCGGCACGCCGCATAAGACGACGGTAACGCCCGATTTCAGTTTCCGCCCCGCGCGGTACTGCAACAAAAGTTTTTCAAGCGCGGAATCGACCTGTAACAGACGGGAAAGCGCCTCTTCTCCCGTCGTCTCGGATAAATCTTCCTCAGGATAATCGAGATCGGCGTCAATTTTTGCGAGACATTCCAAAAGTAACCGCGAAAGTTCCTTTCCCTCCCGCGTGAGTTTTTCTCCGTAAAGCGTATAGCCTGCGCGGACTTCCGCTTCGGACTCCGCATTGATCATATCGACCATGCCCTCCGCAGCGGAAAGCGAAAGTTTTCCGTTCAAAAAAGCGCGCTTTGTAAATTCACCGCGTTCTGCGGGGCGCGCGCCGAGAGAATACGTCCGTTCCAATACCCCGCGGGCAATTTCGTTCCCGCCATGGCAATGAAACTCTACAACATCCTCTCCCGTGAAGGATTTTGGCGCACGGAAATATACGCACATTCCGAAATCGCGGAACGTTCCGCAGTCGATCTCGCCCGCGTAGAGCACATTCGGCGCCCATTCCCTGCTTTCCGAAAACATTATTTTAGCAACTTCAAGCGCATTTTCACCGCTCATTCTTACGATTGCGACGCCGCCCTTGCCCTTTGCCGTTGCGATTGCAGAAATCAATTCCATTTTACACCGTAGAACGGCGAATTAAACCGCGCGTTCGTTGAGATAACGTATCATTTTTGTTGATAAGATTATAACATACGGACGGAAACTTGACAACTGTTTTAATAAAAATTTATATTTTCACACTTTGATAAAAGAGACCGAACGAAATCCCGCCAATTTTCACAAAATACTAATACGACGTTCATTTTTATTTGCGAAAATGTACATAAAAGTGTTATAATAACAAAAAGGAGTTATTATGAAACGAAAAAAAATCCTATCCCTCCTCGCTCCGCTCGTATGCGCGGCAACGCTTGCGACAGGCTGTTCCTGGAACCAAGTAACCGTAACTTCCATCGAAAAAACCGCATCCTATGCGACGGAAGATATTTATACCGTATCTTATTCCGACGGAACAAGCACCGATTTTACCGTACGGCACGGTCAGGACGTCACCGTACAGGACATTTTTGACCGTTACCGCGAAGAGTATGGGGATACGCTCACTTATGCGGAATTTCTTGACAAATATCTGAAGATCGACGTTGCCCCTACCGAATCCGTAGTAGGAGAAGCGCTCCTGTCGAGTTTCAGTGTCACTGCGGCAAACAACCGCACCGTCCAAACAGGTTCCGCCGTATTATATGCGGTCAACGAAGATAAGAATGACGCATATCTCATCACGAACTACCATGTGACCTATATGACAAATTCATACAACGGCGCCGTCGCTTCCCGCATCACCTGTTCGCCGTTCGGAAGCGCGCAGGCGTCATTCACCTGCACCTATATGGGCGGATCGGCAAATTCGGACATTGCACTGCTCAAAGCAAATCTTTCTGACATAAAAGCCGTCAACGATCAGATAAAGCCTATAACGTTTGCGCAAGGATACAGCGTCGGGGAAACGGTATTTGCGATCGGCAATGCCGAAGGCGAAGGGATCAGCGCAACAAAAGGAATTATCAGCGTTGACAGCGAAGAGATCCTTATGGAAGTTGACGGAACGCAGAGAACACACCGCGCTATGCGGATCGACGCCGCAATCTATCACGGCAATTCAGGCGGCGGACTCTTCAACCGGAACGGCGAACTCGTCGGGATCACCAACGGCGGAGACGGAGACGATCAGAACATCAACTACGCGATCCCTCTTTCTATCGTCAAAGGAACGGCGGATAACATTTTGCACTATTATACAACCGGAAGCATGGCTGCCGGCGCGTATAAAATCAAGCTCGGAATCGACGTTCTTTCCAAGAACACTCGCTTCGTCTATGACGAAACCGCGGGAAAAGGTTCCGTTACAGAGGACCTTGTCGTTTCAGGCGTAAGCGCTTTCGGCATTGCCTCCTCTATGGGACTGAAAGAAAACGACGTACTCAAAGAAATCATCATCAACGACCAGTCCTTTCCTTTGACCCGCTCCTATAACATTTACGACGCGCTTTTAACGGCACGGGCGGGCGACGAGCTTAAAATCGTATATACCCGCTCGAACGAAGAAAAAACTTCTTCCGTTTACACCGTAGAAAAAAGCGATTTAAGCATGATTTAACTAAATCCAATCTTTCAAAAAAACAACGCGCAGAGACAAATTCTCTGCGCGTTGTTTTTACTTATAAAAGTTATAGCGAGCTTTGATCCGATTCGTCAATGAACGTAAAAATTTGTTCATATCCCACTGAAATGATGCGCGATTTCCGACAGAGCTGTATCGCAGCCGGATTATCGTCTTTCGCGTCAAGTAACGCTCTCATCATCACATTAGTATTGAATGCAAACGATTCTTCCTCCACCACTTCTTCAAAGAGAGCGCCGAGCGCCTCCAAAAGAATGGGCAACTCTGTGCTCCACGGATTCAGATTATAATAGCCCTCCGCAAGGTATTTGCTCTTGCCGACGTCATAATAGCTCAGCTCCGAATTGTCGCTGATATGCACGGCTTCCAAACGCAATGCCGAACGGAAATCTCCGTTATTTACGATATTGGCGACGATAGAAGCGGACAGAATATCTCCCATGATCAGATTCTGATTAGAGACAAGGATCCTGAGCAAATCCGTTGCATTCAAGCCGTCTTCGATACCGATTTTACTGACCCTTGAAAAAATATAATAGAGTTCTTCGCGTTTGATCACACTGTCGATAACGTCGTCGTAAAGCATCGTTTGCGCCGACAACGGGATCACGACCGTAAAGCCGTTCAATTTCGTCGATTTCAGAAAATCAGAGACCGTATAATGTATGATCGACGAGGACAGGAATTCGTAAATGATCGCCTCCCCCTCGTTCGCAGGCAGATTTTTACCGAAATCCGAAACAGTTTCAAGAAGCAATTCTTCATGGTCTCCCTCCATGAGATTTTTCAGACTGAGCCTGAAACCGTTTTCGTCCTTCCCCGCCTGATCGCGCAGTTTCAGATAAGAATTGATGAATCTTTTCAGCTCTCCGTCCGCGCCGCGTCTGGGCGTACACCAATTTTCGACGTCCTCGGAAAGAGATTTCGGTACGACAAGCGCGTGAACGGACGTGTCAATATTGTCAAGTTTGTCTTTGACAAGAAACGCCATAGATCCCTCAACGATACGGCTCGTGTCGATCAGATCCATAAATTCCGCATTATCCAGATAGCGGTCAACGTTTCCGTAATAATCCCCGTCCACACAATCGCCGACAAAGGACGAGATCACGCCGATCCCTCCGAGCAGGCGTTCAAGTTCTTCGCCCGTAACGACGTTTACAAACTGACCGTTTTTATCCGTCTCGCGCGCTGTTTTCGGCACATAGATCACCCCGTCCCCCTTCTCTATCAGAAAACAGGAAACGACTGAACGCAACAGATCGGAACGGGAGACGTAATATGCAAAGTTATTTCCGTCCCCGTCCGTCTCCTGCATGACGTCGGCTATCGTTGAAAGAATTTCGGTAATCTCCCCGTCCGTCTCTCCGAAAAGCAATTCAAAGAACGACTGGTTTTCCAAGCAACCGATGTGACGCAACCCTTTCAGAAAATAGTGCAGTTCTCCGTATTTATCCAAAGCTCCGTTGCCCGAATAAGTGTTTTCGTAAACAATATCTTCGGAGAGATAGAACTCGTTAAATAGTTGCCCAAGCCCCTCCGAAAGCGTTTTATGGAAAAAGCTCGTAGCAAACGTTTTGCCAATGATACGGGATGAAGAAATCGTGTTTTCGATTTTATCGAACAGTTCGACATCTTTTGTGCGGTTGGGATTTCCCTGATCGAAAATATAGAGGATTCGGTTAAAGACTGCGCTCTCCGCATCCTTTACGTCGTCATAAACCGTATATATATCCTCCGCGACATCCAAAAGACGGGCAATCTCATCCGTCCATGCGACTTTCTCCCCTACGATCGCCTGATAGGAATACCCTTCCGCACCGTCCGCTTTCAAATAAGCGTTTTGCAGATAGCAGTAAACGCGGGCAAGCACGGGATCGACGGACTGGCTCTTTCCGTTTTCAAACAGGGAAAGCCGCTTTACCTGCGGGGTGACGGAACGGATCATATCGAACGTTCCCATGCCGTCGCTTTTATCCGAAAGAATCGTCAGAAAAATATCCATAAAGAGTCTTATATCCTCTTTGGATACAAGTTTCTGCAAACCGAGATACGGGCGCACGTTTCCGCCCGTCGTCAGCCACGGCGCGTCCTGCCCGCTCATTTCGTGCAGAACACGGTCCTCCGGAATATACGCGGAGAGGTGCCCCTCTTTGAACATGATTTTAAGCAGTTCCTTGTTTTGCGGACTCAGCGAACCGCCGATCGACATACTGTCGATGTTGGCAAGTACGGAACTTACAAGCGACATGGAAAAATTATAGATATAAGTGGGCGAATCGAATTCCGCGATCAGCGTACCAAATTCTTCTTTGAAGCCCTCTTTCTTCATGACGTTCAGAATGCAGTCCATAAGTCCCGTTTCCGAAGTGCCGTTCAAAGCTCCGTTAATCTCTTCCGAGCCGTAATTAAGAAGAAGCATGATCGTATCGCGTGCAAAACCTGTGAGCGCGCCGAGTTCCCCGCTGATATGAACGTTCTCCGAAACACCGTTTTGTTCGTCGTTCAGTTCGCCCGAAAAGACAAGATCGGCGGCAAATAGATAATACGGCATATCGTCCGGATCGGACATAGCGTTGAGGATCAGAAAAATTCCCTGCGTGCCGTAACTTTCAAGAGAGCGGTAGATTCTCAATTCGTTTTCGTATTTTCCGCTCACTTCGGTATCTTTCAGTTTTCCCTCTCCTCTGCCCGCAACCATATACAAGCCTGCGCCGAGGAACGAGAGAGATAATACGCCCGTTACGATTCCGCGCGCAAGCCCCACAAAGCCGCCAGCGATATGCCGCCTTTTGAACGGTTCGTCCGTATTGTTTTCACTGAATTCTTTCGTCTTTTTCCGCTTGTGCTTGCGCTTGGAATAACAACACAGATAGATAATG
>CAJUCM010000012.1:16169-50847 GCA_910585235.1 uncultured Christensenella sp.
TAAATTCGGTCAATAGATAGAAGAGATAACAGATGAGCGCAAAACCGATACGGTATATCATATCCGCAAGCGTATAGATATAGGCGGAAGTATCCTGCGCAAGAATCCCCAGCGCGCCGTCGCCTGCCAACTGCTCAAAATAGAGCGTTAAGATCCTGCGGAACGTATCGGCATTTTCAGAAACGTTCAGGGCATTCTGCAAGCCGTTCTCCCCCATAAACAGGTTGACGAAGCGAACGAGTAAAGCGTCAATATTCTTGCTTCCGACGGTGCAGAAATAAACAATGACCCAAACGACCGTTGCGCAAACGGAGTGCAACAGCAGGATCAGGCTCTTGCGTCTGCCGCGGATCGCATTGACAAGCGTCGAAAGAACAATGATCAACGAAAACAGGATCGTAGGAGCCCACTTGATCAGAAAATCAATAAAATCGTAAATATCCGATTCAACGGCGTCCTTGATGGCAAATCCGAGAAGAACCGCTCCGGCGACGATAGATGCTCCGATCAGGATAAAGAACGCAAGTTTGAACCTTGCAAAGAAAATCGCAAGTATCAAAAAAATCGTGAGCACGATAAAGAGAACCAGCTTCCAGTTAGAAAACAGGTTTTCAAAAAATGTTGTAAATGAATTCGCCAAAAGGAAACTCATTCTGCCGTACTCCTAAAACAATTCTTCGATTTATTTACCATGCGATTTTAACGTTTTCAAAAAAATTTTCGTTCCTGTTATAGTTCCCAAGAAAACTTTTTACGGTCGCGTCATGTTTTTCCGATCCGAATAAATCAAGAAACCGCTCAACGCCCGTCTCCGAAAAAGTGATCTGCGACATCCGCGAACAACCGTAAAAACAGTTTTTCATGAGCCGTGCGCCCGCCATTTCAATCGTCGTCAGACTTTCGATCTCTTCAAACGCATACGCGGAAACGGTAACGTTTTCCGAAGCGCAGCTGACCGTTCTAAGGAAATCCATATGACGGAATGCACCCGCATCTATGCCCGTGACGGTCACGGGAAGCGTAATCGAGCGCGCTTTCAGACGGCAAAACGCACCTTTCCCGACTCCGACGATCTCATATTCCTGAATTTCCTTCGGGACGACAATAGTGCTCTCATCCCCCTCATAACCGACAATCTGAACGCGGTTATCGGACAGTCGCCGCAAATCATATCCCTGCAAGGAAAACCGGTCGGAATATTTCGGGAACAGATAGATCGTGACCCCGATCGCAATGACAAGAAGTATGCTCGTGATCCAGAAAAAAACTTTGGGGAAAACCGCCACGTTCTTTTTGGTGACGTTCTTGGAACGGAAACGCTGTATATCGTCCTTACTCAATTTTTTCGGAACGGGCTTGGGCGTTTCTTTCGGACGCTCCGTCTCCTCAATATATTTTTCGTCGCGCGCATAATGTTCAAACTTGTAAGTATTGTCGATATACGCGCCTTCGTTCCATAAAACGCGGTCAAACGCCGCTTGCAGTAGTTTTACGGAAATACGTTTACACTCATACAGAACTTTGAGTTTGGCTTTCGGCACAAAATCCGCGTTCGGCTTGACGGTAAAGTTATTGTAAATTACGACCGACCTTTCGATCAGATTATCGTGCATATCGTACTGACTCACTTCAAACTTCATGCCGATGAGATTCTGGTTGACGTTATTTGAAAATTTGAATACGATATACTTTTCCTCGCTCCGCTCGTTGCCGAATACGATATACTCGTTGAGCGCGACCGCGTCCGATAAATCGTCCGTATATTTGATTTTTTCGATGCTGTTAAATGAACTCATATTCGAGAGCGCCTCCCATCGACTCTTTCGCGTTCTTACGGCGGAAGCAGAGTACCGTGATCAAATAGCCGAGCAATGCAAAGAGAAATCCTGCGCCGACGATCGCATAATTCCAGAAAGAATTCATGAACGCTTTCATATAGATCCCGCCGAAGAATTCAAGCGCGGCATGACGCAACAGGAAAATCCCCGCAAACACCGCAAGGCTCTTGAAAAACGCATATAAACGGATCTTCCAGCGCGGAAGCGGACGGATCACCTGCGAATTGATCTGCGCGGAATTTACATAGGAGATCACGACGTTCACATGAGCGCAACGTTTGGAAAGCGCGATCACGCGGGACGAGAGCGTCGTATCCGTCTCCGTCACCCTGATCACGGAGCATACGCGCTTAAACGCCGTATATTGTACGACGTAATAGCCCACGCGTTTGAATTTGCGGGCGAAGTTGCAGATAAGATACTTATCCGTCCCCGATTTGCAGACGACGTACTTTTTGATATACTTATAAGTCTCGCCCGAAGTGAGATATACGGTGTTTTTAGAATTGGTCGCCTTGACCGTGCGCAGTTCCTTATCTTCCGTATATTTGTGCGTATATACGTTTTTCAGAAAGCGTGCGGCAAACAAGGTAACGACGCTGAACA
The DNA here is from genome assembly GCA_910585235.1 of uncultured Christensenella sp. GTDB lineage: Bacteria > Bacillota > Clostridia > Christensenellales > Borkfalkiaceae > Gallimonas. Next base: position 18,614 of record CAJUCM010000012.1, read on the forward strand.
CAAACAGCACCGCCGCGACCACGCTTAAAATTCTCCACATGAAAACCGTCATTTCCGTCCCTGCCTGTCCGAAGTATCGTTATTGTCATCGCCGTCAGAAAGATCGGCTTTTTTCATTCCCGCACGCACGGACTTGTTCCGTTTGGTTCGCGCTCCGCTCGCAGGCAACGGAGCGTCCTCGTTATCCGTCTCGTCAAAGAGTGCGGAAAGATTCTCCTCTACCGTCTCATTGCTAAACAGCACGCCCCTGCATCTGCGGATATTCACGCCGGAAGCGTGTTTCCCTGCATTGATGGGATCGAGAGATATATCGTCAAACAAACTCTTTTCCGCAATTTTCGCCGTCAGATGAAAGATGGGAAAGACGGTAAAGAAAACGGGAATAAACACAAATGCGATCGCAATCGTAATCATAACGCTCTCTATCCCTCCGAGAAAGAGGTTGACAAGAGCGGCTGCGCCGACAAAGATTCCCACGATCACGGCAAGGATCAGCGCAGGAATAAATACGTTCATAAAACAAGTCCACTTTCCGCTCCGCCGCATGGTTTTGATACAGGCGGAAACGGTTGCCGCGGCACTGATCCCCGGATTGGATTCCACGATATACGCCGTAGGCGCAAACAGAATCGGCGTCATAATGAGAAGCGTAAGTTCCGCCAAAGCTCCCGGAATGCAGAAAATGAGTATGATATATTCCTGCGGGAAATCGGGAGCCGCATAGCTGATCAAAAGTCCGATCAGCGCAAGCATTCCCGTAGCGATCCCGATCAGGACAACACCTGCAAGCAGAATAAAAAATTCAAGCACCCGTGCGCCGATATACGCCCAAAGGGATTTCGCCTTACACGCGACACGAAAATTTTCCGCGACGGCGGCATGATTATCCGCATGGGCGACTTTTGCCTGTCTGACGTTCGCAAGATCGAACGCGGCGGAAAAAATCAGCGTCAGATGACCGAAAAATGCCATCAGCGTATAGAGCCAATAGGAAAGAAACCCTTTGTTTTTATAGACCGTTCTACTTGCCGCTTTGACACCGCCGTTGAAATAGGTGATAAACCCTCTGTTCATATCAACGCCTCCCGTGTTTGATGTTTCATATAATTTTTCACATTACTCTCCTTGTTCGCTTGCAGGATAATTATTCATATTGACCAGCTTCGTCTCCGGACCGATGCCGGAAGCATACGTCGCCGTAACTTCATAAATAGAACTTCTATCCGAACGCTTTATAATTTCTCCGCCCGATCCATAGGTCGGCTGATAGATGAATACGCAAACCGAAACCGTTCCGTCCTCATTTTTATTGACGGCGGCTTCCAAACGCTGATTGCTCAATATCCCTTCCACGTTTTGAAGATACGAAGCATCGAGAACGGTCATTCCGACTGAAAGACCGTCAAGGTACGCCTGCGTCAGTTTTGCCGAAAAATCCACCTTGACAGAGACGTGCAACACCTCAATGGAGTTTTCCGTGCCGACCCTGCTCACATAGACAATCTTATAAAAGTTGCTCGTCTTTTTCTGTGAATTGAGAACGTTGAGATAGACCCACTGTTTGTAATTTTGCGGCGATTTGGGAACGTAAGCGCCCTTAAACTGCACCGACTCGCCGTCAAGCAATCCGCAGGGTTCCGCTTTATAAGACACAAGTCCGTCCCAATTCCCCCGCTTTTCCTCCGTATCGAGTTCGCTTGCGGAAAGTACGCGGAACAACGCCTCTCCGCCCGCAATATTTTGTTTTTCACCCGTATAGGAAAGCTGACCTCTGCCCGTCGGAGTTTTGGAAATACCGTCGGGAATGATCTGTTCTACATAAACGGTTCTCTGCGTAAAACCGATCGCACCCGTTTGTGCCGTTATCTCATAGTTATCGAGAACATCCACGTTCCTATTATTTTTATCCCGTATCACAAGATCATCAAGCGAGATTTTCAGAGAGACCGACACCTTGTTCTCGCTTGCGCTGAGCGAAGTCCGACTGAATCCGGGATTGACGATCACGTCGCCCTCTACAAGTCCTTTCACGATCAAATCTTCCGCCGTGATCGAAACAACCTGATCGGCGCTCATATAGGGCACGCGTTTATTGGCAGGTCTCAGCGTAAGTTTCGCCTGTTCAATCGTAAGCGTTCCATACATTCCGCGGAATTCATAATTATCTTTTCCGCTCCGATTCTGATATGTGAACACAATCGAATACGTTCCCGCATTAAAACGGCTGACAGCTAAATTATCCGCACTGCGATATGCCAAAGCGAATGAAAAATCGCTCTCATCGGCTTGCAACAGCCCTTCGTTTTCGACTTCTCCCTCTCTCTGGACGGTGTATTTGGGATTCTCGGACGGCGCGGCATTGCAATAAGTCATCAGAAGATCGCCAACCCAATAGGTGACGGGGCGCTTGGTGACTTGCAGCGTTGCCGAACAAACGATATTATAATTCTTCGTTACCTCCGTCGCGCCCTGCATTACCGCCGCATACGGATTATTTTGTACTGTTCCTGCGTCGGTAACAGAAGGCGTTATCTTACGGAACGTATGCCCGAAAACAAGCACGCTATTCTCCCCCATGATCGGCGTTTTCGTCAAATCGTTATCGGGGTAGAACATGACCGTATAATCATTGTCGGGCGAATAGAGCGGTTTCCCGTCATAGACTTTTATATCCGACGAAGCAGTAACGTATATTTCACGCTTATCTACGATAAGCCTGCCGGCGCTATAACGTATCTCATAATTGAATGCCTTGGAGACGTCCGTACCGTCAATAATATCTTCTAAATTGTCATTGGATCGATTCCCCGCATCGGTGATCGTTATTAACTTGAATTTGGGTAAATGTCCCGTAATAAGTCCGTCGATCTTGCCGTTTTTCGCATCGTTTTGGGGATAATAATAGCATTCCTCCAACTCATTCTTGGAATTGAGCGGCAACCCATCATATACCTTGGAGTCAGACCCTGTCGAAACATAAAGAATCAGCTTTGTGATAGACAGATTTCCGTAGTCATAATCAATGATATAATTATCCGCATCGAACGCAACGGTATCGTTATAAATCATGACCGCAAATCTGTTCTCCGTCGGCGTTTCGGAATACTCCGTGACGGACGGAAGGCGGCTTAAATCGGAATCGGCAAGTTTATGCCCGTCGTCGTATGCAAGCGCTTTCCCTTCGGGATTCTTTTTATAAACGATCGTATATCCGCCGTCCGAATGGGATTCCCCGTCATAGACAAACGACGTCGTATTGGTCGTCACAAGTATTTCGCGGGGTTCCACCGTAAGTTTTCCGTTCACGGTTTCGATCGTATAGTTAGCGGTTACCTCCGTTCTGTCCGCGAGCCGCTCGATATGAATGACAACGGCTTCTACCGCGCCGTCGTATTCTCCGACCGGCGTACGTTCGGAAAATCTTATCTGCACCTTGCGAACGGTGAGATTATCGCCTTCTACAAGTCCGTCCCCTTCAATCTTTGCGTAATTCCCGTTTTGCATCGGATAAGTCGGCATTTCGCCGTAATCCGCCGCAACGTCAAGAGCCGTCACGACAATGCGCCGCGCCGTGACCGTAAACGATGAAGTCACATAAACAACTTTGTAGTTGTTGCCGTCCGCATACTTGCCGCCCTGCACGGTAAAATCGTTCTTGGAATCGGGATGGAATACTTCGTAATCTCCCACGGGCAAAATAACGCCGCTTTCATAGACGGTGCCCGTCTCGGTATTGCGGAACTTGGCGAAAAATTCAAATGTTTCTTCCTCTACAAGTCCGCCTGCAGGCAGAACTGTTTCGATCTTGTGATAGCTCTCCGCACCCGTCGGATACTGAACGATCGTTCCGTAGCTCATATTCTCAAATTGATGAAGCGTGACTTTAATCGTGCGTTGAAGAATCTCGCATGAGCCGGCGCTTGATTGAATTACATAATTTTCGATCCCTTTCAGCCCGCCGTTTTCAACGGAACTGCCGTCAGGATCAAACCGATAAATATAGATCCCCGCTTTACCGATCTCTGCGCCGACGGGCGTTCCGTCGAGCGCGGAATAAAATTTGACGGCAACTTTGAGTTCCTCTCCCTCCGCCATTCCGTCGCCTGCGATCAGTTCGTTGCCCGCCGTATAGCCGTGACCCGTTCCGTCGTAATAGACTGCATTTTGTAATATGCTGTTTAAGGTAAGGCGGATATTCCGCTTCTCTACCGTCAGATCAGAACCGTGAACGGTAACCGCATAGCTCTCCGCGACCTTGTATCCGTCAACGGTTTCGTTTCCGTTAAAGAGTATTTTTTCTACTTCTCCCGAAATCGGATACGTTCCCGCATCGGGACGCGTTTCGCTCGTACCCGACAAATCGAATATAACATTTATGAAAAGCTGATCGCCATAGGCGAGACTTCCCGCCGTGAATATATAATTGCCGCTCACATTCTGCACAGAATCACCGTATTTGGCGGCAATCGGATCGACAGTTATTTCAACGGGGCGCGGCGTGATCGTGAGTGTTTCGGTATCACAGGTGAGTTCGTAGTTTGTCAGACCCTCTTTTCCGCCGTTGACAAACAACTCGTCAATGACGATCATATATTCGTCCGCATATTTCGGTGTGACAATATTGTCACCCTTTTTATAGACGATCTTCCAACTGAGTATTTCGTCATAGGGAAGCGCGGGCGAAATATCGACCTTGACCGTTCCGATCTCTTCGCCGTACATTGTGCTACTATCTTGGGGAGTCACTTTGATAGGTAGCTTTGTAATTTCAAGCCCCCCGACGAACAGCGCGTTTTCGATTTCTTCCTGCAGTTCGGCGCCGATATTGAAATAGGAGATCGTATAGTTTTTAAGCCCTTCTTCGCCCGCGCTGAGAACGGGCGTGATCTTCACGTCGTAGAGCCCGACATTCTTCGGCGTAACCGCCTTTCCGTCCGCAAAATAGCCGAGTGAAAGCGTCAGCTTCTCGTCATAGGCAAGAGCCGAAATTTGCAGATCGGAAAATCCGCTGTAATCCGAACCGTACTGCACGCTCTTTTGCGCAACCCCCACCGTGACGGGTTTCGGCGTGATCGTAAGCGTTCCGGGTAAAACCGTAATATCATAGCTTTCTACGATATTGATAAGCCTTCCGACCGACGGATAATTTACGCCGAAAACCTCTGCCGTTATCTCATATTCTCCCACGGACGGACGCTCGCCGCAGCCGTAATCGGGAAGAATTGCGAAAATCTCACCGCCGCCGACAAATCCGAGCTCGCTCTTAACCTCGTAAGCAATTTGCAATGTTCCGGAATCGTAATCGTAACGCACGGCATCGCCGTAAATCAAATCAAGATCACGCATTTGAATGGTTACGGGGCGTTTCGTAATTTCCGCCGAATCGTTCATGCAGGAAATTGCGTAATTTTTAAGACCGCCGTAAATTGTTGTTCCGTCGTCCGCCTCAACCGAACTGTTAAGGGTGTCAAAGAAGTATGGATAGACGCCCGCAAACAACGGTCGATCCGTTCCGTATCCATCGATCGGTTTAATATCGAACACAACTTCTACATGGAGTTTTTCACCGTAAGCAAGCACATCGGGAGTTTTGAGCAAATCTGCAAATTCTCCGCCGTCGCCGAGAACGATTTTTTCTCCGCCCGCAGAATATTCGCGCAATTCGCCGTCGAACATTTTCGTTTCGATTTCGTTGAGCGTTACCTCGATCGGGCGCGGCATAATATTCAGCTCCCCCGGAAAATAGAATCTCGGAAGATAATTATCCCGTCCGTTCCAATCCTCGTCCGCTTTCGCCGTTTCCGTTCTTCCGTCCGACAGAGCGATTTGAATTTCGTAGGGCATGATCTTGTATCTGCCGCTGTTCTTCGGCACGATCGGCGCACTGCCTAATCCTGCGTGCCTGTCGTCGTCCGGATTGAGTTCGGGCGAAGCGAGGTACCGGACCTCCTGCACCGACATTGTATCGCCTGAAAGAATCCCCGCCTTTTGCCAATCCGTATTGAAGTTGGTGTAATGAATGTAAGCAACTTCCTTTCCTTCGACGATTCCAGTAGGATAAATGACGTCTTCGCCGTAGAACGTCGCCGTGTCGCGCATATCGATATGAAGCATCCGCGGTCTTATATAGAGCGGCGCCGACTCGTAAGAAACGTCGTAATTTTCGGGATCGCCGACGACAAATTCCGTGACGCTCCAACGAACCGCGTCTTCATAGCCGCCGACCGTATAAATCATTTCGGTTCCCGAATCATCCGCTCCGACGTTGATCGAAATTCGGGGAATCCCCTCCGGCGCCTCTTTAACGGGTATCCTGTCCCCCGCCTTGTAGCCGTAAGCGGTAAGATCGAAAGTAACGCCGATTTTCAGCTTATCTTCGCCGACAAGTCCGCAGGAATCTTTATTTTCAAAATTCCCTGCTTCGTCGGGATAAACAAACACTTCGCCGTAATCCGCTATGACCTCCGAAACCTGTACCGTAACGGGCTTTTTCGTGACCGTCAGCGTGCCGTACTCATAATCCTCGATCGTATAATTATCGTTGGGAACGCTGAACGTGCAGACGTTATTGTTGGCTTTCGATTCTCTGACGTTCGTAATCGAGAAACGATCTTTCGGAATGAGCTGGTCCGACCCGATCAGACCGTCTTTGGTTTTAGTCGGATCGCCGTAATAATACGTCTCTTCCGGTTCGTCGTCTTTGGAAAGCGGAGCGCCGTCATACACTTTTTCGGCAGACCCCGTCAACACAAGAAGCGGGCGCGGCGTGATCGTAAGCGTACCGCAGTTATAGCCGACGATTTTATAATTGAGGTTCGGCTCATTGAACGTGCAGAGATTGTCCCCCGTCTGCCGCACGTTTACAATGGAATATGCCGTTTTCAGCGTCAGTTTATCTTTTCCGAGAAGTCCCGCTTCCGCAACGCCGTCATGCAAATAATAAGTATTGACGTATTCGTTCTTTTCAAGCGGCGTGCCGTCGTAAACGTTTGTAGCCGAATCCGTTTCGACGTGGATGGGACGCGCCGTCACAGTGAGCGTGCCGTATATGTAATCGGAATCGCCGATCGAATAGTTTTCGTTCGGCACGGTATAGACGCATTTATTATTTCCCTCTGCGGTCTCCCATACGTTGATAATCGAAAATTCTTTTTGCAAGTTCAGTTTATCGTTGCCGATCAGTCCGATCTCTTCGCCGTGCGCCGTCGTATAACCGCTGTCCGATTGCGCCTTTCCGTTATAGACAAATGTATTGGTTGCGGTTGTTACGGTAAGCGAGCGCGCATTCATGGTCAGCGTGCCGTAAATATAACTTTCGATCGTATAGTTGTCGGATACGGTGTAAGTACAGACGTTATTCTGTCCGGCGGTCTCCCACACGTTCGTGATCTTAAATACTTCCTGCGGGGTCAGCTTATCGTCCCCGATAAGTCCGATTTCAACGCCATGTGCCGTCGTATAACCGCTGTCGGAATGCGCCTCGCCGTCAAAGATAAACGTAGCGTTTGTATTGGTCGTCACGGTGAGCGACCGCGGCAAAATGGTAACCGTGCCGTAGTCCGTTCTGTCGATTACATAGTTATCGGTAACGGAATAGACGCATGCGTTATTTTCCGTCTTGCCCCTTGTCTCCGCAACGTCCGTAAATGACGGAATTGATTCCAAGGTAAGGGTATTGCCCGCGATCAGCTCCCGTATCTCCGCCCCGTTCAAATAGACCGTGCGCCCGCTTTCCGAATGCGCCGCGCCGTCATATACAAACGTATTGGACGCCGTCCGAATCGTAATATGAATCGGCGTAATGGTCAGCGTTCCGAAGTCATAGCCGACAATCACATAGTTATTATTCGGTTCCGTAAACGTACAGACGTTGTTGCGCTCCGCCGTCTCTCGCACATTCGTGATCGAATGAGACGCGCCGAGCGTGAGCCGATCTTCGCCGAGAAGTCCCGCTTGCTCGACGCCGTTCTTGTCTATGTAATAAGTTTTGATATACTCATTCTTTGACAGAGGTTCTCCGTCATAGACCTTTTCGGCGGAATCCGTCACGACCCGAATTGTCCGCGGGGCGATCGTAAGCGTACCGTAAAGCGTTCCGCTTATTACATAATTTTCATTCGGTACATGATAAGTACAGACATTATTTCCGGAAACGGATTCCGAAACGTTCGTAACGCTCGCCGCAGGCGCGCTCAAAGTCAGCTTATCCTCTCCGATAAGCCCGATCCCGCCGTCGTGCGTCGCCGTATAACCGCCGTCCGAATGCGGTTCGCCGTCATATACAAATTCAGCCGAATTGGTCGTCACGGTCAGCGAACGCGGTAAAATTTTGATCGTCCCGTAAGAGACGCCGTCTATCGCATAATTTGCGCCGATCGTATAGGAGCAGATATTGTTCCCGATCGCACTCTTCGTCTCCGACACGTTTACAAACGCGAGCGCACTGCCTTGAAGCGTCAGCTCGTTACCTTTGATCAGCGAAGTTTTAACTCCGTCCTCGTAAATGGTACAACCGCCGTCCGAATGGGATTCGCCGTCAAACACAAAATCACGGGAATTGGTTACAAGCGTAATATGGCGGGGCGTTACGGTAAGTTCCCCTCTGACATACTGAATGTTATAGTTTTCCGTTCTGTCGCCGTCGGAAGCACGAACGATGTAAGTCGATTCATTCAAAACGCCCGCGACAACGCCGTTCTCCGTATGAACGTTCGTAAGTCCCTGAACCTTTCCGTCCGCAAGATAATCTCCCTCGGCAAGCGAACCGGAAGTCACTCTGACTTTTTCTTTGTTTTCAGAAAAGATCAGCAACAAAGCGAGCGCATTGCCGTCATACACCTTTTGCGCGTCGTCGATCGTGATTGTAATATCCCGCCTGATAATTTCAAGCGTGCCCCATTGCGTCGTAATGTCAAAATTCGCTTTATTTTCAACGGCGCCCGTCGTCAGATTGCGAATCGTAAAATCAACTTCGTTTAGATATCTTCCGACCGTCGTGACCATGGTTTTTTGCGCGCTACTCGCCACTGCCTTGAAATATTCGTCGTCGGAATATACTTCATTCCAAATTTTCGGTTTCCCGTCGTAAATCCAAGGCGTTTCGGTACCGGGAGAAGTCACAGTCATTTTTCTGGGAGCTACGGTGAGCGTGCCGTATTCCCATTTAATATCATAGCATCCGCTTAAATCCGTACCCGCTGCATTCCTGATCTCAAATGCGGTAAACTCGTTTTTAACGTTTGCCCGCGCATCGGTTTGGGAAGTACTGTCAAGAACGCTGAACACGTCGCCCGCAACAAACCCTGCCGCCTTAAAATTTTCATTCACTTTGAGCGGGGTTCCGTCGTATTCTTTATGCGCGGAGGGCGTCGTCACAGTCACGGGTCTTTTCTGAATCGTAAACGATACCGCAGAGCTCTTCGGCAAATACTGGCTCGTAACGTCGATTTTCCCTTTATAAATACGGAATTCCTCCGCATACGCGCTGTAATTGCCCGCGAGGACAGCGCTTTCAATGTTTGCGCCGTTCTGCTGTAATTGCACCGACGAAATTCTGATCTCGTCTCCGACTGCAAGCCGTGATTTTGTGCTGTCGGAAGCGATCCCCGAATAAGCGATCGCACTGCCCGAATACACAAATGTTTCCGCTTGAAGAGATACGCCGATGCTCCGTTTCGTAATATTCAGCTCTTTCTTTTCATGCCTGACGGTATAGCAGGAGGAACGGTCGTCCGCGCCGTTCATGATTTTGATTGAAGTTTCGTCAAGATCGACGCCGGTCCTTTCGGAAACATAGTCGTCGTACACAAAAAGCAACGCGTTCTTATCAAGACTGTCGCCCGTAAGAAGATCGATCGAAACGCTGTCCGGCACGCCGCCGTATTCTACGGAATCGCTCCCGATCGAAAAACTGACTTCGAGCGGAGCGATCTCGAAGGACGCAATTTTTCCGTAACCCTTTCCGATCGTCTTATCCGAAACGGCGCGAACGTTATACTTGCCCGCCTTGACGGGTTTTTGAGCGCTCCACTCTTCGCTTCCCGCCCTTGCGTACTCATAGCTCACGGAGCTCATAAACGCGGAAACGCCTTCGGGATCGGAATAAGATTCCCCATAGACGGAGGACACTATTTTGATCTCACCCGAAAACGACCCTTTCAAACCGAGAAGGGTTGCGATCGCCGCAATTATCAGCGCGAAAATAGCGATAAACAGGAACTTAAAACGCTTTATCACGCTCCTGAATTTCGCAACTTTCTTTATTTTGTTTTCGTACTGATCGTATGAAATCATAATAAACTTTCCGACTTTGATTGATCTAAGATTATTCGCCCTTGACTACGATTTGCACCGTGATCAAATCCCCTGTATTTTCTATCTCATAACATCCGGTAACGTCGTTTCCGTAAGAATCGTATATGGTATTCACCAACACGGTAAAAATGATTTTGCGTTCGTCAGGATAATAGGTCGAAAACACGTTGACGTCTTCATAACTTACATAATCGCCGTTTGCAAGTCCCTGAATGCTCACGGAAGCCTTGAACTGCATTTCAAGCTCCATGCCGATATTTTCCCCGTCGCTCTCCGTAGGTTCGGAATCGACTTCGTAGCTCATAAAACTCTGTCCTACGGTAACGTAAACCGATCGCGCGTTCACTTTCACTGCTACCGTAAAATCAGGTATTTTATAATTGTCGGTCACGTCCTCCGAAGTTTTCGTATTGAAAATATGAATATCCATGACCGAAACGGTATAATCTCCGACCAGCGCATGCGTACCGGGATCGGCATAACGGAATGCCGCCGACGTTGCAACGCAGTTTTCCTCGCTCAGAACTAAATTACGGGAATCAAGAGCTGCTTCGCTCCCGTCGTAAGTTTTTACAACCGTGTTATCGGGATTTGGCGTGCCATCAGGATTAAGGGTTGGAGTTCCTTGATAATATGCCGCCATCTGCGCTTTTTCAACTTCAAAATCCGCCGTGGAAAATTCAAAAATAACGTTTCCATTTCCGAACACCTGCGCGCTTTTTTCTTCGATCAGCTCGACCGTGTAGCGGTATTTTCCTGCATTTTTTACAGTCTCGGAACTTACCGTCCGAAAATAATTTTCGCAGTCTGTATATAACATTCTAAGACCGCTCTGCACCGTATTACTCAACTTTGCACGGCTGACAATATACGCTTCGATATTTTGTTCGAGAACGTTATCCAACGCGGACTGCGTAAGAACAAACTCGTTCCCGCTGTAAGTCTGATTCGCAAGAGCATTCAACCCCGACCGAATGACGATCGGCGTTATTTTTGCGGTTCCGGACTTTGCGGCAAACTTAAACTGATCGGTAACGTCCGTTTCAGACTCGTCTTTAACGATAAAACTCTCATACGCATAACTTCCGTCGTAAACGTTTGCGATATTAAAGTTAAAATCCGTCAACGCCGTCAACGTAAAGCCTTCGGGCAAATCCGTCACATAAGGTTTTTCACCGCGTTCGATACAATCTGAAAGCGGATAACCGTCGTACTCTTTGATAAGATCTTTTGCCGCGACCGTCACAAGCCGTTTATTTACGGTAAGTTTGCCGAATACCTCCGCGCCGCCTTCCAAAATATAGTTTTTATCCGCATTTGCGATCGGGATCAAGTCAAACCCTTCCTGCGTAAACACGGTGATTTTGGAAACTTTAACGTTTGTACTGTCCTCCGCTTTTATCACGGAGACCTGTTTTCCGCTCTCGTCAACATATTCCGCTTCGCCGATAAACTGACCTTCGGCAAGCGAACCCGATATAATTTCGTATTGCGGCACCAAAGGCGTCCCGTCGAAATACTTTTCCGCATCGGAAACTTTGATTTTCAGTCTGCGCGGAACAATTTCTATATCGCCGTTCCCCACAAGTCCGCAATCCATACTGTAATTATACGTGATATCATTCCCCGCCGCATCGTAAACCTTGAAATTTTCATATTGCCACTCGGAAATATCGGGCAATTTATCGCCTGCATTCTCAAACTTTCCGGGAAAAGAAACAACGAGCTTTTGACCTTCGGGCAATTCTTCCTTTTCAAAATTAGCGATCGGTCCCGCAAGCCCGTTCCCTTTATAGAGATCGAATTTCTCCAACTCAACCTCTTTTCCGCTGTAAGGGATCTGCTGCGCTCTCAACAGCACGGTTACCGCTCTTTGGGTGACCGTGAGTTCCCCTTTATTGACCTTTATTTTATAATCGTCCGTGACGTCGCGCCCCTCTTCGTCGATCGCTTTGACGAGCAAATCGCTTTCGGAAGTCCCGCGGTTCGTCTGGGAACCGAGAACCCAGACTTCAAGATGATGTCCCTCTTTTAGTTCGCCCGAATCCCAATCATACCCGTCCGCACGCAAAGGCGTGCCGTCGTACTCTTTCGCTTCGACGGCGTGCATCGTAAACACGAGCTCGATCCCGTTTGTAGCGATTGACCCCGTCAAAAACAGAATAAGCCCTGTCAACAGCGACGCCGCCAACATTGCAATTAATATTCCGATCACAAAAAGAGAAGTCTTTGATTTCATACTTGCTCCTTAAACGTTCTGTTCAATGAGACGAACCGTCTCCTTACACAGCGGCAGCTGATCCTCTCCGAACAGTTCGTCCAGATATCCGCACAGCCCTTCCGCCATCTGTTTTACATATACGGGATTCTTCGATTCCAATTTCCGGAATACTTTCCGCGATAAGATGTCGTCCAACGCTTCCACTTCCGTCCCCCCGCACGCAACCAGTACCGGCACATAGCTTCTGATCTGCTTCATGATTCGGTTCCCGAACGTGATATGGAACGTCTTGATCATGTATTCGTCCAACTTCCTGATCCGCCTCAGATTCCTGTCCGATATATCGTACTCTCTCTGCGCTTTCTCCATCAGCTCCATCAGGTGCGTCGATGATATTTTCATCGCACTCCCCTCCGCTTCAAACGGAATCGCTTTTTTATCCAGATTCAGTACCATCGCTCTGTCATATACTTTATCCGAGATCGAAAACGTCGAATCGTCGTTGTTCGCCGTTCCCACAAACCACATATTCGTCGGCAACCGCATCTTTCCGTTCTTCTGCAACAGCTTCGGATCGTCCTCCCGCCTGTCCGCCACGATGTCTAAATTTCTTCCGTCCGCATTCGGTATCTCCAATAACGACAGAAATTCCGCAAAGTAATACTCTACGCGCGCAATGTTCATTTCGTCCAATACCGTTATATAGATCTCTTCGTTATAGTTCGCTTCATACATTTTGTATAACAGCGTCGTCTCGTTGAACTTCTTCGTAAATTCGTTATAATACCCTACCAAGTCCGTCCGCTCTTTCCACATCGGCTGGATCGGCACCACCACCGTCTTATTCTGCAAAAACTCACCGAACGCATACGCAAGCGACGTCTTTCCCGTTCCCGACATTCCTTGCAGGATGATGAGCTTCGTCACCGCCAACGCTCCGATAAATCGGCGGATATCCTCGATATCGTAATACAGTTTCAATTCTCCCGCCGAATAATTGCGAAATTCTTCGCACAGCTCCCGCAACGTGATCTTATCGTTATATTCGGGTCTTTCATAATTTTCGTAACTCCTGTCGATCTCCGTCAACATATAGAACCGCGATCCGCCCTCTTCGCCTTTCTCCTCTTCTCCGTTCTCTTCCCCTTCGTCCGCCTCTTCCCGATTGACCTCTACCGCTTCCGTCGGCTCGGATACCTCTCCCGCAGCGCGGATGCGGACGGGCTTTGCCTTATCGACGCGGCGAATATTTTTCTTTTCCTCCGCGCGCTCGAAATTTACGCCGAAATAATCGGGCGTCAGATGGGTGTCGCTCCCCTTTTTTCTGAAAGTCGCAATAATAAGCGCCACAAGGGACACGGGAACCAGAATCAGAAGCGCAAGAAAGAAATATCCGATGTCGGTCGTAAAGCCCGTAAAGAACCCCACCTGATCGAACTGCACGAGGATCGCAACAATCATCAGCGCGAAAACGCAGACCAATAAAATGATCAGCGCAATCGTTTTGCCGTATTTATTGTTATCGTCGTGCTTTTTCATGCCATCTCCGTATTACTTGCGGTTTTTGCCTTTTCCCTTTTTATTGGAATTCCGAAGAATGGTCTTGCGGATTTCCTTTTTCGTAATATCCCACTGACGGGTAAAGAACTTATGAAATGCCTCGTACTCGCGTTCGAGTTCTTTGAACCTCTCGCGGGAAGCGTAGTCGCTACTGGGGATCAAAAGTCCCTGTTGCGCGCGGATACCGTCGAGTTCCCCGCGGACAAACGTGAGTTCGTCGTTCATTGCCTTGACGCGGCTTTCGCATTCGTCCTCGATCCTCTTTTTCAGATTCTCGAAGTCGGCGACGAATGCCTGATCTTCCGCGATCTTCTGTTCGCACTCTCTCACCGTCCGATCGACCGTATCCCGCATGGCGTTGATTTCGGATTGCAGAGCAGAATTTTTCTCCTCGTATTCGTTCACCGTCGCACTCATCCTTTCAGAAAAATCCGCTCTGAGACGGGTCAGTTCCTCCGCGTGCATTGTATTCAGTTGGAAAACCTCCTCCTGATGCGCACGGTTGATAGAAGAAATTTCATCGAGATATTTCTGATTCAGTTCGGTGATCTCCGCTTCTTTTTGGGCGACCGTCCCGTTCAGCTCTTCGATCCTGCGGTTGAGTTCCCTTTGCTCTTCCGTCAAAACGTTGATGCGGTTATTGAGAATTTCCACTTCCTGACGCACCCGCTCCAATCCCTCGTTATCTTTTTCAAGACGCTTAATGAGGTCTTCGAGAGCGATCATATATTCTTCGAGGGATTGCCCCGATTCCAGCGCTTTCTTTTTCATGCGGGCGATCCGCACTTTAAGCCGCTCTTCCTCCTGCTTTCTGCGGCGTTCTTCCTCCGCATTAAATTCCGCTTCCAGAATCTCCTCGATCCCGTTTCCGATTTTATAGGCAAGGAAGGAGGTCAGCCTTGCGCTCTCGGCAAGTTCGTCCGCAACGTTTTCGGGAAAAGGCGTAAAGTGATATTTAACTTCTTCATAAGTATAGCCGTCGCCTTTATAGGACGCGATATAGTCGTAGAGCGCGAGCGAACGTTTGAAATTGTTGTTCATTTTCAGAACGTTCGTCTTGACGATCGGCGGTTTGATCATGGGACTCTTTGCAACCTGCATCATGAGATCCGTATTCAGAAGAGAATTGATGATCTCTCTGCAATCCCCGATTCTTTTGACAAGTTCCTCCGACTCTTTATCGGGAATCGGAAACGGGTTATCCGTGCGTTTTTCCGTGATCTCCGTTTTGATTTTCAGGGTAGATTTACCGCTGACGATCTCTTTATCGATTTTCATTTCACCGTAGTAGGTACGGCGGAGCGTCTCGATTTTTTCCAGACGAAATTCGATAAAGTTTCTCAGATAGACGAGCATCATATACAGAAAACGGTTTTCATAGACCGCATAATCGCTCAGCTTTTCCACCATGTAGAGTTTATCGGGAATCAAGAGATCCCCCTCGTGTTCGGGGACGTGCGTGATCATATCGGAATGCTTTGCAAGATGTTCGACCGAATCTTTCGAGACCTTTTTGACCTTTTCGATCGGTACGACTTCACCGTTAGAACGAATGAACTGCCTCTCTTCCGCAACCGCCTTTTCTACGAATTCAAGCCCTTCTTCGATCGCTTTTACCCAATCGTCGCTGATCTTGCACAAATACTTCGTAGCCTCCAATCTGTCGAGATCGGAGTTTGCGGCAATGATCTTTTTTCTCTCCTTTTCGCAGGCAGAGTTGTCCGCGGTCTCTTTCCGATATTCTTTGAACGCGCGGTAGTAAACGTCGAGTTGCGTCATAGCTCTCCTTAAACGTTCTGTTCGATGAGACGGACCGTCTCCTTACACAGCGGCAGCTGATCCTCTCCGAACAGTTCGTCCAGATATCCGCACAGCCCTTCCGCCATCTGTTTTACATATACGGGATTCTTCGATTCCAATTTCCGGAATACTTTCCGCGATAAGATGTCGTCCAACGCTTCCACTTCCGTCCCCCCGCACGCAACCAGTACCGGCACATAGCTTCTGATCTGCTTCATGATTCGGTTCCCGAACGTGATATGGAACGTCTTGATCATGTATTCGTCCAACTTCCTGATCCGCCTCAGATTCCTGTCCGATATATCGTACTCTCTCTGCGCTTTCTCCATCAGCTCCATCAGGTGCGTCGATGATATTTTCATCGCACTCCCCTCCGCTTCAAACGGAATCGCTTTTTTATCCAGATTCAGTACCATCGCTCTGTCATATACTTTATCCGAGATCGAAAACGTCGAATCGTCGTTGTTCGCCGTTCCCACAAACCACATATTCGTCGGCAACCGCATCTTTCCGTTCTTCTGCAACAGCTTCGGATCGTCCTCCCGCCTGTCCGCCACGATGTCTAAATTTCTTCCGTCCGCATTCGGTATCTCCAATAACGACAGAAATTCCGCAAAGTAATACTCTACGCGCGCAATGTTCATTTCGTCCAATACCGTTATATAGATCTCTTCGTTATAGTTCGCTTCATACATTTTGTATAACAGCGTCGTCTCGTTGAACTTCTTCGTAAATTCGTTATAATACCCTACCAAGTCCGTCCGCTCTTTCCACATCGGCTGGATCGGCACCACCACCGTCTTATTCTGCAAAAACTCACCGAACGCATACGCAAGCGACGTCTTTCCCGTTCCCGACATTCCTTGCAGGATGATGAGCTTCGTCACCGCCAACGCTCCGATAAATCGGCGGATATCCTCGATATCGTAATACAGTTTCAATTCTCCCGCCGAATAATTGCGAAATTCTTCGCACAGCTCCCGCAACGTGATCTTATCGTTATATTCGGGTCTTTCATAATTTTCGTAACTCCTGTCGATCTCCGTCAACATATAGAACCGCGATCCGCCCTCTTCGCCTTTCTCCTCTTCTCCGTTCTCTTCCCCTTCGTCCGCCTCTTCCCGTTCTTCCTCTGCCGCTTCCGTCTCGGCAACGGGCGCAACGCCCGTGAGCGCGATCCCCTCTTCAAGTCCGGAAATCACGGAAGATACTTTCCGATCGATCGCATCCATTTTTTGATTGAGATCTTTTCTGACGTCGTCCACCGCTTCTCGTTTTTCATTTGCATGGCGCGCTTCCTGCCAGCGCTTTAATTCGGAAACGCGGTTCTGCTCGTTGAGCGCGATCCGGATAACGAGAAATATCAAAAGAACGAGTACGATCGCGGCATAGACGATCAGAGCGATCTTGCTTGTAAGGGCATCTCCGATTTTCTGAAATACGGAAGATCCGGAAGTCAGAAGATTTATCATTGCTCCTCACCCCCGCCGTTATTCCGATCGTTTGACGCGTCGTCTCCGTAACTTCCGTATTGACCGTATGCGTTCTGATCGTAGGTATTTTGATCGTAAGCATTCTGTCCGTACATATTCTGATCGTATGCGCTTTGATCGTAGGCATTCTGTCCGTAGGTATTCTGATCATATGCACTTTGGTCATAATATCCGCTCTGATCGTATGTATTTTGGTCGTACGTATTTTGACCGTAAGAAGCGTTTTGATCGGGCGTTTCGTATAAGGGCTCGCTTCCCGCATACGCGGGCGCGCCGTCATTATAATGATCGTACTGTTGCGAAGTCTCATAAGTCTGAGGATCTGATTCGGAAGCCCCTGCATAAATCGGCTCCTGATCCGCAACTTCCTGTGCAAACGGCTCCGGTTCAACCGCTTCAAAAACCGTCTCTTCGGACATCTCTTCCGCAGTTTCGGAGGCAACCTCTCCCCTATAATCGGGCGTATAGAAGGTGTTCCCCGCTTTTCCCTCGGCTTTCCGGGGGCGTTCGGAAAGAACTTTTTGCACCTTGGCAAGTTCCTCGTCGGGGAAAGTTTTTTGCAGAAAATCGGAAAGAACGGAAATACCGTCCTCCTGTGCATACAGACGGGAAGTTTTTATGAGCGGAATAATTTTGAAGCGCAACAGGGAAGTGAGCGCCTCGCTCTCCTCCGCACCGCACGCCAATAAGACGGAAGTAAATTTCTCCGCCATGAGCGTGTTTTTATTGCCGAACCGAAAACGCCCTCCCGCATTGACAAACGCAAACAGGGAGTCGATCTTCAACCAATTCTTTTCGGACAGATAATATTTTTCGCGCGCTTCGCGCACGAGCGCACTGAAATTCGGATAGGATACCGCGCTCTTGGCAAGACCGTTCTCCTCCACAAAATCCGCTTTACGGATGGAAACGTCGATAATGAGAGACGCATTGAGTACTTCGCGGGGAAGTTCCGTTTCAAGTCCGTTCTCCCCGGCAAACAGAAGCGAACAGAAATTTTGAGGGATCCTGAACTTTGTATCTTCGTTGAGAACGATACGGTGCTTTTCCGAAGGCGAAGAAGCAAAATCCACGATCTCCGCAAACCAATCCGCAAGATTTTTTGAATCAACGTTTCCGATCACGGCGACTGCGTTTTTGTTACGGCGCCTCGACGCGTCGATCACGGAATTTGTAAAGACGGAATACATATTCCTGCCTGCGTTTTCCCGCCAGAGAAGATCTTCGATGGTATTCCATTTATCTTCCGCTTCCGTGACGCCGAGCCCCCCGAAATAATCGCAAACCGCCTGCATGAAATCGGGCAACAGTTCCTGATTTTTGGAGGTAATAAGAACAAACCTAGAAGCCGCGACCGCCGCAAGCAATCTGCGCGCGGACCCCGCGCCGATATTGATTCCGCGTTCCATAATAAACTGGCGGAACGATGTAAACATTTTTTCAAAAGAATCCGTTTCGGGATAATCCTCAGGCTTATCGAGCGAGGGCTCGGACTTTTCGGACGCCTCTGCTTTTTTCTCTTCCGTTTTCTTTTCTTCTTTTTTGTCCTGAACCTCGTTTTTGTCTGCTTTTATCTCTTCCTCTTCGGATTCGTTCTGCGCATTTTCCTCTTCCGTCTTGCGCCGTTCTTCCTCTTCCTGCGCTCTTTTCGCCTTCTCCATTTCCTGAACGGGATCGGGATAAGTGAGTTTTGCGACTTCTACAAATTCCTCCACCCGATCGACCATATCGCTCAAAGTCTCATGCGCGGAGAGAAGCGGTTTCTTCCGTTTCACACCGATCACAACGATATACGCAAAAATCAAAATATCAACAACGCCGAGCGCGGACCCGACGCACGCATAAAATACGTCCGTCCTGTCAACGGGAATAAAATCGACAAACAGAAGCAACGCCATGACCGCGGAATAATAGACGAACAGCGAAAGCGAGAGAAAGAGCTTCATCCCGAACGACATACCCTTTCTCGCCTCTGCGCCGCGCGCTTCGGTAAACGCCGCCTTTGTTCCGTCCGTAAAAGTTTCGGAAAGCGTATTGGTAAACGTGTTACCGTCGTCGGCGGCAATTTTCACCGAACCCGTCAGCTTATCCGCCGTTGCGCTTTCAGAGATATATAAGTTATAAACCCCGCCCTGCGTGCGGTACTTTTTCTTATCGCCGTCATAATAGCGGAAAGTATTTTCCGTGAACGGAATGGTCACGCGAACCGCATCGCCTTTTTTAATGAATTCTTTCCCGAAACCCTTTAAGGTTTTATCCGAATAAATCGAACCATCTTTTTGCAGATACAGCTGCACGACCGCCGAAGCGTCGTGATCGCCCTTATTTTCAACAATGACCGAAACGCCGCTCTCGTCGATTTCAAGATCGCGGTATTCAAACGTCGTATAAGTAAGACCGTAGCCGAACGGATAACCGACCGACCCGTTCATCGCGTCGGTGAGCTTACCTGAGGGACTGCATACGCCCGTCAAAAGATCGAATGCGGCAGCCGCCGCTTCCTGTCCGCCGCGCCCCATATAAAGCACTGCATGGCAGTCTTTGGCGAAACGCGTATCAACGCAACGGTCTGCCGAGATGACGGCAACCACTTTGATGTGCCAACCGGTGAGAGCTTTGACGAGTAATTTCTGATTTTCCGGAAGATCGTCCTTTTTCGGGTCTGCCGAAAGAAACACCACCGCGCAATCCGAGGAAGAAGCAAGCCGCGCCGCATTGGCGACGAGTTCTTCGTTTACGCCTTCTCCCTTGCGGTACCCGGCGGCGTATCCCGTTACATTCAATTCGTCATAATCTCTCGCAACGTCAATGGGCAGGCGGGATTTCGTCGGATCGCAAGAAAACGTTTCACGCTGGAAGTCAAAATTTTCCAGATATTCGCCGATCAGCGCAACCTGCATACCGCGCTTTAAGGGAAGAAAACCGTTGATATTCTTTAAGAGTACCGCGCTCTCGCACGCCGCCTGACGCGCAAGACGGGAATGTTCCGCCTCTTCGTTTCTGCGGCTCGCCTCTTCCTCCCTCGTCGGGTTTTCGGAAACCTTGACTTCCGCTTTCTTTTCCTTTTTCAGGAAATTGATCACGCGGTCGCAAGCATGGTCGAGGATCCCCTCGTCGAAAATATCGAGAATGCGGGCACGGCGGTCGAGTTCTTTCAAACTCAGCTTTTTCTCTTTGTATTCGCCGTACGCCACCCTGTAATTTTTGATACGCAAATCGAAGAAGGACAAAAGTTCCGCAAAAAAGTTCTCTTTCAGATAGACGAACGCGCAACCGACAAAGAAATAGCGTGCCGCTTCCTCAGGCGAGGAGGCAACGCCGTAAACAAGCCCGTGAAACTCCTGATTTTTCAGATAGAGTTCTGCGTCCTCCACGCACTCTGCGATCACAACGTCGGGCGCGCCTTCGCTCAAAACGGTATCCGTCAGATTTTTACGGAGCAATTCCTCCCCGAACGATGCGGGTGCGATCTCGTGCGCCGTAGGCTGTTTGCCCGCCGCTCCTCTGTTTCTTGCAGCATAATACTGCGACAAAAGAAAGTGCGACGAAGTAATGCCCTGCACTTTCGGATCGTTGCAGGCATAATAACCGTCAAACACGTCGCGGGAACGCGCTTCCTCCCCCGTGTAAGCAAACACCTTTTCGACAAGTTCCGTGTTCCAGGACGAAACAAGCGTACCGTCGGCAGGGAATTGCGTTACCGCAACGTCCTTCCCCCAAAAAGGTTTTTCGCTGAAACGAACCACAGGAAACTCATAGGCTCCGACGGGCGAACTTTTATAGAGCGTCGCACTCGTCACAAGCCCCAGCTTCTGTTCCAACAGCATTTTGTAAATCAGACGTTCGTTGTCCAACATGGACCATACCTCTCAAACAACACACGCAGGCGCACAAAGATACAATACACCAAGCTATTCCCTATTATACCCGACCGAGGCAACGCCTGTCAAGAAAATAACAAATATTATCACAAAAAAATGCGACTGAAAAATTCCGTCTGTTTTTGAAAATTTTTACAATATTTTGTCCGACTTATCGCTTTTCGCATACGCACACTATACCACAATATTATTACAATTTATTTTTCTTCGCCGATCCGATTGAAAATAAAGTAAAAATCCTGACGGAAAAGGTCAGGATTTTTTATTACAAAATTTTAACTTTCTTAATTTTTTTATTCAATATATTATTATACCAACTTGGAAATTTCCTTTTTCAACCGTTCGATTATTTTCTTTTCGAGACGGGAAATATAACTCTGGGAAATCCCCAACTTGTCCGCAACGTCCTTCTGCGTCATCTCCTCTCCTCCGCCAAGTCCGAAACGCATATACATGATTTTGCGCTCCCTGTCGGGCAATTTTTTAAGCGCTTCTGCAAGCAATTCCTTTTCCACACCCGATTCGATCCCACCGTAAACGGTATCGCTATCCGTTCCGAGAATATCGGAAAGAAGCAATTCATTCCCCTCAAAGTCGGTATTCAAAGGTTCGTCGAACGAGATTTCGCTTTTGATCTTCACCGTCCTTCTCAGGTGCATGAGAATCTCGTTTTCGATACAGCGCGAAGCATAGGTCGCAAGTTTGATATTTTTATCCGTGCGGAAGGAATTGATCGCCTTGATAAGCCCGATCGTCCCAATCGAAATCAAATCGTCCGCATCGACGCCCGTGTTCTCGAACTTGCGCGAAATATATACGACAAGACGGAGATTGTGTTCGATCAATTTCGCCTTGATCGTCTCCGTATCTTCTCCCGCTTCGAGCTTATTCAGCATTTCCGCCTCTTCTTCGCTTGACAGCGGAAGCGGAAGCGCATCACTTCCGCAGAGGTAATTTACGACGTTCTCGCCTGATTTTAGTCTTTCGAGCCACTTCTTTAAGCGTAGTAACAGTTTCATCTTTTTCCTCCAAATTCGCAGTATGTAATATGAGTTTATACTCTTTCGATTGGATATTCCCCACCGTAACAAGCGCTCCCCGCTTTACGATTTTCTTGCGCGCAAGCGATATTTCGAGATCGCATTCAAACACGGGCGCTTCGCGACTGCCGTTCACCGTATTCACCGTCATGCGCCCGACTTCCTTCGCGTTTCCGTGGAAAAGCGCCAATGCGGCCACGGCGGAAATCACGGAAACGGGGCGGTCGCGGAATGAAAGTAGATTTCCGCTGTCCGCAAATCCCGCAACGTGGACGGACTTTCCGCCCGCCGTCAGCGTACAGGAAAAAAGATTGCGTTTGATCCTGCGGTAACGGTAGAAACATTTTGCGGACAACACAACGAATACCGCAAATACCCCCGCCAAACCGAGAACCAGCGCAACGGGAGCGCGCTCCACCAAAAATCCGTTCCCCTCCGTATATTCCGCTCCGAAAAAAGAATATGCGGCAACCAACAATCCGCCGAACGCAAACGTCATCAGAAAAAACGCCGCGGTTACGATGACATAGCTCTTCCACTTTGCCTTGCGCACCGCAAGAAGAGAAATTATGATTCCCCCCGCAATCTTAACAAGATAAGCCGCCCAAACGGGAAGCGTCAGCAACGGAAATACAACCGCTTCTGCGGCTCCGATGCCCGCAGCCAACAGAAGATTGAGAAAATAACATTTCACCCGCGCACATTTTAACGCAAGATATAACAGCAATCCGTCGAGAATGAAGTTTTCTAAAAAAGCGTACTCCCAATAGACAACCATGACCTTTTCCGTAAATCAATTATATTCGCTTCGTCAGCGGAAAACGGCGGAGTTTTCGTCGGAATTCGTCGGAATCGGTCAGTCTTTTATTTTTTCACGATCTCATTTGCGGGATATTTAATTCACAGGAATACCGATAAGATCACGGACATATAATATGCTCGTCCCTTAAAATTGATGTCAATAAACCGCTTTTTTAATGTTACGCCGACATACCCAAACGACAAAATATATAAAAGTTCGGAAAAGTTATCCACATTTTCGAGGATAAATTCCACAATTCGACAAAAATATCCACATTTTTACCCAAAAATTAAGAAAAGTTATCCACATTCGGAAATTTTGTGTGGATAACCGTTTTTCTGTGCAAAAATCCTTGACAAATACACCTTACATAAGTATAATAATTGGGTATTCAACGCGCACCGTTAGCTAAGCTGGATATAGCGTCGGTCTACGGAACCGAAGGCCAGGAGTTCGAATCTCTTACGGTGCACCAAATGGATATAATCCGGATTATTTGCCTGTACAAGCGAATAATCCGGATTTAATTTAAGAGGAAAAAACATTTATGGACAAACAGAAAATTATTGATAAATACATTAAAACAAATAAAAACGGCTATATCATACGACCTGCGTGCCTTTCCGACGCTGAAAATTATTATCTGCAAAATTATCATCCGCTCAATCCGGAGGTTGCACGACTAACGGGTTCCAAAAAACAATATACAAAAGACGAAGTTATTTCTTTTTTTACCGAATCCGTCAATGCTCCCGACCGTTATCATTTTTTAATCATATCTCCCGACAATCAGATTATCGGTGAAAGCGTCATCAATGAAATGGATCACAAAATCAAAAGTGCAAATTTCAGAATCTGCATTTTTCATCAGGAAGCGCAAGGAAACGGTATCGGAACCTGGGCAATCAAAGTCACGCGTGATTTCGCCTTCGAGACCTTAAAACTTCATCGTTTATCGCTGGACGTTTTTTCATTTAATAAACGAGCCGAAAAAGCATATCTGAACGCAGGCTTCAAAACGGAAGGCGTTTTGCGCGATGCGATATTGGACGGAAAAACTTATGCCGACGATATTTTAATGTCTATTCTGGAAAATGAATGGATCGAAATAAAGCAAAAAGAAGTTTAATTTAGTCCACACTCATTTCTAAAAAACGGGAAGCAAGAAAAAAACAGCCGACGGGATATTTCATCCCGCGCGGCTGTTTTCGTTAATTCTGAAAAATGACTTTGCCGTTCCGATAGGTCGCAAGCACGTTGAAATCCTCGTCAAGTATCGCAAAATTTGCTTTCTTTCCTATTTCAATGCTTCCACAATCCTTATCGATTCCCAATGTTCTTGCGGGCGTTATCGTTGCCGCATCGATCGCGTCCGAAACGGATACGCCCACTTCTTTTATAAGCCGCTTGATCGCTTTATTCATTTGCAGAACACTGCCTGCAAGCGTTCCGTCCGCAAGTCGCGCCTGCCCTTTCTCTACAAAAACTTTCTGACCGCCGAGTTCGCTCTCCCCCTCGCCCAGCCCCTTTGCGCGAATTGCGTCGGTAATGAGCGTAATTTTTCCTTTCGGCTTACTCTTGAACAGCAACCGCATTGCAGGTACGGAAACATGGATCCCGTCCGCAATCAGTTCGCAGTTGAGTTCGTCGTGCAACAGCGCGCTCCCAACCGCACCGATCTCCCTATGATGTAAAGGCGACATCGCATTAAAAGTATGCGTAACGTTACCCGCCCCCGCTCCGATCGCTCTTTCTATCTGTTCATGCGTTGCCGACGTATGACCGATCGACACAACGATTCCCTTTTTTACCAGATCATCGATCAATTCTTCTGCGCCGTCCGCTTCGGGCGCAAGCGTAACGAGTTTGATCGCATTCCCGCTCGCCTTCTGCCATTCTCCGAACACTGCGCTATCAGGTTTACAAACGTAATTCTCGTTCTGCGCCCCCTTATACTCCGGAGAAATAAACGGACCTTCAAGGTGGACTCCTAAAACCTCTGCCCCCTCTCCCGGATCCGTTTGACGGTATTCTTTGACGGCGTTCATGGCGCGTGCGATCTTTGCTCCGTCATCTGTCATGGTCGTTGCAAGAAAGCCCGTCGTTCCCTCCGCGGCAAGCGTTTGCGCGATCACAGAAAGCGCACCGACGCTCCCGTCCATTGCATCCGCGCCGCCCGCGCCGTGAACATGTTCGTCGATAAAACCGGGAAACACGACCGCATTTTCAGACAATGCGATCCTCTCCCCTTCGCTTCCGAAGCCCGCGATCCGTTCGCCGAATTGTAAATCCACGCGCTTGATTTTTCCGTCCAAATAGACGAGCGCATCTTTGAATACTTTCATGCTCCCTCTTTACAACAGCGCCGCCGCCTGTTCGTCGCAGATAAACGTACAATCCTCATGCGATTGCAGAATACTTGCGGGAACATTTTCGCTCATGTTACCTTGGATCGCTTCTTTTACCGCTTTCGCCTTATTCGCTCCGTTTGCAAGCACGACGATCTTCTTCGCATCCATGATATTTTTCAAACCCATGGTGAACGCCTTTCTCGGCACTTCGGAAACATCCTTGAATAACCTTGCGTTGTCCTTGATCGTGCTTTCGGCAAGTTCTACGACGTGCGTTTGGCTATTAAACGGCGTTCCCGGTTCGTTGAACGCGATATGACCGTTGCTCCCGATCCCAAGGATCTGAATATCCTGACGAAGCATTTTCAGCAAACGGTTATAATTTTCGCATTCTTCCTCCGCAGACGGCGCCATACCGTTTTCAATATGGGTATTGTTCAGATCAATATCCAGCCCGTCGAACAAATTCTTTTTCATGAAATACGCATAACTCTGTTCATGCACAGCAGGCAAACCCATGTACTCGTCCAGATTGACCGTTCTGACGTGCCGGTAACTTGTCCCGTTTTTTTTATGATCGGCTTTCATTCTGCCGTACAATCCGAGCGGAGTCGTTCCCGTTGCAAGACCAAGCACGGCATACGGATTTTCGACCACCAACTCTTTGACAATTTCAAACGCCCTTTCGCTCATCTCTTCATAATCTTTTGTGATGAATACTCTCATAAAACACCGCTTTTATCTAAATTGATCTTCCTAATTACATTGTACTGATTTTTTGCCGTTCGTCAATCAATCGCGCATATATTTGCAAAAATATGAAAAAATAACAGTGTGCAATTATTTCATGTAATTTTACCGTGTCTTACGGCGCTGTCAACAATCTGTTCTTTTTCAGGCGAAGGATACCTGATTAACAATTTACAAATCAGTCATGTCGCTCTCTGCACGCAAAATCAAAGCGAGTTCAAAGAACATATTACGATCAAAATAAGAACCGATCAGCACGAAATTTATATTGTTCCTACGATCGATTACGGGTATGATCCGAATATATTCTTGGGCGATTTTATCGGCAACGGACTCGATCAGATTTTTTATTCGGTCAACAGCGGAGGTAGCGGAGCCTACTCGTCAAGCCAGCTGATAGTTCTGCAAAACGGCGAACAAAAAAATATTTACGACAGTCAGAATTTTGAAAATACGGCGCAGGCGCGGTTAAAAGATCAATGCGTAACAATCACATATCTGAACCAAAATTATTATCTGAACGCTTCGCACGCCGATTTAAGCGGAGAACAGGAAGTTTTTGTTTCAAACGTAAACGCCGTGATGCCCGTCTATAACGGCGGACTGAAAAAATATCAGATCATACAGTTTCAAAAAATATATATCGACTACACCGCCAACAATATCGGATACCTTGCAACGATCATTGATTTCAGCGCGAACGGCGCAACGATTGTAAACGCAGGAACTTTTACTAACTTTACTTTGTCAAATTAAAAAAATCGTTCTGCTTCCGCAAACGGAAGCAGAACGATTTTATTTTGAAGAAAAACGGGTTATTTTCCTTTCACTCTTGCAATATCGATATTATCCTTTTTCCGATCGGAGAGCGCGCGGATGGGATGATCTTTATCCTGTAAACGCCAGTCGTTGCCGAAACTTGCGATCGCCTTGTCGATAACGAGGTGCGTGCCGACGGAAGCGGGCTTTCCGTTCGTCTTCGCGTTGTAACCGAAATAGCGGAAACTGTCGGGGACCTTGTCGAGTTCCTCCCAGCCCTCCTCTACGCCGGTGAGGCGCACGCTCTTCAACACTTCGCGGATATAATTCTTCTGCGATTGGAATTTAAGAAGTTCGGGGAACTCTCCGCCCGACGGGAAGCACTGTTGCCAGACTTTGCCCTCGTAAACGCGCAACAGTTCCGCCGCCTCGTGAAGATGCACGACCTCCTCTTCAAAATGCTGTTCCCAGATCTTTTTGATCCGCTCGTCCGTCTCGTCCATATAGCATGAATAATAGAGATAGCACTCCGTATATTCGTTCATCAGAAGCCCTTCCCACCAGGTCATCATGGGATCTTTGAGGCATCCGTAACCCGTGACGTGCTGTTCTTCGATCATGGCGATCTCGTTGTACAGCTTTCTGCCCAAGGGCGAAGCGTACAGATTCGCGACGTTCATATAGAAGTTCATGGTCTGCTGTTCCGCCGCCGTGATAATGTTGATGTTCAGCTTTGTTTTCAGGTCGTTGAGATAACCGTTGATATAGAAGTTGACGTCGTCATAAGGATGACGGTATTCCGAGACGGTGGGACGCCCCGGCATGATTTCCGTATAGTCGCCCACGAGTTTTTTGGGATCGCCGCCCTTTTCGAGTTCCATTAAATCGGAATAGCGGTAAAGGTGATCGAAGTCCTCCAAAAGCGCAAAATCAAGTTGCTTTTTCACATAGGAATTTTTTTCCGTGACGGCAAGATTTGCGGTCAGATCTACGGCGAGTTGCTCATAGCCGATCGTGTGTTCGAGAATGCTCTCATTGGCAGGCTTTAATCCCGCGACGCGCTTTTGCTGAATCTGTTCGCCCCGTCTCATATATGCAAGACGGCGTCTTACGTCGTTGTTCGGGCAATGACGGGTAAACGCATGCGAATGGCGTACCGACTCAAATTCCGTACCAGACATTAAAATCACTCTCAGACGGGTATAGGGGTCCACCGTGTTTTTGTCATAGGGCTTGACCAGCACCTTGTTCCAACTTGTAAAAATCTTGTCCGCTTTCTGCGGCTTCAACTCAAACGGATTCATAAATCCCTCCTTTTGGGATAATTATGAACAACACCGAAAAGTTTATACGGAAGGATTGACTTTTTTTTATAAATTGATTACAATATCAACGTAATCAAGGAGCAAAAATTATGATCGGTTGCGTGATCGCTATGGACAGCGAGGCTGAGATTCTGCTTTCGCAAACGGAGATCGAAGGGATCTCTTCCCTCTACGGAAAACCCGTCTATACAGGGAAAGCATTCGGAAAGGATATTGTTCTCGTCGTATGCGGGGTCGGAAAAGTGAACGCCGCGGCGGGTACCTGCGCCGCCATTTCCAAGGGCGCGGACGTCATTCTCAATTTCGGCGTGGCGGGCGGTTTACACGGCAATACCGAAGTTGCCGAACTCTACGCAATCGAAAAAGTTGTTCAATATGATTTTGACTGCACGCAACTCAACGGCACGAAAATAGGAACGCTCGACGGCGAAACGGAAAACTTTATGCCTCTCTTCGTTCCCGAAGAATACGACTTTCCCCGCCGAAACTTAGGCACGGGCGACCGCTTCAACGACAGCGTCAAGGATCACGAGCTTTTAATAGAGCTCGGCTGCGACATCCGCGAAATGGAGGGCGGAGCGATTGCCGAGGTATGCAAGTATGCAGGCGTTCCGTTTGTTTCGATCAAAGCGATTTCCGACGTTTACGGCACGGGAAGCACAACGGAGCAATTCAAAAAGAATCTCAAACTTGCGCTTCTCAATCTGAAAGCGCATTTGCCCGAAATTCTGAACGCATTGGATTAAAATAGAGGAATTTACAAATGATTGATTTAGGTGATTGGAACGAACCGCTCGCGCCCCTCTTTGCAGACGAACGCTACAAAAAGATCCGCGAATTTCTCAAATACGAATATTCGCACTATATCGTCTATCCCGATATGTACGATCTTTTCAACTGCTTCCGCTTTACGCCCTTTTCAAAAGTGAAAGCCGTTCTTTTGGGGCAGGATCCCTATCACAACGTGGGACAGGCGCACGGGCTTTGCTTTTCTGTGCAGGACGGTATCCCCAAGCCCCCGTCGCTTGAAAATATGCTCAAAGAACTGAAAAGCGATCTCGGCTACGACGCGCCGAAATCGGGCAATCTCACAAAATGGGCAAAGGAGGGCGTGCTTCTTATGAACACCGCGCTCACCGTCAGAGAACATCAGGCGAACTCGCACGCGAACTGCGGTTGGAGCTGGTTCACGGACAGCGTGATCTCCCTTTTGAGCGCGCAGAAAGAACACCTCGTCTTTATTCTCTGGGGCGGAAACGCGCGCAGAAAAGTTCCCCTGATCGACGAGAGAAAACACCTGATTCTGCAATGTGCGCACCCCTCTCCGCTCTCCGCCTACAACGGATTTTTCGGTTGCCGTCACTATTCCAAAACAAACGACTATCTTATAAAGACGGGGCAAGCCCCCATTGATTGGAACTTGTGCGAATAACAAAAAAGCAACTAAGAGATACAAACGATTAAAAAACGAAGATACACAATGTATCTTCGTTTTTGATTGCTTTGATAAATTGTAATTTAATCTAACAGGGTTATTTGCCCAATCGTTCGACAAGTTCCATAAATTTCTTTTCGTTTTGTATTTCATTTGTAATATAATTTCCGTTATAGAAAACAGCATAATTCGTCCACGCCATAGGCGCATTTTGCGCTTTCTCTTTACTGTCTATAAATATGATCTCAAACGGTATGCCTTTCTCTTTGGCAAAACTTTCTACGATAGGAACATATTTTGCCGTAAAAGGACAGCCGTGCGTGTAATATATTACAAAACCACTTTTGTCTGTTTTCGGGTTTTTGGCACAAGCCTTGAATTGCGGAACGGGTGCATTATCGTCAAAAGGCAAATACAATAACGTAAAATTCGGGTCGGCTTTATCCGCAACCTTAAAGCCTTTATATGCAAGATATTTTGGGTCGGACAAAAACGGCATTTTCTTTGGCGAAGATATAACGGTTATACCGTGTTTGCCTTGTGCTTTTGCGTCGGTAATACAAGCATTCAATAATTCGTTTGCATATCCGTGTCCCTTAAATGAGCCCGAAACCCAAAAGCAATTTATGTGCAAATAACCGCTTGCCTCGATAGGAAACCAAGCATTTTCGGCAGGGATATACTCTATAAAGCATTTGCCACGCTCGACGGATTTCAAAAAGACCAAACCGTCGTTTAACCTATCTTTGAGCCACGCTTTTTTGCTTGCTACTTGCACATCCTTGTTGTTAGATATGGCACAGCATATATGTTCTTTTTCCAAATTATCAAGTGTGAGTTTTATGTATTCCATTTTAACTGTTTCCTTACAAATTACCGTTTTGCGTTATCTTATTCTTCGTCTTTAATGAATACAAGCTCGCCGTTCTCCACGTCAACGACGACAGTGTCGCCCTTCTGGAAATTGCCCCGCAATATCTCTTCCGCAAGGCGATCCTCGACGAGTTTTCTGACCGTGCGGTTCAGGGGACGCGCGCCGAATTCTTCGCTGTAACCCTGCTCCACGAGATAAGCCTTTGCATCCTTGCTCAGTTGCACGCGGATCCCCATCTCTTTGAGCTGTCCGCTCAACCCTTCCAAAATTTTATCGGCGATCTTTGCCGCCTCCTCCTTGGTAAGTTTACGGAACACGATCACGTCGTCGAGACGGTTCAGAAATTCAGGCTTGAACTTGGCTTTGAGCGCGTCGCCTATACGCTCTTTCATATCGGTATAGGCGCTCTCCTCGTCAGAAGAGCGGAAGCTGAGCGAGCTCACTTCCTTGACTTCATGCGCGCCGACGTTGCTCGTCATGATGACGACGGTATTTTTGAAGGAGACCGTTCTGCCTTTGCTGTCCGTCATCCGTCCGTCGTCTAAAAGCTGTAACAGAACGTTGAAAACGTCGGGGTGCGCCTTTTCGATCTCGTCGAGAAGCACGACGGAATAAGGCTTCTTTCTGATCCGCTCAGTGAGTTGCCCTGCGCCGTCCTCATAGCCGACGTAACCGGGAGGCGCGCCGATGAGTTTGCTGACGGAATACTTCTCCATAAATTCCGACATATCGAAACGCACCATAAATTTTTCGTCGCCGAAAAGACTTTCGGCAAGCGCTTTGGCAAGATCGGTTTTTCCCACGCCCGTGGGTCCGACGAAAATAAACGACCCGATCGGACGGTTTGCAGACTTCAACCCGACGCGGGCGCGCCTGATTGCCTTGGAAACGGCGGTAACCGCCTCATCCTGCCCGACAATGCGTTTATGAAGTTCCTCTTCAAGCCGCAACAGGCGGTTGCTCTCCGACTCGGTCAGGCGCGCGACGGGTATCCCCGTGCGGGAACAGACGATTTTAGCGATTTCCTCCGCCCCGATCGCCAAATGGGAAGCATTGCGCTTGGATTCCCAATCCTGTTTGATTTCGTTTCTCTTTGCGGTCAGTTCCAGAATTTCACGGTTCAGCGCCGCGGCGCGGTCGTAGTCTCCGCGGATATTCAAGGATTTTCTGTAATCCTCGCCGAGCCTTGCGAGCCGGTCTTCAAGCTCGTGTAATTCTCTGGGACCGTTATAGGAATCGAGCCTTGCGCGGGACGCCGCCTCGTCGATGAGGTCGATCGCCTTATCGGGAAGAAAACGGTCTGTCACATAGCGGGAAGAAAGTTTGACTGCCGCTTCGATCGCCTCTTCCGTAATGACGACGGTATGGTGCGCCTCGTACTTATCTTTGAGTCCTCTTAAAATAATAATTGCGTCCTCAATGCTCGGCTCTTCCACCATGACGGGCGTAAACCTGCGCTCCAACGCAGAATCCTTTTCAATAAATTTACGGTATTCCTCAACGGTCGTCGCACCCACCGTCTGCAATTCGCCGCGCGCAAGCATAGGTTTTAAGATGTTCGACGCGTCCATGGGATTTTCTGCGGAGCCGCCCGCGCCGACGATCATGTGGATTTCGTCGATAAAGAGA
>CAJUCM010000013.1 GCA_910585235.1 uncultured Christensenella sp.
CTTTACAATTTGTCAAGGCGGCGTATTCCGTCCACAGACGGTAAGCACAAGCGACGACAAAACTATGTAATTTTTACAAAAATGATATAATTGCTCACAATGATTTTATCAAGAATAGAACACAAATTTTTTACTTTATTTGTCGAATATACAATTTAATTGTTTGCTTTATATGAAACATTAAAGCGTTGATTTTCGTAATCATTTGTGATATAATAAAATTATGGACAAAATATATTGTAAAAATGAGCATACCGTTATTTGGGGTGATGTATTAGAACAGTTAAACAATATTCCAGATGAAACAGTTGATTTGATTTTTATTGACCCTCCATATAATATTGGCAAAATGTTTTCAACACTAAAAGACAGTTGGAAATCTGACAAAGAATATTTGAATTGGTGTTATAGTTGGATTGATATTTGTATAAGAAAATTAAAATCAAATGGCAGTATGTATATAATGACATCAACTCAATTTATGCCATATTTCGATTTATATATTAGAAAACAATTACATATTTTATCGCGCATTGTTTGGGAATATGATAGTTCAGGTGTGCAAGCAAAAAAATATTACGGGTCTTTGTATGAGCCTATTTTGTATTGCGTTAAAGATAAAAACAACTACACATTTAATTCGAATGACATTTTAGTTGAAGCCAAAACAGGTAGTCAAAGAAAACTTATAGATTATAGAAAACCTATACCCACACCATACAATACTGAAAAAGTACCCGGTAATGTTTGGCATTTTAATAGAGTTAGATTTAGAATGAGCGAGT
The DNA here is from genome assembly GCA_910585235.1 of uncultured Christensenella sp. GTDB lineage: Bacteria > Bacillota > Clostridia > Christensenellales > Borkfalkiaceae > Gallimonas. The sequence goes on from CAJUCM010000013.1 coordinate 786, forward strand.
ACGAAAATCACCCCACTCAAAAACCCATTGCTTTACTTGATAGAATAATTAAGGCAAGTTCAAATGTCGGTGATTTGATATTAGACCCTTTTGCCGGAACCTTTACTACTTCTTTTGTCGCACAAAATCTTGGGCGCAAAAGTATCGGTATAGAGATTGCTGCCGATTATGTTAAAATTGGATTAAGAAGATTGGGAATTTGTGATGAAGTAGACGGGATACCCCTGTTGAAAGAAAAATGGCAAAAACAAGTTGCAACCAAATCAAACATAGGCGGTGTTTTATGACAGACTTTAAAAACGAGATTGACAATATCGTTATTAGCACATTCGGTGAAACCGATGGCATTTTAATTTTAAAATCAAGCGATTTAATCAAATATTTAATTGCAAAAACAAAGTCGGCAAACAGTTCTTCAAAAGCGCGTGGAAGTTTTGGAAACTTGTATGCCATATATGTACTTATCGAGGATTATCTATCAAAAGGATTTGATAAATCAAACGAATATAAAAATTATGCTGGTGCAACATTTTCCGCCTTATTCACAAGACAACGCCAGTTGCCTTTTGGTGCAAAATTGCAAAATCACGCTTTAAATCACCGTATGAATATGGAATTTAAAAAAATATGCAACACCTGTGAATATACTCCCATATTAAGAGACCCTAAAACAAATCATTATTGGTTTAATGAAAGATTATTAAAATTTGATATAAATGGAAAAATGATTTGTATTGCCGATATTGTTATAAATATTATTGACAAATATGTGCAAACAAAAATGAATACATTTAATCAATTTATATTAACTTGCGAACAACTTAAATCTATGGATAATCAAACTGACGATACTATCATAGATTTTATTATGCAGTTAATAAAACCAGAAATGGACGCAAGAATTTTTGAAATTGTAAGTTTTTCTATATTAAAATATTATTATCGTAATATAAAAATTTATTGGGGATACACAAAAGAAAATTTAGTTGCTGATAATTTATCTTTATATAAAACAGGAAGAACAAATGCAAATGATGGCGGTATTGACTTTGTAATGAAACCGTTAGGTCGATTTTTTCAGGTTACAGAAACATTAGATATAAAAAAATATTTTCTTGATATTGATAAAATTGAAAAATATCCATTATCTTTTGTAGTAAAAACAGAAATGCAAATTGAAGATATTAAAAAAGTTTTTCAAGAAGATGCGGAAAAAATTTATGGAATTGAAACTATTGTAAATACCTATATGGGGTGCATTGAAGAAATAATAAATATTCCTCAACTAAAAGAATACTTGTTATCTGCCATAAATAACGGATTTTTAAAAGATATTTTAAATGAAATTATTCAACAAAGTAAAGTAGAGTTTAATTATAACGAGGATATCGACGAAGAAGATAATTAAATATATTAGTAATACCTTTTACGCCACTATGTCACACTGTAACACTTTTGACTAAAAAACAGTGCCGAAGTGCCATAAGGTTACTATTACCTTATGGCACTTCGGAACACGGAACATAAACGGCAATAGGTGCGGGCGGCGACAGCCGCCCGCACAGTGGCGTATAGTATTACTACGCCACCCCGTAACGTGTAACAGATTTTGGGGTGTTTAATGTTAAATCGGCTATTATTCAATAAAAAATGACAAAATACTCTTTACACCTTGCTTTACAATTATGGGTGGGCATTGGGTGGGAAAAATCAAGGAGTATTTATTATGAGTAAAATACCAAGCGGCTTAACAGTCATTTATTTTGACGATAAAGAAAAGAATATATATGCGGAACTGCCGCCCGATAATGAGCAAGCAAAAAGGCTGTCAAAACGCATTTACAAAAGCGCAATGACAGCCATATCTGCCGAAAAGAAGACCGACGAACCGTTAACCCCTCGCGACTAATTGCTTGCCGTATAGTTTATAGTCCGATAACGGCAACTCCACTTGGCAATAATATTCAAGTCTATTTACTTGCAATATTACTATGTTCTTTTTTATCGCCTTGCGGTGCACCAAAAGTATAATCCGAATTGTTTACTTGTAACAAGTGAATAATTCGGATTTACTTTTTATATTGTCAATTATAGTGTTTTTAAGGCGCTGTACTGTGTTTGGGAATAAAGTATTGTTCTTTGTAGCCGCCTTCGAGTTTCAAAAAATAAATTTTTTTATCGATGCCGCCGGCATAGCCTGCAAGACTGTTATTTGTTCCTACAACTCTATGACAGGGGACAATAAGATTTATGTTGTTTTTGCCTACGGCTGTTCCAACCGCCTGTGCAGACATGCGGGGCAGTCCGCGCCGCGCTGCAATTTTTTTTGCGATCTCGCGATATGTAATGGTTGTTCCGTAGGGGATTTCATGTAGGATATTCCAAACCTCGATTTGAAAGGGTGTGCCTATCATGTGGATCGGCGGCTCGAAATCAGGCTTTTTCCCTTGAAAATAAATATCAAGCCAACGCTTTAACTCTTTCGTTACAGGCGTTTCTCTCGGTTCGTTCTCTTTGTCAAGACAATAAGCATAATACTTTTCTTCCTTAAACCAAACTCCGACGACGCCTATATCGTCGGCGGCAAGAAGTATATCGCCTACGGGTGAATTGTATATGGATGTATAGTGCATAATTTTATCCTCCCGATATTTATTACTGTTTGTATGTGCTATAATTAAAACATAAATTATTATAATTGATATAATTATTTCGTCAAGCATTATCGCAATATCGTCAGAAGAACGGCGTATAAATGACAAGAAAATAATGAATTTTATCAATCGGACTCAACTGTTTGTAAATCCGCCGACGGTAGTCGGCGGATTTACTTTTTAGGGAATGAATTGTTTCAAAAGAATTATTCTTGAAATATTTTTGCACGAAGAGCCTTTTTTAATAGAAAATGTTTGTCAAAATGTGAAATTCAAACACATTTTTATCGAAATACCTTAAAAATTTATTTTTAGACGATCAGTTTTATGGAGAAAATTAGCTTTTTTGTTTTTACGGATTTAGTAAAAAAAGGAAAATATAGCGTTAATATCCGAAATATGTTTTGTATTTCTTCCAAAAACAGAACACATTTTTATAAAATTGCTCAAAAACAAATGGAAAATATTATCCATGTAAAAAAATTTCAGATTGAATTATGTCCCGTGTAATGTTATAATTATGTAGAGTAATTGTAAAAAAAGTGAAAACCCTGTAAAAATCAGCGAAAAATTCGGGATGTGGAATTTGCTTTATTTGCAATTTTCAACGGATAATGTGAGGAGGGAAAAGGGAATGAGGTTCAAGAAATTCATGGGAGGCGCGCTTGCGGCTACGCTCACGATAGCGGCATTTTCCGGCGGAGTGATTTCGGCGGAGGCGGAGGACAGTGCGCCTGAGGGAAGCGCGTTCAACGTTGCGGCGCCCTATACGGAGGGCGGGGATGAGATGGCGGGCTATCTTTACGTTCACTTCATTGATCAGGAACAGAATGCGAAGAAAGAGCAGGTCTATTTTTCGATTTCGCCGAACGCAAAGGAATGGTATGTCTTAAACGACGGAAATCCCGTTGCCGAGAGTACGCTCGGAGAAAGAGGAATCCGCGATCCCTACATTCTGCGCAAACACGACGGTACGGGATATTACATTATCGCGACCGATCTTTCCATTTATAACATCAATGGAAACTGGGGACAGTCCCAGCAGGCGGGCAGTCATAATATCATTGTTTGGGAAACTGCCGATCTTACAGATCTGGGCGAGCCGAGAATGGTTGAAATCGCGCCTGAGAACGCGACTTGCACTTGGGCGCCCGAAGCGATCTGGGACGACGAGAAGGACGCCTATATGGTATTCTGGTCCGTGCTTGCCAAAAAGTCCTGGAACAACAACGGCACGCGGGAAGAGGGTATGGACTGGACGCACCATGTTTACAGGTGCTATACGGATGACTTTATTACTTTTACCGAACCCGAAATTTATATCGAGAGCGAACAGCAGACGATCGACTCGACGATTATTCGGGAGGGCGATACTTATTACCGTTTTACAAAGGTCGAAACGAATCGCGACGCAGATTTTTACGATCCCCAATACGGGTCAAAGACGATCTTTATGGAAAAGAGCAAATCTTTGAGCGGCGAGTTTGAAATGGTTTCGACCTATAAAATCGACGGAAAGCATTGGTCGCAGAGTACGGGCTTTGAGGGACCTGCCATTTTCAAACTTAACGAAAGGGATTCGGGCGGAAAGGATCAGTGGTGTTTAATGCTTGACGACTACGGCGGGATCGGTTATACGCCCTTCATCACGGACGATATTACAAGGGGCGAATTTACGAAGTCGGCGGATATATCCTTTGACGCGCACGGCAGACACGGCGCGTTCCTGACTTTGACGAAGAACGAGTTCGACGCTCTCTGTACAAAGTACGGTCTTCAACTCGAAGAGAGCGAGCGCGAGCACAAAGAAGTGTTCTCGATGAGCTTTGAGGATAATGCGGAAGTGAATACGGGTTCTGCGGCGGCGACGCTGAGCGGTACGCTCGAATACGTCGACGGCGTGAAAGAGGGAACAGAAGCCGCAAAGTTTGACGGGCAGGATCATATTGCGATTGACGGTAGCGCGCTTGCGGGCTTAGACGGGTTCACCGTTTCGTTTGCGGCAAAACTCAATCACCCGACGGGCGGGGCTTCGGGAAGAAGCTGGATTTTCTATGCGGCGGCAAATAATGATAACGTGACGTGGGCACAGGAGAAATACGTCGGTCTTATTTGGGGTGAAAACGGAAGTGAAGATATTGCGGCGCAGAGATTCTGGAACGGAAGATCGCCCGCGCCTTCCAAGCAAGTTGCGGCAAGCGTAAGCGAATGGAAACATATTACGGTCGTATTCGGTAAGAGACATACAACAATCTTTGTCAACGGAGAGCAGGTTGCCAGAACGCGTTCCTCCATTGATTTGACGACGATTTTGGGAGCGAATCCTACGATCTACATAGGCAGAGCGCAATGGGGCGGCGGAGAATATTCCAACTGCGTGCTCGACGAATACAAAATTCATAACTGGGGCATGACGGCGGAAGAAGTAAAGAAGAACTATCAAGACGTGATGGGGATCGCGGAATAAGGAGAAAAGGGGATAATTATGAAAAAATTCTGGAAATTGGGTTTTGCGCTGTTGCCGGCTGTGATCGGCGCGGCATGCCTTGCCGCCTGCGGAGACACGGAACATACGCATACGTTCCAAGACGGCTGGACAAACGACGGAAACGAGCACTGGCATAGCGCGACTTGCGAACATACGGAAGAGACGGACGGTAGAGCGCCGCATTCGTTTGAAGTCGTAAAGAGCTCCGATCAGCACTGGCAGGAATGTACCGTCTGCCATTATAAAAAAGACGAGGGCGCGCACGTGTACGAATTTAATTACGACGGCGATCATCATTGGCAGGAATGCACTTTCTGCGGAGATAAAAAGGACAAAGAAGCGCACGCGATGGTCGAAGGCGCTTGCGATTGCGGATACGTTGATCCCGCGCAGAGGATCGTTTACACTTTGATCGGAAACGAATATGAGGTATCGCTCAGCGCCGCCGCATTGAACGACAGGACTTTCACGAGTTTTGAAATTCCAGAGGAGTACGAGGGCAAGAAAGTCAGAAAAATTGCCGAAAACGGTTTTAACGGGGCGAAATATCTCAAAGAAATTACGATCCCCAAAACCGTTTGGTATATCGGCGACTATGCGTTCGGAGATTGTGCGGCGCTGACGGGGATCACGCTTCCCGCTACCTTGCAGGAACTCGGAAATCAGGTGTTCAGCGGCTGTAAAGAGCTTGCGGGAACGGTCGTAATACCTTCCAATATTACCGTGATCGGTGAAAATTTGTTCCTGAACTGTGAAAAACTGCAAGGCGTAACTTTTGCGGAAGGTACGACGAGAATCGGCACGCAGGCGTTTGCAAACTGCAAATCGCTGATCGCGATCGAGATTCCCGAAACGGTTGAATATATCGGACTCAAAGCGTTTAAGGGAACGGGACTTACCGAGGTGAGCGTACCCGTTTCGGTCACGACGCTCTGCGCGTATGCGTTCCAGGATTGCACCGCCTTGACAACGGCGACGGTGAATGCAAACGTCGAATATGCGACGGGCGCATGGTTCAAGGGCTGTACCGCGCTTGAAACGTTGACGCTTCCCTTTGTCGGGCAGGACGTTTATCCGCTCGAAGTTTCTGCTTCCGCGCTCGGCTTTGCGTTCGGAACGGAGAACTACGGCACGGCGGAAACCGTTCAGGCGGTCGAACAGGACGGGGTGACGTATTATATGCCCAAGTCGCTGAAAGCGCTCACCGTTTTGGGAGGGTATATCAAATCGGGCGCGTTTGACAACTGCTCCATGCTTGGAAATGTTACGCTCAAAGAGGCGGTCACGGCGGAGACGGATACTTTTGAAAACTGTACCGCAAACTTTACCGTGGAATTTACGGCATCCGTTAAAAATTTGCAGATTTTGAAAGACGAGGCGTCCGTAAATACGGCGCATGCCGGCGAAACGCTTGCGCTCTCTTATGAGACGACCAGGTTTGCGACAGTGACTGTCGCCGTAACCAAAGGGGACGCGGCGGCAACGGAGAGCGACTATACATATAACAAAGAAAATCATACGATCGTGTTCAATACCGTGGGCAATTATACGGTCACGGTGATTGCGACGACGGGCGCGGGTGAACCCGCTCAACGTGCCGTCACGATCGAAATTACGCTTCCTGCACCCGAATTGAGCGAAATCACGCTCGACCCCGCAACGGCGGAACTTACGGCGGGCGGTACGGTTGAAACGACTCTCTCCTTTACGGCGGACGAGGAAAGCGAGATTTCCGTCGTTGTCAAAAAGGACGGCGTGGCGGTCGAAGGCGTCTATGACGAGGCAAGCAAGAAAATTACGGTGAACGCAGTCGGCGTCTATACGATCGAAGTGACGGCGACGCGCAACGGACAGCCGGTCACAAAGACTGCAATATTCAGCGTGAGCAATGCCGAAGCGGTGAAACCTGAAATTACGCTCTCTGCCACGTCTGCAACAGTTGCCGAGGGTACGGGGTCAACGCTGACGGTAAGCGTCAATTATCCTGAGGGCGCGACCAAAAAGAACGAAACGTTCACATTTGCTAAACTGAATGGTTCGGCATTCGAGAATGCGGACGCAAACGACTACGAATGGAATGAGGAAACAAAGACCTTTACCCCCAAAGTCGCGGGAACGTATCAGATCAAACTGAGCGCGCTGACCGAAGAGGGCGGAGAGGCGGAACAGACCGTTACGGTAACCGCGACGGTTGCGGAAATTACTTTGAGCCTTACGACGGCAAAAACGAATGGCTGGGTGCGCGCCGTGGCGGATACGGAAACCGAAATAGTTTATGAGGTGACGGGTTACGCAGGCGGCTACAACGTTACGTTTGAAAAGAGCGTAGACGCGGCTTCGATTGCGGCGGCTTCGGGCAAAACTGCGGTGAACGTATCGTTCGGCGAACCCGACACCGTTACGTTTAAGGTGATTTATACGCATAAGACGGATGCGACGAAGAAAGTCGAGCTTGAAATTCCCGTATCGTTCGTAAGCAGTGCGGACGCTCCCGTTCTTGGGGAAGATCCCTTCGGCGGAACGTATTCTACGCTCGTTACCAGCACGGGCTTAATGCTTTACTTTAACGTGATCGACGGGGCGAATCAGATTTCCGCCGAAAACGTTTCGTTTGCCTGCGTGGATCAATCTGCTTTGAAAGATCTGAAAGCCGACGGGAAGGTTACTGTCACCAAAGTAAACGGTCTCGATAATCAGTGGTTTGCGTTGATCGAAGATTTCGACGGAGATAACAATAAAGCAAACGGACAAATTTCAATCAAACTGACGGCAACCGTTGACGGAAAGACGGCGGCGGCAACAAAGGTGTTTGAAGTTAAACCTGTCGCAACCGATAACCAGTCGGAGATTACTAAATATATGAAAGCGGTGCTCGGTGAGAATTTCCAGTCCAACGTACAGTTTATCGGAAATTCCGGCATTCGTCAGAATATGATCGTCTCAAAAACGGGTATCATACATCATCGCAGCGGCGGATGGGATATGGGCGGCGACGCGCTTCGTTTCGATTTGAATAAAATCACTGCGCAAGACAGTACGCAGACCTTCCAGATCGACTTTAAGTTTACTTCGCTCAAAGGAAACAATATGGAACTTTCTTTCGGATTCCGTACGGGCAATTGGGACGGTTGGGCAGGAAGTCTTGGTTACAGACCTAACTGGGACGGTGGCGATAATAAAGCGAACGAAATGCAGGTGCAGGGTTGGCTGAAAAATCCGAGCAATCAGGACGCAAGCGGATCGTTTGAAGTAGATGCTGGGAAAGTGCCTACCGTGACCGCAGGTACGACGTTCTTCGGAAGAGTTACGCGTACGCTTGACGGCGACAATAACGTAATTTACAAAGCGTATTATTCGGTGGACGGAACGGCGTACAATCAGCTTTGCGAGTATAACGTCGGAACGTCGAGCTTAAACGGCAGGGCGGCAAAATACGTTTATGCGCTACAAATCAGTTTCGGCGGTAATAACGGTTACTACCTTGAAAATCTGAAAATCACTTCTCCCGTCACCTGAGAAATAGGGTTACAATTTATTCCCCCCCCCAACCTCTCCGATTTCGGTATCAGGAGAAGGGGAGGTTTCGGGATGGGGAATTTGTAGGGGCGCGCCCCTACGCTATGTTAGCGGAACGCTAACATAAAAAGAATTAACAGAAATACGCGACTAATTTTTGAAAAGGATAAATATTTATGGCAAACAAAGAGAGTGTTTTGATTGACGCTCGCGGCGTTAAAATCGGCGGCAAGTACACGGAACTTTTATGCGCTTCGCTTTTCTATTTCCGCATTCCCCGCGCGCATTGGGCGGAGAGGATCGAAAAATTAAAGCGTTCGGGCTATAACTGCGTAGACGTATATTTGCCCTGGAACTATCATGAACGTGAAGACGGTTCTTTCGACTTTACGGGGGAACGCGACCTGAAAGAGTTTCTTTCTCTTTTGGCAGAATCGGGAATTTACGTAATCGTACGACCCGGTCCCTATATCTGTTCGGAATGGACGGGAGGGGCGATCCCCGCGCGCATTCTCGAATCGGGAATGCCCGTCCGTTGCGACGATAAAGCATTTCTCGGCGAAGTGGAGCGGTGGTATTTCGCCGCGCTGAAAGAGGTCGCTCCGTTCGAGTACGGAAAGGGCGGTACGGTCATTCTGTTACAGCTTGATAACGAGCTTGATTTTTACGTCTGTCCCGATCCCAATGCCTATATCGGAAAGCTCAGAGATATGGCGAAAAAAGCGGGGATCACCGTACCCTATTTTTGCTGTGCGGGGCAGTACGGCATCGAGAAATCGGGCGGGATGACCGAGGGCGTCAATAAGACTTTGAACTGTTATCCCGACAGCCTCGACACCTCGTTCGATCGGGAATTGCGCGGTTACGGTTTATTGTTCAGAGAAAAGGGCGAAGCGCTCATGGTTTCCGAGACAAACCGCGATCACTTCCTGCTCAGAAGGGAGCTCTCCTGCGGAAGTAAACTTCTCGGCGCATATAACCAAGTCGGTGGGAACAATTTCGATTTCAATGAATCGGTCAACAACTGGGGCGATCCCGTTGCGTTTCTTGCGGCAGAATACGATTTCAGCTCGATGATCGATACGGCGGGGAATTATACCGGCGAAGTAAGGCAAGCGTTTTTGTTTTCGCTGGTGCTCAATGCGCTCGGCGAGAAGATTGCGGGCGCGCTTCCCGCAAAAGATACGGTCGTACCCACGGCTTGCAATTTTCCCTATGCAGAGGGTGGAATGTCCGTTTTGGAACTGTTTGGCGGAGGGAAAGCGGTATGCGCTGCAAACTTCGGGGAAGAGGAGGGGCTTGTAAGTTTTTCGCTCGACGGCAGAAAAATAACGGCTTCCGTTCCCGCGCGCACCGCACCGTTTCTCCTTTTTAACGTTGATCTCAGGGAGAGCGGGGTAAACGCCGTTTTGGCTTGCTCGAATTGCGAACTTATCGGGATCGGCAAGAATCAACTTACGTTCCTTGCAAGCAATACGCCGTTTGTATGGCTAGATTTCGGCGACGGAAAGGAAGTGACGGTCGGAAAAAGCGGGATCGTAAACGGAGTTTTGATCAATTTTGCGACCTTAGATGAAATAATGCCCGCAGACCTGAAAGGACATCTTTACAAGAACGGCGGAAAGGTAAAGCCGTACTTATCGGACGCGGTTCCCGCATTCCGGAAATATCCTGCGAAAGAGCGCGTGAACTTCGGCGAACTCGGCGTGAGCGGAGGTATTGCTAAATTTACGGTACAGATCCCGAAAGGGAAAAAACTGTTTGTTGAAGCGCCCGCCGATATGCTCTCCTACGAGACGGACGGAAAATGTTATCCCACCCTTCTTGCGGACGGTAAAAATATGTATCTTCCCGCTTCCGAAAGCGGAAAATACGTCGTTACGGCGCAAAAATGGGGGCATTGCAATTTTGACGATCCGCAAGCGCCGTCTCTGCGTCTCTCCTGCAAAAAGGGCGTGACTTCCTTCGGCTATGTGGAGAGGGAAGAAAAACTCGGAAGAGCGAATTTTAAACTGCTCTCTTCGTTCGGGGATCGGGAAATCGACCTTTCCGAACCCTATCCGATCCGCATTGATATTTCCAAGTGGAATACGACGATCAAACCCTGTATTTGCGCTTATACGTTCCCCGTAAAGCGCACGGCGGAAAGGCTGATCCTGACGACGTCGGAAGCGGCGGAAGTCGCCGTCTATCTTGACGGAAAACTTCTCGGCTTATGTGATTTCGGCTCGTTTGAACTGACTTCGTTCTGCGAGCGGGACAGGGAATACCGTATGACGCTCGTCTATCGCAAACGCGTCTGGACGCAGGACGTCGGGGAAGCGCGTCTCTATTCGGTCAACGCCGTCAAGGCGGAGAGCGAAGTACTCTCCAAACGGGAATTTTCCCGTTTCAAGGCGGAAAAGAACAAAGAAATTTCGCTTCCTCTGCAACTTACAGCGGGTAAACCGTTTGCATTTGCAGTTGACGTTTCGGACGTGCAAAAAGAGGGCTTCCTCGTGTTTGAGGGCAAGAACGTGCTGCTCACCTGCGTTTTGGGCGGGAGGGTCGTAAGCAGAAATCTGATCGGCTGGGAGAACGCGCCCCGTATTTCGGGCGGCGATCCCAAAAAAGTATATCTCAGTCCTGCATGGTGCAAACGGGATAAAATTCTCTCGGTTTATGCAGAACCCCTCGGAGAGGGTGCGGTAATTACGAACGCCGCGTATCTCCTTTAACAAACAGAAAAAAAATAGAAATTATTTTGGAGGTAAAAATTATGAAAAAAGTAACAGCTTGTCTCACGGCAGTCGCCCTGGCAGGCACCGTAGCGGCGACCGCCGCTACAATGGCGGGATGCGGTTCGAGCGACCTTAGGATTCTGCTCCTTGCAAACAATGCAGAGGACGCGTTCTACAAGCAGTATTTTGCAGAACTTGAAGAGGAATACGGCATTTCGATCAAGTACAACGGCTATGAGGAATCGAGCTATTACGATAAACTCTCCGTTGAAATGACGCAGGGAAAGACGCCCGATATTTTCTTTCTGCGTCCGAACGAGATCTTGCAGTTCAGAGACGATTTGCAGAGCGTTGAAGACTACATGACGGCGCAGAAAGCGTTGGAAACTCCCGCCGTCAACTTCGACGACATTTCCGAACTTGCGCTCGATATGTATCGTTACAACGAGACGACGAAAAAGATGGATTCGGAAAACGGCTCGCTCTATGCGTTCCCCAAGGATCTTTCGACCCAGCAGTTCGGCTACAACAAGACGATCGTCGCGCAGTACACCGAGTATTTTACCGATAACGATCTTCCGCTTCCTTGGGAACTCGGGAAGGGAAACTTTGCGAACAAGAAATCGTACACCTGGACGGAGTATAAAGCGATCTGCGAACATATTTCCACCGAGTCGCAGGGCGAGGAATTCGGGTGCGACGTTCCCGACATCGAGATCATTGCAAAATCGATGGGCGGAGAACTTTTGAATCTTGAAACGGGTAAGGTTACGATCACGTCGGCGGAGATGAAAAAAGCCGTTAAGTATCAGGCGGAACTCTGCACGGCGGCTTCGGGCAAAAAACCTGCGGCGGACCGCGTGGAAGCGTCCTATGCGAATTTCACGATCGGCAAAGTCGCCTTTTACAGCCAGTGCGGAACCTGGGAAGTAGGCGATTACAACAAGGCGTTCAATAAAAACGAAGGCGACGATAACTGGGGTCTTATGCCCACGCCTACGGAGAACGGGGACGATAGCTGGCAGGGCATGATCACGTCCGCCGGATACGTCGTTTCCAAATACAGCAAGCAAGCCGACCTCGCAAAGGAAATCGCGGCTTCGTTTATGACGCGTAAAATGCAGACCAGAATGATGACGCAGGGGCTTAGCCTGCCTCTTCTGAAAAGTCTTTCCGACGCGTACGTCAACCCCGAAAACGACGATCAGTATTCGCCTTCGACGAGAAGCGTATTCATCGACGTTATCAGTGGCGAGCACGGCTTTATTCCCGTGAAGTATTCCACCTATGACAGCAACTGGATGTCGGCGTTCACGAACAAGCTCGACGCAATGTATAAAGTGCTGGTCACGAGCAACGGCTCCAAGACGCCTTTGCAGTTCTTCAACAGCGATGAAGATATGGGTTGGGAAACCATGCAGAATTCGATGCAGACGGAATATGACAGCACGAAAAACAAATAATTTTAACAGGGGTTAAATTATGGTTGAGGATACTATGAAAAATGAACTCGCGGATGAGGGGACGGTCGTCCCCCTCCGTGAAGGAAAGAAGAGACCGAAAAAGCCTTCAAACCCCATGGCAAAACGTGAGAATCTTGTCGGTTGGCTCTTCTGTTCCCCGATCATTATCGGAATTCTCGTGTTTACGGCGTTGCCCGTGATCCTTTCGCTTATTTCGATGTTCTACGATTGGAACGGGCGCGTATTCGTAACCGATGCGGAAATGGTCGGCTTTGAAAATTTTAAGTACGTATTTACCGATTCGCAACACAGATACGGGCTTGCGCTCAAAAATATGCTGGTATTTGCAATTCAGATCCCGATCGGATTGTTCCTCGGTATGTTCTTGGGAATCGCGATGAACCGTGCCATGAAAGGCGTACAGACGTTCAGAATCCTGTATTATCTGCCGTCCGTCATGAGTATCGTCGCAGTCACGATCGTATTCCAGAAGCTGTTCGATTACGGCGGTTATCTGAATAATCTGTTCGGCACGAAAGTGGGTTGGCTCATCACCGACGCGGGAATCGGCTTTACCGTCAACTTCCTCATGATTTGGAAGGGCGTAGGCTATACGGCGCTCATGTACATAGCGGGGTTGCAGTCGGTTTCCACAGACCAGCTCGAAGCCGCGAAGATCGACGGAGCGAACGGTTGGACGGTTTTCTATAAAATCACGCTTCCCGCGCTCTATCCCATTACGTTCTATCTGCTCGTCACGGGCATTATGGGTGGTTTGCAGGTATTCAACGAACCCTATATCCTTGCAGAATACGGCACGAATTATAACGCGATCACGCCCGTTTCGTATGTGTATTACTTCCGCGACATCAAGAACGGGGCAAGATACGGCGTTTCGGCGGTGGCGGCATGGTTTTTGGCGCTGCTCATTCTTATCGTAACGATGATTCAGATGTATTTCGACAATAAAAAGGATAAGGAGGCGTAACATGGAAGATACGAATTTGAATCTGACCGAATCTGAAGTGGCGGCTTCCGCGGTACAGAGCGGGGAAAAAGAGACTTTCTCCGAAAAAACGAAGAAATTTTTCAAGGGACTCGGTCCGTTCTTCAAAAAATGCTGGCATAATTTCACGCATATGAAGCGCAAGACGGTCGCGGATATTTTCGTCTGGATCATACTCGCGCTCGGCGCGTTCGTCGTACTCATTCCGTTTATCTGGATGATCCTTGCGACGTTTAAGGACGCGACGGAAATTTACGCGTCGAACATTTTCCCCAAAAAGTGGACGGGTGAAAACTACGCGCTCATGTGGGAGAGAGTAGATTTGTTGCGCGGATTTTTGAACAGCTTTTTAACGACCGTTCCCGTCGTGTTGGTGCAAGTCGTGGTTTCGGCGATGGCGGCTTATGCGTTTGCAAAGCTCGACTTCAAGGGTAAAAACTCGCTCTTCCTCGTCATGCTCTCCACGATGATGGTTCCTTTTGCGGTCGTCATGTTGCCGCAGGCGTGGTTGTTCGGCAGGCTCGGGCTGACGGAAGGACCGCTCGCGGTCATTATTCCGAAGCTGTTCGGCTCGATCACGACGGTGTTCTTCCTCCGTCAGTTCCTGTACGGAATTCCGAAGAGCATTTCCGAGGCGGCGCTCCTCGACGGCGCGGGCTATACGAGAATTTTCGTTTCGATCATTCTTCCGCTCATCATGCCGGCGCTTGCGACGCAGTTCATTCTTTCGTTCATCGGCAACTGGAACGACTATCTCGGACCGATGCTCTTTATTAACGACGAAGCGTGGTATACGTTGCCGCTTATGGTCAACTCGCTCAACAAGAACTCTGGCGGTACGGCGACCGCGATCCCGCAGACGCTTGCGGCTTCGCTCATTTCGCTGATCCCGATCGTGATCGTGTTCGCGGTGTTCCAGAAGAAGATCATCGGCTCTATCGTATTCTCGGCAGTAAAAGGATAAAAGATTTTTCAATCCGCATAATCTCTTTTGGGAGACCTAAGAGATTATGCGGGAAATTGATTTTTTGATAAGGGAGTTGTTATGAGACAAAAAATAAAGAAAACGGGCAAGAGGTCGGCGGCGCTTGCATTGTGCGGCGCTTTAAGCCTTTCGTTCCTTGCGGGCGGAATCGCGTCCGCAGTCGGAGGGAAGTATCAGGCGTTTGCTTCCACTGCCGACACGATTACAATCAACACAGGCATGAAATATCAGACGCTCGACGGCTGGGGGTCTACGCTCGCCTGGTGGGCGAACGAAATCGGCGACTGGACGAAGCCGAGCGCGGTCGGCACGACGCAGCGCGAATATATCATGGAATTATTGTACGGGAAGGACGGACTTGACTGGAACATCGCCCGTTACAATATCGGCGGCGGAGACGATCCCTCGCATACGCACATGCCCGACGCGCGCAATATGCCGGGTTTCAAGGGGGCAAGGGAAAAGACCGAAGAGGAAAAAGCCGACCCCGATAACCCTTACGCGGGCAACTTTGTTCCCGACGAGCTCTATTGCTTCGAGGATCCGAGCGGCATGACGAAGAGCTGGGAGCAGACGACGGACTATAACCAGCTTTGGGTTCTCGACTGGATCCAGAAGAATCGCGACGACGTGATGACGGAGTTCTTCTCGAACTCGCCCCCTTACTGGATGACGAAGTCGGGTTGCGCTTCGGGTATGGAGGACGGTTCTGCAAACCTGAGAGACGAGTATATCGAGGGCTACGTCGATTATTTCCTCGACGTATACGAATATCTTCTCTCGCAGGGCTTCGAGTTCGACTATCTGCAACCCTTCAACGAATCGACTTCGGGGCAGTGGCACGGCTTTACGGGCTCGCAGGAGGGGTGCGATTTTACGATCGAACAGAAAATTGAAGTCCTTGCGCGCTTGCAGGACGAAGTGAAGGCGCGCGGCTACGACATCGGCTATAACTATTCCGACGAGGTCGATTCGAGCAAGGACGTCGAAGTTTTCTCGGATACGTACAATTCCAGTTATAAGGCGTCCAACGGCATGACGGGAAAGGATATCATCAAGAATGCCGAAAAATTCACTTATCACATCTACGGCTATACGACGGGCAGCGCGAGCTGGCTGAGAAGAGCCGCAAATCTCTTCGATAAGGAAGTGGAGATGTCCGAAATCTGTTGGACGAGGGGCGATAAGCACGACGTAAACGATATGTCGACCGCATTCCAGTATTCCACCTCCATCATCGATATTCTCAAATACGGCGGTGCGCAGTCCTATATTTTCTGGCAGGGCGTAGAGGATAAAGTCGGGCAGATCAACGGCGGAAGCAACTACGGTCTGTTGCAGGGAGTGTATTACTCGGCGGAAGAGGCGCTCGAAAAAGGCGTCGACATCGCCTCGTTGGGACTCGCCTATCAGGACGTTACGACCTCCAAAGCTTATTACGTCACGGGTCAGTATTCCAAGTACATGAAAAAGGGCTATACGATTATTGAATGTCTCGGCGACAGATCGCTTGCGGCGGTCTCCCCGAACGGCGACGAGGTCGTTATCGTCAAGCAGAACGACGACAAGAGTCCCAAGGAGCTGACTTTCAATCTCGACGGGTTCAACGCGACGGGGATCACCAAGGTGACGACCGACGAAACGCAGAACTGGGGCAAGGAATACCTCGGCGTGAGCGGGACGACGTTCAAAGATACCGTTTCAGCAAACTCCGTTACGACTTATATCATCGAGGGCGTGCAGACGAAGGGCGATTCGCACTTTATCGACAGCTCGGATATTGAGCTCAAAAACGAAGTGACGATCAACGGCGACAGAGAGTTTACGTTTAGCAATAATTATAAATTCAGCGAAATCAATGCGCTGATTACCGAAGAACCCGAGGAGGAAGCGCTGTATATTACGTTTGCAAATCAGCACGATAAGAGCAAATATAAAGATAACGGCGGCAAATCTAAGGACTATCTTTACGGCGGCACTTTTTATACGAATAACACGGCGGATTACGTAGTCCTGCATTTTAAGGGGACGGGTTTCAGTCTTATCGCGCCGCAAAAGAGCGACGCGGGCACCGTCAATATCTGGATCGATCCTCAGATACAGGGGAACACGATCTCTTCTTCGTCGACTCCCGTCGAAGTGAGCTTGAAAAAGACGGAATCGATCTGGCGCGGGGAGGTTTACAGAAATAACGAATTGGACGACGGCTGGCATACCGTTTACGTTTCGCCCAAGAGCGGTTATTTCAACTTTGACGGCTTCTTTGTATTTACCGAAAAGGATAAGACGGCGGATGCTATCGTTGCTCCTACGCTCAACGACGCGGCGGCAAGCCTGAAAGACGGCAAGCTGTTTGCAGGCTTTCAAAAAGACGATTCGCTGACGGAGGGCGGCTACGAATACTTTATGGAATACCGCAAGGCGGGCGGAGAGTGGGTTCGCTCTTCGGTGCAGGCGGTCGAGGCCGACGGCGCATTTTTGATCGAAGATACGCCTTCGTTCCATGCCGACCGCTACGACGTGCGCGTCGTCGCGGTCAAGGGTGCAGATACGCGCGTTTCCTCGGCAAAAGCCGTATACTTCAATCCGACCAAGAGCGGCGTTCTCTATTACGTCGATTGCGGAACGGGCATTTACTCGAATACGTTCGCAGGAAGAGTTTTGGGCGAGTATAACTCCGCTTACGATAAGCCGTTCGGAACCGATCTTGCGACGGGTAAGGCGTGGGGTTATTTGAACGTGAACGGAAGCACGAGCGGTCACTATCCCGCGGACGACGCGTTCGGAAGCGTTGCTTCGGGCGACTTTACGACGGATAACAAAATTACCTACAAATTTACGATCCCTACGGCGGGGACATACAGAATGACGCTCGGCACGTTCGACCCGTGGTCTACCCGCGTCGGCGAATATACGCTTACGGGCGATCAGGGTATGGCTCAGATTAGCGGCAGTTTTACGACGCAGAAGAGCGCGAGATTGGAGGTTTTGACCTTTACGACCGCGGCGGATAACGAGGTCGTTACGCTCACCGTAAGCAAACAAGAAGGAACGAACGACAATCCGTTGCTTGCGCTCATTGTGATTGCCGACGAGAGCACGAAGCTTCCCATGTATGCGGACGCCGTTTCGGACTATGCGGAACAGGTGATCGCCCAGATGTCTACTCTTGCGATCGGCACGAACTTCATGACGGACGGTTTGCAGGCAGTCGAAATCAAGGTGATGATGAGCGACGGCAGCGAGGAAGTTCATTCGGTGGCGAACGGTAATCTCATTTTCAAGTCCGCTACGCTCAATAGCGTTGCAAACGGAAGCGCGATCTATGCAACGTACGAGCTCAATTTCGACGGTATGAGCAAGATGACCGTGGAAAAGAGCTTCCAGGCGGCGCAGAGCGGAAAAGAAACCTATTACAATATCGATACTGGTTCGGACGGAACGAATGCGGGTACCCCCGGAACGAAGCAGGGGAGTAGTCCCGATCAAGAGGATGACGGTTCGACTTGGGGTTACTTTAATGCCGGCGGCGCGAACTGGAAGAACGAGGGGATTGAATCTTCGATCCGCGAATTTGCAAAGTCGGGGGATAGCGGCTACAATCTGCGCGGATTTGCGGCAAACGAAAATCTGACGGTCACGATCGGTTCGAACGTTCACGATTGGGGAAGCAGAACGACGGCGGTCAAATTCAACGGCGGTTCGGAGCAGAGTAATAAGTTAATGCCTCAGGCAAACGGCGGAAACGTAGAGCAAACCTATTCCACGAAAGCGGACGCAAGCGGAAACCTTAAAATCAGCTTTGTGACCAAGACGTCAAACGAAGGCCCTCAAATTTCCTATGTGCGCGTGGAATCTGTTCCGACGGGCGGAAGCAGTCTCATTACGACGGTTCCGAATGCGCTCACGGCGGATAAGGCGAGTTACACGCCCACGAACGAGGGGGAAAAGATCGTGCTTTCCAACGTGGCGGAGGGAGCGACGGTCTATGTTCTCGATTCCGAAAACAACTTCGTCGATTGCATTTCCGTTCCGGGTACGGCAAGCGCGACGCCGACTTATACTACCCTCGAATGGAAAGCATGGGATAAGCTGGGCGAGTATGCCGAGGGCGTGCGCTTTATGCAGGCGTTTGTCGGCAATGCGAACGCCTCCGCAGAGCTTGCTTTATCGCTCGTTGTGAAGCCCATGCTCGATATACAGTTCGAGCGCGACGCAGTAGAGGACGGCAGCGTGATTGCGCTCCGTTTCAAGCCCGTCTTCCCCGAAGGGAGCAAGCGTAGCGTGTCGGAATTCCGTTTGAGACTTACGGACGGCGTAGAAGTAAACATTATCGACAGCTTCTTCTTCCGCACGATCTACAACGGAAATTATACCGCGATTATGAAGGTGGACGGCGTGACTTATGAATATCCGTTCACGGTCGACGTGATCGATACGATCATATTGAACGTTGAAAAGAATGAAGCGTTTACAAGCGATCCCGTGAGCGTAACGCTTACGCCCGGTTCAACGAAAGGCGTTGCAAGAATGCTTGTGAACGGGGAAGAAAAACAGCTTTCGGGCGGAAAGTTTGAGTTCAGCGCAACGCAAAACGGCGAATATACCGTGGTGGTCGTATCCGCTTCTGGTTTCCAAAAGGCGTTTACGTTCGTGATCGATAACATCGAGCCCGCTACGCCGTCGCTGAATATCAGTATTTCCTATGACTTTGCCGCGGGACTGAAAGTCAACTATTCGACGAATGCCGCAGGCGGCGCGCTCTATGTATCCGTCAACGGCAAAGCGGCGACCAAAGTGGAAGAGGATATAGATTTGCTTGCCTCCAACGACGGAAAGTATGTATTCTATTATCAGAGCGGTACGGGCGTTAAGTCGGCGGAGCAGGTGTACTATGTGACGCACAACGTTGATGAGGCAAGACTTGCTACGGTAGATGTCGCTAAAAACGGAACCGTCTCCGTGGCGGGGTCGGGCGTTACGGCACAGCTCTTCCGCGCGGGAGATAAAACGCCGCTCGACCAAATGAACGTTTCGGGCAACGGCAAATACTATCTCGAACTTACTTCCGCAGAGGGGACGGAGATTGTCGTCATCGGCACTTCCGCAGCGCTCGATATTGACTGGATCGGTCTTTCAAACGTTGCCAACGTCGCTCTCACGATCGTGTTCTCTCTGCTCGCGGCGGGTCTAGTTGCGGGAACCGTGGCGATCGTAATAATCAAAAGGAGGAAATCCTGATGAATCAGTCGATTAAAAAATGGACGCTCGGATCGGCAATCGCGTTTTCGATCGGTTGCGTCGCACTCGCGGGTGCGCTGGTAACAAAACCCGTCGCGGCTTCCGCCGCGGAAACGGAGAGTCCTTACTTCTATTATGTAAACGTCGGCGAAAGCGCGTTTACCGCAAAGGATACAAAACTCAATCTCGGCGCGGGGTCGTTGCAGGAGGGCGCTCTCGCCGATCAGCAAAAGGACGGAAACGGCTGGGGCTATACCGTTCAGGGAACGGTTTCCTCTAATGCGGAGGAGGGCGTATTCGCTCATTATTCGACGGGTGCGGCGTATAGCTTTACGATGAGCGAAGCGGGCAAATATCAGCTTGCGCTCCTTGTAGAGGGAACCGGCACGCTTGCAATAACTCCCCAAAGTTCCGAGCTTGAACCGCAGGACGGAGAGGAAGAAACGCCCGTAACGCAAAGGCGCGTCCTGTCTCAAACCGTAACGCTGTCCGAGGCGGGCGACATTACGGTTACGACGGAAGGCTATCGGCTCTATGCGCTCATGGTAGCGCCTGAGAATGCGGACGTCGTGCTCGACGCAACTTGGTCGGACGGCGAAGAGGGAAAAGTGATCGTCTATGGCGAACTCCTTGAAAAGGAGACTTCCGTTAAGGGATATACTTCGGGAGGAAAAGATTATGCGCCCGTCGATTATTCCAATCTCCCCGGCGGAGGCGGTGCAAATGTAAATTTCAACGGATTTACCGCTTCGGGCGTGATCCGCGGAACGGATATTGCAATCAACCGCTACTTTGCGGTCATGCCGAAATCTCTCGAATATTTCGTCAACTGCGGTTCCGCCACGGGTGTCGGCAGCAATCAATGGCAGTATGACGGCGAGGACGAAAACGATCAGTTCTATGGGTACAACGAGCTTGTCTGGAACTTCTACAAGGAGCAGGGCAATACGCTCAAAAACGACGGTATGGCGGATCAGCCTTATGCTTCCGGAAAAACTTGGGGATATACGACTTCGAGTATGCGCGGCGTGCGCAGAACGGCGGCTTACGCGTTCCCGTTCAATACGATCCGCTGGACGTCGCAAGGCGTTAGCGTAAAGTACGATAAACCGGGCGTTGCGGGGCTGAACGTCGGCTATAAGCTCGGCAATCTGACGCCGAACAAAGAATACGTCGTCTATCTCGGCACGAAGTCTTTCTGGCACGACCGTACCTGCGAGCTTACGATCAACGATTATTCGGGCAAAATCACGATCACCGCAGGACGCGACGTACAGGCGTACAGGGCAACGACGGATAATAGCGGCGTTCTCGACATTCTTCTGAAAGGTCCTGCAAGACAGGACGAAGCAATGCTGGCGTTCGTCGCCGTGCAAGATCCCGAAAAATATGTTCCCGCCGAGGCGCCCGCAACCAATCTTACGAGCGACGAGGCGATCGTAGATGTTTCGGCGACGACCGTGACCGTAAAGGGCGTTCAGGAGGGCGCAAAGTTGCAGATATACAACGAAGCGCGTCCCTACAACGTTCTCTACGAAGAGTTTGTCGATGTCAATAAGATCGGCGAGGACGGCGCTTACACGCTCGATTATAAAAAGCCTTTTACGGGCGTGAATAAATTTACGATCGTGCAGGTGACGAGCGGAGGCGTTTCTTTGGGACCGTCCGTGTCCGTAACCGATATTAAAGATTTTGCGATCACGGGCGTGGACGGCTACACGTCGCAGAATATCACCCTTCACATTACGGCGAAGGCGGCGAGCGGGATCGTGAAGTGTACCGTGCAGAAAGATTACGAAAAAATTCAGACGTTCGATTTGTACAGGATCGGCGAAATGAATCTCGATTACGTCGCGCGCGATAACGGAACTTATAAAGTCGTCGTCTATTCGGGAATTGACGGCGTCACATACAGCGAGAGCATCGTGATCGACAAGATCGACAAGAAAGCGCCCGTGCTGACGCTTTCTCCCACCGGAGACGGCTGGGACGGATCCGGCTACACCGTAAAGGCGAGCGTCAATTCGATCGCGCCCGTCGCTTCCTACACGGTCTATAAAGACGGCGTGGAATTTAAGAAGGGCGAAAAACTTCCTTCAAAGTTCTCCTTTACCGAACAGGGCGAGTATGAAATTTCCGTCGTGACCGAAGCGAATGCAAGGGCGACGAGCTCCGTTTTCATCGGCGACGCACCCGTCTATACCAAAGTCACGAAAGAGCTTTCGGGCAAAGAACTCACATTCAGCTTCAAAGCGGTGGACGGCTATGAAATGCAGTCGCTTACCGTCTATCAGGTTGGAGACGGGCTTGCCACAAGACTCACCGTTATCGGCGGAAACGAGCTCACCGTTTTTGAACCTGCGACCTATGTTGCCGTCGTCAAAACGAATGCGGGCACGACTGAAATGTATCGTTTTGAAGTTTCTAAAAAGGACTTGCAGGACGGTGCAAAACCTTCGTTTACGGGGGCGATCGTTGCGGGCGCAATCGCGGGAGCGGCGGCGATCGGGTTGCTGGTGACCGTACTCGTTTTCAAAAAGAAGAAATCATAAATTATGAATAGCGGCGCAGAACAAAGCAAAGAATCCGATATTTTGATTCTGAATGCGGCAAACGAAGAATTTTTGCCGAATAAGGTCGTCCATTACCTCAAAGAGGAGGACAGGTCTTACTATGCGCTTCATCTCGTTACGCACGGAAAGGGAAAACTTATCTATAACGGTAAGGAATACAATCTCAAAAAGGGGGATATGTTCCTCGTATCCCCCCAAAGCGAGATGACTTATTACGCGGTCAATCAGTGGGGCTATTATTGGGTCAACGTAGGGGGCAAAAGGGTCAACGAATTGCTTTCCGCCGTCGGATTCGGAGAATTTTTTATTTGCAAGGGCGTTTCGGATAACGAAATCGAACGCGCGTTTCGCCAAATGACGGGCGCGGTGCAGAGCGCCGACGATTTGTCTGCGGTCGGCTGGTTTCTCGTAATGCTTGGAAGACTCCGCAATCTCGGTGTCCGCAAGTTTGAGGGGCAGAGAATGTCCGAACGCCATATCGACGCGGCGATCCAGTATATTTTGTACAATTATTACTATCCCGACTTTTCTTTGGATTCGCTTGCGGGTAATCTTGCAATCAGTAAGAATTATCTTTGTAAAATTTTCCGCGACCATACGGGGAAAACGCCGTTCGAGTATCTGATCGAGGTTCGCCTCGAAAGCGCGCGCAAGCGGCTTGAAGAGTCCGACGAGTCGGTACATGAGATTGCAAAAATCATCGGGTACCGCGATCCGCTCTATTTTTCAAAAGAGTTCAAACGCAAGTACGGAGTGTCGCCCCTGCAATACCGTAAAAATTACACAAGCCAACCAACGGAATAACAAAATGTGCGTCCCGAAAGCAACTTGCTTTCGGGGCAAATTTTTTTACACCGCTTTTTCCGCAACGGATGTTTGGGTTTGAAAAAATTTCGGAAATCAGCGTAAAACGCTTGACGATAGGGGGGGGGTTATGTACTATAATGAATATATATTATGAAAGGAAAAGAAAAAGGGGACAACGGCGGATTAAACGCCTTTTTCCGGAACAGTTATCCGTATTTCAAAAAACAAATTCCCGTGCTCTCGTTCGCGATGATCATGGGGCTTTTCCGTATGGTCATTTTATTGGTCATACCGCAGGTCGTACTTCTTTTGGTGGACAGGGTCATCAATCCCTTGCTTGGCGGCGGTGAAAAGGAGGGTGCAAGTATTTTTTCCTTTTTGCTGAACGGCGTTGCCGCGGACGACTATGTGAAAATTTTTCTGATTCTCGGCGGAGCGATGCTTGTTTCCGCCGTGCTGTTTTTCGTTTGCTTTTATCTGAAATGGAATCTGTCGCATTACTATTCGTTAAAGTGCGAAAAAAAATTGCGGGCGGATGCGCTTTCAAAAGTTAACGGTGCGAGCGCGCCGCTTCTTGCGCGCTATTCTTCCGGCGATCTTATTCTTATCACGACGAAAGATCCCTCCAATATCCGCGATATGTATATCGCTGTTCCGCAATGGATGCTTGACAGTTTGTTTTATGTGGCAATGTGTGCGACGTTTTTGTTCCGAATCGACTGGACGCTGATCTTCTTGCCCGTTTTCGGGGGCGCTTTCAGCGCGCTCGTCGTTGCGCTCTATAAAAAGAAAGTGGAAAAATATTTCGACGACGTATGGATGAATTCCTCGCAACTTTCTACGACGGTGCAGGAGAGCGTGTACGGCGTGCGGACCGTGGCGTCGTTCGCGCGGGAAGGAGAGCGGCGCAAGATTTTTGCGCGCGACAACGATAAACTGCTGAAAACTTATTACGGCGGAATGAAGATGTTTGCCGACCGTACTTTGGTTTCGGGCGTAGCAAGAACGCTTGTTCTCGTGGGGGAACTGGTGCTTGCCGTATTTTTGGGCATCCGCGCCCAGATCACGCCGGGGGAATTTACCGCGACGATGGGTTACGTCGGGACCCTCATGTGGCAGATGAACAATCTCTTTTTCAGTTTTAACCAGGCGCAGCGCAATCTGGTGAGTGCGAAGCGGTTTTTCGGTTTTATGCACGAAAAAGACGAGACGGCGGAAAAGTACGGCACGGAAATTCCCTCCGATAAACCGGCTTTTTCTTTCCGCGGCGTCGGGGTGAAGAGCGGGGACAATTACGCGTTGAGAAATATCGATCTTGAAATCGGATACGGAAAGAAGCTCGGCGTCATGGGCAGAACGGGGAGCGGAAAGACGCTTTTATGCAAGCTCTTGCAGGGGTTTGCGGAAGCGGACGAGGGGGAGATTTACGTTGACGGAAAGCCCGTTCACGAATACAGCCGCGCGGCGCTCGCCCAAAACTGTTCGTACGCCATGCAGAACGTGTTTCTCTTTTCCAATACGATCGCGGCGAACGTGTCCCTTGCCGATCCCTACGCGCCTGCCGAGCGGGTCGAACGGGCGGGGGCTTTGGCGGAAGTGGACGAGTTTGCGCGGCGCTTTCCCGACGGCTACGATACGACGGTCGGAGAGAAGGGATTCGGACTTTCGGGCGGACAGAAACAGCGCATTTCAATCGCACGCGCGCTGTTCAAGGATGCGAACGTTCTCGTTCTGGACGACGTGACGAGCGCGCTTGATCTGGATACGGAACGCAGTATTTTCCGCAACCTGAAAGCGGAATGCGGAGATAAAACGCTTGTTATCGTGACGCACCGCGCCACCGCGCTCAAAGATTGCGACGAGATCATTTTTCTCGATCGGGGAGAGATCGTCGAGCGCGGTTCCTTTGCAGAGCTCATGGCGCAAAGGGGGAACTTTGCCGAAATTTACGAACGGCAGTTGAGCGAGGTGGCGTATGAAGAATAATCTGTACTATCAGGACGAGTTCGTCAAAGAAACGTTTAATGTCAGAATGTTCGGAAGGCTTTTGAAAAGCGCCGCAAAGCATAAGGGAATGTTCTTCGGGAGCATTGCCGTGGAACTTCTTACGAGCGCCGTCTCTTTTGTTCCGAGCATATTATATGCGATCATTCTCGGAGCGATCTTTCCCGACGGCGGAGTGCTTTCCCACAATTGGATGCTTGTGGTCGGTCTTGGCGCGGGCGGGGTCTTTCTTTCCCAGCTTGCTTTTCAGGCGGGGCTCTATCTTGAAAATATGTTGCCCGCACGCTTCGGGCACCTCTTTTGCAGCGAGTTGCGCGCGGAAGTGTTCAATCACCTGACCGTGCTTTCGTTCCGATATTTCGATACCCATTCTACGGGAAAGATCCTCGTCAGAGTGACCAACTATGTCGATGAGATCGCACAGCTCTTCGGCACGCTGTTTTATTACATTCTTTATTGCGTGGGAGCGCTCGTTGCGGGGATCGTCTGGATGCTCGTTCTCGATTGGCGGATCGGCGGCGTCCTGCTCTTGGGATTGATCCCGTTTGTGGTCGGAATGTTTTTTCTGAGCCGCGCCATTCATCACCGCGCGGGGCGCGACCGCAATAAAAATTCCAATTATACGGCGTTTGCGGCGGAGAATATCGGCGGAGTGGAAGTCGTGCAGGCGTACGGGCGCGGAAAGCTCAACGGCGAGATCGCGGAGGGTCTTTTTAACGATTATACGCAGGCGTTTATGCATACGACGCGAGTGCGGGAAGCGTTCTTTCCGCTGGCGCACGGCTTTGCTTCGTCCGTTCTGACGCTCGTCGTGTACGGCGTCGCGCTTGCCGTGATTATGACGGGCTGGGGCGGGGCGCTCACCCTTCCCACGGTGGTGGCGATCGGTTCGGCGCTCTCTACCGTGACCGATAATCTGGGCAATCTGTGCAATGAAATTTCGAGCGCGTTCACGCTCACGACCAACCTCGAACGGGTGTACGATACGCTCGAAACGCCTGTGGAAGTGCATGACGAAGAGGGCGCAGTCCCGCTTTCGGATTGCCGCGGAGACGTGGCGTTCGACGGCGTGAATTTTTCTTATGTGGAAGGCGTACCCGTTCTCAAAGATTTTACGCTCGAAGCAAAGGCGGGGCAGACGGTTGCGATCGTAGGCGCGACGGGATCGGGCAAGACGACGATCGTCAATCTATTGAGCCGTTTTTACGATATTCAATCGGGCGCGGTGCGGATCGACGGCAAAAATATCCGCTCGTTCACCCTCGATTCCCTGCGCGGAAGCGTTGGCGCAATGATGCAGGATACCTATATTTTCAGCGGTTCGGTTCTCGACAATATCCGCTTTGCGCGCCCCGACGCAACGGACGAGGAATGTATTTCGGCGGCAAAGGCGGCTTGCGCGGACGGGTTTATATCCCGTTTGCCCGAAGGGTACGAAACGAAGATTTCGGAAAGCTACGCGCTTTCGGGCGGAGAGCGCCAGCTGTTGAGTTTTGCCCGTCTGATCCTTGCCGATCCTAAAATTATCGTGCTTGACGAGGCGACGAGCCATATCGATACGCAGACGGAGCTGGAAGTGCAAAAGAGCTTAAAAACGTTGCTTGCGGGCAGAACGAGTTTTGTGATCGCGCACAGACTTTCCACTATCCGCGGGGCGGATAAGATCATTTTTATCAAGGACGGCGCGGTTGCCGAAGAGGGTACGCACGAAGAGCTTATTGCGCGCGGCGGATATTACGCAAAGATGATCCACGCCGCCGTATAGAACGGAAAAACGGCTGTTTATGCGAACGGCTGTTTTTTTATAAAAAATTTTCGGCAAAGGTGTTGTAAGTACGGAGCGTTTATGGTATGATATAGAATTATGGAAGAGAAGTCGCTCGCACTCTTGAAGAAAAAGCTCGAATCGCGCAAAAAAGACGGGAAACAGTGGTATCTCGATCTTTTGGATCGGGAAAAACAGACGGAGTGCGAGAAAGATCATCTCGCGGCGGTTCTTCTCATGCTGAAAGTTCGCTATGTGAGAGCGTATCTGAAAAAGATCGAAAAGGCGAAAGCGGAGCGGGACGAAATTTTAAGCGAAAAGGATTACACCGCGGAAAGTTACCGCGCGCTTATCGCAAAGAATGCGGAGATCGCCGCCGAGACGAAAAAGCTCAACGCTTTTCAGTGTTTCTTTTCCGAACCGTATTTTGCCCGTATGGACGTTATCGACGATAAAGAGGGCTATAACGCCTATTATATCGGCAAGAAAGGGGATCTGAACCTTGCGATCGTCGATTGGCGCGCTCCGCTTGCCGTCCGCTATTATCAGAAGAGCCGCGTCACGTTTTCGATCAATGAATACGATTACCGCACGGTCTTGCGCCGCGCGCTCTATGTAAAAAACGGGAAGTTGCTCGATTTCAAAAACGAATATCTCTCCGTCAAGGACGTGCTCTCCGAAGAGGAGATCGCGGGGCGCGACGACGAGATCCTATTCGATCCCTATCTTCGTAGTATCATAGCAAGCAGAAAGGACGATACAGGCATTCGGGATATTATCCGCACCATTCAGGAACAGCAGTTTGAGATTATCACCCGTCCCGAACGGGAGAGCTTTGTGTTGCAGGGCTGTGCGGGAAGCGGAAAAACGATGATCCTTTTGCACCGTCTGAGCTATCTCATGTATAACAACGAGAAGCTCGCTCCGCGCGATGTTCTCGTCATTACGCCATCCGATTCCTTTAACGACTTTATCGACGAGCTTGCAAGAACGCTCGAACTCGGACTTGTCAAAACCGTCACGCTGAAAGATTATTACGCCCGCGTGCTTAAAAACGAGGGGATCGATCTTGACGGTAAGCTGAAAGCGGAGGCGGGGGAAGAGACGGAGGAATATTTAAGTTATCTTTATTCGGAAAATTTCGTAAAGGACGTCGCTAAAAAAATCGGTAAACTCTACGGAGATATTTACGGACTATTTATGGGGCGGGAATGCAGGGAAGTTGCGGCGCGCGTTCTCGAAGATTGCAGACGGCGTTCCGAACGGTATGTAAAGATCAAGAATGCTTCCATGCGCGTTCGCCGCGCCGTCCTCGGTGAAATCAAGGAACGGGAGGGCGGAGGATTCGGTTACACCAAACCCTTCCGCGCACTTATGAGCGCTTTTTCCGACGTGGAAGATTTTCTTGTGATGACGCTGAACGAAGAGGAGAAAACGCCCGATTACTTCTTCCGTCAGTTTATGTGTTTTTATAAGAGCGCGCGCCTCGTTCATCTGAATGCGGAAAAAATATTCCGCCGCGCCGTCGGCGATCTCGATACGCTTTCCGCCGTGATCGAACGGGAAATCGCCGATTTAAGGCGCTACCGTATCCGCCGCGCGGAGGGGGAGATATACACATATTTAAGCAGGATCGAAAAGAGAGAGGAATTGATCGCTGAAATTCAGTCGGCAAAAAAGATTGTTGAAGAGATGATTTGCGGTATCGACCTCTTTTCGGAGTTCTTCTCCGTCGTCCGTTTTACGCGTGCGTGCGCGGGACTCGGAAAATGCGAGAGCGGAGCGGATATTGTGCGTTGGCTCTACCGTGAAACAGTCAAGGGTTATAAAAAGAAATACGGCGTGAAAGGACTGTGCCTTTCAGACGGCTATGCGCTCTGTCAGCTTCTTGCGGCAACGGGACGAAAACTTACGCCGCGTTACGGACTTGTGTTTATCGACGAGGGTCAGGATATTTCCGTCTCGGAATACAAATTTCTCAAATATATCAATCCGGATGCGGTGTTCAACGTTTTCGGCGATCTCAAACAGAATATCACGCCCTGGCGTGGCGTAAAGCGTTGGGACGAAGTGGAACAAACCGAGTACCGTTTAGACCGGAATTACCGCAACACCAACGAGATCGTAGAGTTTGTATGCGGCGAAGTCGGTACGGAGATGACGCCGATCGGGCTTCACGGCGAAGCCGTCGGGGTGTGCGGGATCAGAAAGCTGAATGCGTTTTTTAAGGATAAGCAGGGGCTGAAAGCCGTGATCGCAAAAGAGGAATATCTTCCGCTCTTTGAAAAGCGGGGCTATGCCGTATTGAAAAAGAACGGTAAAATTTCTAAAACAAGCGTCAACGTTATGAGCGTTTACGAGAGCAAGGGACTTGAATTTTCCGCCGTCGCCGTCTATCCGGAGGGCATGACGGATAACGAAAAATATATCGCCTGCACCCGTGCGCTGAAAGATTTGACGATAATTAACAAAATATAAGGAGAAAAAAATGACAACGCCATTTGAAGAATTGGGCGACGAGATCGTGAGAGCGTCGGAACTGAAAAAATCTTTTCCGCTCTCCCGCAAACAGCGCAAAATCGAAAAGACGGACGCCGCCCGTAAAACTGCGGTAAACGGGCTTTCCTTTTCAGCGCGGAAAGGGGAAATTTACGGACTTTTGGGACCGAACGGCGCGGGGAAAACGACTACTTTGCGGATGCTTTCCACGCTCATCAAGCCCGACGGCGGAGACGCGCTCGTGTGCGGGCATTCGATCGTGAAAGAACCGGAAAAGGTGCGCGATAAAATCGGTTTTATGACGGGGGAATTGAAACTCGAAGGATTCTTTACGCCCGACTACCTCTTCGACTTTTTCGGCGCCATGCACGGCGTGGAAAAAAACGTTTTGCAGGAACGCAAAAAAACGCTGTTCGAGCGGTTCGGGATCGATAAGTTTGCACAGGTGCGCGTTAAAGATCTATCGACGGGAATGTTGCAAAAAGTATCGCTCGTCGTATCGATCGTACACGATCCCGAAGTCGTCATTTTTGACGAGCCGACCAATGGGCTCGATATTCTGACGGCAAAGGTCGTGACCGACTTTTTGGGAGAGCTGAAAGAAATGAAGAAGAGCATTCTTTTATCGACGCATATTTTTTCCCTCGTTGAAAAACTTTGCGACAGGGTCGGGATTGTCATCGACGGAAAAATGGCGCTCGAAGGAACGCTGAAAGACGTATGCGGAGAGGGGACGCTCGAAGATAAATTCTTTGCGCTCTACCTTGAAATGAAGGGGGTAAGGCAATGAAACTTCTTGCACTCATGAAAAAAGAGTTTTTGCGTTTTTTCCGCGATCCGCGGTTGATCGTCACCATGCTTTTGCCGGGCATTCTGATTTACGTTATCTATTCGCTCATGGGATCGTTTATGAACGAAGAGCCGAAGTATGAGTTCAAGGTCCTGCTTTCGGGGGATTCCGCGGTGGTCGCGCAGGCGGAGACAGCCATCGGGGTGTTGGAGAACATGACGGTCGAATTTGAAAAGACGGACGATGCGCAAACTGCCAAAGACAAGGTGAAAAACGAGGAGGCGACGGCGTTCGTCGTATTCTCGCCCGACTTTGACGAAAAGGTCGCCGCCTACGATCCCGCAAGCGATGAGAAAGCGCCCTTTGTGGAAATTTATTACCGTTCGGGCGACGGGGCGAGCGCGGCGTTCTACAATCTCTTTGTCGGCATTCTCGACGTCTATGAGGAAGGGCTTGCGAATAAATTCGACGTTCTTTCGGGCGGGGAATATGATTTTTCGGATGCGCAGGACATGGCTGTCAACGTTATGAGCGGACTTCTGCCCTTCCTTGTGGTGATCATGATTTTCTCGTCCTGCATGAGCGTGACGCTTGAATCGGTCGCGGGCGAAAAGGAGCGGGGAACGCTTGCAACGATTTTAGTGACGAGCGCGAAGCGTTCGCATATCGCTATGGGTAAAATTATTCCGCTCTCCTGCATTTCTGCGATCGGCGCGGCGTCGAGCTTTTTGGGGATCGCGCTCTCCATGCCCAAGCTCATGGGAACGTCGCTCGGCGTGCTGGGCGGATATTCGTTTTTGAGTTATTTCATGATATTCCTTTTGATTGTGGGGATCGTGCCGCTCATCGTATCTCTTATCTCGGTGGTTTCTACGCTGTCGCGCACCGTCAAAGAGGCGTCGGCATATACGAGCATCGTCATGATTTTGTCGATGGTGCTCTCGATCGCGGTCAATTTCATTTCAGGGATCGGGAACTGGGTCGTTGCGATCCCGCTTCTCAACGCGGTCGTCGCCATGAATCAGGTGTTTACGCATACCGCGTCCGTGTGGTTGCCGTTTACGGCGTTTGCGATCAATCTCGTCTATACCGCGCTTTTGGTATTTGCGATCGCCAAAATGCTGTCAAGCGAGCGCATTATGTTCGGAAAGTAAAAAAAATATGTTGACTTGATTCGCAAGTTTTGCTATAATATGGATATGTTGGCGGAAAGTTTACGCAAAATATACGAAGAGAGCAACGTTGACGCGCTGTTTATCGAACAGGATTTTTTAAGGGCGTATCTTACGGGATTCTCTTCGACGGACGGATTTGTCGTTCTCAATCGGGATTTCTGTACGCTCGTCGTCGATTCCCGCTATTTCGAGGCGGCGGAAAAGGCGCTCAAAGGCGGAATGATCTGCGTCGTCGAGGGGAGTTATAAAACGGCGCTCGAACTTTTGCAGGGCAAAAAGACGCTCGGCGTTGCCTATCCGTTCACGACGGCGGCGCGCTATCTTGCGCTCTCGGAAGCGGGCTTTTCCCTTTCCGACTGTATGCCTGCGCTGAAAAAGGCGATGCTCTTCAAGAGCGAAGCGGAAATTTCACTCATTCGGAAAGCGTGCGAAATCGCCGAGGACGCACTCCTTGCGCTTCTTCCCGAACTCAAAGAGGGGATGAAGGAAAAGGATGTCGCGGGACTTTTGGAATATAAAATGCGTTTGTTGGGCGCGAGCGGTACTTCGTTCGATACGATCGTCGCATTCGGGGAAAACGGAAGCGTTCCCCATCACGAGACGGGGGACAGAAAACTCAGTTTCGGCGACCCCGTTTTGATCGACTTCGGCTGTAAGTTCGGCGGATACTGTTCGGACTGCACGCGGACGTTTCTGTTCGGAGACGACAAAAAGCACGGAGATTTCAAAGAAATTTATGCGCACGTTCTTGCGGCGCACGAGCTTGTCAAGGAAAAACTCGTCGCGGGCATGACGGGAAGAGAGGGCGACGCGATTGCGCGGAACTATCTTGAAAGCAAGGGCTTGGGCAAGTACTTTACGCACTCCTTGGGTCACGGGATCGGGTTGCAGATTCACGAATATCCGACCCTCTCTCCGCGCGGAGAGGATAAAATCGAAAACGGAATGGTGTTTTCGGACGAGCCTGGGGTATATCTTGCGGGCAAACTCGGCGTGAGGATCGAGGACAGCGTGACGATGAAAGACGGAAAAGTCGTTTCTTTCATGAACAAGACGGAAAGAAACCTTGTTATTTTGTAATTTTTAAGGAGATAAAAAATATGGCACAAATCATGGCAGGCGACATCAGAAAGGGTTCGACGTTTGAATATAAGAGCGGCGTTTATACGGTGACGGAATTTCAGCATGTCAAGCCGGGAAAAGGCGCGGCGTTCGTCCGCACTACGCTGAAAAACGTCGTGACGGGACAAGTCCTTTCGGACGAAACCTTTAACCCTACGACCAAGCTCGAAACCGCACAGGTGGAGACGAAGAAGATGACCTATTCCTATAACGACGGAGAGTTCTACTACTTCATGGACCCCGTGACGTTCGATATGATCCCGCTCAACTTCTCGCAGGTTGAAGAAGCGCTCAAATATATCAAAGAGAACGACACCGTCACCGTCAAATCGCTGAACGAAGTTCCTTTCTCGGTGGAGCCCGAAAACTTTGTGGAACTTAAAGTCATCGAGGCGGAACCCGGCGTCAAGGGCAACACCGCGACCAACGTAACGAAGGCGGCAAAGGTGGAGACGGGCGCGACGTTCCAGGTTCCCATGTTCGTCAACGAAGGGGATACGATCCGTATCGACACCCGCACGGGCGAGTATATGTCGAGAGTATAATCCGTTTACTTGTCTTAGGCAAAGGATTCTTCGTGCGCGAAAGCGGAGAATCCTTTTTTCAAAGGAGAAATATGGAAGTCGTCTATCTGGGAACGGGTGCGGCGGAGGGGATCCCCGCCGTGTTTTGCGGGTGTGAATTCTGTAAACGTGCGCGGGCGGGCAAAGAACGGGTCCGTTCCCGTTCGCAGGTTCTGATCGACGGGGAACTCTCGATCGATTTTCCTCCCGACGCGTTTTATCACGGCGCCATGTTCGGCGTGGAGCCGGATAAGATCAAGTACCTGCTCGTGACGCATTCGCATATGGACCATTTCTATGCGCACGACTTTATCCTGCGCGGGTATAAGTATGCGCGGGAACTCGGCGTTCTCGATATTTTCGGAAACGCCGAAACGCTCGAAGTATTCAAAGAATGCACGCGGAGGGAGATGAGAGAGGACGTGCGTTCTCTCATCCGTCTGCACGAATTGAATGCGTTTGAACCCGTAATGTTCGGGGATTGGCGCGCGGTTCCGCTCAAAGCGCAACATACTTCCGAGAATCCGTTCGTCTTTTTTCTCGAAAAGGGCGGGAAGCGCATTTTGCACCTGACGGATTCGGGAATGATTCCCGAAGAAGATTTTGCGTTCCTCGAAAAAGAGGGAAAGCAAATCGACCTTATTACGTTTGACTGTACCTTTATTTACGAGCCGGTGTCTATGCGGGCGCGCCACATGGGCATTTCCGAGAATAAAAAAATCTATGAGCGGTTGCTGTCCGCAGGGCTGATCGGCAAAGATACCCAAGCGGTACTCACGCACTTTTCGCACAATTCCGCGCCTTCGCAGGATAAACTGAAAAAGGCGGAGAGGGAATTCGGCGCGGTCGCGGCGTTCGACGGCATGAAGATCGTTCTATGAAAACGCTCTATTTGACCGATCTGGACGGGACGCTTCTCAGACCCGACGCCTCTTTGAGCGAATATTCGCGCGATGCGCTCAACCGTCTCATAGAACGGGGCGTGATCTTTTCCTTTGCGACGGCGCGTTCCTATAATACTTCCGTACCGCTGTTGGACGGCGTCAATCTCAATGCGCCGTTTATCGTAAATAACGGCGTCTATATCGTCCGGAAGGATCAGAACGTCGTCTGCTTTGACGGTTTCCCGAAAAGGGAAAGTCGGGAAATTTTCAGTACGTTTGAAGTTCACGGTCTTTTTCCGATCGTCTATTCCGAAATCGAAGGAAAAAACCGAATGTCTTTCTTGCGGAAAGAGAGTTCTGCCGCGCAAGTTGAGTTTGCGCTCTCCCGTAAGAACGACCGCTTCGATCCGCACAGAGTACGGGAAATTTTTTCCCGTTCGTCCGCGCTTGACGGTAACGTGTATTATTTTACCTGTATCGGCGACGAAGAAAAATTGCGTGCGGCATACGGGGAACTCAAAGACAGATTTTGCTGTTACTATCAGCGCGATCTCTATTCGGGGGAATGGTGGCTCGAAGTTCTCTCTAAAACGGCGAGTAAAGCCTCCGCCGCAAAACGGCTGAAATCCATTCTGAATTGCGACAGGCTCGTCTGTTTCGGGGACGGTGTCAACGATGTTCCGCTGTTTGAAATCGCAGACGAGGGTTATGCGGTGGAAAATGCGGTGCCGGAACTGAAACGCATTGCAAGCAGGGTGATCGCGGGCAATCGGGAGGACGGTGTGGCGCGCTGGCTTTTAGAACATGCGGAAATATAGGGAATCCTTTTAAATACCGTTTACTTTTATGAAAAAAGAGTAAAATAATTTTATCGGAAAAAGGAGCGAAATGGGATTATTCGACCGTTTCAAATCAAAATTTACCAAAAAGAAGCCCGCTATTGCGGGACTTTCGCTCGGCAGCGGCGGCGCGAAAGGTATGGCGCATATCGGCGTTCTGAAAGCCTTTGAAGAGGAGAACATCTCTTTTCAGGTGGTTACGGGAACTTCGATCGGTTCTATCGTCGGCGCGCTGTACGTCAGCGGTTATTCTTCGCGCGATATTATTGAAATTATCGAAAGTCTCAACCGTAAAGAATTTGCAAAGAATCTTCGTCCGTTCTCGGATATGGGGTTTGCCGAAGAATTTATCGGGCAGTACGTCGAGGGGAATATCGAAGAGATGCGGCTTCCCTATGCCTGCTGTGCAACGGATGCGGATACCAATGAAGCCGTCGTCTTAAAGAGCGGAAGTACGGCGAGAGCTTGCACGGCATCCTCCGCGATCCCGCCTTTTTTCAAGGGCGTCCAGATCGACGGAAGAAAACTCTATGACGGCGCGTTTACCAATTCCGTTCCCGCCGATATTTGCAAAGAGTTGGGCGCGCAGTTCGTCGTCGGGGTCGATCTCGGCGCGTTTGTAAAGCCGGACGATGAAAAGAGCCGATTTTCGCGGATGCTCGGTTCGGCGATCAATGCGTTCGTCTCGGTCAAGTATCTGGACGACAGCAAATCGCGCGGTTATGCGGCGGCGGACTTTATGCTGAAACCGAATTTGTACGATTTCCGCGCGACGGACGTATCCGTCGAGGCGATGAACGAGATGTACGAAATCGGGTACAAAGAGGCGAAAACGCACATGGAAGAAATCAAAGACGCCATGCGGAATGCGGGCGCTTTAACGGATAAAAAGAGGAAATCATGATAAGATTGACGACGGCGGGGGAATCCCACGGAAAGGGATTGTTTGCGATCATCGAGGGGCTCCCGCGGGGGCTTAAAATCGATCTCGATAAGATCAACGGGGAACTTTATCGCCGTCAGTGCGGATACGGACGGGGTGCGAGGCAGAAGATCGAACGCGACGAAGTTGAAATATTATCGGGCGTGCGCAATCTTTTAACGCTCGGAAGTCCGGTAACGCTTGCGGTCTGGAACCGCGACTATGAGAACTGGAAAGATTTTATGGCGCCTGAGGGGTGCGATACCGAAGGACGCAGGGTAGAGAACGTGCGCCCCGGTCACGCCGATCTTGCGGGAATGATCAAATTCGGCGCGGCGGACGCAAGGGATATTTTAGAGCGCGCTTCCGCGCGGGAGACGGCGGTGCGCGTTGCGGCGGGCGGAATTT
This sequence comes from uncultured Christensenella sp., assembly GCA_910585235.1. Classification (GTDB taxonomy): domain Bacteria; phylum Bacillota; class Clostridia; order Christensenellales; family Borkfalkiaceae; genus Gallimonas. Next base: position 37,210 of record CAJUCM010000013.1, read on the forward strand.
TCCGTCAGCTCCTTTTATCTCTCGGAATTGAGGTGACGGGGTTTGTCCGTTCCGTCGGGACAAGCAGGGACGAAAATACATATACCTTTGAAGAAATTCAAAAAGGGCGTTCCAAGGATCTTTGTATGCTCGACAGTAAAGCAGAGGAACGCGCAAAGCGGGAAATCGATGTCTGCAAAGAGGACGGCGATACGCTCGGCGGAGCGATCGAACTCCGTGTCAGGGGACTGAAAAGCGGATTCGGAAGTCCGATGACTTACCGTGAAAAGATGGACGCAAGGATCGCGTCCGCGCTCATGAGCGTACAGGCGGTCAAGGGCGTGGAGGTCGGCGGGGGATTTTCTCTTTCCGCGCTCAAAGGAAGCGAAGCGCACGACGAAATATCCTTTGAAAACGGGAAATTTACGCGTGCGAGCAACCGTGCGGGCGGGATCGAGGGAGGCGCCTCGAACGGCGAAGAACTTGTGTTTTGCGTAGCCATGAAGCCCATTCCAACGCTCATGCGAGGCTTGAATACCGTCAATTATACGACCAAAGAGAAAACGAAAGCGAGCGCGGAGCGTAGCGACGTGTGTGCCGTTCCTGCGTGCGAGGCGGTGTGCGAGAGCGCGCTTTTATGCGAAATCGCAAAAATCGTCTCGGAACGGCTCGGCGGCGATACGCTGACCGAGTGGAAAAAACGTTACGGAGAACTTCCCTTATGAAATCCATTGTCATTCAAACGGAACAAAAAACGACTTCCGAGATCCTGATCGGGCAGGGCTTATTTTCCGAAATCGGAGAACGGATTGATTTTTTGTTCACCGACTTGAACGTGTATGCGTTCTACGGGGCGAAGCTCAGAGAGAAATATCCGAACGTTCCGACCTATGCAATGCACGCGGGCGAGAAATTCAAGACGAAGATAACGCTTCTGAATCTTCTTGAAAAAATGCGTGGAGCGGAATTGAAGCGCGGAGATACGATGCTATGTTTCGGCGGGGGCGTTGTGGGAGACGTCGGCGGACTTGCCGCGGCGCTGTATATGCGCGGGATCGACTGCATTCATGTTCCGACGACGCTGTTATCCCAGGTCGATTCTTCAATCGGCGGAAAAACGGCGATCGACTTCGGCGGTATCAAAAATCTGATCGGCGTATTTTCCCAACCTAAAAAAGTTTACGTCGACAGCGATTACTTAAAGACGTTGCCTCCGCGGGAGATCCGTTGCGGACTGGGCGAGATCATAAAACACGGCGCGCTCGATCGGGAACTTTTTAAGATTCTCTGCGATCACCGCGACCGCCTTTCCGATTTGGATTTTTTGAGCGGGATCGTTCCGCGGAATATTGCCCTGAAAGCGGACGTCGTGGAGCGGGACGCACACGAAAAGGGGTTGAGAAAGTGCCTGAATCTTGCCCATACCACGGCGCACGCGTTTGAACTTTCGGATCGCAACCTGTCGCACGGCGAATATGTTCTTATCGGGATCCTGTTTGAAGCGGAGATCGCAAAGCGCGTTCTGAAAGATACGGACGAAGAATATTTGAACGAATTGAAGGAACTTGCGCGGCTTGCGCTCGGCAAGGTGCCGAAACTCATCGACGCGCGGGAGGCGGCGCAATATGCCCGACTCGATAAAAAGAATACGGAGCAGGAAAAAGTATCCCTGACCGTACCCGTAAGGCAAGGCGAATATGCGTTTTTAGACCTTCCGTACGAACAGTACGCCGACTTTTTAGCGGAAATCGCGGAGACGTTATGCTGAAACTTGCGGTGATCGGAAAGGACGTTTCAAAGTCGCTAAGTCCGCAAATGCACCGCTTTATTCTCCGCCGCATGGGCTATGAATGCGAATACGATAAAATTTCGCTGACGGAAGCGGAGTTTGAAGCACGCGCGGAAGAACTCTTTGCTTACTACAACGGATTGAACGTGACGATTCCGTATAAACAACGGATTCTGCCGTTCCTGAAACGGCTTGCGGGCGACGCAAAAACGTTCGGCGCGGTCAATACCGTCGTCACGGGGACGAGGACGGGTTATAACACGGACGGCGCGGGTTTTCTCATGATGCTCGAAGAAGCGGGATTCTGCGTCAAGGGGAAACGCGTGTTGGTTCTCGGTGCGGGCGGTGCGGGCAGAAGTTGCATTTATGCGCTCCGTGAGGCGGGCGCTGAAGTGTCTGCATACGAGAGAGACGGCAAACGGTTAAGCGCGGTCTATGCCGATTTCGGAGACTTTACCCCGTTTGCGGAAATTTCTTCGTATGATTTTGATTACGTTTTCAACTGTACGGGGATCGGTATGCACGACACGGTCGGAAAAACGCCGTTCGTTCCCGATCAAATGGGGGAGGATTGTCTTTTGCGTATTCTGAAAAATGCCGAAGGGGCGGTCGATCTCATTTATGAGCCGGAGGAAAGCGCATTTTTGCGCCTTGCAAAGGAGAAAGGCAAGCGGGTGCTGAACGGCGAAGCAATGCTCTTTTTTCAGGCGTACGCCGCGGACTGCATTTTTACGGATACCGAGCGGGATAGAGGAACCGCGATTGAACTTTGGAAGCAATACAGGGAGGAGTACTCATGAAATTTTTAGTATTGAACGGCGTGAACCTCAATTTGACGGGCAAGCGCGAACGGGGCGTCTATGGGAGCGAAACGCTCGATTCCATCAACCGCGAACTCGAAGCGGATTGCCAAAAAGCAGGTCACGAAGTGGAGTTTTTTCAGAGCAATCTCGAAGGGGAGCTGTGTACGAAATTGCAGGAGGCGGACGGAAAGTATGACGGGATCGTACTGAATGCGGGCGCGTTTACCCATTATTCCTACGCGATCCGCGACGCGATCGCGGCGATCTCCGTTCCCGTCGTCGAAGTTCACATGTCCAATGTATATAAGCGGGAGGAGTTCCGCCATAAATCCGTTCTGACCGAGGTTTGTAAGGGTGAAATTTTAGGATTCGGCAAGAACAGTTATTTGCTTGCATTGAGGAGTTTTACGTTATGAATATCGTTCTTTGCGGTATGATGGGCGTCGGAAAGTCAACGGTCGGGATCAAGGTGGCGGAGCTTACCAAGCGGTGCTGGATCGATACCGATACGGTAATTTCTAACCGCTACGGCAGTATTCTCGATATTTTTGAATATTACGGCGAGGCGCATTTCCGCGGTTTGGAATCACAGGTCGTCGGGGAATATTACGAAAAAGACGATCTTGTGATCTCGACGGGCGGCGGTCTCGTTCTTCACCGTGAAAATGCGGAAAGGCTGAAAAAGAACGGCAAAATATTTTTTCTGCAAGCCTCGCTCGACACGTTGCTTTCGCGCATTATGACATATGATACAAGACCGCTTTTGCGGAACACGCTGGGCGCGAGGAAACGCATGGAACAGCTTCTTCAAGAGCGCAAGCCCGTCTATGAGTACGTTTCGGACTATATCGTCGATACCGAAAATAAGAGCGCGGACGAAGTTGCGCGCGAAATCGTTTCGCTCATGGAGCAATTATGAAGCGCGCCTTGGTTACGGGCGGTACGCGCGGGATCGGTTTTGCCGTGTGCCGGTTGCTCGCCGAAGAGGGTTATTGCGTGACTGCGCTGTATTCCAAAGATGAAAAGAGCGCAGAAGAAGCAAAGGCGCGTTTGAAAGACGTGATTTTTCTGCGTGCCGACGTCTCGTCCGAAGAAGAGGTAATAGAGGTTTTCGGAAAAATTCCGTCGCTCGATCTTCTCGTGAACAACGCGGGCATTGAACTTTATAAACTTGCGCAGGATACTTCGTTCGGGGAATGGCGGCGTGTTATGGACGTGAACGCGGGCGGCGCTTTTCTTCTTTCCAAATACGCCGTTAAACGGATGCTCGACAAAGGCGGTGCGATCGTCAATCTCTCTTCCGTATGGGGGCAGACGGGCGGGAGCATGGAGAGCGTATATTCCGCCTCCAAAGGGGCGGTGATCGCCTTTACGAAAGCGCTCGCAAAGGAACTTGCGCCCATGAATATCACGGTAAACTGCGTTTCCCCCGGCGTGATCGATACCGAGATGATGAAGCGTTTGGATGACGAAGAACGAAAAGAGCTTGCGCGGGAAATCCCGCTCGGCAGATTCGGAACGCCGGAGGAGGTCGCTTCCGCCGTTCTGTTCCTTGCCAAGAGCCGTTATATCACGGGAGAGGTTCTTTCCGTCAACGGCGGCTTCTATATCTGAGCGGGCGATCCCGCCTTTTTTATCGGCAAATTATGAACTCTATTTTCGGATTCCAAAAAGTAGAGTTCATTTTTTTACCCTCTACCCACAGTAGAACCATTGACTTTTCACAAAAAAGTCTTATAATGGTGAATATGGATGAAGCTGAACTCGGACAAATTATCGGTAAAAATTTAACGCGTTTGAGAAAAAGCGCGAATATGACGCAGCTCGAACTCGCGGAGAAGCTGAATTATTCGGATAAGTCCGTCTCGAAATGGGAGCAGGGGAACGGCATTCCCGACGTGAGGATCCTCATTCAGATCGCGGATCTTTTCGGGGTCACGCTCGACGATCTCGTGCACGAACAGCGCGAGCGGAAGCTCATGCCTAAGACAGTGCGTCTTATAAGGCGCACCGCCGTGATCGCCTGTTCCGCGCTTTTGGTCTGGCTCGTCGCCGTCGTTGCATTCGTACTGCTCAGAAATATTGCGCCGGAGCTGTCGTTTACCTGGCTGGCGTTCGTTTACGCCGTGCCCGTCTCCGCCGTCGTTGTTCTTGTGCTTGCCTGCGTATGGCGGTACAAATGGGTGCGCGCGGTGGCGATGTCCGTCATTATTTGGACGTCGCTGACCTGTATCTATCTGACATTCTACGCGTGCGGATACCGCAGCGACTATACTTGGCTTATCTTCATTATCGGAGTTCCTCTGCAACTGCTCGCGCTTTTCTTTGAACTGTGGTGGAAAAAAGTCAAGTTTTTCAAGAAGAAGTAAGGAGTTTGCATGAAAGAAAAGAAAGAACTCGATCCGAACCGCAAAGCGGCGTATAGGCGTTCGCGTATTTTTGCCGCGGTACTTACCTATTCTGCGGGGATCCTTGCGCTTGCGTGCATGATCGGGATCGTCGTAGCCGTTCTCATGCTCAATTTCGGAACGAATAGCGAACGCAGAGACTTGATACTGTATATTCTTGCGGGCGCGTTTGCCGGCGGTACGGTTTTGTTTGCGCTTTGCACCGTACTGTTCTCCAAGTATATGAACGCGGCTGCGGCAAGGGAGCTCGATTTCCGCGAACGGCTGGACGGAGAGGAGAGCTTTTTTGTGGGAGAGGGAACGCTTTTAACGTTCGGTGAAAAGGGCGTGACCTTGCACAGCGAGGACGGAAAACGCGAAACGCTGTTTGTTCCTTATGAGGAGACAAGATATATCTCGATCTGTACCCGTCGCAGTCCCAAAGAAAAGGGGAACTGGTGCGTAGCGATCGAAATGCCCGTCAAGTATCTTTCCAAAAAGAGGGACGCCGCCGGTGACGGAGAAAAGGTTTTAGTGCAGGCGGACGCAAAAGATCGCCTCTACGAGGCTCTGAAAAAGCACGGACTCGAACTGCTCGGCGAAGAGCGGAACGACGGAAAACAAACCAAGAAGTTTACGCGCGTTAAAAAATTTTCTTTGCCCAACCGCAGAAAGAGGAAAAACGCGCTTATTATGATTGTTGCGGGCGCCGTTGTTGCGGTCGCCTCCGTTTTTGTCGGGATTTACTGGTCGCCCTCCGTCGGCGCGCTTGCGGGCGCGGTCGGTTGCGTTCTTCTCTTTCGCGGTATTCTCAACTATGTTCGCGCCAAAGCGGTGTTCGGCGTCTATGAAGAGGGGATATTCTGGCGGGAGTCGAACGGTGCGGAGAGACTGTTCTTGAAGTGGGAAGATATAAAGGAAGTTTCGATCGGCGAGCAAAACGGCTATCCCGTTCTGATATTCCGCTGTTCATACGGAAGATACGCGATCCCCGCGGTTGAGGGGGCTTACGAAAGCATCAAGGAGTTGAAAAAGGAGAAATGCACCACGGAAAATTGAGTGAGAACACGGAACTTTCCGAATACGGTTTCTGCAAAGGCGAATTTATCGTTACCTTTGAAAGAGACGGCGTCCGGTGCGCGTCGGGAAAAGAAGAAGTGCGTTTTTACGTTTACGAAGAGATACGTCTTTACCGCGTTGTGACTAAAAAAAGCGCTACGAATGCAGTTGCGGAAAAGTTTTTTCTCACTGTACCCGCAGAAACGCTGACGAGTTATAACCGTTATCGGTTCAGATCGGGCGAGACGAATTACGCCACCTTAGAATTCAAAGCGGAGGAATGCGGACGCCTAAAAAAAGCGATCGGAGCGTTTTCCGTTCCCGTCGTAGAAAAAGTTCACGATTTAAGAGGAATGAGAAAAGCGTATAAGACATTTCGGGAAGACGGCGGTTTGTCGCACAGGATCGTTGCGGTCTCCGTATTCGTCAGCGTTCTTTTAATTATCGGCGCGCTCATCATGTATCTCATCAATTACTTTCTGCATACCGATACCAACACGCTGGCGGCGGTGTTCGGGGTATTCTGTCTGCCCTGTCTTGCGGTCGTCGTCATCAAATCGCAGGAGCTCGGCAGTAAAGTAAAGATTTACGATAAAGGCGTTTTTCTTAAAATCAGAAGTAAGTCGGGCTACGGCGGAACGACTTCGCCTTTTGCGATCGAAACGGCGTATTTCACCTGGGACGAAGTGGAATGCGTTCAGAGAGTACAGTCGCAGGTGCAGTATATCGTTCAGTTCAGGATCGGTTACGCTGTCTATTCCGTCCCCGATTTTTACGGACTGTACGATTATATCGCGTCGCGTTTTCCCGATAAATGCGAAAAAGGTGCATAATTTCTTACGGGAGAGTATGATGGAGTGTTCAAACTGCGGAAGTCCTTCCGCTCAGATCCGTATCCGCGTTTCGGAGGACGGCGAAAAAAAAGTATGCCTGTGCGATAAGTGTTTTGAAAAGCTCTATCCGAAGTCGGACGCTTCGGAGCTTTTTTCCCATCTCTTCGGAAGCGGGGTTGCCCAGACAAAAAAAAGAAAGGCGTGTCCTTCCTGCGGCATGACGCTCGAATCCTTCCGCAAGACGGGACTTTTGGGCTGTACGGGCTGTTATACCGCTTTCCGTAGCGAGATCAATCAGTCTTTGCGCTATTGTCAGTGGGACTCTCTGCACAGGGGGAAAAAGCCCAGCGATTTTTCGGAAGAAATATACGATTTGGTGCGGGAGCAGGAATATATCCGTTCTCAGATCGACAAAGCCTTTACGGCGGGCGATTACAGACGTGCGGAGGAACTGACGCGCCGTTTGCAGGAGATACACGCAAAACTTTCCGAGGCGGGGGAGGCGTAATATGGACGTACTTGAAAGCTACGAAAGCGTCGTCGCTTCGACGAGAACGCGCCTTGCGCGGAACTTTGCGGATTATCCTTTTCCGAACATTCTGCTTCGGGATGCGCATGCCGAGGAGCAGGCGGGAGAGATCGTGAGTATCGTTTCGGCGGAGTTGAAACGGATGGACGCTTTCCGCCTCTATGAAATGAGCAACGTCTCCGAGGAGACGGCGGCGCTTTTGCAGGAGAAAAATCTCATCAGCCGCGACCTCATTGCAAACAGTCCCATCTCCGCGGCGATCATCTCGGAGGACGAAAGTATCTCCGTCATGGTCAATGAAGAGGATCATCTGCGGGTGCAGTATTTTATGAAAGGGCTGGACCTCAACAAGGCGTTCGAGCGTGTTTCGGGGATCGACGATATTATCTCGGACACCATTCCCTTCGCTTATGACAGCGAATACGGTTATCTGACGGCGTGTCCCACCAATTTGGGCACAGGGTTGAGGGCTTCCGTCATGCTCTTTTTACCCGCTCTTTCAAGGCGGGGGGTCATGAAAAAAACCGCGCCCGCGCTCTCGCGCGGAGGACTTACGGTGCGCGGAGCCGCCGGCGAGGGGAGCGGAACGGAGGGCGATTTCTTTCAGGTCAGCAACGAAATGACGCTGGGGCTTTCCGAAGAGGATATTCTCTATCGGGTTCAGCGCGCGGTGGAGACGCTGACGGAGCTTGAAATCCGCGAAAGAATGTGTATGAAAGCGGAGGGCGGAATTTCACTTTTCGACGAGATCGGAAGATCGTACGGAATTCTGCTCGGCTGTAAAAAAATCACGGCGCAGGAACTTGCGTTGCGCGTTGCGGACATCAAACTCGGACTTGCGCTCGGCTATATCGAGGGCGAACGGGACGGGGAAAAGCTCATCGGCGAACTGGACGATTTTATGGTCAGAATGCGCCCTGCAAATTTGAAACGGCTCAGCGGGATCAAACTTGACGGCGAGGAGCGCGACGCTTACCGCGCCAAAGAGGCGGCGGAAGCCGTCAAGGCGATGAATCTATATCTCTGGTAAGAGAGGACAATATGGAAACGAATGCGTATTCAAACAATCTGAAACAGGTCATGGCGGTCGCGGACGAACTTTCCCGCCGTTATGACGTGACTTATATCGGTAGCGAGCATATTCTATACGGAATGCTCAAAGTCGAAGCGAGCACCGCGAATTACCTGCTCGGCGAAGTGAAAGTCGATCCCGAAACTTATCTTGCGATCTTCAAGCGCTCTTTGAATCACAATTCCAAGACGGTGGGACCTACGCCCCGCACGAAGAGCATTATCGAGACCGCGCATAAGTACGCAAGTTCGACTTCCAATCTCTCCGCAACGGGGATGACGATTATCGGAACGGAACACCTGTTGCTCGCCATTCTGAACTGTCCCGCCTGCGTCGGAATGCAATGCCTGCATCAGGCGATCGGCATGGATAAAATCAGGGAGCTGAAAGAGCGCACGATGAGCGCGCTCGGCTTTGACGATGAGGATACGAAAGAAGAATCGTTTCTTCATCGCGAAATGCGGCGCAACCGGCAAGAGAATCTTTCTGTGGGGAAAATGTCCGCCCAACGCCGTTCGGCTTCCGAAGAGCAGGAGGATGCGTCGCTGAGCGAAGATTTAATGCAATTCGGCGTCGATCTTACGAAGCGGGCGCGGGAAGGCAAGCTCGACCCCGTGATCGGCAGAAGCAAAGAGATCGAGATGGTCGTTCAGATCCTCTGCCGCAGAACAAAGAACAATCCCGTTCTGATCGGGGAGCCGGGCGTCGGGAAGAGCGCGGTGATCGAGGGGCTTGCGCGCGCGATCGTCGCGGGCGACGTTCCCGAACTTTT
>CAJUCM010000014.1:0-4572 GCA_910585235.1 uncultured Christensenella sp.
CGATCTGCGCTTTCATTTCCTGAGGCGTAGGAGGTACGAACGCCGCACCTTCCGCATTTTCAGGGATCACGTCGTAGTGCTCGTCGCGCTCCAACATGGTCGCTTCGGTGAAGCCGTCAAAGAGATGAATGTGCATTGCATCGAACGCAAGTTCGAGAACTTCGCTCAATTCCACGTTTGCACGGGAAGAGATCTTCGCGATCATCTGGGACGCGTTGTCAACGACGGAATTTTTGTCGCTTTCGTAATCGAGATCGCAGTAGATCTGCGTCTCCGCGCCGAGTTTTTCGATAACTTCGATTTTCGCTTTAACGATCGTATCGGGCGATTTGGAGATAAACGCTTCGTCCTGGTGAATATCTTCGGGACGGACGCCGAGCGTTACGATCTTGCCCGTGTTCGCGTATTCGTCAAGATTCTTAATGCGTTTGACGACCGCTTTGGGAAGAAGGATCTTGTTCCCGCCGATGAAGTTGACAAAAATCTTTCCGGCCTCTTCGACGATCGTGGAATTTTTGAAGAAGTTCATCTGAGGCGTTCCGATGAAGCCTGCAACGAAGAGGTTGATCGGATAATCGTACAGGTTCTGGGGCGTATCCACCTGCTGCATGAAACCGTCTTTCATAACGACGATACGGGTACCCATCGTCATAGCCTCGATCTGGTCGTGCGTGACGTAGATGAACGTCGTCGCAAGGCGGACGTGAAGTTTGGAAATTTCGGTACGCATCTGCGCACGGAGCTTTGCGTCCAGGTTGGACAGAGGCTCGTCGAGCAGGAATACTTTGGGTTCGCGCACGATCGTACGTCCGAGCGCAACACGCTGACGCTGACCGCCGGAAAGAGCCTTCGGCTTACGGGAGAGGTAATCTCTGATGCCGAGAATGTCCGCCGCCGCCTTGACCTTTTCGTCAATGACGTCCTTGGGAACTTTTCTGAGTTTCAAACCGAACGCCATGTTATCATAAACGGACATGTGCGGATAGAGCGCGTAGTTCTGGAACACCATCGCAATATCTCTGTCCTTGGGAACGACGTCGTTGACGAGCTTGCCGTCGATATAAAGTTCGCCCGAAGAAATCTCTTCGAGACCCGCGATCATACGCAGCGTCGTGGACTTACCGCAACCGGAAGGTCCGACGAATACGATGAACTCTTTATCCCGAATATCGAGGCAGAAGTTGAACACTGCCTGGTTTCCGCCGGGATAAACTTTGTTGATGCCTTTGAGTAAAAGACCTGACATAATTTTCCTCCGAATTTTCGTTGTTTCTATTATACGACTTTGTCCCGAAAAAAGCAATAGACAAAGCTGACAAATATTTGATTTGTTTTTGTGCAACTTGCACAAAATTTTAAGAAATAATCGCTTGAATTTAAGACAATCTGCACAAAGTTGCAATTACCGACGATTTATTTGAAATCGCTTGATAAATTGCCGCGATTGTGCTATACTGCAAGTACACCACACAAGTGAATAGAACTCGAAAATAAGGTGCACAATCATCTGGCATTGTGTATCTCTTTATACCTTACTTTCGGGTTTTACGGTATCATTTGTGTGGTGACAAATCGGAGATACGGTGCAGTGTGTTTCCGGTTTGGGAACACACTTTTTTATTTTTATAAGGAGAAAAACATGAAAAAAAGATTTGTCACCACACTGTTTGCTTTCATCGCCTGCATTGCCTGCCTTCTGGGGTTTGTCGCCTGCGGCGATACCGACCCCGTTTCCGTCGCGGGTAAGACTTTCGTTTTCGAGAAACTTGAAGTTACGGAAGGCTTGAAAGGCGAAGAAAAAAGCGCGACGGAAGCCCAACTACTCAAAATGTATAAAGATGATTATATCGTATTCGGAGAAGACGATCAATTTACAATGCTATGTCTGAACGGCAATCAATGGACTTACGCGCAGGACGGAAGCAAACTGACTTTGACAATCGACAACGAAACGCTGGAAGGAAAAGTTTCGGGCAACACCATCACCATTGTCATAAAAGGAACTTTGGGAGACGGCGTCAGCGTAAGTATGACCTATAAACTTTCGGCAAATAAAAGTTGATTGCAAAATAAAGTATCACCGCTTTCACCAAAGCCTGCGCTGCACCGCAAAATAAAAAGCGCCCGAACGGGCGCTTTTTTCATTTCTTTTTTATGCGGTTTTTTTGCGGACAAGTCTGGGTTTTTCGCCCTTATCCACGCAGTCTTTCGTGATAATGACTTCCTCAACGTCCTTGACCGACGGTATATCGTACATGACGTCCGTCATGAGATTTTCAATGATCGTTCTCAGTCCCCTCGCGCCCGTCTTCAAACGGATCGCGGTATTTGCGATCTCGCGCACCGCGTCGTCCTCGACGGTGAGTTTGACCCCGTCCAGCCCCACGAGCTTCTGATACTGCTTGATGATCGCGTTGCGGGGACGGGTGAGAATGTTCACGAGCGCTTCCTCGTCGAGCGCCTGCAAACTCACGGTGATCGGAATGCGACCCACAAATTCGGGGATCAGACCGAACTTTGTCAAGTCCTGCGGTTTTACGTCGTCTAAGAGAGTGTAGTCCACTTCGTTCGAGCCGAGCTTCACCGTTCCGCCGAAGCCGAGCCCCGAATCGTCCTTTCTGGCACTGACGATCTTATCCAAGCCCACGAACGCCCCGCCGCAGATAAAGAGAATGTTCGTCGTATCGATGCGCATACAGTCCTGCTGAGGGTGCTTTCTGCCGCCCTGCGGAGGCACGTTCGCCGTCGTACTCTCGATAATCTTCAAAAGCGCCTGCTGTACGCCCTCGCCCGACACGTCGCGCGTAATCGAAACGTTCTCGCCCTTTCTTGCGATCTTGTCGATCTCGTCGATATAGATAATGCCGCGCTGCGCCTTTTCAATGTCGTAATCGGCGTTCTGAATGAGTTTAAGGAGAATGTTCTCCACGTCCTCGCCGACGTAGCCCGCTTCCGTCAATGTGGTTGCGTCGCTCGTAGCAAAAGGCACGTTCAAAATTTTGGCAAGCGTGCGCGCAAGAAGCGTTTTACCGCTTCCCGTGGGTCCCAACAGCAGAATATTGCTCTTCTCGATTTCCACGTCGTCGCCGTCGCCCTTGCCCGCCGCAAGCGCGTTGATGCGCTTGTAGTGGTTATACACCGCGACGGAAAGCACCTTTTTCGCCTTATCCTGTCCGACGATATACTGGTCGAGCTCCGCCTTGATTTCGGCGGGTTTTTTCAGAACAACGGGTTCGGGCGTCTCCGAAGCGGGAATTTTCTGCAACATATCGTTGCAGAGCGCCACGCACTCGTCGCAAATAAATATCCCGTCGGGACCTGCGATCAGTTTTTTGGTTTTCGCCTTCTCTTTTCCGCAGAAGGAACAGTATTGTTCGTATTTTGCCATAAATCTCCTACCAATGCTATCAAACCCGATCGGGAAAATTATCTCTTTTCGTACACTTTGTCGATCAGTCCGTACTCTTTCGCCTCGTCCGCGGAGAGATAGTTGTCTCTGTCGGTATCGCGTTCCACGACCTCGACGGGTTTTCCCGTATTCTCGGACAGTATTTTATTCATCTTCGACTTGATCCTGAGGATATGCTCCGCCTGGATCTTAATGTCGCTCGCCTGCCCCTGCGCGCCGCCCAAGGGCTGGTGAATCATGATCTCGCTGTTTTTCAGCGCGTAACGTTTGCCCTTCGTCCCTGCCGCCAGAAGGAATGCGCCCATGGAAGCCGCAAGCCCGATGCAGATCGTCGAAACGTCGCACTTGATATAATTCATGGTGTCGTAAATCGCCATGCCCGCGGAGACCGAACCGCCGGGACTGTTGATGTAAAGGCTGATGTCCTTTCCGGGATCCTTGCCTTCGAGATAGATGAGCTGTGCAACGACGGTGTTTGCGACCGCGTCGTCGATCTCCCCGCTCAAAAAGATGATCCTGTCCTCCAACAGACGGGAATACAGATCGTAGCTCCGCTCTCCGCCGGAGGTCCTCTCCACGACGTAAGGAATCAGAACGTTCTTTTCATTCATGTCTCAGTTCTCCTTCTTTTTTGTCGTCTTAGGTTTCTCTTCGCCCTCTTTCTTTGCGGTCGTACTCTTTGCGGAAGCCGTCTTTTTTGCCGCCGTCTTGGGCTTTTCCTCGCCCTCCTGTTTTGCGGACGCGCTCTTTGCAGCCGTCTTTTTCGCCGCGGGCTTGTTTGCCGCGATCTTTTCGGGATCTCTTTCGACGGGGTCGATATAGAGTTCGTTGTTCTTCTCTAAAAATTCAAACGTCTTGGTGACTTTGATGTCGTTTTCAAGATATTCGAGCTGGCGGGGGTCGATCGTCTTTTTATATTCCTCCGCGCTCTTGCCGACGCTCTTCGCCTGTTCCGCGACCTTCGCGTCGATCTCTGCCTGCGTCGCGGTGATCTTTTCGAGCTTCATGACCTTTTCGAGAATGAGTTGCTGCAAAACGGTCGCTCTCGCCTCTTCCTCGAAATTCTTTTTGTATTCCTCGCGGGTCGTGCCGATATAGCTGAGGTAATCGTCGAGCTTCACGCCCTGATACATGAGATTGTATTCCATGTTGCGCAGGCTGTA
>CAJUCM010000014.1:4582-5934 GCA_910585235.1 uncultured Christensenella sp.
CCTCCTTCCTCGTTTTCTGCCGCCGCAGTACCGTCGGGAATTTCCGCCGTCGCGCCCTTTGCGATCTCGGAGAGGATCGAATACTCCGTCTCGTTACGGCTCTTCGATTTTGCGTTCTGTTCAAGGCGCTCTCTGACTTTCGCGCGATACGCCTCCATGCTGTCGCTTCCCACTTTCTTTGCAAACTCTTCGTTGAGTTCGGGGAGCTTCTTGCCCGTGATCTTATGCAGTTTCACCGTGAATACCGCGGGCTTTCCTTTGAGGTTTTCCGCCTGATAGTCTTCGGGGAAGGTCACGTTAATATCTTTGGTCTCGCCGATCTTCATGCCGACGACCTGTTCTTCAAATCCCTTAATGAACGCGCCGGAGCCGAGCGTCAGATCGTAATTCTCCGCGGAGCCGCCGTCGAATTCCTTTCCGTCCGCCTTGCCCGTGAAATCGATGCTGACGGTATCGCCGTTTTCCGCGGCTCTGTCCGTGACTGCGATCTTCTCCGCAAGACGGTTGCGGGTATTTTCGATGTCCTTTTCCACGTCGGCGTCCGTAACAGTATACTCAATCTTTCTGATTTTTATACCCTTATAGGTCTCGATCTTTACGTCGGGTTTTACGGGGATCACCGCCGAAAGCACGACCTTTTCGTCCGTAAGGTCGTCAACCGAAAGCGACGGATCGCCCACCGCGGTAAAATTCTCCTTTTCCTTTTCGAGAACTTCGCCGTAATGCTGCATATACAAAAGGTTCAGCGCGTCTTCATAAAACAGACCCTTGCCGTAGAACGTTTCGAGAACGTGTTTGGGCGCCTTGCCCTTTCTGAATCCGTTGACGGCATATTTTTTTCTGTTTTTCAGGTAAGCCTGATTGTTCGCCTCCGCCCATTCTGCGGCGTCGAAGGTCATCGTCACTTTGACCGTGCTCTTTTCTGCGGGTGCTGTTTCGTACTTCATAAAATATCTCCTGACTTTCTTGATACTGATTTTCTTGCCATTGCGGCAAACTATATTTTAACATAAAGCCGCTTAAAAGAAAAGCGTTTTTATTTACAAATTGATTTTTTTCGTTTATAATTAACCTGCGTGCGGAATTTTTCCGCCGTAATCCATTATTTATCAGGTCAGGATATGCCGCAGGACGCATTTACCCTCCGCCTCAACGCAAGAGAACTGAATACAACGCTTGCCGGAGGCAAAATCAATAAGATCAATCAGCCCGAACGCGAAGAAGTTACCTTTTTGATATACACGGGAAAAGAGGTTCTCAAACTCACGCTCAACACGAACGCTTCGGACTGCGGCGCGTATTTTACGGACGCGGTCAAAGAAAACCCCGCCGTCGCGCCCGCGTTCTGCATG
>CAJUCM010000014.1:5944-16686 GCA_910585235.1 uncultured Christensenella sp.
GCATGCTTTTGCGCAAACATCTTCTCAACGCGGAGATCAAAGAAATTTCGATCGTGGGATTCGAGCGCATTCTTGCGTTCCGCTTTTTCTGCGTTTCGGATTTTTCCGCAACGGAAAAAATTCTCTACGCGGAGATCATGGGCAAATATTCCAACCTCGTCCTCACCGAAAACGGCGTCATTTTAGGCGCGCTCAAAACGACCTCGGTCGGCGAAAACTGCAAACGGCTCATCTTTACGGGCGCGAAATACGAACTGCCCGAACCGCAGGACAAAGTCGATCCCTCCGACTATCCCGCCCTCTTTGCTCTCCTCAAAGACCCGCCGAAACAAAATATTGCCGACTTTCTTTTCAAAAACGTGCGTGGGATCGCGCCCGTGACGGCGGAAAACATCGTCAAGTACTACGGCGGGGGTATCTTTGCAAAACACGTTTACGACTACCTCTTTTCCAACGAGATTACCGCCTGCGTGAACGAGCGCGACTTCTTTGCGCGGTGGGAGGAGAACGCGACGCTCTTCCCCTCTCTGAGCGCGGCGCAGGCGTTCTTTTACGGCAAGAGACGGCGCGAAAAAGAGCTGTCCACTCTGAGGCGCAAACTTCTTTCCGCCGTGCGTTCGGCAATCAAAAAGCAGGAAAAACGGCTTGCGCAGATCCTGCAAAAGCGCGACGACTGCGCGGACGCGGAAGAGAACCGAATCAAGGGCGAACTCATTACGGCAAACCTCTGGAACATTCAAAAAGGCTCGCGCGGGTGCGAACTTGAAAACTTCTACGACGAATCGGGCGGAACGCTGAAAATCGCGCTCGACCCCTCCCGATCCCCCTCGGAGAATGCGCAGAACTATTTCAAAAAGTACCGCAAAGAAAAACGCACGCTCGAAGTTCTCGCCCCGCAGGAGGAAGAGACGAAGGGAGAACTTGCATACCTTTTATCGCTCTCCGCAGCCACCGAATTTTCAAAGGAAAAGGACGACCTGTCCGCGATCGAAGAAGAGCTCATATCCTGCGGGATCTTAAAAGAGACGAACGGCAAAAAGAAAAAAGAAAAAACCGTCCCCTTCCGCAATTTTGAAAAGGACGGCTTTCACATCCTGGCGGGTAGAAACAATTTAGAAAACGACAAACTCGTCCGTTCCTCCCGCCCCGACGATATATGGCTGCACGCAAAATCCTACCATTCCTGCCACGTCGTGATCAAAACGGAGGGACGCAAAGTCCCCGAAGAAGTGCTTCTCTTTGCCGCAGAGATCTGCGCGCAGTACTCGGAGGGCAAGGGCGACAAAGTGGCGGTCGATTACTGCGAAGTCAAGTTCGTGAAAAAACCGCCCAAGTCCAAACCGGGGTTTGTAGTCTATACCGACTATAAGACGGTTTTAACGGAAAATCGCAATTAAAATCGATCCTCGAATAGGGGCGTTGAAAAATACCGCTCGGCAGTATCGGGAAGCACGGTCACGACCCGCTTTCCCCTGCCGAGTTTTTTTGCGAGTTTCAGCGCCGCGGCAACGTTCGTTCCGCCCGTGATCCCGCACATGATCCCCTCGCGTTTTGCAAGCGCGCGCGCCGTCTCCATCGCCTCTTCGTCGGAGACAATGCAGATATCGTCATAAATATTTTGATTGAGAACGGGCGGAACAAGTCCGTCGCCGATCCCCATTTGCAGATGCGTTCCCACGCTTCCGCCCGCAAGGATCGCGGCGTTTTCGGGTTCGACCGCCCAAATGAGGATTTCGGGATTTTTTTCTTTGAGCGCCTCGCCGATCCCCGTGATCGTCCCGCCCGTGCCGACGCCGCTGCAAAACCCGTCGATTCGTCCCCGAACGTCATCGAGGATCTCGCGGGCGGTCTCGCGGTGATGGACGAGGGGATTGTTTTTATTTTCAAACTGCTGGGGCATGAACGCGTCCGGTTCTGACTTTGCGATCTCGCCCGCCTTTTGAATACACCGTTCGATACATTCGCCGATGTTTCCGTCGTCGTGAATAAGAACGAGCTCGGCGCCGTAGCCCGCAATGAGTTTTCTGCGCTCTTCGCTCACGGAATCGGGCATGACGATGACGACCCGATAGCCCTTGACCGCGCCCACGAGCGCAAGCCCGATCCCCTGATTCCCGCTCGTCGGCTCCACAATGAGCGACCCCTTGCGGATACGCCCCTCCCGCTCCGCCGCTTCGAGCATCGCAAAAGCCGTGCGCGTCTTGATCGATCCGCCCACGTTGAGCCCCTCGAACTTGACGAGAACTTCCGCATCGTTCTCCCCCGTCAGATTGTTGAGGCGTATTAGAGGCGTATGCCCGATCGCATAAAGAATATTATCGTAAATCAAATTGGTTGCTCCTTAAACGGTTTCAGTTATTATATGATTTTATTCGGAAAAAAGCAAGCGGAAAAACCCGCGGAAACTGCGGGAAAAGAAAGACCCGCCGACGGGCGGGTCATTTCCGTTACTTCTTACTGCAATTCCTGCCCTGCGGATACAGCGGAAGCTCGAAGAAACCCGAACAGACTTCCTGCGAGTATTCCTGCGCGGGCGGGATCGCGCAATAGCCGTAGCTGGGAACGAGAAGTTCCACCGACATAGCCACTTTCAAGATCACCGTGACGCACGCGCTCAGAGAGAACGCGTTTGCCTCCTGATTCCAGGTACCTTCGGGAGAGACGCTCGAAACCGCCGCCGTGACCGTATAAGGCATAACGGATGCGGGCGGCACGAACAGAAGAACGTCCTCGGTCATGACGATGCTGCTCGTCGCCTTTCCGTCAACGCCTTTGGCATCGACGTACACGATCTCGATCGGGATCGTGACGGTAGCCTGCACGCGCGCGAGAGGTCCGTCCTCCTGACGCTCCACGGTAAGGTTCGTGACCGTTCCTTCCGAAGAGAGCGAGCGGGCGCTGATAAAGGTAAGCGGATATGTAGGTTCTGCGGGAACGGGATTTTCGATCGCCGCGTTGTAGTTTTCAAGACGCGTCTGGATCATGCCCGCGTCAAAAATTTTTTCCGCTTGAATACAAACCTTTTCGCATAATCCGGAGAGCGGATTGCCCGAAATCGTCCCCGGACAGTGGTCCGAAGAAAAGTTGGAAAAAAATGACATTTGTTACCTCCGTAAACGAACGCTTATGGTTCTATTGCATGATATGAAAAAGTCCGATACAATGTTCATAAAAGGCGTACATTCGACTATATCAAAACTTTTTGCGTGGGATAAAGGCATTCCGTTTGATTCTTTTCGGCAAAGTTTTTTTCGCTTCCGGAAAGGAGCGACTTGCTCTCGCCCCCGCGCACGGTATAAAGATTCCCCTCCGTTCGGGGAATCGACAAGATCTGCCCTTCGCTCACTTCCTCCGTCAAATTGTTTGAAGCAGCCAAAAGTCTGATCGGTAGAGAGAACGCTTTTGCAATATCATTAAGCGTCTGCCCCTTTTTCACACGGTAAAAAGTATTTTCTTTTAACAAAAGTTTCACACGCCATAATATGCGCACGCACATAAAAAGGTAACTTGTACGAATAAAATAGGTCATGCAGAATTTGTACAAGACTACCGCGCTCGTCACCTTGTTTACGGCGTTCGAGCATTTTTTAGGGTTTCTCTACCGCATCATCCTTTCGCGCTCGCTCGGCGCGGAGGGCTTGGGGGTCTATCAGGTCGCGCTCACGGTGTATTCGGTATTTCTCACCGTATCCGCAAGCGGACTGCCCGTGACGCTGTCGCGCATCATCTCCAAACACCGCGCCGCGGGCACGCCGAAACGGGGACACGCCGCAACTTCCGCCGCCGTGCTGGTCGCCCTGATGTTCAGCCTGCCTATAACGCTTCTCCTCTTTTTTCTGCGCGACCCGTTCTCGCAGATATTCGCGGACCCGCGGAGCGCGGATCTGTTCTATATTCTCCTCTTCGGTCTTTCGTTCACGGCGCTCTACACCGTGATCCGCGGGAGTTTTTGGGGAAACCGCCGTTTCTTTGCCTATTCCGTCGTGGAATTGTTTGAAGAGATCAGCATGGTCACGATCGGGATCCTGCTCATTCTCGTCATTCCCTCAAATCTTCCGAACGTGAACAAAGCGGCAATCGCCGTGTTCGTTTCGCATTTTTTATCGTTCGCGGTCGCGCTCGTCTATTACCTCGTCAAAGGCGGAAAATTCACTTCGCCGAAACGGGAATTTCTGCCTCTTCTCAAATCCTCTCTTCCCGTCACCTCGATGCGGGCGGCGTCCTCGCTCATCTCCTCGCTCATCTCCGTACTCTTCCCCATGCGCCTGATCGCGTCGGGGGTTGCGCCCGCCCGCGCCATGAGCGAATACGGCGTGGTCTACGGCATGGTCATGCCCGTTCTCATGCTCCCTTCGACCCTGATCGGTTCGATCGCGCTCGTACTCGTTCCCGAACTTGCCGAAAATTATTATAAAAAGGAAAAAGAAAAAGTCGCGTCTCTCGTCAAAAAATCGCTGAACGTTACCCTTCTGACCGCTTTTTGTCTGTTGCCCCTCTTCCTCGTTGCGGGGGAGAGCGTCGGCATTTTCCTCTTTTCGGATGCGGAGAGCGGAAAGCTCATCTCGTACAGCGCGTTCCTGTTGATCCCCATGAGCATTTCGATGATCACGACGAGTATGCTCAACTCGATCGGCTGTGAAAAACAGACGCTCTGTTTCTTTTTAGCGGGATCCGCCGCCATGCTTCTTTCGGTGTGGTTCCTGCCGAAGTATTTGGGGAGCGGCGCGCTCGTCGTCGGCATGGCGCTCGACTATCTTCTCGTCTCCGTATGCTCGCTGGCGCTTCTTTACAAGCGCACGGGGCTCGGTTCGGGAAAATACTGCCTGAAACTCATTCCCGTTCCGATCGTAGTTGCCGCGGCGGGATACGGTCTCAAATACCTCCTCATGCAGGTCATGAGCTATATTCCCGCGACAATCGTCATTCTCATCGTCATGTTCGCGCTGGAAGGGCTCCTGCTATGGGCGCTGAAACTGTTCGACTTCAAAGCGTTTTTCAAGCGTTTTCTCATCAAAAAACTTCCGCTCAGAAAAAAAGCGCGGGCGCGCAGATAACTTTTTTTTAAAAAGGTTGCACTTCCGCATGAATTGTGATAAAATAATGTCAATCATTTCCAATCGGAGGAATTTGTTTTATGAATTTAACTGACGAACTGAAAAAAGCTCTGCGCCTTCGCGTGGACTACACCAACGCAACGGACAAATATCTCGGCAAAAAGGGATTTTCCGACGCGAAACTCAACAAGCTCAGACCGCTTGCCGAAAAAGCCCACGCATACGTCGCGGACAACCGCGGCAAGGATGAGCTCTTTATGGGCTGGACGGAGCTTCCGTATAATCAGGACGAAATCGTAGCCGACATTCTCGAAACCGCAAAGAACGTGCGCGAAAAATTCGATACGTTCGTCGTACTCGGAATCGGCGGAAGCGCGCTCGGTCCCACCATGGCGTTCAACGCGCTCTGCCACCTGCACTACAACGACCTGCCCAAAGCGAAAAGAAACGGTCCCCGCTTCTTCGTCGAGGACAACGTAGATCCCGTCAGAATGCAGGCGCTTCTGGACGTGATCGACGTGAAAACGACCTGCTTCAACGTCATTTCCAAATCGGGCGCGACGAGCGAGACGATGACGCAGTACCTTATCGTTTCCGACCTTCTCAAAAAAGCGGGCGCGGACTTAAAAGAACACCTCATCTTTACGACGGACGCGGCGCGCGGAAACCTCGTTAAAATTTCCAATGAACTCGGCGGGGTCAAATCCTACGTTCTCCCCGACGGCGTTGGCGGAAGATTCTCCGAACTCTGCCCCGTGGGACTGCTCCCCGCGGCGGTGCTCGGAATCGACGTCAAAGCAATGCTTGCGGGCGCGGCGTACATCGACGAACTCTGCAAGACGAACGATTTCAGAGCGAACCCCGCACTTCTTTCCGCCGTGCTTCAATACGCCGCCATGAAAGACGGCAAGAACGTCGGCGTCATGATGCCCTATTCCGATAACCTGCGCTTCGTTGCGGACTGGTACGCACAGCTCTGGGCGGAATCCCTCGGCAAGAACGTCACCCTGAAAGGAAAACCCTGCAACGCGGGTCAGACCCCCGTCAAGGCGCTCGGCGTGACCGACCAGCACTCGCAAGTTCAACTGTATACCGAGGGTCCCTTCGACAAGATCGTGACTTTCCTCTCCGTGGATAAGTACGCGACCCCCTTCCCCATTCCCGAAGGGTGCGAGAATATTCCCGACGTGGGCTTCCTCGGCGGGCACACCATGGAAGAACTCATTCAGGCGGAGAACAAGGCGACCGCATACGCGCTCACCAAGGCGGGACGGCTCAACTATACGATCTCGCTCCCCGAAGTCAACGAGTTTACTTTGGGTCAGCTCCTCTACTTCTTCGAGTTGCAGACGGCTTACACGGGCGCAATGCTCGACGTAGATACCTACAACCAGCCGGGCGTAGAGGCGGGCAAAAAAGCGACCTTTGCGCTCCTCGGCAAGAACGGCTACGAGGGTCAGAAAAAGGAACTCGACGGCGCGGCAAGCGATCCCAAATACGTGATTTAAGTTATAGCAAACAAAAAAGGCAGACTTCTTTTGAAGTCCGCCTTTTTTGTTTGCGAAAGATTACTCCGCTTCTCTTTCCTTGATCTCCACGTTGTACTTTTTGGAGCCCGCGGGCGTGGCGTTGCGCACGATCGTGCGGAGCGCCTTTGCAATCTTACCCTGTTTCCCGATGACCTTGCCCATATCCGAATCGGAGAGAAGCACGGTGACGGTGATCATGTCGTCCGTCTCCTCGGTCTTGTATTCGATATTCGCTTTGTCCTCGGCAAAGGTTTCGACGATATATTTGATTAAATCCAGCATAACGTCTCCCGATTATTTCTTTTTCTTCTTGCCTTTGGTCTTGGGCGCGCTGAGCTTCGTCGGCTTTTCGATAACGCCCGCCTGCACTAAAAGGCTCTTGACCGTCTCGGTGGGCTGAACGCCCTTTGCAAGCCAGTCTTTCGCTTTTTCCGCCTCGACCGTGAGCGTCACGGGCGTACTCTTGGGATCGTAGTAACCGACTTTCTCGATATACTCACCCGTTGCGGCTTTGCGTGCGTCAACTACGACGATGCGGTAGACAGGGGACTTTTTGTCGCCGAGTCTTACAAGTCTCATTTTTACCATTGTTTTTATCCTCCGAAAATTTTATGTCTGCGGCGTTTGCCGCGCATTACCGATTCAATTAAAAAGGCAACCTCATTTTACCCTTTCCGCCCTTCATGCGCTTCATGAGCTCTTTCGTATCGAAAAACTGTTTCAAGAGCTTATTGATCTCCTGCACGTTCGTTCCCGAACCGAGCGCGATCCTGCGCTTTCTCGAAGAGTTGATGATCTGCGGATTATCCCGCTCCTTGGGCGTCATAGAGAGAATGATCGCTTTCATGCGCTCGATCCTCTTTTCGTCGATGTCCGCCTCGTTGATCTTCATTTTTCCCATGCCGGGGAGCATGGAAGCGAGCGCGCCCGCACCGCCCATATTTTTAAGCGCCTCGAACTGCGAAAGATAGTCGGTCAAGGTAAAGCTCGCGTCGCGCATTTTGCGTTCGAGTTCCTTCGCCTGTTTCTCGCTGACCGCCTCCTGCGCCTTTTCAATGAGGGACAGCACGTCCCCCATGCCGAGGATACGGGAAGCCATGCGTTCGGGATAGAAAGGTTCGAGGTCGGTGAGCTTTTCGCCCACGCCGATGAACTTAATGGGTTTGCCCGTCACGGCTTTGATCGAAAGGCAGGCGCCACCGCGCGTGTCTCCGTCGAGCTTTGTTAAGATCACACCCGTAATGTCGAGCCGTTCGTTGAACGTGCGGGCGACCGTCACGGCGTCCTGACCCGTCATGGCGTCCACGGTCAAGAGTATCTCGGTGACGTCCACTTCTTTTTTGATCTCTTCGAGCTCTTTCATGAGCGCGTCGTCGATGTGGAGCCGCCCCGCCGTGTCGATAACGACGGTATCGTAACCCATCTTCTTTGCGTATTCGACCGCCTGTTTCGCCGTCTTGGGGGGCGACTGCGTGCCCTTTTCAAATACTTCGGTCTCCGCCTTTCCTCCGACGACCTGCAACTGAGTGATCGCCGCGGGGCGGTAAATGTCGCAGGCAACGAGAAGAGGTTTTTTGCCCTGCTTTTTGAGTTGAAGAGAGAGCTTCCCGCATAGCGTCGTTTTACCCGCGCCTTGCAGACCGCACATCATGATGACCGTAGGGGGCTTGGGACTCACTTCGAGTTTGGCGTTCCCCGACCCCATGAGCGCGATGAGCTCTTCGTTGACGACTTTTATGACCTGCTGGGCGGGATTGAGCGATTCGAGCACCTTTTCACCCACCGCCTTTTCGGAGACGTCCGCTATGAACTTTTTGGCAACGCCGATATTGACGTCCGCTTCCAAAAGCGCGATACGCACTTCGCGCATTGCAGAACGGACTTCCAGCTCGGTGAGTTTTCCGCGCTTTGTGAGCTTGCTGAATATGTGATTGAGCCGCTCCGAGAGCGATGAAAACAACGCCATGGCTTACTCTCCCTGATTTTCGTTTTTCAATAAACGAATGATCTTTGAAATCTCCGCTCCGTATTCGGGGTGATCTTTTCCGAACGCGTTGAGCGCGTCGATCGCGCCGGACGCGATCTCTTCCGCATGAAGATTTTCTTCATACCATTCGATTTTTTTGCGGCACTTTGCAAGACAGTCCGAAACGCTCTGACGGGAGCATTCCTTCTGTTCCGCGATCTCCGCAAGAGAAAGATCGTAGTTGTAGTAGAGGTCGGTGATTTCGCGCTGGGTTTCGGTAAGCAATGAACCGTACCTATCCAACAGACGACTGAAACGTAAATCCGCCATACCCTCCTCCACACGCGCTATTATAGCGGATAAAAAAATGCCTGTCAAGTATTTTTACCAGACAGGCGAAAATTTTTTATTCCTCTTCGCCAACTTCCATGCCCAACCGCACTCCCGCGCGAAATCCGTCCTTGAACGATAGATATTGCAACACCCATTCCACGTCTCCCATTTGAACATAGAATTCGTTTAACAGTTTTTCTTGTTCTTCGTTCAAGGTTTCTTTGAGCGCGTCGTATGCCTTATTAAATTCTTTTTCCGTCTCCAAATATTCCTTGTCGTTCGGTTTCATTTCATGATAACCCAATTCTTTTTCATAAATTTTTTGAATCGTCGATTTCATAATTTGCTCCTTTGTTATTTTGAATTTTTCATCATAAAAGAATTTTAACATATACGCCGATAATTTACTTCATTTCCTACATTTTGTTTGAAATATTTTTTAATCATTCAATAATACCTTATTGTTTGTAGGGCACGACCTCCGGGCGTGCCGCTTTTCATTTTAACCACACAACGGCGTGTCGAGGACGCCACGCCCTACGGAAATTAAAAAAAATAACCCGTGCGCAAAGCGCACAGGCTGATTGATTTCAATATCAAAATCCTTATACAAATCCTTCGACAAATTCTTCCGCGTCGAACAGTTCCAGATCGTCGATCTTTTCGCCCACGCCCGCGAACACGACGGGGACCTGCAATTCTTTGCACAACGAAAAAACAAATCCGCCCTTTGCAGTACCGTCGAGCTTGGTGAGAACGATCCCGTCGAGTTCGACCGCTTCGTCGAACACGCGCGCCTGATTGACGGCGTTCTGCCCCGTGGTCGCGTCGAGCACCAAGAACTTCAAAAACTGCGCTTCGGGATATTCGCGCGTGACGACCCTGTCCATCTTCTTCAATTCGTTCATGAGATTTTCTTTGACGTGCAGTCTGCCCGCGGTATCGACGAGCACCACGTCCGTCTTTTTCGCCTTTGCGGAAGATACCGCGTCATAGATGACCGCGGCGGGATCGCTCCCCTCCTCGTGCTTGACGATCCTGACTTTCGCCCTGTCCGCCCAGATATTCAGCTGATCGCCCGCCGCCGCGCGGAAGGTATCCGCCGCCGCGACCGTCACGCTCTTCTTTTGTCTGACGAACCAATTCGCAACTTTGCCGATCGTCGTCGTTTTGCCGACGCCGTTGACCCCGACGAACATGATGACCGTGGGATATTCAAATGCGGGCAGTTCCGCCTCGTTCAACGTATCTTCGAGAATGTCTTTCAAAAGGTCGGTCACATACTGTTCGTCCTTGACTTTGTTGCCGATCGCCTCTTCTTTGACCTGTTCTACAACGTCCTCCGCCGTTCTCACGGAGACATCGGCGGAAATAAGAATCTCTTCGAGCTCGTCATAGAACTCGTTCCCGATTTTATTTTTGAGAAAAAGCTGGCGCATTTTTTGCGCCACGTTCGCTTTCGTCTTTTTTAACGCTTCTTTGATTTTAGAAAAAAATCCCATAATGCTCCTCGATACAAAAGCGCGTTTTGAAAACGCGCTTTTCAATTAAATGACCGTGTCGCCGCCCAGACGCTCCTCGACTTCCGACAAACGCACGGACACGAGCTTGCTCACGCCCTTTTCCTCCATGGTGATACCGAAGAGGGTATCCGCCTGGTTCATGGTCGGCTTTCTGTGCGTGATGACGATAAACTGCGTATCCTGCGAGAACTTTTTCAAATACCTTGCAAAGCGGTCTACGTTCGCCTCGTCGAGCGCCGCCTCGATCTCGTCGAGAATACAGAACGGCATGGGACGGCTCTGCAAGATCGCAAACAGGATCGCGATCGCCGTGAACGCGCGCTCTCCGCCCGAAAGC
>CAJUCM010000014.1:16696-17045 GCA_910585235.1 uncultured Christensenella sp.
GGGCAGGCTTCGATCTCGATGCCCGCGTCCAAGGGATCGGCGCAGTCGGTATAGTCGAGGCGCATTTCCGCTCTGCCTCCGCCGAAGAGCTCGCGGAATACGCGCGTAAAGTTATCGTTGATCTTTTCAAAGCCGTCGTTGAACTGTTTGAGCATGGTCTCTTTGAGCTGTTCGAGCGCGTTCTCGGTATCGCTCAGAGCTTTTTCCACGTCCTCCCGCTGGGACTTCATATCGTTCGTATGCGCGAGCAGTTCCTCGTAGTCCTTTTCCGCGTTGTGGTTGACGGGACCGAGCGCCGCGATCTTATGGCGCAAACTCGTGATCGTGGACTGCGAATTTGTAATACTGT
>CAJUCM010000014.1:17055-38918 GCA_910585235.1 uncultured Christensenella sp.
TGCGGGCCTCGTCGAGGTATCCATTATTTTTGTCGCTCTCGTCGGAGAGACCGTAAGCCTCGTCGAGCCGCTGACGCATATTTTCGAGCGTAGTCTCCGACTTGGAAATTTCGATCTCCGCAACGTGCTTTTCCTCGCCGAGCATGACCTGACGGGCAAGGAGCGAACGCTTTTCCACCTGATAGTGCGCCTGCGATTCGTTCTCCTTCTTTTTATCCCCCTCGATCGTTTCGATGCGCTCGCGGATCGCCGCCACGGTGCGCTGTTCTTCCTCGGAAAGAGCGACTTTCTCCTCTTCCCGCTTCAACTGTTCGATGATGACGTCCGTCTCTAAAATCGCCGCGCGGCTATCCTCGATCTTTTTGAGGAGCTGAACTTTCTCCTGTTCGAGCCTGCGCGCCGTATGGATGTCCGCCTGACGGGAGGAGACGAGCGCCGCCTTCTCCACTTGCAGTGCGTTGAATTCCCGCTGAATGGAATCGCGCTCCTGACGGAGTTTTGCAATTTCCGCCTCGCGCGCGCTCGCCTCGGCTGCCGCCTCTTCGCGGATCTTATTGAGCAAGCCCTCGTTCTCCGCCGTCGAAAGCACTTCGCTCTGCAAGTCGTCGATCCTTTGGGAAAGCCTTGAAAGGAGCGCTTCCCTCTCCGCAAGCTCGTGCTCCGAATCCTGCAAGAGCGACGAGAGAGATAGTTCCTGTTGGGAAAGCGCCGCAAACGACGCCGTCTTTTCCTGCACTTCGAGGCGAAGCCGTTCGCGCGCGGCGCGCACTTTTTCGAGTTCCTTTTTGCAGTCCGAAAGCGCGGTCTGCAACTTTTCCGCCGCCGCCTCTTTGCGCGCGATCCCCTCTTCGCATTCCTTGATACGGCGCTCGCCCGCAAGCAGGTTTCCGCTCTCCTTGCGCCGCGAACCGCCCGTCATGGCGCCGCTCGTCGCAATCGTATCGCCGTCCAGCGTTACGATCTTAAAGGCGCGGGGATACTTTTTGGAGATCGCCGTCGCGCTTGCGATATTGTCGGTCACAAGGGTGTTTCCGAGCAGATTTTTGATAATATTTTCGTAATAGGAATCGTATTCGACAAGGTTTTCCGCAAGTCCCATGGCGCCCGATTCTTTGAGCGCTTCCCTGATCTCGCGGGTATTTCCGTAGGGGCGCATCGCCTCGACGGGCAGGAACGTCACGACGCCCCCGTTATTTCTTTTCAGATACTCGATCAGATAACGCGCGTCGTCCGCCGTCGCCGTCACAAGGTTCTGCATTGCCGCGCCGAACGCCGTTTCGATCGCGACTTCGTATTTTTTGTCGCAACTGACAATATCCGCGATCGCGCCCTTGATGCGCTTGCCGACTTCCGCATTGTCCTTGCCCGCAAGCTGTAACTTTCTGACCGATTCGCGGTATCCGTCGAAACGGTTCTTGACGTTAATAAAAAATTCGAGATTGTTCTTGAAGTTCGCGATCGAAGCGTTGCACGCGGCGATCTCTTCCGTCACTTTCTGTTCCGAACGGGTGAGATCGGCGATCTCTTCCGCGATCTCTTTTTCTTTTGCGTCCTTTCCGTCGAGGAACGCAACGACTTCCGCCTTGCTCTCCAAACAGCCGTTCAACTGCTTTTCAAATTCCTCTTTGCGCGTCTTGGTCTTGACGATCGCGGCTTTCACCTCTTCGATCCGTTCGCTCGCCGCGTCGCGCTGTGCCGAGAGACTGCCCGCGCTCATTTTGATATTGGCGAGATTTTCCACCGAACTCAGTTCGCTTGCGCGCTTTTCGTCGGTCACGCGCTCGTAGGCTATAACGTGTTCGTCCGCCTCGCGGAGGTGGTCGCTCAGATACAGGCTCCGTTCCTCGATCTCTTTTGCGCGCTTTTCGTTCTCTTCCGCCTTTTTGGCGTTTTCGTCCATGATCCTGTCGATCTCGCCCGTGCGGCGGAGGGAATACTCGATGTCGTCCGAAGCCGCGCGGTTCTGACGGCGGAAAGAGTTGATCTTTTCGTTGATGACTTTCGTCTCCCCGCTCTTATGTTCGACCTCAACTTCAAACAGACGGAGCTTTTCATAGAGCGCGCGCAACTGCGTATCCGCGTTCTGAATTTTATCCCGACTCTCCGTTTCGCTCCTGTCGATCTGCGCAATGCGGGTCTCGACTTCCTGTAATTTTTCATCCGTCTCGCGGATCTTTTCGCGCTGTTTTTCCGTCTCCTGCGCAAAGGTATCCGAGCGGACGAGGAACGCGTTGACCTCTTCGTATTTGAGCTGTTCGGAATACTCGCGGTGCTTGATCGCCGTCTCCGCCTGCCGTTCGAGGGGGCGGAGCTGACTCTCCGCCTCGTCGATACGCTGGGACTGAATGGAAAGGTTCTCCTTGATCGAGCCGACCTTGCGCTCGATCTCCCCGCGCTTGGACTTAAATTCCATGACGCCCGTCGCCTCTTCAAAGATCGCGCGCCTGTCCTCCGGCTTGGCGTTCATGATCTGTTCCACTTTGCCCTGCCCGATGATGGAATAGCCGTCTTTGCCGATCCCCGCGCTATGTAATACGGACACAATGTCCTTCAATCTGCACTGTTCTTTGTTGATGAGATAGACGCTGTCGCCCGAACGGTACAGTCTGCGCGTAATTTCGATTTCCTGAAAGTCGGTATCAAAGATACGCTCGGAATTATCGAATACAAGCGTGACTTCGCAAAAAGAAAGAGAGCGGCGGGACTCCGTTCCGCCGAAGATAACGTCCTGCATGCTCGAACCGCGCAACGTTTTTGCCGACTGTTCGCCGAGCACCCAGCGCACCGCGTCGGCAACGTTGCTCTTTCCGCAACCGTTGGGACCGACGATACAGGTGACGCCGTCGTCAAGTTTTACGCTCGTCTTATCCGCAAAGGATTTGAAGCCGACGAGCCTGATTTCCTTAAAGTTCATTCCGTCCTCTCTTTGAATAATTTCAGTAATTGTTCCGCGGCGGAAACTTCCGCAAGTTTTTTGCTTGCGCCGAATCCTTCCGCCTCTTTGCCGAGCGCGCGCACCGTGCACCCGTAACCGTTTTCGACCGCTTGCGTCGTATATTCGGGCGGACGCTTTGTCCGCTCCTGCACGTATTCCTGCAACAGCGATTTATAGTTGCAAAACTCGCTCTCTTCGAGGTAGCGCTTCAAAAACGCGCGCGCGGCGTTCATTCCGCCGTCGAGATAGATCGCCCCGACGATCGCTTCAAACAGGTTCGAGGGAGTTTTGCCCCCGACCGTGTCCTCTCCGCCCGCATAGCGCATAAATTTCAGAATATCCGCCTTCTTTGCCGCACGGTTAAGCGCCTCGCGGGAGACGAAGCGTTTGCGCGTCTCCGTCATGCGCCCTTCGTCGGTATCTTCTCTTAGATAGAGCGCCTCGCTCACGGCAAGCTGCAACACCGCGTCGCCCAAAAACTCCAACCGTTCGTTATGTTCCTCTTTCCTGCTGTCGCCGTACGACTTATGCGTAAAACACTGTTTGAGCAACGCTTTGTTCTGAAAGGTATAGCCGAGCGCCCGCTCCGCAAGTTGCGGAATATTCCCGTCCCAGTCCTCGGAAGGCTTCATAGCGTCGCTCCTTATTCCCCGACGGAATCGGGAAGCATTTCGGCGATCCTTTCCACCGTTCTGCCCTTTACGACGTCAACGGCTTGCAGAACGGTTGCCGCGATCGCGTCCGCGCGGGACGAGCCGTGCGACTTGACGACCGCCTTTTTCAGTCCCAGAAAAATCGATCCGCCGAGACGGCTGTAATCAAGAATGTTTTTAACTTGTCCGATCTGCTTGCGCGCGATCAGATAGTGCATTTTGGCTTTGGAAAACGCTTCTTTGAGAATGGCGGCAACCGTCTTTCCGCAACCCTCCGCCGATTTGAGCGCAATATTTCCCGAAAATCCGTCCGCGACAACAATGTCGCAATCGCCGAACATAATATCCCGTCCCTCGACGTTGCCGACAAAATTGATTCCGTCCGTCTCTTTGAGAAGCGCGAACGCTTCCTGGTGCATCATGTCCCCCTTGTGATCCTCCGTACCGTTGCTCAAAAGTCCCACTCTGGGGTTGTCCATTTTATAGGCGGCTTTGCCGTACGCCGTCGCCATGATCGCAAACTGCGAAAGATACGCGGGCTTGCAGTCCGCATTGGCGCCCGCGTCGCATAAAAGCGTGACCGCACCGCGCACGTTCGGGATCGCGGGGCAGAGCGCGGGGCGCTGGATTCCGGGGATCCGCCCGATATACATGATCCCGCCCGTCAGCACCGCACCCGTAGAGCCTGCGGAAATGAACGCGCCCGCTTCTTCGTCCTCTTTGAGCACTTTCAGTCCCACGACGAGGGAGCTATCCCTCTTTGCGCGCACCGCGGTCGCGGGCGCCTCGTCGTTCGTGATGATTTCGGACGCGTGCCTGACTTCGACGCGCGAAGAATCAAAGGAATATTCGGAAAGTTCCCCGCGGATCGCCTTTTCGTCGCCCGTAAAGACGATCGAAAACGCATTATTTTTTTCAAGCGCTTCCAGCGCGCCTTTTACGATTTCACGCGGGGCGTTGTCTCCGCCCATTGCGTCGATGACAATTTTCATTTGATAGACTTCCCTTATTCTCAAAATACAACTTTCATTATAACATATTTCCGCTTAAATTACAAGCGTTTTCGACTATTCCCTCTCGACCGTGACGACCGCCTCCGCGTCCGTCAAAAGACGCACGGCGGCAATCACCGTGGACTTCACTTCGCCGTCTCTTTCTTTGAGCGCAAAAGGGATCCCCACCTCAAAGATAATTTTTTTTCTTTCGCCCCGCACAAGACGGAAGTCGTGAAGATCCATTCCCTCATACACACCTTCGAGCGCCGCGCGAATGCGCGATTCGAGTTCTTTCGCCTCCTCGTCCGAGGGGTCAACGGGATCGTAGTGCGCCGTGAGTTCCACGCCCGTCTCCGAATAAACTTTCCGTTCGAGAAAGTCGATCCTCTCGTGCGTTGCGACCGCGGGCAGATTCGCGTCCATTTCAATGTGCGCCGTCGCAAAAAATTTTTTCGGACCGTAACGGAACAGCCGAAGATCGTGCACGCCGAGCACGCCCTCCCCGCCGAGCAGAATTTCTTTGATCCTATTGACAAGTTCGGGATCGGGCGCCTGCCCCAAAAGCCTCGAACTTGCCTTTCTGACGATCCCGATCCCCTCGAACAGGATAAAGACGACCACCACGATGCCCGCGATCCCGTCGAACGGGATCCCCGCATAGCGGGAGACGAGCATACCCGCAACGACCGCAAGCGTCGCAATACAGTCCGAAAGACTATCTACGGCGGCAGCCGACAGCACGTCGGAGGAGAGTTTTTTTGCCGCGACGCGGTACAGAACGAACATTCCCGCTTTCACGGCGACGGAGATTCCCAAAATAATAAACGCCCACAGCGTCACTTCGACCGTCTCCCACACAACGATCTTTTCAATGGATTCCCGCAGAAGTTCCGCCGCGATCAGAAGCACGGAAAAGCCGATAAACATGGACGCGATATATTCCGCGCGCTGATGCCCGTAGGGGTGTTCCTTGTCGGCGGGCTTTGCGGAAATGCGGAACGAAACAATGGAGACGATCCCGCTTCCCATATCGCTTAAATTGTTGACGCCGTCCGCCGCGATCGAAACAAAACCGAACACCGCGCCGAAGATAATTTTCGCCGCCGCAAGCAAAAAATTCAATAAAATTCCGATCGCGCTGACGGCGTCACCCAGCCGATTCTCTTTTTCCATATTCCCATTATACACAAATCAAAAGCGAATGTCACTCAATCTTTCCAAACTTTTTTTACGGTTGCATAATAAAAGCTGATTTTGTCAATCATTCGGAATGAGCAAAACCGCTCCCCCGATACATAAGATAGAACGGAGGGAGTTTGCTCACAAAGGAGAATTATGGAAGTCAAGCGCGGAGAACTTTATTATGCCGATTTAAGCCCCGTCGTAGGGAGCGAGCAGGGCGGAATACGCCCCGTACTCGTCGTGCAGAACGACACGGGCAACAAATATTCCCCCACCGTGATCGCGGCGGCAGTTACGAGCAAGATCCATAAAGCACGACTTCCGACCCATATCGAACTTCCCTTGGGCTACGGACTGCAAAAGGATTCCGTCATACTGCTCGAACAGATCAGGACGATCGATAAAAAACGGCTCATGTCGCGGATCGGCGAACTTCCGCCCGCCACCATGTCGCGCGTGAACCGCGCCATTTTAATCAGCCTCGGCTTTGACGGCAATACTTACAGAGCATAAATAAAAGCCCGCCTTTCGGCGGGCTTTTTTTATTTCACTGCAATACCTCTCTTATAATCATTTTATAACCGTTTCGGTTATAAGTCAAGAATGTTATGTCCGACCATGTTATATTATTTATACTATGAAATTCGCAAAACGGCTAAAAGAACTACGCAAGTGGGAAAATATTAGTCAAGTCCAACTTGCAAAAGCTACGGGAATAAACCCGCGGCAAATTTCTAAATACGAAAAAAACCAAACCGAGCCGACAATATCGGCGTTGATTGCCATTGCAAAATATTTCGGAGAAACGACCGACTATCTTCTTGGATTGTCCGATTTTTAATCACCGTTGTCCGTCACAAAGTGACGGACAACGGTGTTTTGTGTGCCGAAGAATGGCGGCGTAATTTGTAGGGCGTGGCGTCCCCGACACGCCGTTGTTCTGCAATATTTCAATCATACGGCACGCCGAGGACGTCGTGCCCTACAAAAACAAAAAGAAAAATGCTTTGTAATAAGAAATGTGCCCGCGGACATTTGTCCGCGGGCACATTTCTTATACAACTTTTGAAATAGCCAAGCGGAATTTTTGACCGTTATAAAATGACATAACTATTTTACCTTCCCTCTGCAAAAAATCACCCTCAAAATAATCAGCCAAAAGCGGGGCAATTTCTTCTATGAGATCGCTTGCGGAAAAAGGTTCTTCGTTGTATGCGGCTTCCAAAGCCGCATTTGTTTCATTTGTAGGCGAATTTAGTCGATTTTTCATTTCAAATACTCCGTATTATTTTATTGATCGTTGCGCACCGACCTTGTGAATATATTATATACCCTATTACTCGCAAAATCAAGTTTTTTAAGCGATTTTGAATAATACTTTTGTAAGTAGCAGGGTCTAATTTATGAATTATTTGTCGAATTTTAGCGAAAATCTTTCGGAGCTGATTGAAGAAAATCATTTAACGGTTGAAGCGTTTGCAGAATCGGTCGGAATTGCTTATTCCGAAGTATATTGCTATTTAAGAAAAGAATATATGCCGAAACTTTCAAATTTAATTAGGATTGCCGACATCTACGGCTATTCCATAGATTTTTTAATCGGTCTGACATCGTTTCCCGAAAATGCAAAATTCCGAACAACCCCACCGTTCAGCGGACAATTCAAAAAACACTTGGAGAAAAAGGGCGTTTCCCGTTACCGTATGAACAAAGATACAGGAATATCGTTAAATTGTATCGACAGTTGGTACCACGGTAAATTTACGCCTTCGTTAGAAAAAGCCTTAATCCTAAAAAATTATTTTGACTGTACGCTCGATAATCTGTTCGGAAGAGAATCTTAAAAATTTTGCGCCCGCGGACAAATGTCCGCGGGCGCATTTCTCTCATAAAACACGGTCAATTGCGCGTTCATGCAATCAATTCTTTGAGCCAATTCTTTTCTTTGGGCGTAATTTTGCCGTCTATGGCGCAAATCAACATACAAATTATAATAAGATCGTCTTTCAGATCCTCGTCGAACAGACCGAACATATCGATCATATCGTTCAGCACGTTATTCAACTCTTTGCTTTCGGGTTTCAGAAACCGTATTGCCGATTTACACGTTTCATAGTCGAGTTCTTCCCCGAAAAACGCGTGCAGTAACGGGTAAACGATCAAGTACTCTTCCTCCGAAAGTCTGCCGTCCGCCGCGATCGCGCCGAGAACGTACTGCGCAAAAATTCTGACGCCGTCCGCCTTGCTCCCTCCGATCTCGCTTAAAACGGGCAGAACTTTTGCGGATTTTTTCGCAAGAATCGCGCTGTATTGCAATGCGTCCATTTCCTCGAATTTTTTACAGAGTTTATTAAATTCCGTCATTTGATTTCTCCTTTCGTCTGATACTGCAATTATACCACCAAACGGAAAAAAGGAAATGCTTTTTGCAAAGTTCTTACCGAATTTTCATAAAACTTCACAATCGCCGCATAACGAAAAAACCGCGCTCATGCGCGGTTTTTCTCATATACGCTTTACTGCATTTTTTCAAGAAGTTTGAAGTCGATCCCCTTTTCGCCGATCTTGATAATTTCAACTTTTACCATATCGCCGATTTGGAGCACGTCCTCTACGCTTTCAATGCGCTTGTCGCTCATTTTGGAAATGTGGATCATGCCGTCCTTCTTGGGAGCGAACTCGACGAACGCGCCCACTTTGGGAAGAATGCGGACGACCGTTCCCAAGAATCTGTCGCCCACTTCGGGATCGTGAACAATGCTCTCGATGATCGCCTTTGCGCGTTCCGCCGCCTCGTAGTCTCCGAAAGAAGCGATGCAGACGGTGCCGTCCTCTTCGATGTCGATCTTCGCGCCCGTCTCTGCAATGATCGAGTTGATGACCTTGCCCTGCTTGCCGACGACGTCGCCGATCTTTTCGGGGTCGATCTTAATGGAGATAATGCGGGGCGCATACTTGGAGAGCTGGGGCGCAACTTCGGGTACGCATTCGAGCATTTTGGAGAGAATGAACTGCCTGCCCTCGTTCGCCTGCTCGATCGCGGTGTGCATGATCTCTTCGGAAATGCCCTTGATCTTAATATCCATCTGAATGGCGGTAATGCCTTTCTGCGTTCCCGCGACCTTGAAGTCCATATCGCCAAGGAAGTCCTCTAAGCCCTGAATATCGGTCAGAACGCGGAACTCGCCCGTCTCCTGATTCTTGATAAGTCCCATGGCGACGCCCGCGACGGGAGCCTTGATCGGCACGCCCGCGTCCATGAGCGCCATGGTAGAACCGCAGACGGAAGCCATCGACGAGGAACCGTTCGAGGAGAGAATATCGTTTACGACACGGATCGCATAGGGGAAGTCCTCTTCGGAGGGAATGACGGGAACGAGCGCGCGCTCTGCAAGCGCGCCGTGACCGATCTCGCGTCTGCCCGCGCCGCGGATCGCCTTTGCCTCGCCCGTGCAGTAGCCGGGGAAGTTGTATTGGTGCATATAGCGTTTTGCGGTCTCGTCGTCAAGCCCTTCGAGTTTCTGCGCCGCCGCGAGCATATCGAGCGTGCAGGTCGTCAGCGTCTGGGTCTGTCCGCGCGTGAACACCGCCGAGCCGTGTACGCGGGGAAGAACGTGTCTCTCGCACCAGATCGGGCGGACGTCTTTGAGACCTCTTCCGTCGGGGCGGATCCCTTTATTGAAGATCTTATCGCGGATCTTCTCTTTGTTCAGATAATAGATGCTGTCTTTGATCTCGCGCTTGTTTTCGGGATATTTCTCCGCGAAGTGTTCGAGCGCTTCCTTTTCCACCTGATCGTAGCGGACTTCGCGTTCCTTTCTGTCCGTCGTGTCGATCGCCCACTCGATTTTCTTTTCGGCGAACTTTCTGACTTCTTTGTCGAGGTCTTCGGGAACGTGATAGAGTTCGATCTCTTTCTTCGGCTTGCCGATCGCGGGAACGATCTCCTTTTCGATAAATTCGCAGATCTTGCTGATTTCCTTGTGACCGAACATGATCGCGCCGACCATTTCGTCGTTCGTGACTTCGTCCGCGCCCGCCTCGATCATGAGGATCGCGTCCTTCGTGCCTGCGAGGTTGAGGTGAATGGTGCTCTTTTCGCGCTCTTCCGCGTTGGGGTTGATGACGTATTTGCCGTCAACGAGACCGACGACGACCGAACCCGTGGGACCCGCCCAGGGAATATCGGAAATAGAGAGCGCGACGGACGAACCGATCATGGCGAGGGGTTCGGGGCTCACGTCGGGTTCTACGGAAATCGCGGTCGCAATTACCACGACGTCGTTGAAAAGCCCTTTCGGAAAGAGCGGACGCAGAGGTCTGTCGATCAGGCGGGAAGTTAAGATCGCCTTGTCGCTCGCTCTGCCCTCTCTGCGCTTGAACCCGCCGGGGATCTTGCCGACGGAATACATTTTTTCTTCATAGTCCACTTGCAGGGGGAAGAAATCCATTCCCTCTCTGGGGGTGGCGGACATACATACGGTGACGAGAACGGCGGTCTCCCCGCAGCGCACGACGCACGCGCCGTTCGCCTGTTCCGCATATTTCCCCGTTTCGATGACGACCTCTTTTCCGCCGACCGTGGTTTTGAATTCTCTGTAACTTTGTGTCATTTGTCTTATTTGCTCCTTGTTCTATATTCTTTGCCGTTGCACCCCTTGATGCAACAGCGACTGACCCGATTATTTTACAAAGAAAGAGCGGTCGAAAAAACCGCCCTTTCCAGTTTGTTACTTTCTGAGTTCCAATGCCGCAATGATAGCTCTGTAACGCTCGATGTCTTTCGCTTTGAGATAGTCGAGAAGACCGCGGCGTTTACCGACCATTTTCAGAAGTCCGCGGCGGGAGTGGTTGTCCTGCTTGTGCATTTTGAGATGCTCGTTGAGGTGATTGATGCGCTCGGTCAAAAGCGCAATCTGAACCTCAGGAGAACCCGTGTCGCCTTCGTGCTGTGCGTACTTTTGAATGATTTCCTGCTTTTCCATTTCTTTATCCTCCTATGGAATGAATTCGCGGAGAGCCGAGAAACAGCGAGGAGAACCGCTTGTCTCAGCCGACCGTACCTTGTAAGAATAGCACAATTTCATGCGCTTGTCAAAGAAAAACGCCGTTTGCGCAAAAAAATTTTTATTTGCCTTAAAAACACCCCCCTCTTTTCGTTTACTTTTTCAAAAAATACTTCTATAATGGGACGCGCACGAAAATTGTGCGGAAAGGATTATCTTCTTATGACGGGCAATGAAACGCGGAAGCGCAAAAAATTTTTCCGGCAAAGCGATCTGACGGAGGGCACGATCTGGAAAAGCATTCTCTTTTTCAGTCTGCCCATTCTTTTATCTTATTTTCTGCAAACTCTTTACAGCATTGCGGACGCGGCGATCTGCGGACATACGCTGAGCGCAAACGAAGTTTCGGGCGTGGGCGACACCGGCTCGATCACGTTTATCTTTCTGCAATTCGCGTTCGGCTGTACGGCGGGCATGAGCGTGATCATTGCAAACCATGCGGGAAAGAAAGATGCGGAGAATATGCGTAAAGCGTTTGCAACGCAGATCCTTCTGAGTATTTTTATTATCGTCATTCTGACCGCGATCAGTCTTTTGACCTTAAAACCGCTTTTACGCCTGCTCGGAATCGCCCCTACGGGCAATACCGTCAACGACGAAGTTTTCAACGCGGCTTATACATACCTCTTTATCATCTGCGGCGGTATGGCGGGGCAGTTCTTTTACAACGTGATCTGTTGCGTATTGAGAAGTATCGGCGATTCCAAAACTCCGCTCGTGTTCCTCGCGATCTCGACCGTGCTGAATATCAGTTTAGACCTGCTCTTTATTATGGTGTGTCATTGGGGCGTGGCGGGAGCCGCCGCCGCGACCGTCATTTCGCAGTCCTTTTCCGCCGTCGCCTGCTTTATCTATACGGTCGTTCACTATAAAGAACTGCGCCCGCGCGCAAGCGACTTCAAGGCGTTTAACTTCCGCACGGCGCTGCGCACTCTGTGGCAGGGCGTTCCGCTCGGACTGCAATTTTCCGTTCTGGCGTTCGGACTTATCACCATGCAGAACGGCGTGATCTCTTTCGATAAACTGCCCTCCGGAGAAATGGTTGCGGGAACGCCCGCGCAGATCGGTTACGGCGCGGCGTGCAAAATGGACGGTATTTTTATGACCCCTCTCAACGCGCTCGGCACGGCAATGATCTCCTATACCGCGCAAAATTACGGCGCGGGAAAGCGCGACCGTATCCGTCGGGGAGCGTTGCAATGCTTTTTCATGATGCTCATTATCTCCGCTTTCGCCCTCGTCGTGGAAATGCTGATGAGCATTAACGGCGCATATCAGTATATCTATCTCGCGCGGGATAAGATCTCCGCGGACACCATACGCTACGGAAATACTTATCTGTATTCCGTCGTTCCGTTTCTGATCATACTTGGGATCCTCTATCTCGAACGCAACGTCGTGCAGGGTCTTGAAAAACCGCTGTTCCCCTTTTTGGCGGGGCTTGGCGAACTTGCGGGAAGAATTTTAGTGTGTATGTTCCTGCCCGCGCTCATCAACGGCGCGCCCATCGACGCAAACGCATCGTCCGTTGCGTTCTTCGGGCTTGGCTTAGGCGACGCGGCGGCATGGCTATTTGCCGACCTCATTCTGCTCTATCCGCTGATCAAATACGTCATGAAAAAACAGCCCGAAGAGCTTGCGGAAAATTCCCCTGCCGAAGAACCCGCCCCGAACGCGCCCCAAGAAGCGGAAGCCGCAGTTACAAAGAGCGAACCCGAAACGGACGAAAACGTGATCGCAAAGACGGCGGAACAGCCGCCCGAACCCGATGTGATAAACATGAATTAAAAACAAATCCCCGCTTCAAAGAAGCGGGGATTTGTTTATTTAATGCGGTGTCACGGTAGGCACGGTCTCCGCGGCGTGTCGGTAACGCCACGCCCTACGACAATATATTAACTGCCTCATTTTTTCCGTATCATTAAGCACCAATGCTCGCCGCCCTTCCCCTTTGTAGGGCACGACCTCCGTGGCGTGCCGCCTTTCCCTCGGCGTGTCGGGGACGCCACGCCCTACAAATTGCGCCGCTCTCCTCCACTTCTGCAAAGCGAAGGAAACATTTTATTCTTCCCGATCGCTCTGTAAAATCATTTTAATCACTTCAAGCGTTTCTTCCATATCCCGCAAAACGGCGCAAATAGATTTTTTGCGTTCTTCTTTTTGAATCTTCACAGTCTCCCAAAACGCGCAGTCCGAAATGATCTGCTTTCTTCCTTTGGGTTTTGAAATCCGCGAATCGTGAATACAATGTCCCTCGTACAGCGGAGCCAAGCGTGTTTTCGATTTTGCATAATGCCGTAAATAATACCTGCAATTGTAGCAGTTCTTATTTTCTTCTTTCATAATTTTTCTCCAATGTGCACATATTGTGTATTATAGTCCACGAAATGTGGTTTGTCAAGTATTTGCACACGATTTGTGGTATTATTTTTGTATGGAAAATTTAGCGAAAAAATTAAAAGAATTACGTTTATGTAAAAATTTAACGCAAGCCGAAGTTTCAAACGCACTCGGTTTATCGCGTAATGCCTTCGCAAATTATGAAAAAGGCTTTCGGCAACCCTCGCTTGAAACATTAAAAAATATCTGTATTTTCTTTAATGTTTCATCCGATTATCTTTTAGGACTAAATCAATAAAAAAAATTCCGCAGGAGAACGCCTGCGGAATTTTTTTACTTAAACAACCGATTCTTTTCTTCGATCAACGTGTCCGTCTTATTCAGATAAGACGGAATATCCTTGGGGGAAGCCACGCGCACGATTTTGCCGTTCCCCTCCGTCACAACCCGCTTGGAAATGGCGTTCGCGCCCACGGCGAGGTTATCCGTCGTCTCCTCCATAACGTCGATATTATACACGGAGGCAAACCCCTTTTTCGTCCAGCCGACGTTTTCATGCGCGCCCGCCATATACTTCTGCCGATACAGGTAGTACGGTTCGTAACCCGCTTGGGTCAGCTTTTCGCGCGAGCAGGCGATCATCTCCGCAAGCCCTTCGTCTTTGAGCGCCGCCGTCTCCTCTTTGAGCTTTGCGCCCTTTTTCAGGCACAGCGTATGCACCGTGATATTTTCCGGTCGAAGCGCAATCGCCTCGTCAACGCTTTCAGAAAATTCCTCCGCGCTCTCCCCCGTAAGCCCCGCTATCAGGTCGCAGTTCACCGTAAAGCCGTACGGCTTTGCCATTTCAAACGCGCGGACAACGTCCCCGCCCGTATGCTTTCTGCCGATCCGTTCCAGAGTTTTATCGCAAAAACTCTGCGCGTTGATACAGATACGCGTCACGCCGTAACGCTTGCACAGATCGAGCTTTTCCGTCGTGAACACGTCGGCGCGCCCCGCCTCCACCGTATATTCGCACCCGTTCGTGCGGAGCGGCGCGATCATGCGGAACACCTTTTCGAGTTCCTCCGCTTCCAGAACAAAGGGAGTGCCGCCGCCCACATATACCGAACGCAGATTTTTTATCAGCGGCTTGGCGCCTTCAAGCTCGCGCGAAAGACAATCAAGGTATTCGCGCATATATTGGCGGGTCGAAGAGATTGGCGCGGTGATAAAGGAACAGTAACTGCACCGCGTGGGGCAGAACGGCAGAGAGACGTAGAGATCGCAGTTGGCCTCTCTCTTTTCGTAGATCCCCTCCTGCGTTTTCATGACGCGGCGCAAGAGCGAAATGTTCTCTTCCGAAACCCCCATAGCCCGCAGAAGAGGCAATTCGTCATGCCCGCGTTCCCGCTCGCGGTAGGCGAGTTTTGTCGGTCTGATCCCCGTCAGCGCGCCCCAGGGGAGCCTTCTTTGAAAGAGGGACGACAGCAGGCGGTAGAGCGCGAGCTTTGCATAGCGCTTTGCAAGCGTTCTTTCGTCGTACTCGCGTTCCTCCCCCGCGCGCACGGGCGCTTCGTTAAATGCGTATTCCCTGCCACCGATTTGAAATACGCTTTGATGAAAGTCTTTTCCGAACGCGTGAAAAAGATCGAGCTCTTCCGCTTCGGGGAAGAGCCGCACAATATCCATGAGGTCGGGATTAAGTTCCGGAACGGAAGAAGAGATCATGCCCGTATCGCTCCGTTGTACTTCCGTTCATTTTCGAGCGTCGTATCCCCGCCGTGCCCCGCATACACTTCGTAATCTCCGTCGAGCGCGTAGAGCTTTTTCACGCTCTCTTCGAGTTTATCGGCGTCGCCCGTCGGAAGATCGCACCTGCCGACGCTCCCCTGAAAGAGGGTGTCGCCCGTAAAAATGCAGTTTCCGACCAAATAGCAAGCCCCGCCCGCCGTATGCCCCGGCGTTGCCATGACCTGTATTTTCAGATCGAGAATATCGAGAATTTCGCCGTTTTTTACGGTGAAATCCACAAAGAACGGCTCGATTTCCGATCCGTCGCCGAAGAGGTCGGCAAGGTTGTCCGCCACGGCAAGCCGTTCCTCGCCCGCAAGGCACCCCACTTTCGCGCCCGCCTTTTGCAGTGCGGAAGCTCCGCCAATATGGTCGAAATGCCCGTGCGTCAGAAGGACGTACCTGATATTCAGTCCCAGCCGTTCCGCCTCTTCGAGCGCGCGCGGCTGCGCGGGGTCGATACAGACGGCGTTTTTGCCGTCCTCCGTCACAAAATATGTATTGGAAGCAAACCCCGAAGGGTAAATTTTATGCACCTGCATATGTTTCTCCGTTCATTTATCCGTCGCGACGCACTTCAAAAATGTGTTCGTGCGCCCTGATCTTTTTGATGAGGACTTCCACGTCCTGCGTGTTCGTGAGCGAAACGCTCACGTCCACGACCGCGCTGTTGTTCTTATCGTATCTTCCGTTGATGGAAGTGATTTCGAGTTTCATTTCGGCAACGCTTCCCACAATGGCGGAGATCGCGGACTTCTGATCGTCCGCATACACCACGATCGAGGCTTTGTATCTTCCGCTTCCGTCTCCCGTGACCCACTCCGCGGGCTGTAAGCGTTCGGGTTCGGCGTTGCGCATATTCGCGCAGTCGCGGCGGTGTACGACGATCCCCCTTCCCCGCGTGACAAATCCCACGATGTCGTCGCCCGGCACGGGGGAACAGCACCCTGCAAATGAGACGAGAAGCCCGTCCATATTCTCGATCCTGACCGAGCCCTTGTCGCTCCTGCGGAACGGACGCACCTCCACGGCGGGGGGCATCGTCTTGCGCAGATAATCGCAGAGTTTGAAGATGACCTGATTGACCGACATCGACCCGCAACCGATCGAAGCGAACATTTCGTCCTGCGTATCGAACAGATACCTGTCCGAAATGATCTTGAAACTTTCGGGCGACAGAAGCTGTGCCGCCGTATATCCCTTGCGCTTTGCCGCCTCTTCAAACATGGCTCTGCCCATACGGATATTATCGTCCTTCATCTGCTTGCGGTAGAAAGACTTGATTTTCGCCTTTGCGGAAGAGGACTGCACAAATTTGAGCCAATCGCGGGAGGGTCCTTTACTGTTCGGGGAAGTGATGATCTCGACGACGTCGCCAAGTTCGAGCTTGGAACTGAGCGGCATGATCTTTCCGTTCACCTTTGCGCCCGTACAGTGGTTGCCTACCTCCGAGTGAATGGCGTACGCAAAGTCAACGGGCGTCGCCCCCGCGGGCAGGGAGATGACCTTTCCCTGCGGCGTGAACACCAAAAGTTCTTTGCTGATGAGCGCGCCCTTGACGGTATCTAAAAACTCTTTACTGTCGCGCAAGCCCCCCTGCACTTCCATGAGCTCCCTGATCCAGCCGATCCTCTGATCGAGGCTCGACTCCTCATCGCGGTTCTCCTTGTATTTCCAGTGCGCCGCGATACCGAATTCGGCGGTGCGGTGCATCTCCTCCGTTCTGATCTGAATTTCAAAGGGCTGACCGAAGTTGGTGACGACGGTCGTATGCAGAGACTGATAGAGGTTGGGTTTGGGCGTTGCAATATAGTCCTTGATCCGCCCCGGCACGGGCTTCCACTTTTTAT
The DNA here is from genome assembly GCA_910585235.1 of uncultured Christensenella sp. Classification (GTDB taxonomy): domain Bacteria; phylum Bacillota; class Clostridia; order Christensenellales; family Borkfalkiaceae; genus Gallimonas. The sequence goes on from CAJUCM010000014.1 coordinate 33,850, forward strand.
GGATCTTGCCGAACACTTCGTAGCACTCGTCGATCGTTCCCACAATGACGCGCACCGCGGTCAGATCGTAGATCTGATCGAGCGTCTTGCCCTTCGTCTTCATCTTTTTATAGATCGAAAAGAAGTGTTTGGGTCTGCCGAACACCTCGCCCTTGATCCCGCTCTCTTGGAGGATCCCGTTGATCTCTTCCACGACGAAATCCACGAAGCGGTTGCGCTCCTCCAATTTCTGGTGGATATTCTCGACGAGGTATTCAAACGCCGCGGGTTCCAGATATTTCAAGCACAGATCTTCGAGTTCGCACTTGATCTGCGAAATACCCAGCCGCCCCGCGATCGGCGCGTAAATATCCAGCGTCTCCCGCGCCATTTTCCGCTGACGCTCCTGCGAGAGATAATTCAGCGAACGCATATTGTGCAGTCTGTCCGCAAGTTTGATGATGATGACGCGAATATCCTGCGCCATGGCGAGGAAAATTTTGCGGAAGTTTTCCGCCTCCTCCTCTTCCTGCGATTTGAATACGATCTTATCGAGCTTGGTGACGCCCGAAACGAGCGTCAGAACGCCCTCGCCGAACGCGCGGCGAATATCCTCTTCCGTCGCGGGCGTATCCTCGATCACGTCGTGCAGAAGCGCCGCCGCTACCGTCTCCGCGTCGAGTCCTAGTTCCGCAAGGATCTCCGCCACCGCGCAGGGGTGAATGAAGTACGGCTCGCCCGACGCGCGTTTCTGGTTGCGGTGCGCCTCCTTCGCATAGTCGTATGCGCGGAGGATCATTTCGCGGTTCTCGCCCGTATAGGACTCATAAATTTTCATAAGAACGGTATCCAATTCATGCCTCCGTTATTCCGAGAACCGCGCCGAAAATCGCCGAATCTGTCAGCTCTCTTTTCACGCCTTTCTGAATAAACACGCCCTCTTTCGTCAGTTTCAGAAGTCCGAGTTCCGCAAAGACCGAGAGCGCAAACATGAACTCCTCCCGATCGAATCCGAGCGCGTTACAGCTTTGCGCCGCTTTCAGAGGGGTCTCTCCCCGCACCGCATAGGCGTTCGCCCGCACGGCGACGAAAATCCCCGAAAGCGACTCTCTGTCCGCTTTCAGACGTTTCATTTCCGCATAGCCGTTGCGGTTGCGGTTACAGTAGATCTTCTGCCCATTCCCCGTCGCGGGGAAAAAACGCGGTTCGTCGAGATATACGATCTGAGAATATCCCGCAAGATCGGCGTCCTCCGCGGGGGAGAAAAGGAGGGTGTTCTGGCATCCGCCCGACATGGGACGGAAGAGTTCTCCCACCAGTTGAAGTTCGGGGAACGCGTTGACCGTCTCCCTTTTATGCGCGATAAAGCACGCGCCGTATGCACTCTTTTTTAGAAGGTCCCCGATCAGCGCGTGCGTCTCCTCCTCGCTTAAAAACGTCGGCGTCTGCGTATTGACGGAACGGCGGGAGAGCGCGAGAAGATTGTTCTCGAAGATCTCCCCGTCCGCCGCGGCAGAGTCGCGCGAATCGTAGGCGATCGCACGGATATATCCCCTCGCCCGCTCTTTTCCGCGGAAACGGGATAAATTCAATTCATAGACGATGTCCTTTCCGATCCCGCTCTCCAAAAGCTGTTTATGCTTCAACCCGTTGAAATAGGTAAATTCCATTTTCCGATCCGAAACGGTAAGGTGCGGAGACTGCGCTTTCAAGGGCGTCGCCGTCATCTCTTCCGCGCGGTACAAAAACAGGGGACGGCGGTTTCCCACGCCGAACGGTTCGAGCTTGTCGAGCTCTTTTGCGACCTTCATAAAGTCGTCTTTCAACTCTCCTACGACGGGAACCTTCGGAACAAAATCCTCCTGCGTATAGCGGGAAGAGAGGAAGTTGTCGAGCGCCTCTTCGAGGAGCGGAAAATTCTCCTCTCTGACGTTCACGCCCGCCGCCTGCGCGTGTCCGCCGAATTCTTCGATATATTCCGAACAGGCGCTGAGCGCCTCGAAAATATTCACCGATTCCACGCTCCGCGCGCTCCCACGGTACATATTGCCGTTTTTAACGAAAAGCAAACAGGGTCTTGCATATTCTTCGGCAAGCCGCGCCGCCACGATCCCCACAAAGCCTGCGTTCCAATGCTCTCCGCACGCCATGACGATATGTTTGAACGCGCCTTTTTTCCGCACGATCGCGTCCGCTTCGGCATGGAGTTCTTCGCAGTATTTCTGCCGTTCCGTATTGTAGGCGGTCAATTTTGAAGCCAGCGCATAAATTTCCTCTTCGTCGTCGGACGTAAACAGGCGGAGCGCGGAAGCCGCGTCCCCCATTCTGCCCGCCGCATTCAGACGGGGCGCAACCGTAAACGCAAGCGTCTGCGCGTTCACTTCCCCGCCGTTGCCGATCAGGGCGGAAAACGCGGGACGGGGATCTTTTTCAATGAGTTTTACCCCTTCCGATACGATGTCGCGGTTTTCGCCAAGAAGCGGTACGCTGTCCGCCACGGTCGAGAGCGCGCAGAAATCGAGAAGCGCGTTTGCCTTTTCGCCGATCAGCGCCGTTGCGAGCTTAAAGGCGACGCCCGCGCCCGCAAGATTATCGTAAGGATAATCGTCTTTGAGCTTGGGATTGACGACAATGCAGTCGGGAAGTTTTGCGGGCAGTTCGTGGTGATCGGTCACGATCACGTAAGCGCCCTGCTCTTTGATGTATTCCACCTCTTCCGCGCAGGAGATCCCGCAGTCCACCGTGATAAAGAGATCGGGCAGAAATTCGTCGAAGATCCTGTCGATCGCGGAGACGTTCAGCCCGTATCCGTCCGTTCGTTCGGGGACGTGGAGATAGGGTTCGATCCCGAATTCTTTCAGCGCGCGCGAAAGGATCGCAAGCGCGCCGATCCCGTCCGCGTCGTAATCCCCGAATACGGCGACCCGCCACTCTTCGTCGCGGGCGCGGGTGATGAGCGCCTTCGCCTCTTCCATGCCGTGCATGAGAAACGGCGAAAGAAAATTTTTCGCCGTGGGATGAAGAAACGCGCGCATCTTCTCTTCGGTATCGACGCCGCGCGCGAAAAGAATGCCCGCCGTCGTTTCGCTCAAATTCAATTTGGCGGCAAACGATCTGACCTGCTCCTGTTCCTCGGACGAAAAATGAAATTCGGGAATGATCTTTTTCATAACTTTTATTTTGATTAAAACGGCGGGGAATGCCCCGCCGTCCGTTCGTTGATTTTTTCGGAATCAGTCTTTCGCAGGTTCCCCGGCTTCGTCTTTCGACTTCTTTTTACCGCTGTATTTGCGAACCTTGCTCATTTTGATTTGATCGAATCTGCGCTTGCAGTACATATGCACGAACGGCGCGAACAGCGACGCAGAGTAAAGACTTGCCGCTACGGCAACGATCGCGGGAAGAACCATCAGCCTCAGTCCCGCAGTGGCAATCGCGCCGACCGCCAATACGACGATCCCAAGCGCGCCCGCCGTGAAATAAACGAATTTATCGGACGTTTTCAAAGACTGCGCAACCGCCTCGTCCGCGCTGAACTTTCCGAAAGCGGGATCCTTGAAGTTATCGCGCATCTTCATGCAATGCAGAAGCCACAAAAGCATGAACGAAACCGCCGCGATCGCCGCATACAGGAGCGGACCCGCCGCATAGACGGGAATGCGGGTTATCGCAAAGAATCCGAGCGTGAAGCACGTTGCGTTCGTCATGCCCGCAAACCCCGAAAGCGCGCTTGCGACCCCGAATCTCACGCCCGTATATATGAGGACGACGACCGCGCCGACCGCGATCGCAACCGCCGCGCGCCAGCTCGCCTCGTAGAACGTTTCGCCCGCGACCGCATTTACGGTCACCGTCTTTTCAACGCCGAGCGTTTCGCCCGCCTCGTTCTTAAATACAAAATTCTCATCGACCGTCGCCCGCGCTTTTGCAAGCGCCTCGTCGGAAGTATTGTCCGCAAACACATACACAAGGCACATGTTTCCCGTTTCAAGATTCAAAGAACCCGCCACTTCGGGATAGACCTCTTTCCTCTCGTATTTGAGTCCGTTCGCCGTGAACGCGTCCTCGCAGATTTTCTGCGCTTCCTCTTCTTTATCGGCAAGACCGACGACGACGTTATACTGAACCTCGAACGTTTTATAATCGGTCTTTATCGCATTGAATCCGAGTAACGCATAGAGGATAATTCCCGCAATAATCACCACCGCCGAAACCGCAACGTAAAGCGGCCAGAATTTTAAGGATTTGAGACGCTTAGTCATCATCTTCTACCTCCTCTCTCTTGAAGCGGCAGAAATTGCCCTTCTTTGAAGTAAACGCCATCATGCTCGCCCACTGCAATCTGCCGACGAGCAGAGAGCAGAGCGCCGAGAACCCGATCCCCAGCCCGAACGTGAACGCGAACGTCGCAAGCCCCGTGAGGGAAATCCCGTAAACGATAAACGCAAGCGCCGCCAAAACGACGTGAAGATCGAAAACGTGCCAGAACGTCTTTTTGTAAGCGGATTTTACGGACGCGGTCATGGTTCTTCCGAGCGCAAATTCCTTTCTCGCATACTCGTAAGGGAGCGCGACGCTCACGGCAAGAACTACGGACGCAAACAGAAGTCCCAACACCGAACCGACGCCGATATTGAGGAACGGGATTGCCCATACGCACAACAGCATCGAGAACAGGAACATGAGATACGTGAACAGGTACGCGAATCCGAGAAGTCCGTACCGAATGAAGAAGAACAGCGCCATGCCGACCACGACGACCGCAAACGCAATATAGACGAGCATGAGCGCGTTATCGCCGTAGGTTGCGGGAAGCCGCAACATATCGCTGTAAATCACGGACAGATCGTCCGCATCGCCGTTTTCAAGCGCGCTGTTGAGAAGCGTCGCCGTCACCGCCGCGCTCTCCGCCGTAAAGCTGCCGCTGATATAGGTCGTGGTCTGATCGATCTCTTCGGACACCGAGAAATTCACGGGCGTCTTGTCCCCCACCTTAATGAAAATCGAAGTGGAAGTATTCGCCGCGTTCGCCGTCTGTTCTTTGATGATCTGCCGTCCGAGATCGGTAAAGGAAATCCCGACAAAGGTCG
>CAJUCM010000014.1:38928-44389 GCA_910585235.1 uncultured Christensenella sp.
TTCCGTCCGCCGCCGTTCTGGAAGAAAAGCCCGTAAGATAGTCGCCGATCACGGCGTTTCTCTTGTTTTCGGGGAATACCGTCATCGCGGAATCCGCATCGGCGCCGACGGAGACGGTCAACTCGCCCGTCATGGCAAAATACTGGAACGCATAGTTCCTTGCGGAATACGTCTGCGGAAGCGTCACGCGCAACGCGTAGGAGGAGACGACTTCGAGTTTCATGCCGTCAACGTGGAGCGATTCATAGCGGTCTCTCATGAGAGCGACCGTCTTTGCGATATTCGCCTTAAACGCCTCCGAAACGGTCTTTCCGTCCTCCGAAGCGATTTCGCTTTCCAGATACAGACCGCCCGTCTTTAACGCTTCGGGGTATTTTTCGAGGTAGTCGTCAAGCTGTTTTTTCAGATCCGCAACTTTTTCCTCGTCCTTGTCGGAAGCCTTGTCCGCCTCTTCGTAAGCCGCCTGATAAGCGGAGAGGTTGTCCTCGTATTCTTTTGCGGAAATGACGCCTTCGGGATAATAAGTCGCCATATATCCGCCGCCGATATAGTTATTCTCGTCGATTTCGGCGCCGAGCGTAATGTCTTTCCCCGTCAGACTGAGTGTGGAATGAAAGGTCTCGATATCATTCAGCTTAAACGAAACCGTACAGAAAAAACACATCACGGCAATCAAAAGTGAACTCAGCACCAGACAAATTGCCGATTTTACCTTGCCCATGGAACCCTCCTGAATCTATCAAACGCGCTCTTTTTTCGGATCACTTCCGAAAAAGAGAAAAATTTCATTCTTCATTATATAGCAAATGCGCGCGTCCGTCAAGCCGAAACGCGGCGCATTCTCATCTTTTTCATTTAATTTTCCCGCATTTTCCGCCTTGCGAGAATGTGCATCGCGCATTCGATTCGTTTTTTCATCATTGCGCAGGTCATTTCGTAGGGCTCGTCAATATCGCCGTTGTAATGGTAATTATTGGCGTTGCAACCGCCCGAACAGATAAACTTTGCAAAACAGTCCCCGCACTTTTTGCGCGTAAACAGACAGCTCTTCGCAAATTTTTTGCGGATCGCACCGTCGAGTTTCCCCTCGAACACGTTGCCCATGATAAAATCCTTGTCGCCCGCAAACTGGTGACAGGGATAGACGTCCCCGTTCGGCACGACGGAAAAATATTCGTTGCCCGCCCCGCACGCCGAGACCCGCTTTGAAAGACAGGGACCGCCTTCGAGGTCGATGTTGAAGTGGAAGAATAAAAATCCCTTGCCCTCTTCCTCGCGTTTCAAATATTCGTCGGCAAGAATCTCGTATTCCCTTTCGATCGCGGGAAGATGCTCCTTTTTGATCTGCAAATCGGGCAGATCCGTGACGACGGGTTCCATGGAGATTGAATCGAATCCGTTATCCGCAAGGAACAGAACGTCCTTTGCAAAATCCGTATTCTTTGCCGTAAACGTACCGCGCACATAGTAGTGTTTGTCGCCGCGCGCTTTCACAAACTTCTTGATTTTGTCGATCACGACGTCAAAACTGCCCTTGCCCGAAACCGTCTTTCTGACGGCGTCGTGAACTTCCTTTCTGCCGTCGAGCGACAAAACGACGTTCTCCATCTCTTCGTTGAAAAATTGAATGATTTCGTCGTCGAGCAAAAGTCCGTTCGTCGTCGTGGTGAACAGAAACTTCTTTCCGCGTTTTGCACCCTCTTCCTTGGCGTAGTAAACCGTCTTTTTAACCGTGTCGAAATTCATGAGCGGTTCGCCGCCGAAGAAATCGACTTCGAGAACTTTTCTGTTTCCGCTCTCGCGCAATAAAAAGTCGATCGCCGCTTTCGCCGTTTCAAAGCTCATCGTCTCGCGCACGGAATGATAAGCGCCCTCGTCCGCAAAGCAGTAGCGGCACCTTAAATTGCAATCGTGGGAAATGTGCAGACAGAGCGCCTTTACCTCGTCGCTCTTCATGGGATAGGCGGTCGGCTCTTCCCTGTACAAAAGCCCCTCTTCCTTCAACTCCCCGATCTCTTTCAGCGCGTTCTTCATTTCCGCGTCGGAAATCTCCGTTGTCTCCCCTTTGAGAACGCGCGCCGTCGTCTCATCGCATTCGTGAAGGGACGCACTTCCCGTATCGTAGATATAATAGTGATCGTGATATGTAAAAACGTGTACCATTTCGTCGTCGCGGGCTTCGCTCTCAGCTCTTTGTGCAAGTGCAAAGAGCAAAATCGTTTCGCCGCTCCTCCTCTTTCCGAAAAAATACTTCTTTTTCGGAATTTTGATTGTTGTTCTTATAACGCGGAATAAGGGAGCAACATAGTTGCTCCCCGCCGTCCGGATACAATGTTATTTGTTCTCTTCGATTTTGGATTCCCTCGTCACGCGCTCGCAGGACTGGTTACCCACGGTGCAGCTCGTTTTGCAGGCGGATTGGCAGGTGCTTCTGCATTCGCCGCAGCCCGTAATTTTCTTTTCCTGAGGTTTTGCAATCGTTTTGATCATAATAGCGCTCCCTGAGATTTTTTACTATTATAATACGAATGCCGATTTTTTGCAAGGGTTTTTTTACTCTTTTCTCAATTTCGCGCCTAAAAGCGCCCCCAAACCGCCCGAAAGCGTGGAGAGCAGCATTTCGGGGAGAAATAAAATATCCAGATAGAACCCTCCGCCGATCGCGGCAAAGAGGAACATCGTCACAAACACCGAAACAAATCCCGCCGCCAATCCCTTGAAAAAGGCGCGTTCCCGCTTTATGCAGATCAGAGAAAATACAAACACCGCCGCACACTTCACGACCCAGTTCACCGCGGTCACAAGCACTGTGGAGGGAGACGCCGCGCGGATGATGATTGCGAATATCGCCTCGAAAAACAGACAGAACACCGCCGTCAGAAGCACGGTTTTCACAATCTCCCACGCCGCGCGTTTGAAAAAAGTTTTATCCATAAAAAAACCTCCGCATAGTCACTTTACACTATGCGGAGATTGTCCGGTTTATGCGTTTTAATTATTCGGCGTCCTTGGATTCCTCTTTCGGCTCGGAAGGTTCCTCGCTCTTTGCGGGTTCTTCCGCAGGTTTTTCCTCTGCGGGTTTCTCTTCCGCGGGCTCTTCCTTGGCTTCGGGCGCCGCCCCCGCCTTTGCCGCTTTTTTCTGCGCTTCCGCCGCTTCCTTTTCCTGACGGCGTTTCTCTTCCGCCTCTTCGCGCGCGATCTGCGCCGGTCCCTTCGCGTCCGTCTGGGCGATCAGTTCTTTCTCCATTTTGACGAAAGAATAGCCGGATTCTTCGCTCCCCGTCTTGATGATGACGGTGTTGTCGTCGCAGACTTCGGTCACGATCCCGCAGATCCCGCCCGCCGTCTTGACCTTATTGCCGGGCGCGATCGCATCGAGCTGTTCGACGTATTCTTTCTGTTTCTGCTTGTTCTTTCTTCCGGAGAAAAAGAACCAGGCAAAGAGCAACACGACGATCACGCCGAGAACCACCCACATGACCCAGGAGGGAAGTCCGCTCGGCTGATCGCCTTCTCCCTCCGCCAAAAGATTCATTGTACCCACAAGTAACGTATTCATAACTTCAAACTCCTCATTGCCATAATATGATACCTTAATTTCCAAAATATAGCAAGTATTTTTAAGTCGATTTTTTCCCTTTCATGCAGTTTTCATACTTCCGCAAAAAGATGTAAACGGATTTTTTTAATTTTCCCCGCCGTTCAGACGGTAAAATTCTTTCACGAAATCTTTGACGTACCCGCCCAGAATGCTCTCGCGCAGTCCCCGCATGAGCGAATGAAGATAGGCGATATTGTGCAAGGACAGAAGCATTGCGCCCGTCATCTCCCCCACGTTGACTAAATGCCGCAAATAGGCTTTGGTGTAATTTTGGCAACAGTAGCAGTTGCAGTCGGGATCGAGGGGCGTAAAGTCCTCTCTGTATTTTCCGTTCCGCACGACGATTTTTCCGCGGGAAGTGAGCGCCGTGCCGTTGCGCGCGACCCTCGTCGCCAACACGCAGTCGAACATATCCACCCCGCGAAGCGTCCCTTCCACGAGGCAGTCGGGCGACCCCACTCCCATGAGATAGCGCGGCACGTCCGTCGGGAGCTTGTCGCGTAAAAAATCCAGCATTTCGTACATGACGGGCTTCGGTTCGCCCACCGAAAGACCGCCGATCGCAATCCCGTGTCTGACAAACGGCAAAGAGCGGTTCAAACTCTCCTGCCGTAAATCTTGATACATATTCCCCTGCACGATGGGAAAGAGCGCCTGCGCGGGATTGTCGTGCGCCGCCCAGCAGCGTTCCAGCCACTTTGCCGTGCGCTCCATGGCGCGCTCCGCCTGCTCGTGCGTGTAGCCGTATTCCGAACACTCGTCGAACGCCATGATAATATCCGAACCGAGATTGTGCTGGATCTCCATTGCCTTTTCGGGCGTGAACAGGTGTTTGCTCCCATCTACATGGGAGGAAAAGCGCACCCCCTCGTCCGTAATGTTATTCAGCGAAGAAAGCGAAAAAACCTGAAAACCGCCGCTGTCCGTTAAAATGGGCTTGTGCCAATTCATGAACTTATGAAGCCCGCCCGCCTTTTTGATGAGCTCGTCGCCGGGGCGCATATACAGGTGATAGGTGTTGGAGAGAATGATCTGCGAGCCGATCTCTTCAAGGTCTTTGGGAAGCATTCCCTTGACCGTCGCCTGCGTGCCGACGGGCATATAGACGGGCGTTAAAATATCGCCGTGCGGCGTATGCAGCACCCCCGCCCGCGCCCCCGTTTCGGGATCGGTCTTTTGAAGTTCAAAGGAAAAATATTTGTTGTTCATTTTGTTAAGTTACGTTTTACTCTTTCTTCAAATTTTTCTTGCGCGTAACCGTAAGCCTCACGAATAAGCGGTTTGATTTTTTCAAAGGTGCTATCCGAGGGATTGAGAACGCACAGCCAGCCCATCCACGCATATACGGGGTGCGGCATCAACAAATCGAGCGCGGAGAAATCAAAATCCATATTGACGACGCCGCCCTTGCAGGCTCTTGGAGGGACTGTGCCGAACAGCTTCAAAAATGTGCTTTTTCTGACGCCGAAGTTAATACGGAATACATCTTCCCGATCCAACCGGGAGCTTCTGTCGTTTTCTCCGTCCTTCTCTTTGGCGGTTAAAACATATACGCCGCGTTTCAACCGGTTGCGCGGATTGTAGAAAATCCCCTTTTCGCCCCAGCTTTCCGTAAGAACGGTTCCGTCCATGCAATCCAGACAGTATTTCAAAATATCGTCAGCCGTCATAAATAAATTCCGTCTACTTATAAAAACAGGCACGCGTCCCCGAAGCTCACGGGAAACAGGACGCCGCTTTCTTGCGTAAATGACCGAGCAAAAACGTAAGCGCGACGAACTATAACGAAGTTCAGAGGAAGAGGCACGCGTCCCCTTGTCTAACGGGAAGCAGGATTTACTATACCATATATAATAACAG
>CAJUCM010000015.1:0-27875 GCA_910585235.1 uncultured Christensenella sp.
GCTTTGAAAAACTCAACGACGTGAACTCGCAGCTCGGTCCCGAAATGAAGTCCACAGGCGAAGTGCTGGGGATCGGTAAAACGTTTGAAGAGGCGCTCTTCAAGGGACTTGTTTCGGCGGGATTCAAAATGTGTCATCCGACCAAGGAAAAGCCCGTCGGCGTGTATTTCACCGTCAACGATCAGGATAAGTTCGAGATCGTCTCGATCGCCAAGAAGTTTGCGGATTTAGGCTGTAATATCTACGCGACGGCGGGAACGGCAAAAGTCATCTCCGATCTGGGGATCGACGTGACCGTCGTGGACCGTCTGAAAGCGACCAAACAGGTCTCCAAACTCATGGACGAGGGCAAAATCGACTACGTCATCTATACGGGTAAGACGGACGTCGATTCGATCAACGACTATATCGAGCTTCATCACCACGCGATCCTTTTGGGAATTACGGTGCTCACGTCGCTCGATACGGCGAACGCGCTCTGCGACATTATCGCAAGTAAATTCACCGAATACAATACCGAGCTTGTCGATATCAACCGCCTGCGCCGTAAAAAGACGGAGCTCAACTTCGTCAAAATGCAGTCCTGCGGAAACGACTATATCTACTTCGAGGACATGAACGGACTCATTACCTGTCCCGAATCGCTTGCGATCAACTTTGTCGACCGCCATTACGGGATCGGGGGAGACGGGATCGTCGTCATAACGAAGTCCGACGTTGCCGACGCAAAGATGAGCGTGTATAATCAGGACGGCACGGAGGACAGCATTGCGGGCAATGCGATCCGCTGCGTCGCCAAGTACCTCTATGAAAAAGGGATCGTCAAAAACGAAGTCATGAAGATCGAAACGAAGAGCGGCGTCAAAGAAGTTACGGTGTTCTCGTTCGGCGGCGTCGTGACTTCGGCAAGCGTCGATCTCGGCAAAGCCGAGCTTCGCGGCTCGAAGATCCCCTGTATCTGGAAAGGGGATAAGATCGTCGATCAGCCGATGGAGATCGACGGCACGGAATACAAAGCGACGCTCGTCAACGTGGGCAATCCGCACTGCGTGATTTTCACGGAGAAAGTTGACGCCGTTCCCGTAGAGGAACTGGGACGCAAGATCGAAACGAGCAAATATTTCCCCAAACACACCAACGTGGAATTTGTCAGGATCGTCAACGGAAGCACGCTCAAAATGCGCGTCTGGGAGCGCGGAAACGGCGAGACCTGGGCTTGCGGAACGGGCGCCTGCGCGGCGGCGGTCGCGGCGGTTCTGGGCGGTTACTGCAAGCAGGATACGGATATTACCGTCAAAGTCAAGGGCGGGGATCTGATCGTCCGCTATCACCATGACGGCAACGTGACGCTTACGGGCAACGTGCATAAAATTTATGAAGGAAAGGTAGAATTCTGATGCCGAGAGACGCCCTGTACGAAGAGAGCGCGCAAGCGGTGAACGGCGATAAACAGAGAAAATGGTACACGGTTTTTCTGGTTTTTTCCGTCGTATTCGCCGTGCTTGCGTTCATTCACACATTCGTATGTATCATGACGTTGCCCACAATGCTGAAAGGGCAGTCGGGCATGACGATCGCGATTCTTCTTTTGCTGTGGCTTTCGCCGCTCGTGGTGCTTGCGCTTACGTCGTTTTTCCTATTCCGTCTGCGCCTGCGCTTCAACGTGAGTTTCGATTACACGTTCGTGACGGATGAGCTTCGTATCACCAAAGGCTTTAACGGCAAAAAAAGAAAACATATCGTCACGCTCGAAGCGGATCACGTCTTGCAGATCGGCTATTGCGAGGGCGCGACGTTCGACAGAACGTACGCGGGTCTCGGCGGCGCAAAGCCCAAGGTGCTCACGCCGAACCGCGACCCCGCGGAGGGAAAAGATTTTATTCATATTCTGTATTCCACGTCGGGCGGCAAGAGCATGTATATTATCGAATGCAGAAAAGAGATGCTCGAATATCTGGTTCTGGCGGCGGGCAGAAATAAATTTGTACGCGAATGATCTATCTCGATAACGCTGCAACAACGCGCCCCATGAAATCCGCGATTCAAGACGCGGAGGGGGCGCTGAATGAACTGTATTTCAATCCGTCCGCTTCCTATGCGGGCGGAATTCAAACGCACGGAGAAATCGGGCGTGCGCGGGAAGAGATTTTATCCCTCGTCGGGGGAACGGAAAACTTCGGATTGATTTTTACCTCCTGCGGGACGGAAGCGGACAATCAAGCGATGTTCGGAAGCGTGAAGCGCGGGAACCTCGTCGTGAGCGGGGGCGAACACGCGGCGGTCTATGAGTGCGCGAAAGAGCTGAAAAACCGCGGGCTCGAAGTACGCATTGCGCCGCTCAACCGTGACGGAAGCGTCGATCGGGACGCGCTTTTGCGCCTCGTCGATGAAAAGACGGCGCTCGTCTCCGTCATCCACGTCAATAACGAAACGGGTGCGGTGAATCCCGTCGGGCGCATTGCGGAACAGGTCAAAGAGAAGAATGCGAGGGCGCTCTTTATGAGCGACGGCGTGCAGGCGTTCGGAAAAATTCCCTTCCGCCTCACCAAACATATCGACTTCTATACGCTGAGCGCGCACAAAATCGGCGCGCCGAAGGGGATCGGCGCATTGATCGTCAAAAAGGGCGTCAAGGCGGAAGCCTATCTGTACGGCGGGGGGCAGGAGAGCGGAAAGCGGAGCGGAACGGAAAACGTGTTCGGGATCTTGGCGTTCGCCTCCGCCGCAAAACGTAAATTTTCCACTTTGAAAGAGGACGGTGAGCGCATTCTTTCCTATCGCGAACGCCTCTTTGAAAAACTTGACAAGGATCTGTTTGTGCGGCTTTCCCCCGAAAACGGAACGCCCTATATTCTGACGGTTTCGGCAAAGGGACTGCGCGGGGAAACGCTCGTCAGGATGCTCTCCGACCGCGGGGTTTATGCGGGAAAGGGGAGCGCGTGTTCCTCGAAAAAGCCGTTTAGCCGCGTGATCGAGGCGTGCGGGGTGGAACGGGAGCTTCTGGACGGCGTTCTCAGATTCAGCTTTTCGCCCGAAAACAGCGAAGCGGAGATCGACGAGGCGGCGGAAATCGTCAACCGGACGGCAAAAGAACTATACGGGAGAATCAGATGACGGAGAAAGTTATCATTATCCGCTATGCGGAAATTCACTTAAAGGGCAAGAACCGCGGATTCTTCGAGCGGCTCTTTACGGTCAATCTCGAACGCTGTCTGAAAGGACTGCGCCACGAGCTTCGGCGCACGAGCGGACGCTATCTCGTCGAGAAGTTCGACGAGGAACGGATCGAGGAGATCGAGGAGCGCATTGCGAATGTGTTCGGGGTCCATTCCTATTCGGTCGGGTTAAAGACGGAAGCGGAGATAGACGCAATTTTTGAATGCGCCCTGACCGTATGCCCCGAAGAGGGTACGTTCAAGGTGGAGACGCACCGCGGCAATAAACGTTTTTCGCTTACCTCTATGCAGGTAAATGCGGAAATCGGCGCAAAACTTCTGAATGCGCGTCCGAAGCTGAAAGTAGATGTGCACGCGCCGAAGTCCTACGTCTATGTGGATATTCGCGAAAATCAGACCGCGCTTGTGTTCGGCGAATTTAAGAGGGGACGGGGCGGAATGCCCGTGGGCGCTTCGGGGAAAGGACTTTTATTGATTTCGGGCGGGATCGATTCTCCCGTTGCGGGCTACATGATGGCAAAGCGCGGAATGCAGGTTGATTATCTGCATTTTCACAGCTATCCGCACACCAACGAACTTGCCAAAGAAAAAGTCGTCTCCCTTGCAAAGCAAATCGCAAAATTTACGAATACTTACAGGTTGACGACTTTGAGCGTCACAAAAATTCAGGAGGAGATCCACGCAAAGTGCGCGCCCGAACTCAACGTGACGCTGTTGCGCAGATTCATGTTCCGCCTTGCGGAGCGGCTCGCAAAAAAGAGGGGAGCGCAGTGCCTGATCACGGGAGAAAGTTTGGGGCAGGTTGCAAGTCAGACGATCGAGGGAATGACTTCCTCGAACGCCGTCGTGACCCTTCCCGTTTTGCGTCCGCTCGTGGGATTCGACAAAGACGAGATCATTGAAATATCGAGGAATATCGGAACTTACGATATTTCCGTAGAACCCTATGAGGATTGCTGTACGGTATTTTTACCCGACTTCCCCGCGATCAAACCCAAGCTCTCGTTTATCGCGTCCGAGGAGAGCAAGCTCGACGTAGAGGGGCTTGTCGAGGACGCGCTCACAACTTTGGAAATGATTTCTTTTTAAGCGTTATTTCCACCAATCTTCCGGCACGGAGTCGGATCGCGGAATATGAACGGCGGGCAGAACAACGGGTTCTCCCGCCGTTTCCCGATAGAGGGGGATGACGGTATATTCATAACTCTGCCCCGCGGTGACGGAATTGTCGATAATCGTTGCGCGGTATTTTCCTTCGTAAATCGTGACGGTTTTGCCGTTATTTTTTCTTTTTATGATATAATCATAGTACTCTGTCTGACATAATTCTATTAAAACACTGCCTTTTTTGACGGAAATCGAGGGTCGCGGGATACTCGGACTCGTAAAACGGTTGCTGGTCTCGTTCGGGAGCGCACAGCTTCTGAACAGTTCCGAGAGCGTCGTAACGGGCGGAGCCGAGGGATCGGCGAGCAGAATGCGGTGATTCTTTTCATACTCTTCCTTGTCGATGGCGACCGTCCGCACGTCCTCAGGCATACGGAAATTTTCGGGACTGCGCTCCCTGTAAAGCTGTCGGTTGATGTTGAGCGCGAGCGCGGCGGGAAGAGCTCCGCCCGTCGTCTGAACGGGGGAATTGTCCCGCATTCCCATCCATACGGCGACGGTGTGTTCGCTCGTATAGGAGACGGTGTATGCGTCGGTATTGCCCGAAGCGTTTGCGCCCGTTCCCGTCTTTGCGGCGATCTCGAATCCGAGCGAGCGCAACTTTTTTGCGGTTCCTTCCTGTACCGCGGTTTTCAGCATATCCGTTACGATCGCGGCGGTGTCCTCCGAAAAAACTCTCGTAAAGAAAGGGCGCCATTCGTAGAGCGTTTTGCCCGAAGCGTTTTCGATCCGTTTGATCGTGCGGGAGGGGGAATAATTCCCCATGGCGGGAAAGGTCGAATAGGCAAAGGCGAGTGAGGGAAGATCGTATCCCTCCTTCATTCCGCCGAGCGCAAGGGCGAGGGACTTGTCCTCCTCGGCAACGGTAAGCCCCATTTTATCCATATATTTCGCGCCCGTGTCAACGCCTATGACGTTGAGAATTTTCACGGCGGGAACGTTGACGCTGTGAGAGAGCGCATAGCGCGCGCTGACGTAGCCCGAATATTCGTCGTTGTAATTTTTGGGGCAGTATCCCCCGAAATCCGTCCGCTCGTCGGAGATCGGCGTCGCGGGGGAGATCGCGTTCATTTCGAGTGCGGGCGCATAGACGAGGAGGGGCTTCATAAGGGAGGCGGGCAGGCGTTTCACCCTTCCCGCGCTGGAATAGTACGCGCTGATCCCGTGCGCCGCATGGTCGAGCACGCAGGCGGAATAGTCCGTTTTTGCCTCGTACGATTCGATCGTTTTTTGCAGGTCGGGATCGTAATAGGTGTATATTTTCAGCGTGGAATCGTCCGGCTTTTCGTCGGGGAAAAGCGTTGCAAATTCCTCGAACACGAGCGCGAGATAGCTCTGCCCGCTTCCGTTTTCCTCGTTGGGCGCAAGGGGCAGGGGCTCTAAGATCGCCGATTCGTATTCGCGTGCGGAAATGTAATTCTGATCGCGCATCAACGAGAGAACGAAGTTTCTGCGTTTTAAGCACTTCTCTGCGTCGCGGAAGGGGGAAAAGCGGTTGGGCGACTGAACGAGCGCCGCAAGCGTCGCGCTCTCGGCGGGGGTAAGCTCTTTTGCTGTTTTGCAGAAATAGAAAGACGCCGCCTCTTCGATCCCGAACGCGCTGTGACCGAAGTAGATGGAATTGAGATAGAGCGAAAGAATTTCCTCTTTTTCATACCGCTTTTCGAGCGCGCGCGTCAGTTTCATTTCTTTGAGCTTTCGGGTGAGCGTTTTTTCGCCCGAAAGGTGGGTGTTTTTGATGAGCTGTTGCGAAATTGTGGACGCTCCTTCCCGGAACGAAAAGGAAGAAATATTTCTTAAAACCGCTTTTCCGATCCGTTTGTAGTCGAATCCGTGGTGCGAATAGAAACGCTTGTCCTCTACGGCGACGAACGCGTTCGGAACGTAGCCGGGCAGAGAGGAGAAGTCGGCGCACTTTCTGATTTCGGGAAGGTCGATCGCGTTTCCGCGTACGTCATATACGCTGACGCTCTGCACGCTGTCGTTGAGTTTGTCGGGGTTCAGCCGAACGCCCGCCGTCACGGAAAAATAATAGATAAACAGAGCCAAAACGATCGTTCCGACCGTGCCCAAAATACTGCTTACAATGATAACCGCTTTTTTCATTACGTTTAGTATTTGTAATTATATCAAAAAATTGATTCGGTTTTGTTGAAAAATCGAAAAAATCGTGTTATAATCAGTGCGTATGACAATTCAGAGAATGATACGGGAGAGTGGGAAAATCGTCTTTTTCGGCGGCGCGGGCGTATCCACCGAGAGCGGGATTCCCGATTTCCGTTCCGAGGACGGGCTCTACCGCCAGAAGTATTCCGTTCCGCCCGAAACGATTTTAAGTTCCGACTATTTTTACGCGCACACGGGGGCGTTTTACGACTTTTACCGCGATAAAATGCTGTGTCTTTCTGCAAAGCCGAACGCGGCGCATTTTGCGCTTGCCAAATTGGAGCGGGAAGGGAAACTTTCGGCGGTCGTCACGCAGAACATCGACGGACTGCATCAGGCGGCGGGGAGCAAAAATGTTTTCGAGCTTCACGGGAGCGTTCACCGCAATACTTGTTTAAGGTGCAAAAAGCAATATTCCGCGGAATTTATTCTCAAAAGCAAAGGGGCGCCGCGCTGTGCCTGCGGCGGGATCGTCAAGCCGGACGTCGTACTCTACGGTGAGCCGCTCGATTCGGCGACGGTGGACGGGGCGGTCAATGCGATCCGCGATGCGGATATGCTCATTGTTGCGGGCACTTCTTTAAGCGTATATCCCGCGGCGGGATTTATCGGTTACTTTCAGGGGAAACATTCCGTCCTGATCAACCGCGACGAAACGCCGTTTGACGATCGTTGCGAACTCGTCGTTCGCGGAAAAGTGGGGGAAGTACTTTCGGATCTATGAAATACCATATAACGACCTACGGCTGTCAGATGAATATTCACGAGTCGGAAAAGATCGCAGGGGTGTTGAAGTCCTGCGGTTATGACGAGGAGAGCGAAGAGGAAGAGGCGGACATTATCGTCTTTAACACCTGCTGTATCCGCGAAAATGCCGAAAACCACGCGTTCGGCAATATCGGCGCGCTGAAAAAGCTGAAAAAAAGCAAGCCGTCTCTTATGATCGTCTTGGGCGGGTGCATGGCGCAGGAGGCGGGCAAAGCGGAATACTTAAAACGCAAATTTCCGTTCATCGACGTTGTATTCGGTACGCACAACTTAAACGAACTGCATTCTCTCATCGAACAAAAGCGCAATTCCAAAAAAGCGGTGATCTCGCTCAGAGAGGAGCGGGAGGCGGTCGAGGACGGAATCGTCCCCGTCCGTAAAAGTTACCCTAACGCTTGGGTGAATATCATGTACGGCTGTAACAATTTCTGCTCGTACTGTATCGTTCCCTATGTGCGCGGGCGGGAAAAGAGCCGTTCCGCAGAAGATATTTTGAGCGAAGTGCGTTCGCTCGTTCGGGAGGGGTATAAGGAGATCACGCTTTTGGGGCAGAACGTCAATTCCTATGCGGGGAGCGGAATGCGCTTTCCCGAACTTCTGGATCAAGTCGCCTCGATCGGGGGGAATTTCCGCGTTTCGTTCATGACTTCGCACCCCAAGGATTTTTCCGAAGAACTTGTCGCGGTCATGAAGAAGCATAAAAAAATCTGCCGCAGACTACACTTGCCTGCGCAGTCGGGAAGCGACAGGATCTTGTCGCTCATGAACCGCCGTTACACGCGGGAAAAATATTTAAGCGAAATCGCGCTGCTCAAACGGGAGATCCCCGATTGCGAAGTGACGACCGACCTCATCGTCGGTTTTCCCACGGAGACGGAGGAGGAGTTTGAAGAGACGCTGTCCCTCGTCAAAGAAGCGGGGTTTGCGTCCGCTTTTACGTTCGTCTATTCCCCGCGGACGGGGACGAAAGCGGCGGTGATGGACGGGCAGATCCCCGAAGAAGTTTCCAAAAAACGCATTATGCGGCTCGTGGAGTGCGTCAACGATCAGACAAGGCAAAAAAGCGCGGAGTGCGTCGGAGCGGAAACGGAAATTCTCGTCGAAGATTTCGACGGAAAAAAAGATTGTTATCTCGGACGCGATCTCTACGGCAGAATGGGATATTTCAAAAGCGATCGGGACAGGGTCGGCGAATTTGTCAGACTGAAAATTACAAAGGCGAACGGTATTTCGCTCTACGGTGAGGAGATAAAAGAGTAAACATGGCAATTTCTCAAATGATGAAACACTATCTGGACACGAAGGAGAAGTATAAAGACTGCGTTCTCTTTTACCGTCTCGGCGATTTTTATGAAATGTTCTTTGACGACGCGGTCAAGGTCTCAAAACTGCTCGATCTGACGCTGACGGGAAAGGACTGCGGCATGAAAGAGCGCGCGCCCATGTGCGGCGTTCCCTTCCATGCGGCGGACGCCTATATTGCAAAACTCGTCGCCGCGGGGGAAAAGGTGGCGATCTGCGAACAGCTCTCCGATCCCAAAGCGGGAAAGGGGCTTGTGGAGCGCGACGTTATCCGGATCGTCACGGCGGGAACGGTCATCGAAGAGAGCCTTTTGGACGAAAAGAAGAATAACTATATCGCCTGCGCCTATCTGAAAGAGGGAAAGTTCGCGCTTGCCTGGGCGGACATCACGACGGGGGAATTTTGCGTTTCGGAAGAGGAGAATCTGGACAGGCTTTTATCCGTGCTTATAAACCTTTCGGTCGCGGAAGTTATCTGCAACGACGAGCTTTTATTTGCCGTCAAGGACAGGGCGGAGATCGAGCGGGGCATTCTTCCCGCCTTTTCCTGTTATCTGCCTTACGCGTTTGAGAGGGGAAGCGCGGAACGCGTTCTCAAAGAACAGTTTTCCTGCGCGTCGCTCTCCGCGCTCGGATTGGACGGAAAAAAAGAGGCGGTTTCGGCGGCGGGCGCGCTCTCGGAATACCTCAACGATACGCAGAAACACGCGCTGAAAAATATTACGAAAATTCACTTTGCCGATCATGCGGGGCAGATGAAGCTCGATCCCATTGCGGTGAGAAATCTCGATCTGTTGAAAAACAGCGCCGATTCCAAACGTTACGGGTCGCTTTTGTGGCTGATCGACAAGACCAAAACGAGTATGGGCGCAAGAAAACTCGCCTCCATGCTGACCGCGCCCCTATTGCAAAAGGATAAGATCGAGGAGCGGCTCGACGCGGTCGAAGAGCTTTTTAACGCGACCGTCGTCACCATGGGGATCGAAGAACTTTTGGACGGGGTCAAGGACATCGAGCGTTTGACGGGGCGTATCTCGAATAAAAATCTGCAACCGCAGGATGCGCTCGCGCTCAGCAAATCGCTCGCGGTCGTTCCGTCGCTCAAATTCAGGCTCTCCGGCTTTTCTTCCAAACTTATCGGGGAAATTTCCGCTTCGCTTGCAGACCCGTCCAAACTCTGCGAACTCATCGACGGGGCGATCGCGCCGAATGCAACGACGCTCAGAGAGGGCAACTTTATTAAAGACGGTTACGATAAAGAGCTCGACAATTTAAGGAATATCAACCGCAACAGCAAGTCTGTTGCCGCCGAGCTGGAAACGCGGGAGCGCGAGCGCACTGGGATCCGCACGCTCAAAGTCGGCTACAACCGCGTGTTCGGCTATTATATCGAAGTATCGAACGGATTCAAGGACCGCGTGCCGTACGATTACGAGCGCCGTCAGACGCTTTCGACGGGGGAGCGATATACGACGGACGAGCTGAAAGAACTCGAACGGAAAATTTTAGGGAGCGAGGACGCGGGGCGGCGGCTCGAAGAGCATTTCTATTCGGAGCTTATGAACATTCTCGAACGGAATATCCCCGTATTCCAGCAGATTTCCTCCGCGATCGCGCTTCTCGACGTATTGCTGTCCTTTGCGAACGTCGCCAAGGCAAACCGCTATTGCCGTCCCGAAATCTTAGAAGAGGGCGCGCTCGAAATCACGGACGGGCGTCACCCCGTCGTCGAGGCGATCTCCAAAGAGCGCTTTGTGCCGAACGACTGTATGCTGGACGCGGGCGAAAACCGCACCATGATCATCACGGGTCCCAACATGGCGGGAAAAAGTACCTATTTAAGGCAGGTCGCGCTCATCGTTTTAATGGCACAGATCGGCTGTTTCGTTCCCGCAAAGAGCGCAAAAATTCCGCTCTGCGACCGTATTTTTACAAGGATCGGCGCGAGCGATAATCTCATTCTCGATCAGAGTACGTTCATGGTGGAGATGACGGAGGTCGCCAATATTTTGCGGAACGCCACTTCCAAGAGCTTGCTGATTTTGGACGAGGTGGGCAGGGGAACAAGCACTTACGACGGGCTCTCCATTGCCTGGTCGGTCATCGAATATTTGACGGAACAGGTGCGCGCCAAGACCTTTTTTGCAACGCACTATCATGAGCTTACCGAACTCGAAGGCAAGCTCGACGGCGTCAAGAATTATAAGATCAGCGTCAAGGAAGTGGGCGGTTCGATTGTTTTTTTGCGTAAAATTTTACGCGGCGGCGCGTCCCGCAGTTTTGGCGTGGAAGTCGCCTCGCTTGCGGGGATTCCCGAAGAGGTGATCGTAAGGGCGAAAACCATTCTGAAATCGTTGGAGCGCAACGACGTGAACGGCTTGCCTGCTCCCGAAGTTCGTGAAGAGGAGCCGTCCGCCGAGGAGCTTTCGATCGCAAACGAACTGCGGGAAATCGACGTCAATTCTCTCACGCCCATGCAAGCGTTGAGCCTGCTCTCCGATTGGAAGGAGAAACTGCAATGATCAATATTTTATCGAAAGAAATCTATAATAAAATCGCGGCGGGCGAAGTGGTCGACAGACCTTATTCCGTCGTCAAAGAGCTCGTCGAAAACGCGATCGACGCGGAGGCGACGGAAATCACCGTGGAGATCGAGGGCGGCGGCAAGCAATGCGTGCGCGTTACGGACAACGGCAAGGGAATTTCCAAGGAGGATTTGCCCCGCGCCTATCTTCCGCACGCGACGAGCAAGCTGAAAACGGCGGACGATCTGTTTGCGGTCGCAACGCTCGGATTCCGCGGCGAGGCGCTCGCTTCGATTGCGGCGGTGTCCCGCATGAAGATCGTCTCGAAAAAAGCGGGGGAGAGCGCATATTCGCTCTCGTCCGACGGAGGCGTCATGGGCGAAGTTACCGAGGCGGCGGGGGCGGACGGTACGGAAGTCACTGTCAGAGACCTCTTTTTCAATACGCCCGCACGCCTTAAATTCCTGAAATCGGATATGCAGGAGGAGGGGGAAGTATCGAACATGATGGCGCGTTTCATGCTCTCCCGTCCGAACGTTTCCTTTACTTACCGCATAAACGGAAAACTCAAATACCGCTCGTTCGGCGACGGTCTCGAATCTGCGCTTGCCGCCGTCTATGGCAAGGACACGGTAGAGAAGTGCTACGAAATTTCTGCCGATAAACACGGGATACGCATTTACGGCTATCTCGGCAATCAGAATTTTTCAAAGGCGAACCGCAGTTATCAGAGCCTGTTCGTCAACGGGCGCTACGTCGTCAACCAGACGGTGGGGGCGGCGGTTACGAACGCTTACGGCGCGTATCTCATGAAACGGCAGTTTCCCTTTTTCGTGCTGTTTTTAGACGTTCCCGCCGAGATCGTGGACGTAAACGTACACCCCAACAAGGCGGACGTGCGCTTTGCGGACAATCAGATCATTTACGGATGCGTCTATTCCGTCGTGTCGGCGGTGCTTGACGGAAATTCCAAAGCGCTCGAATACCTCGTTTCCGCGAAACCTGCGGTCAAGGCGGTGCAGGAAGAAATCCCGATCTCGTCTCCCGAATTGCCGAAGAGTACGATGCCCGCAAAACCCGTTTCAAAGCCCGTTATGAATTACGAACAGGCGAAAAAGGAACTCTCGTTCGACGTATCGCCCGTGGGCGGAAGAACGCCCGCGCCCCGTCTCTTTGACGACGGACCTTTTACGATGAAAGTCGCTTCTCCCGCGCCGCAGGAGAAAGAAAAGGACGCGTTCGAGGAGAACCGCGCCGCGCTTCTGGAACAGGAAAAGAAGCGTCAGGAGAAGATCGACCCCGCAACGCTCAGTTATAAAGGGGAGCTTTTCCGCACTTATCTCATCTATGAGATCGGCGACGACGCCTATTTTATCGATCAGCACGCGGCGCACGAAAGATTGATCTACAACCGTCTCGTTGCCCGCACGAAAACGCGGGAGGCGCTCTCCCAGCCCATGCTGCTCCCGTTTGTTCTGAACGTGAATGCGGAAGAGTATGCGTTTCTTGCAAAACAGCTTCCGTTTTTGAGGGAACTCGGATTCGAGGCGGAGGAATTCGGCGGTACGAGTATTAAAGTCTCCGCGGTGCCTCTCGACTTACAGGGGATCGATCTCGATGCCTTCTTCGGGGAAGTGCTTGCTACGATGGAGAGTTATCGCGGAATCAAACTTGCGGAGCTTCTCAAAGATAAACTTGCAAGCGCGGCGTGCAAAGCGGCGGTCAAAGGGGGAGAGTATCTTTCGGACGAAGAAGTGAAATCGCTCATTCGCGAAATGGACGGGGATATGGGCTTGCGCTGTCCGCACGGCAGACCCGTCGCCGTCAAAATGAAAAAGAGCGAACTTGAAAAGCTCTTCAAAAGGATCGTATGAAAGTCATCGTCATCTGCGGAGCGACCGCAACCGGCAAAAGCGAGCTTGCGGTAGAGTGCGCAAAACGGCTGGACGGCGAGATTATCTCCTGCGACGCGTTTCTCGTCTATCGCGGGCTGAATATCGGCACCGCAAAGCCCGACGAACGCGAGCGGGGAGGGATCCCGCACTACATGATTGACGTCGCCGATCCCCGCGATAAATTTTCGGTGAGCGATTTTGAAGGGCTTGCGCTTCCCGTCTTAAAGGATATTTTATCGCGCGGTAAAACGCCGATCCTCTGCGGGGGTACGGGCTTCTATATGAACGCGCTTTTGTATTCGCAATCGTTCGGGAACGCGCCCGCAGACGAGGCGATCCGCAAGGAATACGAGGAAATTCTGCACGAAAGGGGAAAGGAATATCTGCACGGGTTATTGCGCGAGGTCGATCCCGAAAGCGCGGAAATTCTTCATGTCAACGATACGGTGCGCGTCATTCGCGCGCTGGAAATTTTCAGACTCACGGGCAGAAAAAAATCCGAACAGCACGACGAAAAAATCCCGCGCTATCCGTTTATAAGTTTTGCGTTCGACTACCCGCGAGGGGAGCTGTACGAACGCATCGAAAGGCGCGTCGATCAAATGATAGCGGCGGGACTGGTGGACGAAGTCAAGGGGCTTTTGGAAAGCGGAGTGCCCGAAAATGCGCAGTGTATGCAGGGGATCGGCTATAAAGAAGTGGTCGAAACCTTAAAAAATAATCAATTACAAAGTACTATGTCAGACATAATTAAGAAAAATACGCGGAATTATGCCAAAAGACAGCTCACTTTCTTCAAACGAGAAGAAAATTTGCATTGGCTGAAACCGATGAGCGCAGAGAACGCGGCGGAGGAAATCGTAAAAATTTATGAGAACAGATGAGATCATAATAAGCGCGGAAGAGCGGTTGAAACCGCTCTTTGAACAAATCGACGGGATCGCTCTTTTTAATCAGGAAAAGGTGCTTTCCGCATTTTCAGAAGAGCGGATCGCAATGCGGCATTTTATGCAGTCGAACGGCTACGGTTACGGCGACGAGGGCAGGGATTCGCTCGGCAAAGTTTTTGCCCGTACCTTCGGCGCGGAGAGGGCGATTGTGTCGCCCGCGCTTTTGAGCGGAACACATACGATCACCGTCGCGCTCTTCGGAATTCTGCGTCCCGATGACCGTGCGCTCATTATTACGGGAACGCCCTACGATACCATTCGGAAAGTTCTCTGGGGCGAGGGGAACGGGTCCTTCCGCGACTTCGGAATTTCGTTCGATACCGTAGAACTTCAAAACGGAAAAGTCGATTTTCCCGCGGTTTCCGATAGGCTCAAAAAGCATGATTATAAAATGGTGTATATCCAGCGTTCGCGCGGCTATGAGCTCCGCGATTCCTTTACGGTCGGCGAGATCGAAAAAATGTGTTCGTTCGTCCGTGCGTGCGGGTTCGGGGGCTGTATCTTCTGCGACAACTGCTACGGGGAGTTCTGCGAAACGAAAGAGCCGACGGAAGTCGGAGCCGATCTGATCGCGGGCTCGCTCATCAAAAATCCGGGGGGCGGACTTGCCCCCACGGGAGGGTATATTGCGGGCAGAGAGGCGTTTATGGAGCTTGTAGAGGGTCGCCTGACTGCGCCCTCGGTCGGCGCGGAGGTCGGTTCCTATGCGTACGGCTACCGGCAGTTCTATCAGGGATTCTTTTTGGCGCCGCACGTCGTGTCCGAGATCTTAAAGGGGGGGCTTTTGATCGGCGCCTGTCTCGAATCGCTCGGCTATACGACTTATCCGAAAGCGGACGGTGTCCCCGCGGATATTACCCGCGCCGTCCGCTTCGATACGGAAAAACAGCTCACCGATTTTATCGTTTCGGTGCAGGAATGTTCGCCCGTCGATTCTTTTGTGCGCCCCGAAGCGTGGGATATGCCCGGTTATGAAAATAAAGTCATCATGGCGGCAGGAACGTTCGTTTCGGGAGCGACGAGCGAGCTTTCGGCGGACGCGCCGATTAGAGTTCCTTACGTCGCCTATTTTCAGGGCGGGCTGACTTACGAGCATCTGAAAATCGCCTGCAAACGGATATTGGAAAAGTTGATGTAATTTTATTTTAAGGGGGAATTATGAAAGCGAAAAAATTTTTAATGATTCCGTTGGCTTGCGTTCTGACGTGTATTTTGTTTTTATTGAGCAGTTGCACTAACCCGTGGAAGGTAAAAAGGGAAGAAAAAGGCTTTTATTATGCTTTTTGCGACCAATACGGCGATTGGACCAAAAACGAAAAAAAGGCGGTTTTGGCAGTGATTTTAGGGCGGACGGATGACCAAAAAGCCGTTGATGAGCTGATCATTCCGCAAGAACTCGGCGGGTTTCCCGTAAAACAAATCGGGGGAATTTTTCGCCCGCTCGAAGGGGGAGACGAGGTTTACAGCATAAACTGCGAAAACGTCGGTAAAATAATTATCAACCATTCTTGCACTCTGACAAACGCTTTTAGCCGCCTTAGCGGAGAATTGGAGATAAACGCCGACGTACTGATAGATACCGCCTCTCAATTTGTTTTTTACAGTTACCGTACTATCAGAAAGCTGATAAGGTTTAATATCGATTTGCAATCTTTAACCGATTATGAAAAATGGTCGGATTTATGGAATTACGATTGGGGTGTTGCCGAGGACAAAGAATTAAAACTGATCGAATTTAATGCCGACGGCGGACGGCAAAAGACCTATGCTTACGTCGTGCAAATCAATTCATGCGTTATACCGCCCGAACCGCCGACAAAGGCAGGCTACACGTTTGTGGGGTGGTTTGACGAAAATTACGAAAACGAATGGGATTTTGAAACCGATCAAGTGACTGAAAATATGACGCTGTATGCAAAGTGGATAGCGTCTTAAACCGAGTGAAACTAAATTACAATTTATCAGGCAATATAAAAGAGCGAAGATTTTATCTTCGCTCTTTTTATAAGGTTTTTTATTTTAATTTTTCCTGTTTGACAAGGCGGTAACCTTTTTTCGGCTTCATGCGGAATTCGATTCTGTGACCGAACTTCGTAAAGACGATAAAGAGGACGATCGCAACGACCGCGGCGCAGATGACGACGATCGCCCAGGCGGAGAGCTGTTCGCCCTTGACCTGCGTCCAGAGCTCGTTGATCGCCTCTTCCGCTTCGCCGTAATAGCCCATAACGGCGCACCGCTTTACCGTATCGGCAGGGGGAAACTGCGCGTAGAGCTGACGGGAAAGCTGTTCGGCGGGGGCGTTAATAATGTATGCACTCTTGTCTTCGTCGCCCCTACGGAAAAAATAGCTTACGTCGTAGGGGACGGCGTTTTCTTCGTCTTCGGCGGAATACAAATCGCGGGCGTAATCTAACATTTCTTCTCCCGCAATGACGGAGGTATAACCGATATAGTAGGAATTTCTCACGGCATTGTCGGGGCGGGACATAAAGTTGATAAACGCAAGCGCGGCGAGTTCGGTGTCTTTATCGCGTTTTTCGTCCTTGGGCATGACCCAGCCGTCGAAAAAGAGGTTTGCGCACTCTTCGGGGATATGGAAGTTGAGAAAAACTTCTTCCTCTTCCGCCTGATCCATGGCATAGACCGCGTCTCCGCTCCATGCAAAGTTCATGGAGATCGTGCCTTTGACCATGTCCGATTTGCCCGTGTCCGTCTCGAAGCCGAAGATGTTTGATTTCATTGTTTTGAGGATCTCGGTCACTTTTTTGACCGATTCTTCGTCGGTGCGGTTCATAAGCTCGGTCACGCGGTCGGTATATTCCCCGTCGGAAAGTTCGCCGTTTTCGTTTTGTTTTTTCAATGCGAGCAATTCTTCCCGATAGTGAATGCCGAGCCCCACAAAATAGGAGTCGCGCACGTTGTCCTTCGTCGTGACCTTGTTTTTGTAGGCGGGATCGAGCATGATTTTCCAACCCGATTCGTTGAGCGTTTCTTCGTTGACCTGTTCGGGATTATATACAAGCCCCGTGACGCCCCACATATAGCCCGCCGCATATTTTTCGAGCGGTTCGCCCGCGACTGCGGGCGTTTTTTTGAATATTTCGGCGATATAATCCGAAACGTTTGCGTTATAGATATCGAGCTGCGCTGTATCGAGGGGCTGGATCATGCCCTCCGCCGCAAGTTTCATGATCATGTATTCGGAGGGGCATACGAGGTCGTATTTGTCGCCCAATTTGAGCTGATTGTATAGATCCTCGTTGGTGCCGAACGTAGAATACTCTACGCGTACGCTCTTTCCGTAAGTTTCTTCGTACCATTCCTCGAAGTCGTCGAGAATGGGGGGCGCGGAACCGTCTTCGTTGATTTCATAGTCGTATTCGTAGGAGCCTTCTCCGCCCTCGTCGATATATTCTTCCCAGTTATATACGCGGAGCGTCACTTCCTTTTTGGAGGCGCATCCGCCGAGCGCGGACAGAGCGGGGAGAAGTATAGTAAGGGAGAGGAGCGCGGAAATAATTCGTTTGCCTTTCACTTTTTCGCCTCCTTTTTGCGCCGTCCCACAAGATTCGAGGAGATGACGATCGCCAGTATCACGACGAAAATGATCGTTGTGAGCGCCCAGAACGAGGAGAGTGTTTCCGCGGTGTGTGCGTTTCCCTTCATGGTCGCGTTGAATACATAGGTGGAAATGGTGTCGAATCCCGCGGGCTTTAAGTAGCTCGTCACGATATAGTCGTCGAGCGAGAGAGTGACGGCAAGCATAAAGCCCGAAATGATTCCGGGGATAATTTGCGGAAGCACGACTTTGAAGAGCGCTTTTGCGGGGCTTGCGCCCAAGTCGAGCGCCGCTTCATAGAGGTTGTGATCCATTTGTTTGAGCTTTGGCAGAACGGAAAGCACTACAAAGGGTGTGGATATGACCATATGTCCGATCAATAAGGTAAAATAGGATTTCGGGATCCCGACGGCGACAAAGGTGATCGCAAGCGCGAGCGCGGTCACGATCTCCGCATTGACGACGGGGATCTGCGAAATACTGCCGATGACTTTGCGGATCCTTTTTTTGTTGTAGTGCATTCCGAGCGCGGCGAACGTTCCCAAAATCGTTGCGAGCGCCGCGGAGAGAAGCGCCAAGAGCAAAGTGTTTCCGATCATTGTGAGGATCGCGCTGTCGCCGAATAATTTCTGATAGTGGACAAAGGAGAATTCTCCGCTCGTTCCGATCGTGTCCGCAGAGCTGAACGAAAAGACGGCAAGCACTAAAATGGGCGCGTACATCAGAATGAGAACGAGGCCGATGATGGTTGCTTTCAGACATTTGATAGCGATTTCTTTGCGTTTCATGCCGTCGTCCTCCTTGTATTTTCTTCCCTGAATCCTCCCGAAAGAAAAGAAGAGAGGAGCACTACGATGAGAAGAATCAAGGCGATCATGGAGCCCATGTGCCAATTGGTTCCGAAGTAAGTCTCAATAAATTTTCCGATGATGGTCACTTTGGAATTTCCGAGCATATCCGAGACGACGTAGTTCGTCATGGAGGGGAGAAAGACCATCG
Organism: uncultured Christensenella sp.; assembly: GCA_910585235.1. Taxonomy (GTDB): domain Bacteria; phylum Bacillota; class Clostridia; order Christensenellales; family Borkfalkiaceae; genus Gallimonas. The sequence continues at coordinate 18,511 of CAJUCM010000015.1, forward strand.
TGATTCCGCTCAAAACGCCCGGCATAGAGAGGGGAAGCGTCACGCGGAAAAAGCTCGTGAACGCGTTCCCGCCGAGGTCGGCGCAAGCCTCGTAGAGGGAATTGTCGATTTTGGAGATCTGGGTATAGAGGGGCAGGATCATAAAGGGGAGAAAGTCGTAAACCATGCCGAATACGGTATTGAAATAATTGGTCTCTCCCAAAAGTCCCATCCAGTTCATGAGTTCGCGGATCGCGTTGATGCGGAGAACGAAGTTGATCCACATGGGGGTCACGAATAGCAAAAGAATGACCGATTTGCGCTTGATCTTGCTCCGCGCCAGAATATATGCGACGGGGAACGCGATCAATAGGCAGACGACGGTCGTGATGAGTGCGATCACGACGGAATAGACGATCGTCGTCAGCTTCGTGGGATCGGAAAAAAAGTTCACGAAATTCATAAAAGAAATGTGATTGTTTTTATCCGTGAACGCGTAGAACACGATGATCAGCATGGGGGCGATCACAAAGAACAGCAGAAACACCGCATAGGGGATGCAGAGGGATTTTCTCGAAAGGCGGAATTTCGTCATTTCTTTTCCTCCGTGTTTTTCAGCGAAAGTTTGATTTTTTCCTTCGGAATGATGACGGAAACATAGTCGTTTTCGTTCCACAGATCGTCTGTGCGGAAGACGAAATCTTCCTCGCTCTCGTCCGTGCGCACGATCAGGCGGTAGTGGTCGCCCTTATAGATAATGGAGATAATGTGTCCCGTCGTTCCGCCCGCGTTCTCGTCGTCGCTGATGGAAATGTCTTCAAGTCCCACTTCCACGGCGACCTCTTCGCCTGTAAGATCGAGTTTTTCGCCCGAAATCAGAACGAGATAACCTTCCTCGTCGATACGGCTTCCGGGGTAGAGCTGCGTCACGTCGCATTCAAATTCGCCGTCCGCAAATTCAACCGTGTTGCGCTTTGTGATGACGCCGTCATAGACGTTTTTGGTGTATTTGGGTTTCATGAGGTGAATGCCGTCGGGGGAGATGTTCATACCGATCTCTTCGCCCGTTTCGCGGCTTTCGGTGCTCTGGATAACGAGTTCGTATTTGCCGACTTTTACGGTGATTTCATAGTGAATGCCCTTGAACACGACGGAAATGACTTTTCCTTTGAGCTTTCCCTGTTCGGGTGCGCACATGTGAATGTCTTCGGGGCGGACGACGACGTCCACCATGTCGTTGATCTCAAAGTCGTCGAGACAGTCGAACGTTTTACCGCAGAATTTTACCTGTTTCTTTCCGACGATCGTACCGTTCATGATATTGCTCTCGCCGATAAAGTCCGCGACGAAGGTGTTTGCGGGTTCGTTGTAGATCGTCGTGGGGGTTCCGATCTGCTGGACGATCCCGTCCGCCATGACGACGATCGTATCTGACATGGTGAGCGCCTCTTCCTGATCGTGGGTCACATAGATAAAGGTAATGCCGAGGCGGCGGTGCATCTCTTTGAGTTCGATCTGCATTTCTTTTCTCATTTTCAGATCGAGCGCGCCGAGAGGCTCGTCTAAAAGCAGGATTTCCGGTTCGTTGACGATCGCCCGCGCGATCGCTACGCGCTGCTGCTGACCGCCCGAAAGGGTGGTGACGGCACGCTTTTCAAAGCCTTCGAGATCGACGATTTCGAGCGCTTTTTTCACTTTTTGCGCAATTTCCGCTTTGCTCAGACGCTGTTTTTTTGTGTAGGTTTTGCCTTTCTCGTTTTCGTAGGTATTGAGAACGCGTTTGCATTTCAGCCCGAACGCGATATTTTCATAGACGTTGAGATGGGGGAAGAGGGCGTAGCGCTGAAAGACCGTATTGACGGGGCGCTTGTTCGGGGGAAGATGGGAAATGTCTTTTCCGCCGAGCAGAATCTGACCGCTGGTCGGAAGATCGAACCCTGCGATCATGCGCAGCGTCGTCGTCTTGCCGCAGCCCGACGGACCGAGAAAGGTGATAAATTCTCCTTTATTGACGTAAAAGCTGACGTTGTCGAGTACTAAATTTTCGTTGTAGTACTTCGTTACGCCTTTGAGTTCGATAATGTGTTCGCCCATTGCGTTTCTCCTTTGTGTTTTTAGAAATTCGGAGGGGTGGAGATCCAGATAAATTTCGCTCTCGCCTTTCCGACGTTTGTGATTTTGTGTTCCTTGTTCGCCGTGAAGTAAAAACTTTCTCCCTTTTTGGCGATATGCCGTTTTCCCGCCTTTTCGATTGCGACGCGTCCTTCGAGTACGAATCCGAACTCTTCGCCCTCGTGGGGGAAGTCGCTCGTTGTAGCGCCCGGTTCAAGCTCCACTAAGACGGGTTCCATCATATTTTTCTGCGCGTTCGGGATCACCCATTCGAGCCGCATTCCGTCGGACTGTTTTTCGATATATTCCGATTCCGTGAATACGATCTTTTCTTCCTCGTCCTCGTGGAAGAAGTCCGAAAGGTTGCTGCCCAATGCGTTGAGAAGATCGACGAGCGTTGCGATCGAGGGGCTTGTCAGATCGTTTTCGAGTTGGGAGATGTATCCTTTCGTGAGTTCGCATCTGTCCGCAAGTTCTTCCTGCGTCAGGTTTTTCTGCTGGCGCATGTCTTTGAGTTTTGCTCCGAGTTCCATTTTCACCGCACCTTAGTTTAGTAATTGTAAACTTTTTGCCTTTTTTTACAAAACTCTCGTAAAAATAAACTAAAAGTTTAATAAAAATAAACGAGAGCCTTATGAAGTATATTATATCATAAAAAGAATGTCAACTGTTTGAAAGCTGTCGAATAAAAATAAATTAAGAAATTTTTGCATGAAAAAAGCGCCCGCCGGATAGGGCGGGCGCAAGATAAGGTACGAGAAAAGTTATCAGGACATAGAAGCAAGTTTCTTCGCAAGTTTCGCCTTTTTGTTGTTGGCGTTGTTCTTGTGAAGAATTCCCTTCGATTCTGCGGAATCGATCGCCGAAACGGTTTCGGGATAGAGCGCGGTCGCCGCTTCTTTGTCGCCCGCATTGACGGCATTCATGAACTTTTTGATGCTCGTCTTCAAAGCGGATTTGATCGCTTTGTTCTGGCGGGTTTTCTTTTCGGTAACTAATACGCGTTTTTTTGCAGATTTAATGTTGGGCACGGTTTTAACTCCTTTCGTTCCTTGTTATCTTTGATTACTTTGGATATTTTAGCATAAATTACAAGCCTTGTAAACTGTTTTTCATGCGTAGAAACTAAAAAATTTATAAAAAAGGGGAAAAAGAGGAGCGTTTATGAAAAAAAGATTGAGAGTGGGCGTGTTTGACAGCGGGATCGGCGGGATCAGCGTGCTGAAAGAATGCGTGCGGATCGCGCCGGATGCAAAGTATTATTATTTGGGGGATAACGGGCGCGCTCCCTACGGGAGCAGAAGCGAAGAGGAGATTGCCCGCTTCACGCGGGAGGCGCTGTCCGTCTTTCGGAGGAAAAAAGTAGACGTCGCCGTCATCGCCTGCAATACCGCGACGGCGGTCGCCGCCGACGAAATGAGAAAAGAATTTACCTTTCCCGTGATCGGCGTCGAACCCGCCGTAAAGCCAGCGGCGAAAAACGCAAAAAATATCCTTGTGCTTGCCACCGAGCGCACGGCAAAGAGCGCAAAATTGAAAATGCTTTTGGGGCGGTTTCCCGATTGCGATTTCCGCGTCTTTGCCTGTATGGAACTTGCGGGGGCGATCGAAAAATATTTTTCGTCACAGGAACCGTTTTTGCTCTCCGCGCATCTTCCGCGCGGGCGTTACGACGGGGTGGTGCTCGGTTGCACCCATTATTCTTTTTTTGCAAAAGAGATTTCAAAGTTTTATTCGGCACCCGTCTATGACGGGAATACGGGGGTGGCAAAAAGGCTTGCTCAGATCCTGAAACTGATTATGTTAGGGAGAAGTGCCCACTTTTTGTCCACCGAAAAAACGAACAATTGTTTTAGTTTTTCCGCAAAAACATCCGTAAAATTTATCGGAAAATGGCGCAATATCAATAAATCTGTATATTTGCGAACATTTGTTTTAGAAAAAGATGAAAAAAAGTAAAAAATTTTTCAAAAATATGCCGCTATGGGGTTGACAGGTGGGCAGAAGTGGTTGTATAATAAATCTACGCTTTGCAAAAGGGGCGGAATTCAAAGAGGAGGAGAGAATATGAAACGTCTGTACGGAACGTACGAGCATCAGCTTGACGATAAGAACAGAATCAGGATCCCTGCAAAGTTTCTCTCCGTCTTTGAAAAGGAATTTGAAAACGAACCGCTGTATTATCTGATCTATACGCCGAACCGCATTGCGATCATGCCGGAATCCGTTCTCGATTCCAAAATATCCATGTTGGAATCGCTGTTGCCGCTCTACGAGGGCGAAATGGATGCGCTTTCCAAAATTCTTGGTACGGCGGAGGAAGTCAATAAGGACGGACAGGGCAGAGCGATCATTCCCAAAACGTTGCGCAGGGAAGTGAAGATTGAAAAAGACGTCGTGACCGTCGGTATGGGCGACTATATCGAAGTGTGGGCGAAGGAAGTCCGCAACGAGAAAGTCGATTCGATGACGCAGAGCGAAGCGAACCAGAGAGCCTATACGAAAGCGTTGGAACTGAAAGGTAAAGCATGAGCGCGTATCACCGTCCCATTATGGAGGACGAAGTCGTAGAGGGATTGGCGCTCAAAGACGGCGGGATTTACTTTGACGGAACGGCGGGAGGCGGAGGACACTCCTTTGCGATTCTGAACAGCAATCCGAAAGTAAAGCTCGTTGCGACCGATAAAGATACGGAAGCGATCGAAGAGGCGACAAAGCGCCTTTCGCCCTTTCAGGGCAGATTCACGATCCGTCACAGTGATTTCAAAAATTACGCAAACGTGTTTTCGGAAGCGGGAATCGAAAAGATCGACGGGTTTCTGCTCGATCTCGGAATCTCGTCCCATCAGATTGACGACGAAAAAAGAGGGTTTGCTTACCGGTTAAAAAATGCGCCTCTCGATATGAGAATGGATACGGACAGTCCGTTTTCGGCAAAGGACGTCGTGAACGGATATTCCGAAGAGGCATTGAAAAAGATCTTGAAAGAATACGGCGAGGAACGCTTCGCGGGAGCGATCGCAAAAAAGATCGTGAGCTACCGTGCAAAAAAGCCGATTGAGACCTGCGGAGAACTCGAAGCGCTCGTCCGCGAGGGGATTCCCCCGAAATTTCGGACGCCCGCCTGTGCAAGGCAGAGCTTTCAGGCGATCCGGATAGAAGTGAACGGGGAACTCAACGGTTTGGGCGAGTGCGTCAGAGGACTTGTGGATCGTCTCAGGGTCGGCGGAAGAGGTTGCGTTTTAACCTTCCATTCTCTGGAAGACAGGATCGTAAAGCAGACTTTTAAGGATCTGGCGACGGGTTGCACCTGTCCGAAAGAACTTCCCGTTTGCGTGTGCGGCAGAAAAGAGAGGGTCAGACTTCTTGGACGCTACACGGCAAGCGAGCGGGAGATAAAAGAAAATTCGCGCAGTAAGAGCGCAAAATTAAGAGTGATCGAAAAAATATCCGAATAATCGGGGAACGTGAAGAGTAAGATATAAGGAGCTTGGGAAAATGGCAGGACCGGCAGTACTCGAAAGAGAGCTTAAACAACAGGAAGAAAAAGTATCGTATGACGAACGGGCGAGAGAGACGAGAACGCCCTCCGCTTACGATATTCTCCGTACTCCGACAATGGGGGCGCGGACAAGTTCTCCCGTGCAAGAAAAGCGCGCGGAGACGACCGTTTACGGCGCGCCCGCAGACAGGATCGATTCTTACTATCATACGCCTTCCGCTCCCGCACGCAAGAAAATACTCTTCGATAATTATGAACTGATCAACGGGGAAGTCATGCAGAAAAACCCCGAAACGGAAATGATGTCGCGCGTATTCGACAGCGCGGCGGTGGTCGCGGAACCCGTTGAGGCGCCCGTCCGCGAAGAAGTGCAGGACAGCGCGGCTGTGGTCGCGGAGCCTGAACCCGTAGCGGACAATCCCGACGAGGACGCGCTTCCCACCCGCCGTACGATGGAATCGGTCATGCGCTCCGCATCGGTGCAGGAAATCACGGTCACGGATACGAGAACGGGTTTCAAAGCCGCATTCACTTCGCTTTCGACCAAAATGAAGATCGTGCTTCTCTCGGTCGCAACGGCGATCCTGCTCGCGATCGTTTTGATCTGCGTGAACACGAGCATCATCCGTTCGCTCGACTCTGATCTGACCGATTTGAGAGGACGCGCGGCGGAACAGCAGACGACTTACGAAAATTTGCAGAAAGAGAGCGATCTCTATACCGATCCCGATAGCGAGATTGTAGCGGATTGGGCGCAGAACAACGGTATGACAAGATAATTTCCACGGGAGGAAAACAACAATTAAAAAGACGGATTTTTCACTTTCCGTTTTACGAAAGAGGTTATTTGCCGTATTTTTGGCGATAGCCTTTATTTTTTGCATTTTTCTTGCCCGATTCTTTTACATCCAGGTCATTTGGGAGGATGAACTCAATTTCCTTGCGCTTGACCAGTGGACGAGGGAGATCCCCGTCGTTGCGGGCAGAGGACTGATCGTGGACAGAAACGGCGAAGTGCTTGCGGGAAACGCCGCTTCTTACAGCGTATTTGCGCGGGCAAACGCCGTCAGCGACGCGGAAGGGTGCGCCGACGTTCTTTCGGCGACGCTCGGCGTCTCCTACGAGGAAATTTATAAAAAACTCACGGATAAGAGCAAGTCCGAAATTTCCGTCGTGCGCCATGCCGAAAAATCGGTCGTCGAAAAAATAGAGGGCGAAAATCTCGACGGCGTATATTACGCCCGCGACAACACGCGGATCTATCCGTACGGGGAGCTCGCCTGCCAGCTCATCGGCTTTACGTCCTTCGACCAATCGGGCAGTACGGGAGTCGAGCAGTACTATAACAAGTATCTGGCGGGGGAGAACGGGGAGATCCTGTTTGAGAGCGATCTCGTCGGGGTCGATCTCAAAGGGGCGACGGCGGCGTATATTCCCGCAACGGACGGCGTTAATCTGAAACTGACCCTCGATTACCGCATTCAATCCGCGGCAGAGGCGACGATGGGGAAAGTACTTGCGGAATCGAACGCAAAGGGCGCAAGGTGCGTCGTGCTCGATCCGCGGGACGGCTCGGTGCTCGCCATGGTGAATCTTCCCTCCTATGATCTGAACGACATTCCGCGGGACGATCTTACAAAGCTCAACGACGAATCGCGCAATCGCGTCGTATCCGATATTTACGAACCGGGATCGACGTTCAAAATTATCACGGCGGCGGCAAATATCGAGGAGACGATCAGGGGGAACGCCTCCGCAATTCCGCTCAATCATATCTATCCGAGTTCGCGCACCCGCACGGTGGACGGGACGAAGATCAAGTGTTGGAGCGATCACGCAAACGGCAAACATTCCAATCAGACGCTTGCGGAGGCGCTCAACAACTCCTGCAACCCGTGCTTTGTGGATATTGCGCTTGCGCTCGGCAAAGAGACGTTTTATTCCTATCTGACGGCATTCCGCTTCGGTAAGGCGACGGGGGTGGATTTTTCGGGCGAGGCGATCGGAATGCTTCTGCCCGAAACGACGGTGCAGAACTGCGATCTTGCGCGTATCGGATTCGGACAGACGATCGCGGTCACGCCTTTACAGCTTGCCGCAGCGGCGGCTTCGGCAGTCAACGGCGGTTATTATTATGCGCCGCGCGTCGTGAGCGAAATCTATTCGTCGGACAACTCCGTGCGGGAAAAAATACCGCCGAACTTTTTGGGGCGCACGGTGAGCGAAGAGGCTTCGGGAATTCTCTCGTCCATGCTCGAAGGCGTGGTGAGGGACGGAAGCGGAAAAAAAGCGTATATCGAGGGTTACCGCGTCGCGGGCAAGACGGGCACGGCGCAGAAGTACGAGAACGGCGTGATCGCACAGGGCAAATACGTCTCGTCCTTTTTGGGATACTTTCCCGCGGACGAACCGCGCTATCTTGCGCTCGTCATTGTGGACGAACCGCAGGGCAGTTACTACGGAAGCACCGTCGCCGCGCCCTGCGCCAAAGAGATATTTGAAAAAATCATTGAGATCAATCGGTTGGAACCGTTTACGGAGGAAACATGAAACTTACGGAATTGGTCCGCGAGGTGAGGGGCGCGCGGCTTATCGGGGAAGACAGGGAAATTACGTCTCTCTGCACGGACAGTCGGCTTGCGGGAGAGGGCGATCTGTTCTTCTGTTTCCGCGGAACGCATTCGGATTCGCATGAATATGCGGAGGACGCCGTACAAAGGGGCGCTTCGGCGATCGTCGTCGAGCGGGAACTGAAACTCGGTTGCAGTGAAATCGTTGTGGAAGACGGTCGGGAAGCAATGGCATATCTCTCGGCGGCGTTTTACCGTCACCCCGAAAAAAAGCTCAGGATCGTCGGGATCACGGGAACGAACGGTAAAACGACGACTTCCTTCATGCTGAAAAATATTCTGGAAGAGGCGGGAAAAAAGACGGGGGTGATCGGTACGCTCGGCGCGGAATACGGGGAGCGGAAAGTCGCGCCCGTTCTGACGACGCCCGATCCGGTGTTTCTTTTTTCCCTGCTTGCGGATATGGTGCGCGAGGGGATCGAGGTCGCGGTCATGGAAGTTTCCGCACACGCGCTCGCGCTGAAAAAGGAGCGTCCGATCTTATACGATCTTGCGATCTTCACCAATCTGACGCGCGATCATCTCGACTTTTTTCAGGATATGAAGTCGTACGGCGAGGCGAAAAAATCCCTCTTCACGCCGAACCGCACCCGATTTGCCATTCTCAATGCGGACGATCCGTTCTCCGAAAAACTGAAAGGCGTTCCCTGCGTCACCTACGGGATCGATACGCCCGCCGACTGTTTCGCCGTGATCGGGTCGGAAAGTCTCAGGGGAAGCAGGATCGTTCTCAACCTCAACGACGAACTCATGGAGACGGAGCTCTCGCTTACGGGAAAGTATAACGTCTCGAACGCGTTGGCGGCGGCGGAGGCGGCAAGAAGGCTCGGCGCGGATTCGGGCGCGATCACGCGCGGACTTTCCCGCACGTCGGGCGTGAACGGCAGGCTCGAATGGGTCGCGTCCTATGCGGGCGCGGATGTGTTCGTGGATTTTGCGCATACGCCCGACGGTCTTGAAAAATCTCTCGGCGCGCTCAAAGCGCATTGCAAAGGAAAGCTCTTCGTTCTCTTCGGCTGCGGGGGAAACCGCGACAGAGGAAAACGCAGAAAAATGGGGGAGACGGCGGCGCGCATCGCCGATTTCGCCGTGCTGACTTCCGATAATCCCCGCTATGAGGATCCCTGCGCGATCCTCGGCGA
>CAJUCM010000015.1:27885-40698 GCA_910585235.1 uncultured Christensenella sp.
ATCCAAAAAATATGTCGTCGTCGAGGACAGGGAAAAGGCGACGGAATACGCGCTCAAACAGCTCGGAAAGGGGGACGTGCTATTGGTCGCGGGCAAGGGCGGGGAGACCTATCAGGAAATTATGGGAATAAAATACAGCTATGATGACAAAGATGTGATAAAGTCCTCTCTCGGAAAATTATAATGAATCAGATTATCGTCACGCTTATCTTTTCGTTTCTGCTCTCCGCGTGTCTGTGCGCCGCGCTCATACCGCTTCTGAAAAAAGTCGGGGCGGGGCAGAACATTCTGCACTACGTCAAGGAACATCAGAGCAAAGGCGGAACGCCCACCATGGGCGGACTTGCCTTTATTACGGCGGCGCTCACGGTGGCGCTCGCCGCCTGCGGCTTTCGGGACAAGCCCTTTCTCGTCGCGCTTGCAGTGGGAACGGGCTATCTCTTCGTGGGATTCCTGGACGATTTCCTCAAAAAAAAGCGCAAGGACAATCTGGGGCTCAGACCCTATCAGAAGATATTTTTTCAGTCGGCGGTCGCGATCGTCGCGTCGCTCTATTGCTGTCTGAACTCCCTGACCGTATTGCGGATTCCTTTTACGACGCTCTCGTTTGAGATCGGATGGTGGATGATGCCGATCGGGATCCTCGTGTTTGTGGCGACGGTCAACAGCGTCAATCTGACGGACGGGCTGGACGGGCTCGCGGGCTCGACCTCGGCGGCGTTTTTCTTTGCGTTCGGGATTCTGCTGTTCTTGCAGAAAGGGAACGATTCGCTTGCGCTAATGAGCTTCTCTCTGACGGGCGCGCTCTTCGGTTTTCTCATCTTCAATCAGAATCGGGCAAGCCTTTTCATGGGCGATACGGGTTCGCTCTCTCTGGGCGGATTCGCCGCGTCGTGCGCGCTGTTTTCGGGGAACGCGCTCATTATTCCGATTGTCGGAATAATGTTTGTCCTTTCAAGCATATCCGTGATCATTCAGGTAATATACTATAAAAAAACGGGCAAACGCGTCTTTTTAATGGCGCCCATCCATCACCATTTTCAGGAGAAAGGGTACTCGGAGGGGAAGATTTCCTTTGTCTATGCCGCAGTGACTGCGGTATTGGGCGCGATCGTTTTACTGCCGTTTGCCTGAATCGTCCGTGAAGGACAAGGAGGGTAGTATATGTATTTTGAAAATCAGACCTTTCTCGTTGCGGGACTGTCCCGTTCGGGGATCGCGGCGGCGGAGTATCTGAGAGGGCGCGGGGCGGAAGTATTCGTATTCGACGACGTGGAGGACAAGGCGGTGGAGGAGGCGACCCGCAGACTCTCCGCGATCGGATGCGTCTGTGTCAGAAAGGACGAGCTGTTTGAAAAGGCGGAAGTCTGCGACGTCCTCGTTCTCAGTCCGGGGATCCCCGTCGATCACGCCTTGCCCGTCTCCTTCCGCCGTGCGGGAAAACGCATTATCGGCGAATCGGAATTGGGCGTGCTTGCCTTGAAATGTCCCGTCGTCGCCGTCACGGGAACAAACGGAAAGACGACGACGGTCACCATGCTCGAAAGCGTGTTCCGCGCCGCGGGGAAAAATGCGATCGCCTGCGGGAACGTCGGAAAGCCGATCGTTTCCTGCGTCAAGGAACTCGGAGAGGACGGGATCGCCGTAGCGGAGATTTCATCTTTTCAGCTCGAAACGCTCTCTTCTCTTCGTCCGCACGTTGCGGTGGTTCTGAATATTTCGGAGGATCATCTCAACCGCCATTACAACATGGAGAATTACATATTCTTAAAATCCCGTCTCGTGAAAAACAGTACGGAGAGCGAATACTGCGTGCTCAATCACGACGATCCCGTCGTGCGCTCGTTCAAAGACAAGACGAAAGCGGTCGTAGAGTGGTTTTCCGTCAAGGAGAAGGTGGAGGGCGCATATCTCGAAAATAACTGGCTCTGTTATCAGGGCGAACGCATCATGAGCAGGGACGAACTTCCGCTCGACGGCGAACACAACGTTGCCAATGCGTTGGCGGCGTTGGCGGCGGCTAAGATCATGGGGATCGGCAACGCCAGCATCATTGCGGCGTTCAAGAGCTTCCGCGGGATCCGCCACCGCCTCGAAAAGATCGGCTCGGTGAACGGCGTGAATTTTATCGACGATTCCAAGGCGACGAACGTGGACTCCGCAATCAAGGCGATCGGGAGCGTCAAAGGCGAAACGGTGCTTCTCGTCGGCGGAAAGGATAAGGGATATTCCTATGAACCGCTCTTCGAGGAGATCAAAAAATCGGGCGTCGTACATACGGTACTCTACGGGGAAAACGCGTTCCGTATTCTCGACGCCGCCGTCAAAAGCGGATTTACCTCCGTAACGCTCTGCCGTCCGTTCGATCTTGCGGTCAGGGTCGCCTATCTCACGGCAAAGCGCGGTCAGAACGTTCTGCTCTCTCCCGCTTCGGCAAGTTTCGATGCGTTCAAAAATTATGAAGCGCGCGGCGATAAGTTCCGTGAGATCTATAAAATTCTCTTGAAAGAGCGGGAGAATGCCGACGATATGGCGGAGGCGGCGCGTGAAGACGCGGACGAGTAAATTAAAATCGAAGCCCGCGCTTTTGAAGTCTTCGGGGCGGACGCGCGGCGGGAAAGGGGATCTGTTCTTTCTTGCCGCCGTCATTCTCCTTGCGGCGTTCGGCGTGGTGGCGGTGTATTCCGCAAGCTCCTACAATGCGGAAGTGCAGTACGGCGATTCCCTGTATTTCTTCAAAAAACAGCTTTTGGGCTTTATTTTGGGGCTTGCGGGCATGATGGGGATTGCGTTCGTGCCTTACGAAAAATTCAGAAAGGCGGGGATCCCCGCGCTCGTTATTGCGCTTATATTGCTTGCGCTCGTGTTCATTCCGGGCGTCGGAAAGAGCAACTACGGCGCAACGCGCTGGATCGGATTCGGCTCTTTTACCATTCAGCCGTCCGAACTTGCAAAGTATGCGTTCGTTCTGTTTACGGCGGGATATTTCGCCAAGAATCCCGCAAGAATGCGCACGTTCAAAGGAACGCTTCCCGTGCTCGGCGCGGGGATCGCGATCTGCGTTCTCATCATGCTGGAACCGAATATGTCCGTCACGATGTGCGTCGCCGCGCTCATGGTCGGTATGCTGTTTCTCAGCGGAACTTCCTATAAAACGCTCGCCGTCATTTGCGTGCCCGCTCTTTTATTGGTGCCCGTTCTGATCGCGGCGGAGCCTTACCGTCTGCAAAGGCTCTCCGCGTTCATGAATCCGTGGGCGTCGCCGAAGGAGGAGGGCTATCAGCTCATCCAATCGCTGTACGCGCTCGGCAACGGAAATTTTTTCGGCGTCGGACTCTTTCATTCGCGCCAGAAATACCGTTTTTTACCCTTTTCGGAGAGCGATTTCATTCTCTCCGTCATTGCGGAAGAGACGGGCTTTTTCGGCGTGTTCGTTCTGTTTGCGGTGATCGGGTTCGTTGTCTGGCGCGGATTTAAGATTGCCAATTCCTGCGACAATTTCTTCGGTTATCTTCTCGTGTCGGGGATCGTGCTCGCGTTCGCCGTGCAGTCCGCGCTGAACGCGCTCGTCGTAAGCGGGTGCATTCCGCCGACGGGTCTGCCGCTTCCGCTCATCAGTGCGGGCAATACTTCTCTGATCGTGACGATGTGCGGAATGGGCGTCGTTTACGGCGTGTCGAGGCACAACGGAACGCGCAAATTCATACGATATAGTAAATAAAAACGCCGATTCGTTCGCCGTTTTTTTTACGAGAGGAGTAAGTATGGATAAATTTATAATAGACGGGGGAAGAAGGCTGTACGGAAGCGTTCGTATGCAATCGGCAAAGAACTCCGTACTGCCGCTCTTTGCCGCGTCTGTTTTAACGGAGAAACGCGTGATAATTCGGGAGACGCCCCCGATTTCGGATGCGCTCTGCATGGCGCAGATTTTACGGGAACTCGGCGCGGAAGTTTCTTTTCGCGGAAACGACGTCGTGATCGACAGCGCAAACGCCTGCTGTCATGAAATTTCGTCAAGTCTTACCAAGGAACTCCGTTCTTCGGTATTTATGCTCGGTTCGCTTCTGACGCGCTTCCATAAAGCGCTTATCGCATATCCGGGCGGTTGCGACATAGGTCTGCGTCCCATCGATCTGCATCTCAACGCCCTGAAACGGTTGGGGGTGGAGATCAGAGAGCGGGACGGCTGTATCTATTGCCGTGCGGACGTACTCAAAGGCGCGGATATTTCGCTTGACTTTCCCAGCGTCGGCGCGACGGAAAACATCATGCTCGCCGCCGTCAAGGCAAAGGGACGCACGCTTTTAAGCGGTGCGGCAAAGGAACCGGAAATCGTCGATTTGCAGAATTTTCTCAACGGAATGGGCGCAAAAATTTCGGGGGCGGGCACGGACGAGATCGAAATAGAGGGCGTTGAAAATCTCAACGGAATTACATATAAACCCGTCAAAGACCGGATCGAAGCGGGAACTTTTTTGATTGCGTGCGCCATCTGCGGCGGGGAAGTGGAAGTCGTGGGCGTAAAAGCCGAATTTATAGGAATACTTTTGCATAAACTGCGTGAAAACGGTTGCAAAATTCATGTAAAAAATGATAAAATAGTAATCGAAAGCAACGGCAGACTCAAATGCAACCGCAGAATCGAAACGATGCCGTTTCCGGGCTTCCCGACCGATTTGCAGGCGCAGATGACCGCGCTCAACGCGGTTTCTTCGGGCGGCGCGCTCGTTGTGGAAAATCTGTTTGAAACCCGCTTTAAGTATGTTCCCGAACTGAATAAAATGGGAGCGGATATCGAAGTAAAGGGGCGGAGCGCGTTTGTGCGCGGCGTGGAGCGGTTAAGAGGCGCTTCGCTTACCGCGGGCGATCTGAGGGGCGGCGCGGCGCTTGTGCTGGCGGCGCTCGGCGCGGAGGGCACGAGCGAAGTGCTCGATCTTTCCCATATCGACAGGGGCTACTACGATTTGCAGGGAAAACTGAAAAGTCTGGGGGCGGACATTAAGCGCGTCCGCGTCTAAAATACGTTTCGGGATTAAGTAAGAGGAGATATACGAATGAAAAAAGCGCTCATCATGACTTCGGTCGCCTTTTTATTGCTCCTTGCCGTGATTGCGGCGGGGCTGAACGTGATTTTTACGGTTTCGTATGTCGAAGCGAGTTTTTCCACTTTCTCCGTTCAGGGCGAGGAGGACGCGAAGTCTCTGAAAAAGGAGCTTGACGGATTTCTCGGCGACAGTATGACCTTTCTCGATCTTGGCGACGTGGAGGAGACGGTCAAAAAATATCCCTCGTTCCGTGTGGAGAGCCTTCATAAGAAGTTTCCCAAAACGGTTGAAGTTGTCGTAAAAGATCGCAGGGAGCTCTTTGCCTACGAGACGGAGATGGGTTTTTCGATGATCGATACCGAAGGAAATTGCGTGCGGGTCGCGGAGGAAAATGTATCCCGCACGGGCGGAGAAAATATTCTTTTGAAGAATTTCAAGCTGACCGTTTCCGTCGGTTCGCATACGGAGGGCGACTATTTTGACGCGCTGATGAACGCGTTTACGGGATTCGGATACTATCTGAACGACGCCCGCGCCAATATCAGAGAGGTGGTCAGATACAGCGGGAACGAGAATAATCCTTTAACGCACCGTTTTGTCGTCTCCATGCAGGAGGGGGTCGTGATCGAAATGAGCAATCCGCTCTCGAATGCGGAGGCGAAAGCGAAAAAGGCGATGGAAGTTTATAACGAACTTGGCGACGTTGCGAAAATGTACGGTTGCATTACGGTGGCGGAGTCTGCTAACGGGGAGATCAACGCGGAATATTTTGAACAGCGACAGGTCTGAAAACGAGCCGGATACGGGACGCTTGCGGGCGTCCTTTTTTTTGTGGAAACAAAACTTTTCTTAGTATAATATGGAAATAGGAAAAAGCGGGAAAATTTCCGTATTTTCTTGACAGAAACTTATGCGTTTGATATAATAAAAAGAGAATTATCACAAAGGTCAAAATTATGGCGCAAAAAAGTGTGGCGGTACTTGATATTCGTTCTACGGAAGTCACGGTTTTCGTCGGGGAACGCGGGGTAAACGATACGTTCGTGTTCAAGGCGAGCAGAACCGAATCCTACGGCGGATACGAGGACGGAGTTTTTTACAAAGAGGAAGAAGGGGAAAAGGACGGTAAAATTTCTGATGCGATCCTTCGCGCGATTTCCGCGGTGGAACAGGTCTGCGGAGAGCGTATTCGGATGCTCTATGTGGGCGTTCCGGGCGTCTTTACGAAAGTCGTTGCAAAAGAACAGGACATCGGCTTCCCTAAAAAGAGAAAAATCGTTCAGAAAGATCTCGACGCGCTCGTCGCGGCGGGGACGGAGCAGATAAAAGGTTTCCGCTATATGCGCGCTTCGAGTATGATCTATGTGACGAACGACAAACAGCGCGTTATCGACCCGATCGGAATTTCTACCGCAGGTCTTACGGGCTGTATTTCTTACTTTTATTGCAGTGAATACTTCTGTTCGACCGTCGAGGACGCGCTCAAAGGCTTGAAGATCAACGTCAGGTATCTTCCGACGCAGTTTGCAATGGCAACGTATCTGATCCCTTCGGAGACGCGGGACGAATGTGCGCTCTTTCTGGACGCGGGTAGTCTCGCTTCTTCTTTGAGCATCGTACTCGGAAACGGCATTATGGCGCAGGAGTCCTTCGGTTCGGGAAAAGTTCACGTCGCCTTACTCGTCATGGAACGCTTAAACGTTCCCTATGAAGTGGCGCTTACGCTTCTGCACAGGGCGAACCTGTTTGCAAAACAGGAGGAGCGCGAGGAGAAGTTGCAGATTCTCTATCGGGGAGAGGCTTACGAGTTTTCTCCTGCGTTGCTTGCGGAAGCGGTGGCGGAAGGACTTGACGGGATTTGCGAAAAAGCGGAGGAGTTTCTCGAAGGCTTTGACGAGAGGGAGCTTGACTGCAAGCCGCTCTTTGTTTCGGGCGAGGGACTTTCCGATATCCGCGGTGCGATCGAACACATTTCCAAGAGGCTGAACCGTCTTTTGGAACCGGTGGCGCCCAATCTTCCTTATTACAATAAACCTGCCATGAGTTCGAGAGTAGCGCTTCTCGACATGGCTTGCGAGGATAACCGTAAGAGCGGTTTCTTCCATCGTATATTCAACGGTTTCGGAGGTTAATTTTTTATGTACGAAAATAGTTATGACGGACAGGCTCCCGCATTTCGTTCCTCTCCGGAGGGGAAAGCGAAAATTCGGGTGATCGGCGTCGGCGGCGCGGGCAACAATGCGGTCAACCGTATGATCGAAGCGGGGATCATGAGCGCGGATTACGTCGTCGTGAATACGGACGCGCAGACGCTTGCTTTGAGCAGAGCAAATAACCGTATTCAGATCGGCACACAGCTCACGAAAGGTTTGGGCGCGGGCGCGGACCCTGAAATCGGCAGAGCGGCGGCGGAGGAGAGCGAAGCGGAACTTGCCGCGGCGATCGAAGGCACGGATCTGCTTTTCATTACGACGGGTATGGGCGGCGGCACGGGTACCGGCGCCGCTCCCGTGATCGCAAAAATCGCCAAAGATAAAAAAATTCTTACGGCGGCGGTCGTTACCAAACCCTTTGAGTTTGAGGGTAAGCGCAGAATGGATAACGCGCTGAAAGGGATCGAAACGCTCAGAAAGTACGTCGATACGCTCATCATCATTCCGAACGAAAAGATCAGAGACGTCGTTCCCAAGAACGCCGCTTTTTCCGACGCGCTCATGGTTGCGGACGAGGTGCTGAAACAGGGCATCCGCGGCGTTGCGGATCTGATCGTTACGCCCGCGCTCATCAATCTCGACTTTGCGGACGTCAAAACGGTGCTGAAAGACAGGGGGCTTGCGCACATGGGCGTAGGCGTTTCAAAGGGTGAGAACCGCATCATCGAGGCGGTGCGTCTTGCCGTAAACAGTCCGCTTCTCGAAACGACGATCGAGGGCGCGACGGGCGTTATTCTCAACGTAGTCGGCGGCAACGATCTGACGCTGAACGAAGTGGAAACGGCGGCAAAGCTCATTCACAGCGTTGTTGACTATTCCGCAAATATTATTTTCGGCGCGTGCGTCGATCCGAATATCCGCGACGAGGTGGAAGTTACCGTCATCGCGACGGGCTTTCCCGACACGGAGGACGAGCCGAATAAAGCCGAGAACCGCACGCACAATCAAATGCCGCTCCAATTCGCTCAGCAGTCCGCGCAGAATGTGCCCGCACAGCAGAGAGTTGTCGAACCTGACAGATCGGCGTTTACCCGTCAGAGGGATTTTTATATGTCTCAGAGACAACCCGCCGCTCCTTCTCAGCAGGTGGTATATAATCCGCTGATGCAGGACGATACGGCAGTGCACAATGCCCAGCCCGCTGTTCCCCGCATGGCGCCGACGGAAAATCCGCACGGCATGGGGACGGAGGAAGACGGCGTAGAGGAAAACGATTACGGCACGGACGACTCCAATCTTCCGCCTTTTGTAAGAAGAATGCTCAGGAAGAAAAAATAAACGGCATACGGCGCGTTTGTGCGTTTTTCGGATGGAGAGATGAAAGTTTTAATTGCGACAATGACTTGCGGAGAGGGGCATAACGCCATCGCGCGCAGTATCAGGGACGGATTTTCTGCCGAGGACGACGTGAGGATCCTTGATATTTATGCGCACCTCCAAAAACGGGATTGGTACGGAAAAGCATATCTTTTTCTCGTAAAGCATTTCCCGAAATCTTATACATATTTTTGGAATCGGTTGCGGAAGAAAAATCCCGAACGCAGATACGGTCGTCTCGTTATGGGCAATACAAAAAATGCGATCGGGGAAATCGAGCGCGTTCTTGCCGAGTTTCAGCCCGATGCGGTTATTTGTACGCACAACTATGCGAGCAATGCGTTCTGCTGGTTAAAAATCCACAACCGCTTTCAGGGAAAACTTTACAGCGTATTTTTTGACTATGTTGCCTGCCCTTATTGGGAAGGCAGCGTTTTGTGCGACGGTATTTTTACTCCGCATGAAATTACGCATACGGAATTGATTTCGCGCGGATTCCGAAAAGAGCAGTTGCTTCCTTTCGGCTTTCCCGTCAATCCGAAATTTTACGAACCGATTTCTAAACGGCAGGCGAGAGAGTCGCTTGGGATCGGGGAGGACGAATACGTTGTGCTCTCCGTCAACGGCGGCTTCGGCGTAGGAAAGATCGCAAGTCTGATCCCGCACTTGAAAAAAGCAAAGACGGGCGGTAAAAAGTTGCGGGTGCTTGTCGTATGCGGCAGAAATAAGCGCGCCTATCGGAAAGCGCTCAAATTGGTCGAAAAACGCGGTTACGAGGGGGTTGACGTTTACGGATTCGTCAACAATTTGCCCGTCATGTATTCTGCGGCGGATTTCGTATTTTTGAGAGGCGGAGGCGGTTCCGTTTCGGAGGCGCTCGTAAAGGGCGTTCCGTTTGCCGTCAGGGAGAGGGCTGTCTCGCAGGAAAAGGAGAACGGCAAACTGTTTGCCGGATACGGCGTTTCGTACATTATGAACCGCATTTCGGACGCGCGTACGATTCTTGAAAAACAAATGAACGATTCACCTCTTCAAACCGAGGGGGGGGGTGTTCTATATCGGGATTTAAGCGTGGTGAAAGCGTCGCAAAGATGGTCGCTTATATCCGCGCACAGCACAAGATCTAATAATAAAAGCAACAACCTTAGAGCGAGGTCTTTTTCTTGTTTGGAAAAAGATCCCGCTTTTTTTGTTGCGTAAATTACGTTTGGGAGAACGATATGAAAAAACTTTCGATCACGGAAATGCAGGATTCATTGCTGGATCTGTTGACGGAATTTGATAAAATTTGCAAAGAACACGGGTTGCGTTATTCCTTGACGGCAGGAACTCTGTTGGGTGCCGTCCGTCATAAAGGGTTTATTCCGTGGGACGACGACGTGGACGTCTGTATGCCCCGCCCCGACTATGAAAAGTTTCTGAAAATCATTCAGGAAGAGAACGTTTTGCCTGAATATCTGACTTATTCCAAGGACCGCGGAAAGGGAACTTACTATTGTTTTACGAAAATTCTCGATAAGCGCTATCCGCTCCGTACGCCCAACCATATTGAAGTAAAGTATCTTTATCTTGATATATTTCCCGTGGACGGCGCGGCGGATACCAAAGAGGAGAGAAAAACACAATTCAAAAAGGAGCGTTCCTGGGTCATAAAATCGGGCATCTGCCAATGGTACACTATGGACAGGTGGTGGGGTTTTATCGCCTATATCATCGGTTTCTGGTTTTATATCGGCGCAAATATTTTTACGCCGCGTTCGCTCTGTGTCAGAAAGATGAATGCGCTTGCGCAGAAATATGAATACGGTACGACGAAAATGGCGACCTGTCACAACTTCGGCTATCCCGACGAGGCGGTGCCGACGGAAATTTACGAGAATTATTCCGAGATCGAATTTGCGGGTAGAAAATTCATGGCTGTTTCCGATCCCGATACGCTTCTGAAAGCAATGTTCGGCGATTATATGCAGCTTCCGCCCGAAAATAAGCGCCGTTCCCGTCATTATATCAACGTATACCGCAAGAAGTAAAATAAAAAAGGAGTTTCAAACGAAACTCCTTTTTTATTTGCGTCAATCTCAATACGCTTTTGCCCGTATTTATTTTTAGTACATTCCGTCCATACCGCCTGCGGGAGCAGGGGGAGCGGGAGGGGTGGGAATATCGGTCACGATCGATTCCGTCGTCAGAAGCGTGGAGGCGACGGACGCCGCGTTCTGCAATACCGAACGGGTGACTTTCGTCGGGTCGATAATACCGCTCTTGACCATATCGGTGTAATCGTTTTTCAGAGCGTCGAATCCGAATGTAGGCTGGTTCTTCGTGAGGATTTTATCGACGACGACCGAACCGTCTACGCCCGCATTCTTTGCGATCTGGCGAACGGGTTCTTCGCACGCTTTGAGAATGATTGCCGCGCCCGTCTTTTCGTCGCCGGAGAGGGAGGAGACAAGCTCTTTGAGGGCGGGAATACAGCTCAGGAGCGCGCTTCCGCCTCCGGGAACGTATCCTTCTTCGACCGCCGCGCGGGTCGCCGCGAGCGCGTCGTCGATTCTGAGTTTCTTCTCTTTCATTTCTACTTCGGTCGCCGCGCCTACGTTGATGACCGCAACGCCGCCCGCAAGTTTTGCAAGGCGTTCCTGCAATTTTTCTCTGTCATAGTCGGAAGTGGTGACTTCGATCTGGGATTTAATGGACGCAACGCGCGCCTTGATTTCCTTTTTGTTGCCTGCGCCGTCCACGATCGTCGTGTTGTCTTTATCGACTTTGACCTGATTTGCCTTGCCGAGCATATCGATCGTAGCGTCTTTGAGTTCATAGCCGAGGTCGGAGGAGATGACCGTTCCGCCCGTAAGAACTGCGATGTCCTGCAACATTTCCTTTCTTCTGTCGCCAAAGCCGGGCGCCTTTACCGCAACGCAGTTGAATACGCCTTTGAGTTTGTTGACAATGAGCGCCGCGAGCGCGTCGCCCTCGACGTCCTCGGCAATGATGAGGAGGCGTGCGCCCTGTTGCGCGAGGGGCTCCACGACGGGGAGAATTTCCTGCAAGCTGGAAATTTTTCTGTCGGTAATGAGAATGTAGGGGTTGTCGAGAACGGCTTCCATTTTATCGGTGTTCGTCACCATATAGGCGGAAGCGTAGCCTCTGTCGAACTGCATTCCTTCAACGGTCGTAAGTTCCGTCGTCATAGATTTTCCTTCTTCAACGGTGATAACGCCGTCTTTGCCGACCGTCTCCATGGCGTTTGCGATGAGTTCGCCGACCGTCTCGTCGCCTGCGGAGATCGAGGCTACCTGCGAGATCGCTTTTTTGCCGTCAACCGCTTTGGAGATGGATTTGATCTGCGCAACTGCGGTTTCGACCGCTTTGTCAATACCTTTTCTCAAAATAATGGGGTTTGCGCCTGCGGCAAGGTTTTTAAGTCCCTCGCGGATGATTGCCTGCGCGAGGAGAACTGCCGTCGTCGTTCCGTCGCCCGCCACGTCGTTGGTTTTGGTGGAAACTTCTTTTACGAGCTGCGCGCCCATGTTCTCAAAGGGATCGGGCAGTTCGATCTCTTTTGCGATCGTCACGCCGTCGTTCGTGATGAGGGGAGCGCCGAATTTTTTGTCGAGAACCACGTTTCTGCCCTTGGGTCCAAGGGTAATTTTCACTGTGTCCGCAAGAATGTTTACGCCCGTTTCAAGCGCCTTTCTGGCTTCGTCGCCGTATTTGATTTGTTTTGCCATAATATTATGCCTCCTGATTATTCTACGATTGCAAGAATGTCACTCTGTTTTAAGATCGTGAATTCTTTTCCGTCTACTTTGAAGTCCGTTCCCGCATATTTGGAGCAGAGAACTTTGTCGCCTTTCTTGACCTGCATCGTAATTTCTTTGCCGTCCACAATCCCTCCGGGACCGACCGCAACGACGATGCAGACCTGCGGCTTTTCCTGTGCGGAAGAGGGGAGAAAGAATCCGCTCTTCGTCTTTTCTTCTACGGTAACCGCTTCCACGACTACCTTGTCGAATAAAGGTTTAATATTCATAAAATGCCTCCTAAAAAATTCTTTTTCTGTAACCGTATATATTATACACGCCTTTTTGTGTAACTCAAACGGCTTTTTTGAAAAATTTTCCGTTTTTCTGTAAATTCTTTTACGGGCAAATCGCAATTTCTTGTGTATGCGCTGTTGACACGCTACAAGCATTTGTGCTATAATCGTTTGGAGGTAATTTATGGAAAAGTGG
>CAJUCM010000015.1:40708-44079 GCA_910585235.1 uncultured Christensenella sp.
AGTGGGATAGACGCTTTATGGAACTTACCGAACTCGTCGGAACTTGGGCGAGTTGCTATCGCCGCAAGGTGGGTGCGGTGATCGTAAAGGATAAGCGCGTCATGACGACGGGCTATAACGGCGCGCCCGCGGGAATTTCTTCCTGCATGGAGCGCGGGGAATGCCTGCGGGAGAAAATGAACATTCCGAGCGGAACGCATGCGGAGACCTGTTATGCGGCTCACGCGGAACAGAATGCGATCATACAGGCGGCGCGCTACGGGATCAACATTGACGGCGCAACGCTCTACTGTACGCATCAGCCCTGTGTGATCTGTGCAAAAATGATTATAAACGCAGGGATCAAAAGGGTTGTCTATAAAGAGGGGTATCCCGACGATTTTTCCATGGAACTTTTTAAGGAAGCGGGTACAAAAATAAATAAATTCGAGGAGATATAAAAAATGGCACAAAATCCGATCGTGGTTTTTGAAATGGAGAACGGAAAAACGTTCCGCGCAGAACTTTATCCGGAAGTGGCGCCGAACACCGTAAACAACTTTATCAGCCTTGTGAAAAAAGGGTTTTACAACGGTACGGTTTTTCACCGCGTGATCGCAGGATTCATGATTCAGGGCGGAGACCCTATGGGAACGGGTACGGGCGGTCCCGGATATACGATCGCGGGGGAATTCCGCGGGAACGGATTTAAGAACGATCTCCGCCACGAAAGAGGGGTTCTCTCCATGGCGAGAGCTATGGCGCCGAATTCCGCAGGGTCGCAGTTTTTCGTCATGCACAAGGATTCTCCGCATCTTGACGGACAGTATGCGGCGTTCGGAAAAGTCACGGACGGTATGGAGGTGGTGGACGAGATCGCAACGACGCCCAAGGGCTACGGCGATAGACCCGTCAAGCCTCAACGCATGAAAAAAGTGACCGTAGAGACCTTCGGAGTTGAATATCCCGAACCGAAACACGTTTAGGAGAGTATTATGTCTGACAAAGCACTGTATGAAAACCCGCTGAATACCCGCTATGCGAGCCGTGAGATGCAGGAAAACTTCGGCGACGAAAAGCGGTTCCGCCTTTGGCGAAAGCTCTGGATCGCGCTTGCAGAGAGCGAAATGGAGTTGGGGCTTCCGATTGCAAAGACTCAGATTGAAGAACTCAAAGCGCATGAAAACGATATTGATTATGCCAAGGCGGACGAATACGAACGGCAGGTCCGGCACGACGTAATGGCGCACGTCAAGGCGTACGGCGATGTTGCGCCTTCTGCAAAGGGTATTATTCATCTTGGCGCGACGAGCTGTTTTGTCGATTGCAATTCCGAGCTTATGATCATGCGCGACGGTTTGCAGATCCTTTTGAGAAAACTCGTCAACGTGATGGATAAACTCAAAAAATTTGCGCTTGCTTACAAGGATTTACCTACGCTTGGGTTTACGCATTTACAGCCTGCTCAGCTTACGACGGTCGGCAAGCGCGCAACGCTGTGGTTGCAGGATCTGATGCTGGACTATGAAAATTTACAGAACCTCATAAAGAGCTTCCGTCTGCGGGGCGTCAAGGGAACGACGGGGACGCAGGCGAGTTTTCTCGATCTCTTTGACGGCGACACGAAAAAGGTGAAAGAGCTTGAAAAGAAGGTCGTCGGTAAGCTCGGTTACGATAAGGTCTATGGAGTTACGGGGCAGACCTATACGCGGAAATTCGATTATAACGTTTTGTGCGTGCTTTCCCAGATCGCGCAGAGCGCCTATAAATTCTCCAATGACATCCGCATTTTGCAGAACATGAAGGAGGTGGAGGAACCGTTTGAAAAGAGTCAGATCGGCTCTTCCGCAATGGCGTATAAACGCAATCCCATGCGTTCGGAGCGGATGGGATCGCTCTGCCGTTATATGGTGTCTCTTCCCATGAACAGTGCGATCACGGCGTCCACGCAGTGGTTCGAGCGCACGCTCGACGATTCCGCCAACCGCCGTATCGTCAACGCGCAGGCGTTTTTGACGGTGGACGCGATCCTGAATATCTATCTGAACGTTTCGGAAAATCTTGTGGTTTACGATAAAGTCATCGCAAAACACGTGAACGCGGAACTTCCCTTTATGGCGACGGAAAATATTATCATGGAATGCGTCAAGGCGGGGGGCGACAGGCAGGAACTGCACGAAAAAATCCGTCAGCTCTCTATGGAAGCGGGCAATAACGTCAAGCGTGAGGGAAAGGACAACAATCTTTTGGAACTCATCGAAAAAGAGGAGGTGTTCGGACCCGTCCACGGAAAACTCAAAGAAATCGTTGATGCGCGCAAGTTCGTTGGGCGCGCTCCCGAACAGACGGTCGAATTTATTAAAAACGAGATCGATCCGATCCTTGAATCGCACAAGGCGTATCTCGGCGAGCAGGGGAAAGTAAACGTGTAAAAACTAAAATCATAAAAGAGAGCGGAGAATTTCCGCTCTCTTTTATGATCCGATAAATTGTAACTCATTATAAAGAATTTGCTAAAAAATTTTCCGCCTCATCTCTTGATTTGAAAATAATAATTTGCTTGTCGTTTTTATATTTGTCCAATAATTCCATGATTTTCGGCAGTGATTTGTTCGGA
Organism: uncultured Christensenella sp.; assembly: GCA_910585235.1. Lineage (GTDB taxonomy): Bacteria > Bacillota > Clostridia > Christensenellales > Borkfalkiaceae > Gallimonas. The sequence continues at coordinate 43,305 of CAJUCM010000015.1, forward strand.
TATTGATATATCCATTGCTGAAAGTCTTCTTCAAATTCCGTTTCCAGCCAAGGCAGATCCACGCGCTGTTTTCCGATGCGGGATTTTGCGCCTTCTAAACAGATATGTGTCGGAATATCTAAAAGAAACACCGTATCGCATTTTTTTAACCGCATTTCAAGCGTTCTTTGATAATTGCCGTCTATGATCCATGTGTCTTGATTCAACAGCGCGCTAAGTTGTTCATCGAATTCTCTTTCCGTCAGCGTGGTTTTATCCGGTTTATGCCATATCATATCCAAGTAATACAACGGAATATTTGTTTTGGCAGATAATTTTCGCGCAAACGTACTTTTTCCGCTACCGGAACAGCCGATAATGATTATTTTCTCCATTTCATTGATCGCCTTACTATGATCATATCATTGTTTTTCTCGTTAAAATGCACACACTGAACGCATGGGTTATAAAAAAGTTTATGTGGAAGTCGAAGTACTGTTTCCGTCCGAGGGCGGAATGCGCCCTGTATGGATCAAGTGGGAGGACGGCAGAAAGTTCTTTGTCGAACGCGTAAAGTTCATTGAGCGCGCTTCCGCGCGTGCGGGTTCGGTGCTTCCCGTGCGTTATACGCTTATCGTCGCGGGACGGGAAAAACAGCTTTTTTATGAACCAGAAGATATGCGTTGGTTTGTTCAGATCGCCGATTCCGAATAAAATAATCGTTCAGAAAGAGCGGTAATTTTTCAATTCGCGGTCGGTCGCGCGTTTTAAGTCGCGCTCTGCGATCGCCTGTTTT